>CAJGBV010000047.1 GCA_904501755.1 Clostridiaceae bacterium | reverse complement strand
TTCTTCCAGTTATCCCCTATTTCACCCGAATAAATTCTATAGGTTGCTTCATCATAATCGGTAACAAAGCTCCAACGGTTCTTTATATGAGCAGTAAGGAATTTAATGTCCACATCAGACTGACTTTCGGTTAATTTATATTTAAAGGATATTTTATACAAGCTCTTATCATTTACTCTAAACAGACTTATAGCATTATTTGCGGTTTCGAAATACTTTACTGCATAGTTATAACTGTATTTCATAGAACGTTCTGTATCATACACCTGTTCATTTGAAATGGTTATATCATCACCCACAGTATATTTACTGTTAGAGCCCTCATGCTCATAATTGTCAAAATTAAGGTCAGCAGCTTCAAAGCGAGCAAAAAGCTCGGTTACCTTTTCATCATTGTGTGTACCCGAAATATGCTCATTAGTTGTTTCATAATCGGTATACCAACTATCAACCTCATAATAAATAGTATCAATCTGAGGATAATCTATCTTCGTTCCTATATTGCCGTTAACCTCATAAAGTTTTGAATTGTACGCATCAAATGCAAACACGTGGTTTCTGCCCTCGTCGATTCGGGTGATTTTTATATCATCAATCTGCAGTACATTCTTTTTGTTGCCGCCTGTAATAGCTATATAAAGAACATTATTGCTTCCCAAATCCCCTGTTTTTATATATGTATAACCTACTCTAAAGCCATAGGAATGAGGAACTACCACCTCTGAACCGAGAGCATATCCCATAGAAAAGCTGTCGGCAGAGGAACAATAGAAATTAAACTTCATTTTATTTGAGGAAGAATATGCGTTAAACTTCGTCACAAAGGAAATAGCATAGGTAGTATTGCTTTCAAGCTTTATGTAACCGTTTTTATTTGCAAGAGGTGAGTATGTTTCATATTCTTCTTCAGACAGTCTGTCAAACGCAAGACTGTATTTACCTGAATTCTTATTACTTGAATCAAGACAAACTGTATTACTGTTATTTTCATTAAAGGGTAAATTTTCAGCATCAAGGTCATCAAAGCTAACCTTTACAGTGGGGTTAAGCGCCCATCTTGCATAAAGGGTAATATCCTCACCTGTAAAAGTCTTACCGCTATATACACTGCTCAGTGCTTTATCTGAATACCAGCCATAAAATACATCTGTAGCGTGAGCAGGATTATGCGGTAAATCAAGGGTCAAGCCCTTTACACCAATTCTTATATGGTCTTGTCCATAGCCTGTTTTCTGCTTAAAGGTTACTGTAGACATATAATCGTTTATTTCATAAACAATTACGTTGTCTATCTCAATGCTCATATTTCCTGATGGGGAAATATTAAGATAAAGCGCATTGCCTGTAGCAGTAACGCTGTATACAGCCTTGTGCCAACCTGTACCTGCCTCACCTTTTGCGATTGTTATATTACTTGATGCTACATTTATAATCAAATCGGCATCGGCTGAAACAAGATTATAGCTCACTTCAACACCGTACTTCTTACCCGATACAGTATCGGCTATTTTTTCACTTATTCCGCCTGTTACAGTGAGGTATTTATTATATTTATCATTTTTATCCTGTGTTACGGTTATATTATCGTCAAAGGATTCATAGTTTTCAAAGCCTTCGCCCTTTGCCCAGTTAGCATAAAGCTTTTCGGGGTTTTCACTATAGGTATACCCGCCTTCATAAAGGGTTGTCAGATTTCTATCACTATAGAAGCCTAAGAATTTATTTTCCTTGCTTTCAGGCTCATAAACGGTTATTTCTTTACCCAGTTCTCCTGTCTGTACCACATGTTCGCCTGTTACCTCATCCCTGAAAATGAAATAGCCTTCATCATCTCCCAGAGTATTAAGCTCTACTGTATCAAAATAAACAGTATAGTCAGCAGCGGTATCACTCTGAATAAGCATAACAAGTCGGTCACAGTTTTTCTCCTTAAAGGCAGTTTCGATTATAACCGCGCCTAAAAGATAGCCTTTGCCCACATCCTCAGAAGTGATTGTATACACACCGTCATATACATTTACCTCGGAAGTATTATTAATATTATAATTCATAGAGGCAAAGCGGATATTTACATCTGCTCCCAAGCTTTCTGCCTTATAACAGAAAGAAACAAGATATCTTGTAGTATCGTTTACAGGGTTTAAGGCAATAACATTTCTATTACTGCTGTTTTTGTTTTCAAGCTTAGCAGCACAAAAGCCTTTTTGTACGTTATCCTTAACAATAGACACTGTATCGCTGACATAATCGTTTCTGTTTTCTGCCTCAAGGTCATAGTAATAACCCTCAAAGCCCATATTTCTCGACCAGCCTGCATACAAGGTATTAAGATATATACTGCCGTCAATAGTTTCGGTTGTTACACGGTTGGAACATTCTTCGTCATAGTACCAGCCACCAAAATCATAGTTTTCCTTTACGGGAGGAATAAGGGTGTCTATTTTATCCCCAACCGTAATTGTCTGCTCTTTTTCAGTTTGACCGTTTTCATATTCTCCGCC
>CAJGBV010000046.1 GCA_904501755.1 Clostridiaceae bacterium | reverse complement strand
TTTAGTGGGCTTTCAAACTAATCTTAAATTTCCCGAACAAAAAAGAGTGTTTTCATTAATCCCAGGTCTTAAGGACGCAGAGTTTGTCAGATACGGCGTTATGCACAGAAACACCTTTATTAATTCCGCAAAGCTTTTAAACAGAAATTTATCCCTGAGAAAGAACCCGAAACTGTTTTTTGCAGGACAGATTACAGGTGTAGAAGGGTATATGGAGTCAGCGGCAAGCGGAATTGTTGCAGGAAAAAATATTGTTGCCTGTATGGAGGGGAGAGAACCTATAATTCTTCCTACATTTACAATGACAGGTGCGCTTATAAATTATATAACCGACCCGTCGGTTGAAAATCTGCAACCAATGGGAGCTAATTTCGGAATACTTCCGCCTCTTTCCGAACATATCCGGGATAAAAGAGAAAGGTATTCTGCTTTTTCAAAACGTAGTCTTGATTGGATTGACAGCTTTTGCTAAGGAGGAAAAAATATGAGAGTTATAATTGATGCTTTTGGTGGTGACTTTGCCCCTGCCTGTACAATCGAAGGTGCAGCTCTTGCACAAAAGGAGCTGGGCGTAGGCATTGTTCTTACAGGTAACGAGGATATTATAAGAAGCTATATCAGAGAGCATGATGTAAAGTTTACAGACCTTGAAATTATTCATACAGATGATGTTATTTCAATGCACGATGAACCTACATCTCTTCTTAAAACCCATAAGGACTCCTCAATGGCTGTTGCCTTTAAGAAACTGAGCGAGGGTGAGGCTGATGCCTTTGTTTCTGCAGGAAGCACTGGTGCAATAGTTGTGGGTGGAACACTTATTGTTAAGCGTATAAAGGGTGTTAAACGTCCAGCTCTTGCTTCTATGATACCTTCACCTGATAAGCCTTATATGCTTATGGATATGGGGGCTAATGCTGAGTGCCGTCCCGAAATGCTTCAGCAGTTCGGTATCATGGCAAATGCTTATTTAAAACGTGTAGAGGGAAGAAGCAATCCTAAAATTGCGCTTCTTAATATAGGTACAGAGGATACAAAGGGCGGCGAGCTTCAGCAGGAGGCTTATAAGCTACTCAGCAAGGCTGATATTAACTTTGTTGGTAATATCGAATCCAGAGAAATGCCAAAGGGTGTTGCTGATGCCGTTATTACCGATGGCTTTACGGGAAATATAGCCTTAAAGCTTATTGAGGGTACTGCATCAACCCTCTTTAAAATGATAAAGGGTGCGCTTTACAAGAATATAATTAACAAGCTTGCAGCCCTTATAATTAAGAAAGATTTGTATGTATTAAAGGGTAAAATGGATAGCTCTGAGGTGGGCGGTGCTTTACTCTTGGGCGTTAAAAAGCCTGTTATTAAAGCTCACGGAAATTCAGATGCCAAAGCTATAAAGAATGCTATCAGACAGGCAAAGTATTTCTATGAGGGAAATGTTATCGAAAGTATAAGTCAGGGATTGGAGTCTGTTGAGGAATAGAATGAAAAGACTTGAGGAAAATTTAAAATATACCTTTAAAGATGTATCTTTACTGAAAAATGCACTTAGTCATTCCTCTTATGCTAATGAAAAGCATTTAAAGGATGGTTCAAATGAGCGTCTTGAATTTTTGGGAGATGCGGTGCTGTCGGTTATAGTTGCTGATTATCTTTACAATAATTTTAAAAATAAGCCTGAGGGTGAACTGACAAAGCTGAGAGCTTCTCTTGTATGCGAAAAATCACTTTGCGGTTTTGCAAGAATACTTGAGATAGGCGATTTTCTACTTTTAGGTAACGGTGAGGACTCAAACGGCGGTAGAGAGAGAAACTCTATTCTTGCAGATGCCTTTGAGGCGGTTCTTGCCGCTATGTATCTTGACGGCGGTATGGAAGTCGCAAGAAACCACGTACTAAGATTTATAGAGGACGAGCTTTCTCACACCGAGGATGAGGTGTTCCACGACTATAAAACTACCTTGCAGGAGGTTATTCAGAGGAACAAAGAGGAAAGACTCACTTATGTTTTGTCTTCTGAAAGTGGTCCTGACCACGATAAATCATTTACTGTAGAGGTGCTTTTAAATTCCAATGTTATAGGTAGCGGTACAGGTAAAACCAAGAAGCGTGCAGAACAGATGGCAGCTAAGGATGCTCTTGCACTTATGGGAATTGAGCCGTAATGACTAAACACGCTAATATTTCATTTTTTGTGACCCATCAGGGCTGTCCTCACAGATGTAGCTTTTGTGACCAACGCTCAATTACGGGACAAATAGACCTGCCAAATGCTGATACTGTAACCAAAACAGTTGAACAGGCACTTAAAAGCCGCAGTCTTTCGGGAGAAAATACCGAAATTGCTTTTTTTGGAGGAAGCTTTACAGCCATAGACAGACAGTATATGATTTCACTTCTTGAAGCGGCATATCCCTTTGTTAAATCGGGCTTGGTTTCGGGAATAAGAGTTTCTACCCGTCCTGATGCAATAAATGAAGAAATACTTTCCATACTAAAAAAATACGGTGTGTCGGCTATTGAGCTTGGTGCACAGAGTATGGACAGTCAGGTTCTTATTGCTAATCGAAGAGGTCATAGCAAAGAGGATGTATACAGTGCATCTTCCCTTATAAAGAAATATGGTTTTTCTCTGGGTCTTCAAATGATGACAGGACTGTTTAAGGCAACGCAGGAGAGTGACAAAAATACAGTGGATGAATTTATAAAAATTCATCCCGATACCGTAAGAATTTATCCTACTGTAGTTTTAAGGCATACTCATCTTGCTTTTCTTGTGGAAAAAGGGGAGTATGTCCCTTTTACCCTTGAGGAAACGGTAAAACAGTGCTGTGATTATTATGAAGACTTTGAGCAAAAAGGGATAAAGGTTATACGAATGGGTCTTCATCATATTAATGAGGAAGATTA
>CAJGBV010000045.1 GCA_904501755.1 Clostridiaceae bacterium | reverse complement strand
TAACTAATGAAAATATGATTGATAACTTTAATCGCAATAATTTGTCTGATTTTTTGAACGTAATAAAGTAATTAAGTATGAAAATTAAAGCGGCTGATATAACCAAGGCAGGTGCAGTTAAATAAAGTTCATCACCCATTTGGCCGACATCGAATACTGTCAACATTAATAACATATATCCTGCGCCAATAATATCAGAAATCATGCCAAACAGAAAAATTTTTATTATATATCTTTTATACCACTGCTTTTTATCTGCAATTTTCAATACAAACATACTGATTATTAAAACCACACTGTCAATAATAAAATTGCCGGGAATCACAATAAGCCATATTTGTGGAAATAATAAAATCATCCAGAATGGGAATAATACATTATAAAGTTTAATACCATTTTTCTTATTATTCATAAATAACACCATCTCATTAAGCAAGAGTTTCTTCATACTACAATTATATCTTTTTTATTAAAGTAAGTCAATAAAACTATCCGCCCGAAAAAATTCGGGCGGATAGTTTTGCTTTATAAATCTAATTATTTAATTTTTTTGCCTCTTGTGGTGCATCAAAGCGAGTGAACTGTCCTTAAGAGTACGCCTCTTACACTTTCGCTGTTTTATTATTCAAAGTAAGCGTTTGTATACGCTTTCTCGCCAAATTCATCGGTAATTTCTATACGGTAATAGCCCTCTACACCACCGATATGAAAAGAGGCATGTGTAAGTACATTTCCTTCCTCAAGTATAACCTTGCTATAACGATTTCCTGTTATAAGACGAATCTTCTTAACAGGTGAGCATTTGATATAAACCCTTTCATCTTCAACATAGAGTTCCTCTATAACAGGTCCTGTAGAAGAATAAAACTCACCTTTTTCAAGTGCAGAAATAACAGCTTTATGAGAAAGGCTGTCAGCGTTAATCATAACAAAACCGCCAAAGGAGTCACTGTATGGGCTTTCAAGAGGTGTAAAGTTGTGATTATCGTCTGCTGCAACACATCGCATTTTATAACCCTTTCGAAGCATCATATCATAAGCCATAGAATTATATTCATTAATCCCCATTCTTTCACAGGAGGTATTATATACTTCCATAGCAAACAGTCCCTTATATCCACTGAACTGTTCATATTTCTCCTGTGACCACTGTATATGATTAAGGGTAACAAGAAAATCATTTTTATTTGCCTGCTCTATAATATAATTAATGCTTTCTACTGAATATTCAGGCTTATAAGGCTGTCCCACAAATTTTATTTTGTCACGCAGTTCAGGGGTATGCATCCATCGAAATTTAGGATGAGTAAACTCAGGATCAAAGCAGGTCTGCGCCATATTTTCAAGGCTCTTGGGATAGAAACACATATGACATACTATTACGCAGTTACAGCCCTGCCCCTTTTTTTCGGGAGAGTCGATTTCCCGCTCATAACCAGGAAGTGTAAGAAACTCTTTATCATTAAGATAACTGTGGTCAAAAAGCCCCTCATGGTCGGTTATAGCAAGAATGTTATACCCTTTTTCTTTATATGCTTGTTTTAACTGCTCAGGTGTAAGATTACCGTCGGAAAAAGTACTATGACAGTGTAAATTAGCTTTATAGAAAGCCTTTAGGGAAGATAACAAATATTTCTTCATTTCAAATCTCCTTGCTTTTTTCACTATTATAACACATAGCCTATAAAAATCAAGTATAAGCGACTACGGTTATTTACCAAAAATAAAGATAAAGCACTTACGAAGAAGTTCTTTATTTTTAGGACCGACAATCAAAATGGAACCGATCTGAAAACATGATTTTCTTAAATTTCCCTGTGTTCTTTAGAGCAAACAATATCATTTAAAAATTTAACCCATTTTCTTGGTTTTTCGACTTTAAAAGAATATGTTGTTTCTGATGTTTGGATTTCAATTTTGTTAAACATATTTTTAACATTCTCTATTTTGCTAGATGGAATAGCTATGTTCTCTGCATTTTTCCACGCCTTAAACGGATAATATTCAATCCCCTCTTTTGAAGCAAACATCCATCCCATCGAAAAAGTTTTTAATCCTTTGGTAATGCTTGAACTTCCTTCACAGATAACATCCCTTGCTTGTTTGACTTTAATTCTCAACTCTTCCGTCCTTTTAATGTTAGTTTTCCTAATTAATTCAAACGGCAAACCAGCAAGCAAACTTCCCAATATAATATAAAGAATATACATTGTTATTAGAGATGTTATTTGATATCCAATATACTCTAATTCACCATTTATACAAATCTCTATTAATAGAATTATACTACCAAGCAAAAAGAAAAAAGTTATATATTTTACAACATCGACAAGTCTATTTGTTATTATCATTGATTTTCACCCTCATTTAAAAGATACTATTTCATCTGAAAAAAGATTATTTTCTTTCTTCTCAATGTTTTCCAATTGTTCTTCAAAATTTGTAACATTAATACCATCTTTGTTGTTTCCAGTTACTTGAATTTGCAACATTTTTCTTGCTGCTTTAGATTCCTCTATAAGTTCTCCAAAACCATACAAAATCAAACTGCTTAGCCATGCGGATAAAGGACCAATAATCACATACAAAAATCCACCAATAACATAATACGGCTCTCCATCTTCAATCGTAGCCCATGACACTATCGCCAGAACAAATGACGCAATCATCATTAAAGTAAATACGATGATTGCCCAACCTTTAATTTTTTCTCCTACTCGTTCAAACATTTTTTCGTTTCCTCCTAAAAATAAAAAAGTGTGTGCAACCGAAGCTACACACACCAAAAAGCGCATAACTTCAATCAACTACACCTTAATTATATCTGTATTACAGATATATGTCAATATCTTTATTGCAGATATTGCATAATAATTACGAGGTGATTATTTTGCAATATAGAAATTTAAGAGGCATTAGAGAAGATAGGGATATAAAACAAAAAGATATCGCTAAACATTTAAATGTATCCCAAAACACTTATTCTCAATATGAAACCGGTGTAATTTCATTAACTGCAGAAATTTTAATAAAATTAGCAAATTATTATAATGTTAGTATTGATTATTTACTTGACAGAACTGATAATCCCAATGTGCAAAAATAAGCCGTGAAATTCACGGCTTTTTTGCAACTTAAAAGCGGTAATAAATCAATGTGGGAACGAAAAGAAATGATGCATCGCTACGCGATATGATGCATTTGCTTCGCAAATATGATGTTGCTCATTCCACTCGCAATGATGCGATGTTTGCCAATTCATTAGCGTAAGCGACATCATTCGGCGAAGCCGTCATCATTAGCGTTAGCGTCATCATTTGCCGAAAGGCAAACATCATTGAAAAAACCTCTTTACTTTCGTAAAGAGGTTTTTTCATGGCGCCTCGAACAGGGCTCGAACCTGTGACACCGCGGTTAACAGCCGCGTGCTCTGCCGACTGAGCTATCAAGGCAAATTGTGTT
>CAJGBV010000044.1 GCA_904501755.1 Clostridiaceae bacterium | reverse complement strand
GGTGAAGAAACCTATAAGAAGATGATGTATTACGATTCTTATCTCAACGAATACTTCAAATTCCTTTATGGTAAAGAGGGAAGCAAGGCTGTTCCCGAGGAGGATGTAAAGAACTCCTTTAATGAGTCTTACCGTGTTGCTCTTATTCTTCAGACCAATACTACCGAGCTTGATGAAACCGCTATAGCAGAGGCAAAAACCAAGCTGGAAGATTATCAGAGCAAGATAAATGGTGGCACAAGCCTTGTTGACGCTTATAACGAGTTTAATGGTCTTACCGAGGAAAGTGCCGCTACTACAGGCTATTCTCCCGCAAAGGAAGTAAAAGAGTGCGCAAGTGTTGTTTCCAATCCTGAGGTTGATGAAAACTACGGCGTTGATTTCTGGGCTGATATAAAGGATTTAGCCGCAGGAGAAAGCAAGATTATTGAGGCTGAAAGCAACGGCAGCAAGTTTGTATGCCTTGTTTATATTATAGATTCTCAAAGTGAAACAACCTTCCTTGAAGAAATGGATGAGTCAATCCGTTGGAACCTCAAGAACGAGGAATATACTGCTGATATAGCTACCTATGCAAAGACACTCAGCGTTAAGAAAAATAAGTATGCTATGGGTGCTTTCAAGGTAAAAGATATTAATTACGGCGAATAATTTAATGCGGCTGTCGAAACACTTTCGGCAGCCGTTAATTTTTTTGCAAATATGTAAAAATAACTGTTTGAATTTCTGTATCTTTGTGGTACAATGTATATGTATAATTATATGATTTGGAGGGAAGGCAATGAAAAGGATTATGAGTGTTATACTGGCAGTGCTTTTGTCTGTATTTATGCTTTGCGGCTGTACCCCTTTTGACAGTGAGCCGGACTCTCTTCTTGCCGCGCCAAAGCTTACGGGTGCTATGCAACCTGTACAGGAGGCGCTTGAGGCTAAAATAGGTAGTAAATACCACCTGAAATTCCCCTCCTCAGGAGAAACAAAATCCGCAATAACCCTTGTTGATTTAAACGGTGACTCGAGGGATGAGGGTGTTGCCTTTTTCAGCACCAGTGATGAAAATACTGTTACTATGAATATAGCAGTAATTGATATGATTGACGGTGTGTGGCAGGTAGCCTCTCAGGAATCTATTATTGCCGTAGGTGTAGAGAGGGTATATTTCACCGATATGGACGGCGACTCAAACAAGGAAATTATTGTTGGCTGGAATATTTACGGTACCGCAAGTAAAACAGTTTCGGTTTATGATTATACAGGCAATACCCTTATAACCTTAATGGAGGAATCTTATACCGCCCTGACACTTTGCGACCTTGATGGTAATTTAAGTCAGGACCTTCTGGTTTTGCAGCTTGATAATACTATATCAAGGGCGTTTGCAAGATATTTCAGTTTTAATTCTCAGGGTGTTGCAGAGCTTGGAAGCTGTGAGCTTGACGGAAATGTTTCTTCCTATAATGAGCCGGTTATTTCCACCCTTTCCGCAGACAGATTTTGCGTGTTTGTTGACTGTATAAAGGGTGCGGGAATGATAACAGAGGTTATCTACTTTAATGACGGAAGACTTTTAAATCCTCTGTATGATGCGATTCTTATGGAAAATACAGCAACCTATCGCCCTGCTATTGTGCCTTGCAGAGATTATGATGGCGATTCTGTGATGGAAATACCTGTGATGCATCAGCTTCCCACTAACACAGGTGGCTCTGCGGCGTATCTTACGGTGTGGAATATGTTTGATGGCAACAGCGTTATACCCCGTTTTTATACCCTTATGAACTATTCAGACGGCTATAGCGTAAAACTGACAGAAGAATTGGCGTTTTCCACCACCACCCTTCGTAACCTTGAAAACAGAGAACGTATAATACACGAATACGATTATGAAACCCGTAAGCTTAAGGGGGAGCTTTTCAGAATCAGGGTCGTGTCAAAAACTGCTTATGACAGTGGAATGTATGCAGAAGGGTATACTCATTTAAGTGAAAGTGACAGCCTTGTATGGTTGTGTGTTGTGAATGAAAGTGCACAAAAATATGGTATTAACAAGGACAATATAGGCGAAATTTTCGAGCTTATTGTGGAGGAGTAAAAATGAAAAAAATTCTTTTGGTAGAAGATGAAGTGGCTATAAGAGAATTTGAAGCTATCAACCTTCAGAGAGCAGGTTATGTTATTGCACAGGCGGGTAGCGGAGAGGAAGCTTTGGAAATATATGATGAAGCTCCCGATTCCTTTGACATTGCTCTTCTCGATATATCTATGCCCGGTATGGACGGCTTTGATGTTTGTAAAGAACTGAGAACCAGAAGTGCTTCTTTGGGTATTATTATGCTTACCGCAAGAACTCAGGAAATGGATAAGGTAAGCGGACTTATGCTGGGTGCAGACGACTATATTACAAAGCCCTTTAGTCCCACCGAGCTTCTTGCAAGGGTTGATTCCCTTTACCGCCGTGTTCAAATGAACAGAGAAAAAACTTCTACGGGCATCGGGGAAGAAATTAAGCTTAACGATTATGTGCTTAATCTCAGAAAGAGAACCCTTGTAAAAGGGGATAGAAATATTGAACTTACTCATGTTGAATTTCAGATTGTGGAATATTTCTTTACTAATCCCGACAGCGCACTTGACAGAAATGATATTCTCACGAAGGTATGGGGCGCCGATTATTACGGAGAAGAAAAAATTGTTGATGTTAATATAAGAAGACTTAGAATGAAGATAGAAGACGACCCCTCCAAGCCCAAGCACCTGCTTACCGTATGGGGTATGGGCTATAAGTGGAAAACTTAATAAGTATTTAGGAGAAGACTTCAAGTGGAACTGGAAATACAGTTTAAGAGTATTACAAGGCGTTGGATAACCAATGTTTATCTGCCTGTTGTAATAATAGTGTTTATCATTGCTTCAATAACCTGTGTGGTTGTCCGTAACAGCTATCTAAGCCGTGTTAAGAGTGCCGCAGAGGAATATGCAAAAAGCTTTTCACAGCTTTCCACCATAGACGAGGATTATTTTTCCCTTGCTGCAAAGGAATACTGTGAGCAGTTTACAGCAAAAGACAAAGTAGAAATAATGGTCATTTCAAATTCGGGAAATGTTATTGTCAGCACCAGCGGTTTTGAAAGACGTGACCTTCCTATGCCTGACTATGAAAAGGCAAAGGCGGCAGAAACGGGACAGTCCTTCTGGATGGGGGAGAGTACTGCTGGGGAAAAAATTCTTGCAGGTACATATATTCTAAGTGACAGTACAGGCCATTCAAACGGTGCTATCAGATATGTGGTGTCCCTGAGTCCCTGTAATACGAGAATACTTTACACCTGTCTTATGATAGGGGCTGTTGCACTTGCAATTTTAATTTTCACCGCTATGTCGGGACTTTTCTTTGTGAAATCCATAATCCGCCCTGTGAGAGAGGTAAGTGCGGCGGCAAGAAGAATTGCTTCGGGTGACTATAAGGAAGAGCTTAAAGCCCGTTATAATGATGAAATCGGTGAGCTCTGCGATTCAATAAACTATATGGAAACCGAGCTTAAAAATGCCGAAAAATTGAAAAATGATTTTATTTCCTCTGTATCCCATGAGCTTCGTACCCCTCTTACCGCTATACGCGGTTGGGCAGAAACGGCAAAAATGTCGGTGGGCTATGATGAAAGTCTTGTGAACAGAGGTCTTGATGTTGTACTTAGTGAGTCCGACCGTCTTTCAAATCTTGTGGAAGAGCTTCTTGACTTCTCCCGAATTCAAAGCGGCAGATTTTCTCTTAATATCCGTCTTTTTGAAGTGTCAGAACTTCTTAGTAGTGCGGCGTCTATGTATGTTGAG
>CAJGBV010000043.1 GCA_904501755.1 Clostridiaceae bacterium | reverse complement strand
AATGTTACGCAAATGCAGAATTTATAGAAGAGAATTATACAATTGGGTTTTCTGCTAGTTTATATATTGGAATGGGAGGAGAGGTTTCAATAGGAATTAATATTAATGATTTTTTCAATGAGTTAATTGATATATATCATACAGAATATGTGGGATACTATTAAGGGGGAACTTCAGTGTGAAAAAATATTGTGTACTAATTTTTGTGATTATAGTTGTTGTTGCTATATTTTCAAGTAGTTTGGGGACAAAATTAGAATCTCTACCCCCATCTATTCAAGGATTGGCAATGCTTGCGTTTATAATTCCGACATGTTTACTTTTATATGTAATAGGTAAGGACGGAAAAATTAAAAAAGGATTTAGATTAGTAGCCAAAATAGGAATTGTTTTTTTAATTCTCTGTTATATAGGAGGTTTATTAGCAGAATTTGTGTAACGGGAGGCACATAACACATGGAACACAAGGGGACGGTTCTATTGTGTTGACTTATAGAAAAGAAAATGATATAATTCTGTTGAGGTGATAAGGATGCCAAGACAAGCTAGGCGTTTAAGTAAAACAGGAATATATCATAGAACACAAGGGGACGGTTCTATTGTGTTGACTTATAGAAAAGAAAATGATATAATTCTGTTGAGGTGATAAGGATGCCAAGACAAGCTAGGCGTTTAAGTAAAACAGGAATATATCATACGATGCTGAGAGGAATTAACCGCCAACAGATATTCGAGGATAAAGATGATTATGAAAAATTCATTGAGGTATTAAAAGACTGTAAGGCAGTAAGCGGATTTATGCTGTATGCTTACTGCCTTATGGGAAATCATATACATCTGCTTATTAAACCTGGTAAGGAACCATTAGAAATGATATTCAAGAGAATAGGAAGCAGATATGTGTATTGGTATAATTGGAAATATAATCGTAGAGGACATTTATTTCAAGATAGATATAAAAGCGAACCAATAGATACAGAGGAGTATTTTTTGACTGTATTGAGATATATACATGAAAATCCGATTGAAGCAGGAATGACGGAAAATATTTATAGCTATGATTATAGTAGTGCAAAGGAATACCTTAATGGAAAATCTTTATTAGTAGATATGGAGTTTTCAATAGATATTTTAGGTAGAGAAGGTTTGTTAGAATTTTTCGCCCAACCCTCAGAAAGAAAATGCATGGATGATGATACTGCAAATACGAGGCTAAGTGATAAGGAAGCAATAGAGATTATTAAAAAAGTATCAAAGTTAACCAATTCTCTTGAAATACAGAGTCTTAATCAAGAGAAAAGGAACATGATACTATCAGAATTAAGAAAAAATGGATTATCAATAAGACAAATAAGCCGACTAACAGGGGTGAGTTTTAATATTGTACGTAAATTTTAGTGCACAAAAGAACCGTCCCCTTGTGTTCCGATTAAACTTCTAAGAACACAATGGGACGGTTCTGTGTGTTCCATCAGTTGATTTTAATGTTGAATTATTATCCATTGTTGATATTAACTTTTGGAGAGTCGAAATTACTTCACAATATTATTGGTATGCTAAAAACAAACCATAGATTAACTTATTATACACTAAAGTGAATTTCTAAACACATAATGTAGTATTGAACTGAAAGGAGTGTAATATATTAATGTTTGAATGGTTGATTTTTGTAGTTGGAATTTTAATAACCGTTGCTATTACTGCGATTGTATTTAGAATATTTGGTTTGATTAGCTATAAACTTTTTATAAAAATTAAAAGGATAATTTTGAAAATAATTCGGTTGATTTTCAATAAATCTTCTGAATAAAGGGAACAGAACACAAGGGGACGGTTCTTTTGTGTTAACAAAATGACACAAGAATAATCGTCCCCTTGTTTCCCGATACCTACAACCTAAAAAGTATTACAGCGGGAAATGGAACGGTATATACCTTTAATTGCGATACCTTCTTAAAACGGCGGTATGAAGATTTTCTTCTCATTTCCGCCTTTTTTATATTTTTGATAAAACCAAGTTATAGGATTTATAGAAGGTGGTTTTTAAAAATAATTATTATAAAATTATTGACGAATGAATAGTTATGTGTTACAATAATGAAGAATCGAGTGATTATAAAGATATTAAGGGAACTAGCTGACTGCAGAGGACGTTGGTTCCCTTTGTTTTTACCAAGAAAATTGATTAAATATAAGAAGGAGATAGGATTATGGAAGTGCAACTCCAAGAGCTTATTGAACAGATCAAAAAGGAAGGTGTAGAGACTGCTGAGGCAGAAGCAAAAGCTATTGTTGATGCAGCAAAGGCGGATGCAGATAAAATAATTGCGGAAGCAAAGACTCAAGCAGACAAGATTTTGAGCGATGCAAAATCTGAGACTGAACGAATGAAAAAATCAAGCGAAGATGCTATCCGTCAGTCCGGTCGCAATTTGTTGATTTCTTTTAGAGAAAGTGTTTCAAGAGAACTCAATGCAATTATAGGTGAAAATGTTTCTGCTGTATATTCAACAGATGCGTTAGCTCAACTTATTGTCAATATAGTTGCAAATTGGGCAAATAAACCCGATGCGGAAAATATCGAAGTGCTTTTGAACACGGAAGACCTTAATAAATTGGAAGAATCTGCGCTTGCATCCCTTAAAGAAAAAATGTTAAAGGGTATTACTCTTAAAGCAAATGATAATTTTGACGGTGGTTTCCGTATTGCTGTTAATAACGGAAGTGCCTATTATGATTTTTCTGCTGAAGCAGTTGTGGAGATGCTTTCAAATTATCTTAGTCCTAAGGTTACTGAGCTTTTGAAAGAGGCGAAGTAATATGGCTGAATATTATCTGATTTCACAACTTCCGTCTTTAGACGGTATTAGTGAAAACGCACCGCTTCCCATTTCTGAAGAGCGATTTGAAGAGCTATGCAATCGATTTTTAAGCAAAAAATCTCAGGCGGCTATGGGGAAACTTACTTTATCTCCACCAAAAAACTTTGAAAGCTCAGGTTCTGCTTTTATCGATGCTTGGAATGAAAGTGAGAGAAATCTTCGATTTGCTCTTGGAAAAGTTCGAGCAGAGAAAATGAAAAAAAGCTTTGATACGGAGAACAGAATTTTTCCTGTGGAATATATTAAGGCGGCAAGTGCGGCAATAGAAATAGAAAATCCGATGGAAGCAGAAAAATATCTAAACAGTTACCGTTTGGAAATCTTAGATTCTCTAAGACCTATGGATAACTTTTCTGAGGACTATATCTTCTATTACTCGCTTAAGTTGAAACTAATTCTTCGTATAAGGCAGTTTGATACAAATGCCGGAGAAAAAGCATATAAAAATATATACGACTCTATTTTAAATGGAGATAGGTTGGAGGCAAAACAATGACCGAAAATAAAGGAAAGGTAGTTAGCATAAACGGAAACTTGGTGTCGGTAGAATTTGACGGCAATGTTTCTATGAACGAAATATGCTATGTTTTTGTGGGTGATACCGCTCTTAAAAGCGAGGTTATCCGTATAAAAGGCAACACAGCACAAGTGCAGGTTTATGAAATGACCGATGGCATTCAATGTGGGGATACTGTTGAATTTACGGGAGATATGCTTTCGGCAGATCTCGGCCCCGGATTGCTCGGCCAGATATATGACGGACTTCAAAATCCGCTTCCCGTTTTAGCAGAGCAGGCAGGCTGGTTTTTGGAGAGAGGAATTTATGCAGACGGACTTGATAATGAAAAGAAATGGGAATTTACACCTACCGCCAATGTTGGCGATATTGTTCGTGCGGGTGAACACATCGGTACAGTTCCCGAAGGCCCATTTACACATAAAATTTTCATTCCCTTTTATCTGCTTGGAAGCTATAAGATAAAATCTATTGCCGACAAGGGCGAATATACCGTTAAAGAAACTATTGCAGTTGTAACTGATGAACGTGGTCGAGAAATTTCCATATCTATGTCGATTAAGTGGCCTGTTAAACGTGCGGTAAAATGCTATAGTGAGAGATTGGCACCGACCCAAACGATGGAAACAAAGGTGCGCCTTATCGACTCTTTCTTCCCTGTAGCAAAAGGCGGAACCTATTGTACTCCCGGACCGTTTGGCGCAGGTAAAACGGTACTACAACATACTACATCAAAATATGCGGATGTAGATATTGTTATTATCGCAGCTTGCGGAGAACGTGCAGGTGAAGTTGTTGAAACACTTACCGAGTTCCCCGAACTGACAGACCCTAAAACCGGCCGTTCGCTTATGGAACGAACCATAATTATATGTAACACTTCTTCTATGCCTGTTGCCTCTCGTGAAGCTTCGGTTTATACCGCTGTAACACTTGCTGAGTACTATCGACAAATGGGACTTCATGTTCTTATGCTTGCAGACTCAACATCACGCTGGGCGCAAGCAATGCGAGAAATGTCTGGCAGACTTGAAGAAATACCCGGCGAAGAGGCTTTCCCTGCATATCTTGAATCGTATATTGCAGCATTCTACGAAAGAGCAGGTTATGTCCGTTTGCCTGACGGCAGTACCGGTTCCGTTACCATTGGCGGCACCGTATCCCCTGCAGGCGGCAACTTTGAAGAACCTGTAACACAGGCGACCTTAAAGGTTGTAGGTGCTTTCCACGGTCTTTCACGTGAGCGTTCGGATGCGAGAAAGTATCCCGCCATTGATCCGCTTCTCTCTTGGTCAAAATATAACAGCGTTATTGAGAATGAAAAATTAGACTTTTGCAAGAGTATT
>CAJGBV010000042.1 GCA_904501755.1 Clostridiaceae bacterium | reverse complement strand
GGACGTGCTCCGGCTGTTGCGACCGGTGTAAAACGTTCAGACCCCGAAAACAATATTGTATTCACATATCAGGGTGATGGTGACCTTGCATCAATCGGTATGGCTGAAACAGTTCATGCTGCCGCAAGAAACGAGAATATCACCGTAATCTTCATTAACAACGCTATTTATGGTATGACAGGTGGACAGATGGCTCCTACATCACTTCCCGGTCAGGTAACTCAGACTTCTCCCTATGGAAGAGATGTAAACCACTGCGGTTATCCCATTAAGGTTTGCGAAATGCTTTCAAAGCTTGACGGACCTGAGTATCTTGAGCGTGTTACTGTAAATAATGTTAAGAATGTTAAAAACGCAAAGAAGGCTATTAAAAAGGCTTTCCAGAATCAGATAGACGGCAAGGGCTTTTCTCTTGTTGAGGTTGTGTCTTCCTGTCCTACTAACTGGGGTATGACTCCTAAACAGGCACTTGAATGGATAGATGAAAAAATGATTCCTTACTATCCTCTTGGTGTTTATAAGGACAGAAGTGCAGATAAGGAGGAAGCATAATGGCTACTAAACAGTTTTTATTTTCAGGCTTTGGCGGTCAGGGTATCCTTTTCTCAGGTAAGTTTATCGCTTATAAAGGTCTTATGGATGGTAAACAGGTTAGCTGGCTTCCTTCCTACGGTCCTGAAATGAGAGGCGGTACAGCTTCCTGTAGTGTTATTGTAAGTGACGAGCCTGTTGGTTCTCCTATAGTATCTAACCCTGATATTCTTATTGCAATGAATCTTCCTTCTCTTGATAAGTATGAATCAACCGTTGTTCCCGGCGGAATGATTTTCCTTGATTCTTCTCTTATTGAGCGTAAGGTAGAGCGTGATGATGTTAAGGTTTTCTATATTCCTGCTACAAAGCTTGCAAGCGATAACGGTATGCCCACACTTGCTAATATGATTATTGTAGGTAAGGTTCTTTCAGAGCTTAACGATTTTGCTCCTGAAAGTGTAGATGCCGCTCTTGCAAAGGTTATTTCTGCAAAGAGAGCAGATATGGCTGACATTAACAGAAAAGCTATGCAGATAGGTGCAGAAAACTAAAGGAGATAGGTTTATGAATATTTCTATTACTAAAACTACCTGTCCTAAGGAAAAACCGGACAGCAGTGTACTCGGCTTCGGTAAATATTTTACCGACCACATGTTTATGATGGATTATTCCAGAGAAGAAGGCTGGCACGATGCAAGAATAGTTCCTTTTGCTAACATTTCTCTGCATCCTGCTTCCACCGTACTTCATTACGGAAGCGAAATTTTTGAGGGACTTAAGGCATATCGCAGAGAAGACGGCAAGGTTCAGCTTTTCAGACCTATGGAAAATATCCGCAGAATGAACAGCTCTGCTGACAGACTTTGTCTGCCTCAGCTTCCTGAGGAAGAAACTCTTGAAGCACTGAAGACCTTTGTTGCTCTTGAGCAGGAATGGACTCCCAGTGCACCTGGAACTTCACTTTATCTTCGTCCCTTTATGTACGGTAATGACGAAACTCTCGGTGTTCACGCTGTTCACAATGCTACCTTTGTTATTATCGCTTCTCCTGTAGGAAGCTATTATAAAGAGGGTATTAATCCCGTTAAGATTATGATTGAAGACCAGGATGTTCGTGCAGTTCGTGGCGGTACAGGTTATGCTAAGTGCGGAGGAAACTATGCCGCAAGTAACAGAGCCGGTGAGCGTGCAGAAAAGCAGGGCTATTCTCAGGTACTTTGGCTTGACGGTGTTGAGAGAAAGTATATCGAAGAGGTTGGCGCTATGAACGTTATGTTCAAGATTGACGGCGAAATCGTTACTCCTATGCTTTCAGGCTCAATTCTCCCCGGTATTACAAGAAAATCCTGCCTTGAGGTTCTTCGTAAGGAAGGCTATAAGGTAAGCGAAAGACTCCTTAGCATTGACGAGCTTGAAGCTGCTATGAAAAGCGGTAAGCTTGAAGAGGCTTGGGGCTGCGGAACTGCAGCTGTTGTTTCTCCCATTGGTGAGCTGTGCTATAAGGGTGTAAAGCATCAGGTAAGCGGTGGCAATATCGGTGAGGTTACCCAGCATCTTTACGATACCCTTACAGGTATTCAGTGGGGTAAAATTGAAGATAGCTTCGGTTGGACTCTTCTTGTTGATTAATTTTATAAACCTTCTTCTTGAAAACAGGAAGAAGGTTTTTCTTTGCCAAAAGGCTTCTCCCTGGGGAGAGGCTCCGTCAAAGACGGTGGTGAGGGGGTTATAGGATAGTGTTACAAAAACGGGAGGATAAATTATCCTCCCCTACGATGTAGCTTTTTAAGGCTCCTTTGTAAAGGGTGCGGGTGTCCGGTGGACACCTCTACGAAGTAGAAGCACCGACCGAACCGGCAGGTGAGACGCTGGCAAAACCGTAGGTTTTGACTGAGGGATTTTTCGGTGGATGATGTACAGAGCTGTATTTAATTCACCAATTCGAATTTTATACCCAAATGTTGCATTTATCGAAAATATGTGGTAAACTAATTTTGCCAAACAAAATTTCATATTTTAAAGTCACAGGCATGAGTGTTTTTATTTTGGTAAAAATACTAATGCTCTATTTCTGCATTCTCATGTTATGTGACGGTGTTGAAATTTTGTTTGGCGACAGTTGGAGCTATGTATTTTTCGGTGCGTAGTCTCTGACTGCGCACTTTTTTATTTTTGGAGGAAATTTAAATGAAAAAACTATTGTCAATTATTATTTGTTTTGCTATTTTTATGTGTATATTTTCTTTAAAAAATGTGTCAGCTAATGAAGCTGATGAAATTACATCTCAAATTTATTCAACGTATGATAGTGCCTTGCGTTTATATCAAAGAGAAGAAGATGGCGGTTCTTCTTTTGATGGTTATTGTGGAAAGTATGTTCGTTTTCAGTTGAGAACTTTGGGGTTAATTTCTAAGTTGGATACAGATGTACGTGGCAACGGCAATACAATGTATGGAAATACGAAATCAGGGACAACATCTACTGGTTATATAAAAAACAAATATGGGGGAAATAATTGTTTGTATGATATAATTAATTCTTATCCAGGACAGAGTGTATACAATATTTTTGTTAGTTGGACTTATCAATATGGTGCCTCTGCAAGCAATCCTGGAGCTGGACATGTCACATTTATACACGCAATTATTAATAATGTAGTGTATTATTCAGAAGGATATGCAACTTCTGGAGTAGCTGAAGGAACACCGTTGATAAGTTCATTATCCTCTTTTTATTCCAAATACAATAAATCTTATGGAAACGCTATTGGTGCAGTGCATTTTGTTTCTAAAACTTACGTTTCTAATCCATGGATAAAAGCTTCTAAAAGCGGTTTGTTTTTAGGGGAAAGTGTAACGTTTGACTTTGGTGCTAATAATGCGACATCATATAAAATTACCATTAAGCATCTCGACGAAATAATAAAAACAGAAGATGATGTAAAATCAGGGGTATCATATACATTTGAGCAAGAAGGTACCTATTATGCATATATTACTGCTAAAAACGGTGACACAACAGTAGATTCTCAAATGGTTAGTTTTTATATTGTTGATGCCTTGGATATGGGCGATTATTTTATAACTAAAATTCGTAATCCTGTTTCAGGATATTACGTAGCACTTGATACGTCTACAAGTAATGTATATCTTGCGTCTGAAACTGCTAATGGTAATAATGAGTGGAAATTTATAAAGCAAGAAGACCTTTCGTATAAAATAGTAAATGTAAAAACAGGAGGATGCTTGGGAGTTACTGATTTGTCTGTTGAAAACGGTGCTAATATTGGTTGTTCTCCTGACGATAATACAGATTTTCAAAGGTGGTATATAAGAAGGAACTTGAGTGGTTATGCATTAGTTTCTAAGGCAAAGTTGGCTAGTGATTTAAGCATAACAGGGAACGGATGGATATACGGTGATTGCATATTTGATGGAGCTAATATTTCGTTGTATGAAAACGATTCTGTGCAAAGTCAACGTTTTGAGTTAGCTGAGTATCGTTCGTTATATGGCGACGCTAACGGTGACGGTGAAGTTAATACCACTGACTTGGCGGTTATGAAGCTTTTCCTTGCGGGAGCAAGTGAACTTACCGATATAGGTGCACTTGCTGGTGACCTTAACGGTGACGGTCAAGTTAGCACCACCGACCTTGCACAGTTAAAGCTTCACCTTGCCGGAGTATAAAAAAGCCTTCCCCTTTGTTTGGAGGGGAAGGGGGACCGCTTGCGGTGGATGAGGTGTAGAGCTGTATTTCACACGCCGATAAATCGGCTACACCTCATATTGATTGTATCAAATTTTTAAGCAAAAAAATAATAGTTGACAAATTAAAAACATAGTGCTATAATAATTTCAAATTTTTAAATGCGATGAAGGAATTATTCTTTATTTGAGCTGTTTTCAGAGAGCTGACGGTTGGTGTGAGTCAGTAAAGCAAAATAAAGTAAGTCTCGTTCCGGAGCAGAACTGCTGAAACTATAAGTAAGCGGTTACGGATTGTCCCGTTATCAAGGCAAAAGGCTTGTTGGAGTCTTACTGAGTGACCGTTTATAACGGTAATTAGGGTGGTACCGCGAATATATTTCGTCCCTGAAACTATATTAGTTTCAGGGATTTTTTATTGTGAGAAAGGAAGAAAGATTATGAACAAAATCAGAATCGCTGACACAACACTTTGCAGTGAAGAAGTGAAGTATAGCTTTAAGGAGAAGATTGAGATTGCAAGACAGCTTGAAAATCTTAATGTTGATATTATTGAGCTACCTGCAATTGAAAATATTAGAACCGATATACTGCTTGTTAAAACTATATCATCATTTGTTAAGAACAGCGTTATTTCTGTTTGTGGCGGAATGAGTAAGGATAGTATTGATAATGCTGCCGCTGCTCTTACAGGCGCTAACAAGGGTAGAATCAGAATTGAACTTCCTGTTTCTCCTGTTGGAATGGAATATATTTGCCATAAAAAGCCCGATAAAATGCTTCCATTTATAGCTTCTCTTATTGAGGCGGCTAAAGAGAAGGTAAGCGATGTTGAGTTCTGTGCTATTGATGCTACACGCACTGAGGGCGATTTCCTTTATGATGCCGTTAAAACTGCTATAGAAGCAGGTGCAACTGCTGTTTCTCTTTATGACAGTGCAGGAGAAACAATGATGCCGGATGAATTTGCCGCTTTTGCTGCAGATGTTTGTGAGAAAACAGGTAATAAAGCTGAAATAGGTGTGTTCTGTAACAATAAAAACGGTATGGCGATTGCTGATGCTATACTTGCTGTAAAAAAAGGTGTAGGAGTTGTTAAGACTGCTGTAGGCGGTTGTGCTGTTCCTCTTGAGAATTTTGCTGAAATGGTAAAGAATTGCGGAACATCTTTTGAGTTCTCTTCAAACATAAACTATACACAATTAAGCCGTATTATAAAACAGATTAACTGGGTAGCTGATAACTCTAAAGCAGGAAAAACTGCTGTTAGCAAAAATGATGCTTTCGAAAATGCTATAACCCTTTATGCAAGTGATGACAGGGATGCTGTTATGACCGCTGTTTTAAAACTTGGATAT
>CAJGBV010000041.1 GCA_904501755.1 Clostridiaceae bacterium | reverse complement strand
TATTGAGCTTGTCTTTTTGTGTTGGCACCTACCTATTTTCCCGGGCAGCTGCCCGCCAAGTATCTTCGGCGCAAGTGAGCTTAACTTCCGTGTTCGGGATGGGAACGGGTGGACCCTCACCGCAATCAGCACCAACTGTATTTCGTCTTGCGACCTTGATATATTATCATATCCCATACCGTTTGTCAAGCATTATTTTTATTTTTTTAATTATTTTTTATAAGTACCACACCATAAGGCTCGATAGCATCAATTTCCCTTTGGCTGATAACATCATATCCCTTAAAATCAACCTCGTTTTCACTGTAATTAAGGTATATTCTATATGCGCCAAGCTGAATTTCTTCAACCATTGGGTTTATCGAATGAGTAACAGCAACATACTGAGAAATTATATCGGTATATACATCTGCTGAGCTGTAGGTATAAAAGCCCACATAATAAACATTTCCGTTTTTAACAATAGCAGGTTTATCCTTACAAAAGCCCTCTGTATATTCAGCAACACTCTCGCCATTTACAGTGCTAAGCATTTCATAATATTTATCCACCGCATAGGTTTTATCAGCCATTTTAACGAACTGCTTTGAATGTTCAGGCTGTGAAGTAAACCATTCAACACTGCTATCCGTAAGCTCTTTAAGTATACCTGTTCCTTTAAGTAAGCGATAATTAGCAAATTCGTCCTTAATACCGCTTCTTGCAGAAATAATCGCTATTCCGCCGTTATCGGTGAAGCTCTTGATTTTTTCTACAGTTTTCTCATTCATAATAGCGATATGTGGAATTACAAGCACCTTATACTTTTCTATACCATCCAAATTATAAATGATATCAGAATGTATATTCTTTTTGTTAAGTTCGGTAAATATATACCAATTATCATTAGTAAAAAACGGCTCAGCTTTAACATTACAGTTATTGTGATAATCAACAAGTATTGCAACATCGTTATGCTGTCTTTGATTTAAGAATATATCCCCTACTCTGCTTAACTCCTCGGAAATTTTACGAATTTCTCTGCTTCTGTAATTTTCCTCTTTATCATGGTCATAAATACCATGCCAAAGCTGTTCAGCACCGTACAAAGCTGTTCTGTATCTGAAATACAAAACACCTACAGCGCCGTGAGCGATACTTTGATAAGTCCACAGTCTTATCTGCGACGGTAGCGGTGTTGCCTGTAAATAAGATAGCTGACCGCCTGGGCCCGACTGTTGCTCCATTATCATCATTTTTTCGCTACAACCTCTGGTTGATTCGAGTCTGTAAGCGGCAAGACGGGAATCACCCTTATTTCTACCCTCAAGGAAAGCGGGATAACTGTCAAAGCTTAAAAAATCAAGACAATTTTCGGTAAGCTTCTTATAGTCAATATTATCAAAATATCCGTTATGTGTTATAAAAGCCTCAGGCATATACTTTCTTATTATCTTGGTCTGAACAGTGGCATAGTTAACAATAGTATCAGAAAGGAAAAGATAATAATCAGTAAGCAACGCAGGATTTCTGTGAGTGGTGGTTTTTCTCTGGCACTGAATCTGAGAAAAATCATTAAATTCAAGTGACCAGAAACGGTTACCCCAAGCTGCATTCAGCTTTTCTATTGTACCATATTTATTCTCAAGCCATTTTCTAAAAGCAATATCGTCAGCCTCGCTGTAGCACTCATTACGATGGCAGTTAAATTCATTGTCAAGCTGCCAACCGATAACATTTTCACAGTCTTTAAAAGCCAAAACCATAGCCTCTGTAATTTTGGCACAATAATCAAGATATACAGAGCTTGTATGGTTATGATGCTGGCGGCTTCCGTGATGAAGCACAACACCGTCCGGTGATTCACATAATACCTCAGGATGTTTGTCAATAAGCCATTTCGGTGGTGCAGCAGTCGGAGTACCGAGAATTACGTCTATCCCCTGTTCTTTGAGTGAATCGACAGCTTTTTTTAGGAAAGAGAAATCATATTTACCCTCTTCCTTTTCGTACATACTCCAAGAAAACTCTCCCATTCTTACAGTATTAAAACCGAGATTTTTAATTTTCAAAATATCCTCTTGCAATTCGCAGTCATCCCAATGTTCAGGATAATAGCAACAACCTATCAAAAACTTTCCCACAATTAACTCCCCTGTCCATAATAAGCATTTTTGCCGTGTTTTCTAAGATAATGTTTATCAAGAAGAACGCTTTGCATATCTTTCACTTGTGGATTAAGAGTTATAGCTCTATAGTTCATAGCTGCAACCTCTTCGAGAACAACTGCATTATGCACAGCTTCATCAGCGTCCTTACCCCAAGCAAACGGACCGTGACTCTTAACGAGTACAGCAGGAATGCTAAGAGGCTCAATACCGCTAAAGGTTTCTATAATAACTGTGCCTGTTTCCTTTTCATACTCACCTTTAATTTCGTCCTCGGTCATAGCTCTGGTACAGGGTATTTCGCCGTAAAAATAATCAGCGTGGGTAGTACCCAAAGGACGTACACCCAATCCTGCCTGAGCAAAAGAGGTTGCCCAAGAGCTATGAGTATGAACTATACCACCAACGTCCTTAAATGCCTTATACAACTCAAGGTGGGTCGGTGTATCACTGGAGGGTTTCCATTTTCCCTCAACTGTTTCACCTGTATAAAGGTCTACAACAACCATATCCTCGGCTGTCATAACATCATAATCAACACCTGAGGGTTTAATTACAACAAGGTTTTTCTCTCTGTCAATTGCCGACACGTTACCCCAAGTAAAAGTTACAAGACCATATTTAGGAAGCTTTAAATTAGCCTCCAAAACCTGTTTCTTTAAGTTTTCCAACATTAGAATACTTCCTCCAAACTTTTTTCCGCGTTCAGTCCAACTTTATAACGCTTGATATACGCTTTAAAGCCAATAACACCATCTGCGTCAGGTGTCTTTGTTGAAACTTTAATTTCTGCAAAAACCTTTTGGTCAAGCCACTCACCGAGGGAAAGCTTTTGTTTTTCAACCATATATGCGGCAAGAAGTGCCATACCCCATGCTCCGCCCTCACCTGCAGTTTCCATTACACTTACAGGGGTATTAAGAGCATTACTTAAAATCTGTTGCGCTACACCCTCAACCTTAAACAGACCGCCGTGGGCAAGGAATTTATCAGCCTGAGCGTGTTCTCTGTCAAAAAGAAGCTCCATACCTATACTAAGAGTTGCAATAGCAGAGTAAAGCTGAGATTTCATAAAGTCTGCAAGTGTAAGCTTTGTGCTTCCGTTTCTAAAATACATAGGACTGCCTTTTTCAACACCCACAATATGCTCACCTGAAAGGTAGTTATAGCTTGTTACACCGCCGCAGTCATTTTCACCCTTTTCACTGTTACGGTAAAGAAGACCGTAAAGGTCGCCCTTGCTGAGTGAAAGACCGGCAAGACCGGCAAATTCTCCGAACATATTAACCCAGGCATCAAGTTCACCGCAACAGTTATTACAATGCACCATAGCAACGGGAGAGCCGTCAGGGGTAGTAACAACATCTATTTCGGGATAAACATTTTTAAGGTCTTCTTTTAATACCAGCATTGAGAATACCGAGGTGCCTGCAGAAACATTACCTGTTCCGCGTTCAACGGCATTAGTAGCTACCATACCTGTTCCTGCATCCCCCTCGGGAGCACACATAGGTA
Source organism: Clostridiaceae bacterium (assembly GCA_904501755.1). Lineage (GTDB taxonomy): Bacteria > Bacillota > Clostridia > Oscillospirales > Acutalibacteraceae > SIG607. The sequence goes on along the minus strand of CAJGBV010000041.1, from coordinate 2,247 downwards.
TACCGGAAGCGAGTGTGCCTGTTACGTCGAGAAGCTTTGCGCCCTCCTCAGTAAGATAGGTATCCCCATCACCCGCAACCTTAACCTTTGGTAGCATATCGTAAATATCAGTAGTAATTTTGCCGGCTGTTAGCTTTCTGAACTTTTCAAGCATTTCCTTGTCATAGTCATTATCTTTTACAGGGAACATACCTGAGGCTTCACCAATACCCATTTCTCTTTTTCCCGTAAGAAGATAATGAATATAACCGGCAAGAGTAGTGATATAAGCAATCTTATCAACATAAGGCTCATTATTAAGAATAGCCTGATAAAGATGAGAAATGCTCCATCTCTGAGGAATATTAAAGCCGAACAGCTCGGTTAGTACCTTGGACGCCTGTGCAGTTGTTGTATTTCTCCAGGTTCTGAAGGGAGTCAGAAGATTGCCGTCCTTATCAAAGGCAAGAAAACCGTGCATCATACCGGAAATACCGATTGCCTCCACACTGCTCAGCGGTTCTCCGGTTTTTAATTCGGTGTTCTTTTTAAGGTCAGCAAAGCACTGCTTAAGACCTTTATGTATTTCATCAATACTGTATGTCCAGTATCCATTCTCGAAACGGTTTTCCCACTCATAGCCTCCCGTTGCAAAGACACTGTAGTCTTCATCAATCAGGCAGCCCTTAATTCTTGTGGATCCGAATTCAATACCTAAATACTTTTTACTCATGCTCGTCATCCTTTTCCATAATTAAATTTATATTTATTACAATAAATATAACCTATTTCTTTCCACTTTACAAGAAATATATTTCTTTTTACAAGACATATATTTCTTTTTGCAATTGACACAAAAAAAGAACTGTGCTATACTGAAGCCACAAAAGAATAAGCACAGGTCATTAAATCAAACTGTTTAATATTGAACGCACTGCATTGACGGTGCGGGAGATGATAAGGGAATGTGGTGAAAGTCCACAGCAACAGCCATTGCCGTAACTCCTTTTTGGTCAAGTCGGAATGCTTATCGGTCTGTGACACGTAAAAGTCTCTTGGGCAATATGAGGAGATGTGCAAAGCTCGGTATGGCAGGATACCCTTTTTTTAAGCACTCCTTGAAGAGTGCTTTTATTTTATCCTTTTGTTAAAAAAAGAAAGGATGTATTATTATGAAGAAAATTATTAGCATTTCCGTTTCATTAGTTATTATTTTTACCTGTATTTTCACACTTAGCGCCTGTTCAAACGAAGCAAATAAAACAGGGCTGTGGGAAAACGCCGTATATCTTGAAGATACCACGCTTGGCGAAGGTGAAAAAACAGTTACTCTGCAGGTATGTGCAGAAGAACAAACCGTAACCTTTACTGTAAAAACAGATAAAGAAACCGTAGGGGATGCTTTGCTGGACAACGAGCTTATAAGTGGAGATGAGAGCCAGTACGGTCTTTACATTAAGGTTGTAAACGGCATTACTGCCGAGTATGATGTTAATAGTAGCTATTGGGCTTTTTACGTTAACGGCGAATATGCAACAAGCGGTGTTGATACCACCGATATAGACGAAAGTGCAGTATATAAGCTTGAATACACAAAATAGTATAATGGAAAACAAAAAGCCGTTATTAAGCATCAAAGAGATTGCTGTTTTTGCAATGCTGTCAGCTCTTATGTTCTGCTCAAAGATAATAATGGAAATACTTCCAAACATTCACTTACTGGGAATGTTTACAATGCTTTTTACGGTGGTTTTTCGTAAAAAAGCCCTTATTCCCATTTATCTTTATGTGCTTATTAACGGAATTTACTCAGGCTTTGCATTATGGTGGATACCGTATCTTTATGTTTGGACTGTGCTTTGGGGCATAACAATGCTTATTCCAAAAAATATACCAAATAAAATTTCAATGATAGTATACCCTGTCGTATGCTGTCTGCACGGCCTACTTTTCGGCGTACTTTATGCACCTGTACAGGTGCTGATGTTCGGCTTCGGATTTGAACAAACATTGCTTTGGATTGCTTCGGGTCTGCCTTTTGATGTTATTCACGGCATTTCGAATTTTTTTGTAGGTTTTCTTATACTGCCATTATCAAAAATACTAAGAAAAACTGTTTCTTAACACAAAAAGACAAGCTCTATTGAGCTTGTCTTTTTGTGTTGGCACCTACCTATTTTCCCGGGCAGCTGCCCGCCAAGTATCTTCGGCGCAAGTGAGCTTAACTTCCGTGTTCGGGATGGGAACGGGTGGACCCTCACCGCAATC
>CAJGBV010000040.1 GCA_904501755.1 Clostridiaceae bacterium | reverse complement strand
TTTTTAAGCCACTCGATAATATTCACACCGCCCTTTTGAAGCCAATGTGTATCAAGCACGAAGGAGGCGTTTTTCGGGTCAAGCTTTCTAACAAGAACATCCATCATAGTTTCATCGCCGTAAGAAGCAAACTCAAATGCGTGGTGATGATAGGTAAATGTAAGACCGTATGGTGCAAGATTTTCTGCAATCTTATTAGCTATATCACAATAATCAAACAAAGCCTCTTTTGACCAACCTTTTTCACTAACGCCCGACAAAGCTCCGACACCGGCATATTTAGTGCCAAGAATTTTATGGATTCTTACAGCCTCTTCGGTATTAAGAAGGTCGGCAGTACCGATATGTGTACCAATTACCTCTAAGTTTGCATCCTTTGCGGCCTTAGCATAATCCTCAACACCGAAGGTAAAAGCACCTGCAGTCTGGATACCGGTATAACCGTAGGAAGAAAGTGCCTTAAAGGTCTGAGCGGTTTCTTCAGCGGTAGCCATTTTATCTCTTACGCTGAACACCTGAATAGATAATGTTTTTTTCATTTTAATCTCTCCTTACATTATATAATCGAATAGAAATACTCTGCTGACTGCTTTGCACTTGCAAGAGAATCTCCGTTTACGGCATTATCCTGCTCATAGCAAAGGTCTTCTACACCATAAGCTTCAGCAGCCTTTATAACATCCTTAAAGTTGATGTTACCGCTTCCAAGCTCGGTTATACTTCCGCCGCCCTTACCGAATGGAACAACATAATCTTTAAGGTGAAGAATTTTAACCCTACCCTCAAGCTTTTTAAGCCATTCAAGAATACTTACACCACCTGTCTGAAGCCAGTAGGTATCAAGAACAAATGAGGCGTTTTTTTCGTCAAGCTCACGAACAAGGATATCCATAATTGTTTCATTGCCGATTTTTGCAAATTCACGGTCGTGATGATGATATGTAAAGTTAAGTCCGTATTTTCCGAACTGCTCTGCTATCTTGTTAACCTGTTCAATAAAATCGGTTACAGTCTTAGGTGAAAAATCATCCGACCAAAGACCCGGCATACCGCCTACACCTGCACATTTTGTTTCAAAAAGGTTGTGAACTCGAACAGCCTCATCAATATCTGCAAGTAAATCAAGACCTAAATGTGTACCTATAATTTTAAGTCCTGCATCCTTTGCAGCGGCGGCATAATTTTCAAAGCCCCATACACAATCACCTGCAGTCTGGATACCCTTAAAACCATAGCTACTCAGTGCCTTGAAGGTCTCTCTCGTTTCCTGTTCGGTTGTCATTTTATCCCTGACACTGAAAACCTGAATAGAAAGTTCCTTGTTCATATTTTTCACTCCTTGTTATTTATTTTTTGCCGCCTCAATTTCATCGGCAAAAACAATTTCTTCTTTTTCGGGGTTCTGATAAAGTCTTATATACTCTACCCAGTAATCCATAGGCAATGGGTCGCTTTCCTCCAGCATACATCCCTCGGGCTTAAAATCTCTTCCATAGGTGAATGCTTCATTATTAAAAAGCACATAATGAAAATCGTGGAAGCAGGCCATTCCCGGCATTGTTTCGGGACTGAATTCATCCTCCTCGGTTATGCCATACTGAGCGTATTTTTCACCATCAACATAGAACGACATATATTTTTCATCCCATTCAAAGCCGTAGGTATGAAATTCATTATTAAGGTTTTCATAATTCTTAAATTCATAGGCTCTTGTATAGCTACCCTCACCACCCGGGAGCATTACGTGTTTACCCACAGTCCATTTATGTAGATTTGAAACAAGGCAATTTTTGCTTGAGAACACCTCGTAAATATCCACCTCAGACATATAAGGAGCTTTTGCAAAAGGAGTATTGCTCTTCATCCAATATCCTGGCCATGCACCATGACGGAAAGGAATTTTGGAACGCATTTCAAGGTAGCCGTACTTAAAATTCATAGTGTACATAGTAGCAACACTTTCGGGCAAGGTTACAAGCATACCCTCTTTGTCACTTTTATGAAGTTGCAAATGAAGCTTTCCATCCTCAATTCTTGCGCACTTTTCGCTGTTGTCGTACTCATTGTCAGAAGTGTTCATTGCGTGAACAAAGCACCATTTTTCCTTGTCAATAAACGGCTTGTCAAACTCGTCGTGCCAAACAAGCTGTCTGCCCATTTTTTCATATTCGAAGCCCTTTTCTTTAGCTTCTTTTTTAAGTTTTTCTACATTCACAATAACACCGCCTTTATGTCTTTAATATAACATACCATATATTTTTTTGCAATATATTTAATAATATATTGTAAATTTTTATTGTACCTTTTCTTATTTATGTGGTAAAATAAATATATAAGTAAATTTTAGGAGATTTAGAGATGAAAATTACTGTTATCGGCCCGGGTAGATGGGGTTCACTTATCACCTGGTATCTTGACACCCGACATCACGATGTAACCCTTTACGGCCTTGCTGAGGCTAAGGAAATGCAGGACTTTTTAAAGACAAGAAGCAATTCACTGCTGACTCTGCCCGAAAGCGTAAAGCTTACCACCGACCTTTCCTGTATAAAAGACGCTGAGGCTATTGTTATTTCCATTCCCTCTCAGGCTCTTCAAGGTCTTTTCGAGCAGCTTAAAAAATATGAGCTTAAAAATAAAATTTTCATCCTTTGTATGAAGGGTATCGAAATTTCCACAGGCAGACGGTTAAGTCAGATAGCAGAAGACAACATTGACCCCACTAACAAGGTTGCTGTATGGATAGGCCCAGGTCACGTTCAGGAATTTTATCACGGAATTCCTAATTGCATGGTAATAGACAGTAAACACGAGGATATCAAAAAGCTTCTCGTAGAGGAATTTTCCAGCAGTCTTATCCGTTTTTATTACGGCGCCGACCTTATTGGAAACGAAATCGGTGCGGCAGCAAAAAACGTAATCGGTATTGCGGCAGGAATGCTTGACGGAATAGGACTTTCCTCCCTTAAAGGCGCATTAATGGCAAGGGGAACAAGAGAAATTGCACGTCTTATAAAGGCTGAGGGCGGAAATGAAATGAGTGCTTACGGACTTTGCCATTTAGGTGATTACGAGGCTACCGTATTTTCAAAGTACAGCCACAACCGACAGTTTGGTGAAAGCTTTATTAAAAAGGAGTCCTTTGAAAGCTTGGCTGAGGGATATTACACCGTTAAAGCTCTTATTAATATGGGGAAAAAGGACGGCGTTGACCTGCCAATTTGCCAGACGGTATATACCATTCTTTATGACGGAAAAGACCCAATATCAGCCCTTGATGAGTTATTTTCACGAAAACTCACCAATGAATTCTAAATATTTAAAGCTTGAGTTTACTTTTGTAAACTCAAGCTTTTTTTACTGCATATCAAGTTCTTTTAAAATGAAATCTGCTACTGCTTTGCCGAGAACTGCATTACCCTCAGGAGTATGATGAAGATTATCCTCGCACTTATAATATCTTGGGTGCTTTTTAGCTATTGCATAAAGGTCATTAACCGGAACGTTTTCCTCTTTCATCACTTCAAGAGCTGCATTATTATACTCAACAACGGTGTCCTTTTCAAGATTAAAATTAACCCCTGTTCCGGTATTATCGGTTGCTGTATTATCTGCAGGAAGTGGTGTAGTGGTAGCAAAAACAACCTTTGCACCCGCAGCACGTGCAAGCTTTATAATTCTTCTTAAATAGTGCTGATATTCAGGAATGGGGAAAGTTTTCTCATTAGTAAAGGGTAGTGTGCTCATATCCCAATAGCCATTGTTAAAATGAACAATATCAACCTTTCCGTGTTCGCTGAGAAGACCACCCAACTGTCCAAGGGTATAAGCCGCAAAACGTCCGTTATCGCCTTTTTGCCAAATAACCTCTACCTTTCCCTTAAGCTCCTCTACAACATTGAGAGTATACCATTCACGTATAGAATCTCCAAGTAATATGGCTTTTTTCATAGCACTTACTCCTCTATTAAAATTTTTTCTATTTCTTCAAAATCCTCGACAATATAATTAGAACTCGCTCCACACAGTTCTTCTCTGCTTCCAAAGCCGTAAAGCACACCTATACTGTCAATATCGTTTTGTTTTGCACCGATTATATCGTGGCTTTTGTCGCCAATCATAATACTTTTTTCTTTTACGGGTGAACCGATTTTCTCAAGGGCTACCCTTATAATATCACCCTTGTTAATAAGGGAGCCGTCCATTGTAGCGCCCACCACAACATCAAAATACTTACGGATATTAAAATGCTCAAGTATTTGTAAAGCAAAAAACTCCGGCTTTGATGTAGCGAGGATTATTTTTCTACCTTTTTCCTTAAGTTTTATAAGAAGCTCAACCGTACCGTCATACAAGCGGTTTTCAAAAATACCTTTATCCTTATAGTATTCTCTGTATTTTTCTACCGCCTCTATGGCCTTTTCCTTAGAAAAGCCATAATATTTTTCATAGGAAGCATAAAGCGGAGGCCCAATAAAGCATTTGAGCTCTTCTTTATTTTCAACCTTAATACCATAATAAGCAAGTGAATATACAACCGAATTTGTTATTCCTTCAAATGGGTCGGTCAATGTTCCGTCAAGGTCGAAAAGTATAAATTCATAGTTTTTACAGCACATAAAAAACAATCCCCACGAACTGTGCAATACTTGCTAAGTCAACAAATATATGAAACACGGAATGTATATATTTTTTCTTTATTCCTACTTTGTAAAGCACAGCACCGATAGTATAAAGAATTCCGCCTATAAGCATCCAGACAATTCCACCAACACCGATACATTCAACGGTTTGCTTTATAGGAATAATAATACACCAGCCCATAGCCAGATAGCATATCATTGCAAATTTTTCGTATTTTTTAATATCTATTGCCGTAAGGGTGATTCCAAGAGCAGCAAGTGCCCAAACCACGCCGAAAACAATCCAGGCAATAAAGGGATATTTTTCCCGCATACATCCAATAGTAATTGGTGTATATGTACCCGCTATCATAAAATAAATAGTACAGTGATCGAGTATCTGCAGTACCTTTTTACCAATCCCTGCTTTAAGCCCATGATACACACTTGACATAGTAAAAAGAGTAACGGTTGAAACACCGTAAATTGCTCCCGATACTATTGCCCAGGGGTTTCCCTTGAAAGCTCCTATAAGCACAGCAATAACAAGGTAAATCACACCAAGACCGCCACCCACAATATGAGTGACCATATTAAAAATCTCTTCACCTTTTGTATAGTTAGGCAAAAGTCTGTCCTTTAATTTCGTTCTTTTCATTTATATAAGCTCAAACTGTGTAAACCGCCAATTCATACCATCTTCGGTTGACTGAAGAACAAAAGAAACAGTTTTTGTGTTGTATTTCTCAGGATTTTCGGGAACTGTTGTAAAGAGGGGTTGTGACGCATCAATTTCCTCATAGGTTTTATAATAATAACCTGTGCAGTCAAAATATATACGTCTTTTTGTTTGCTTTGTAAGGGTAAAGGAACAACCTGCATAGGTAGGGTCCTGCGCTACAACACCAACAATGGCATAGAGATGTCCGTTATGGTCGACAAAACGTGATGGGTCATAAAAGGTTTTCTGACATTCGTCGGTGAAGAATGAATCAAGATAGGATTCAAGCTCTTCTACAGAATCAAATCTAGTGTCATTAACCCTCCAGTAATAACCAACCGAGCCATCCTTTACTATCTCATAAACACCTAAATCCTCGTCATAGGAAAAGGTGCTGTTTACAATATCTCTGTAAATTTCATAGGCATATTTATAGGTTTCATTTATATCGGGAAAATATATACCGCCTGACTGAACCAAATTCATACCTGTATCAATAATTTCCCCGTTATTTACAGGCTCAGAAGATACGCCAGATGATGTATCCTGAGAAGAATTTTCTGAAGGAGTATTTTTCTCTTCCGTGCTTTCAGACTCTGTTGAAGAAGTGTCAGAAGGAATGGATGAGTTATCGGTATTGGAAGAGGTTATATCGAACAAAACCTCCTCATTTTCAAGAAGCTTGTCATCCTTACAGCCCGCAAAGGAAAACACAAGTGCAAATATAAGTAAAAACACAATAAGTCTTTTCATAATCAAAATCCTTTATAATTTATTACCAAAACAGTATAACATATATCTTTTAATATTTCAATTACCATATTATGAATAAAAGACGGGCTTTTGCCTTTTTAAAGACAAAAAAGCAGTCACCTAAGTGACTGCTTGGTTCACACCTTCAAAACTGAACAAAGTAACTGTGAGAATCGAAATATAGGTCAAGCCCTCGGTCTATTAGTACACCCTAGCTCAGACATCACTGCCTTTAGACTTGGTGCCTATCAACCCGGTAGTCTTCCGGGGACCTTACTAGCTTATGCTATGGGATATCTAATCTTGAGGCTGGCTTCATGCTTAGATGCTTTCAGCGTTTATCCAATCCGTACTTAGCTGCCCAGCTATGCCCTTGGCAGAACAACTGGTGCACCAGAGGTACGTCCATCCCGGTCCTCTCGTACTAGGGACAGATCCTCTCAAATATCCTACGCCCACGACAGATAGGGACCGAACTGTCTCACGACGTTCTGAACCCAGCTCGCGTACCACT
>CAJGBV010000039.1 GCA_904501755.1 Clostridiaceae bacterium | reverse complement strand
TCAGGCTTTTCCTCCACTCCCTCATTTTCTTTCATAGCCTCACCAAGAAGCTTTAAATACATATCATAGCCTACCGCTTCCATATTACCATGCTGTGCACCGCCCAGAATACTTCCCGCGCCCCTTATTTCAAGGTCGCGCATAGCAATTCTAAAGCCGGAGCCGAACTCGGTAAACTCTCTTATAGCCTGAAGACGTTTTACTGCATCCTCATTTAGCACCTTTCCTGTTTTAAAGCAGAAATAAGCATAGGCTCTTCGGGAGGAACGACCTACTCTTCCTCTTAACTGATGAAGTTGAGAAAGTCCCATTCTGTCGGCGTCCTCGATAATAAGGGTATTTACATTGGCCACATCCACGCCTGTTTCAATAATGGTGGTGCACACAAGAATATCTATCTCATGTTCCATCAGTCTTTGCCAGACATTTGAAAGAGTTTCCTCATTCATTTTACCATGAGCAACCTCTATTCTCGCCTCGGGTATAGCAATTTTAATTCGGGCTGCAACCTTATCGATGGTTTCTACCCTGTTGTGAAGATAATAAACCTGTCCGCCTCGTCTTAGCTCTTTTCTTATTGCATCGTAAAGTATGGAATTACTCTGCTCTAAAACATAGGTCTGAACAGGATGTCTGTCCCCCGGCGCTTCATCAAGGGTAGACATATCGCGAAGTCCCGTCATAGCCATATTAAGCGTTCTGGGAATAGGGGTTGCCGAAAGGGTTAGTATATCAACATAAGGATAAAGTTCCTTAAGTCTTTCCTTTTGTGCAACACCGAAGCGTTGTTCCTCATCAATAATAACAAGACCCAAACCCTTGAACTTAACATCCTTTGAAATAAGGCGATGGGTGCCGATTACCATATCAACCCTGCCCTTTGCAACCTCTTTTACTATATTCTCCTGTTGTTTTGGCGGAACAAAACGGGAAAGAAGCTTTAAGGTTACAGGCAGTTCTCCTATTCTTCTCAGTGCCGTATTATAATGTTGCCAGGCAAGAATTGTGGTAGGGACAAGCAGCGCACACTGTTTACCCTCACAAATACATTTAAAGGCAGCACGCAAAGCAACCTCGGTCTTCCCAAAACCCACATCTCCGCAGAGCAGTCTGTCCATAGGAACGCCACGCTCCATATCAGACTTAATTTCATTCACACAGCGAAGCTGGTCCTCGGTTTCCTCAAAAGGAAATCTGCGTTCAAAGTTATTCTGCAAATCAGTGTCGGGTGAAAAGGCATAGCCCTTTGCCGCCATTCTTTTTGCATAAAGGCGTGTTAGCTCCTTTGCCATATCTTTAACCGCTTTTTTAACACGGCTGCGGGTTTTCTGCCACTCGCTTGAGCCTAATTTATTAAGCTTTATACCATCACTGTCGGCACCGATATATCTTGAAACAAGGTCAAGCTGTGTTACGGGAACATAGAGGACATCCTGTCCTGCATATTTGATTTTTATATAATCTTTTGTAATGCCCGAATTGGTTATATGCTGTATTCCGCTGAAAACACCTATTCCGTGGGCAGAGTGTACCACAAGGTCCCCTGCTTTCAGTTCGTCAAGACTACCTACAGCTCTGCTGTCTTTGGGTCGCTTTGCCGCTTTTCTGGAAGCATTTACAAAGCCCCTTGCCGTAACAAGCATAAATTTCTCATTAACCAGCTCAAATCCGCTTGACAGGGTACCTACAGTAACCGTAACTCCTGTGCTTATTTCACCGATTTCATTGCTGTATCGAGCAACATAACCCGCACCCACAAGATCCTCAGCCAAAATAGAAGCCGATTTTTCATTTCCCGCAAGAACGACCGCTCTGCCATTTTCGCTTATTATATAATCAATGTCTTCCTTAAGTATGTTAATATCGCCGTTCCAGGCAGTAGAGCGTTTTACATTAAAGTCAACTAAAGTTTTGGGGGTTATTTCATATTTTCCTCTTGCAAAGCTATCAAGGATTATACAGTGGGAAAGTTTTTCATAAAGCTGAGCTTCATTTACAATAAAGCTGTTGCTTTCCTTTCCTACATAGCCATCCTCTAACAGACGGCTTATATCCTCGCTCATTATAGTGCCGAGGTTTTTAAGATGCTCCGCTGTCTTTGCACTTTCGCTTAAAAATACAATAGAATCCTGTGCATAATCAAGCACGGTTGTAGCTTCCTCGTAAATATATGGCAGATACCTGTCAAAGCAGCAGAAAATATCGGCGGTTATATCGTCTAAATCCCTTTGTAGCCTTTCTCTGCGTTTATCACTCAGCTTTTTATCACATAAAAGTCGGTTTATAATTTCGGTGAGTCTTTCCTTACTGCAAAGTACCTCACAGGCAGGGGTAATAACAATGCTGTCAACCTTGTCACCTCTACGCTGAGTTTCGGTTTCAAAAAAGGATATACTGTCTACCTCATCCCCCCAGAATTCAATTCTGAAAGGAAGTACACTGTGAGTTGTAAAAATATCAAGAATTCCGCCGCGAAGAGCAAACTGTCCTGCACCCTCAACCATTTCACTTCTTACATATCCTGCACAAATAAGCCTTTCGCAAAGCTTTTCGAGGTCATAACAGTCACCTGTGTTTACAGTAAAAGAATTTTCAACAAGACTTTTCTTTGGAATGGTATACTGAGTTGCGGCATCTACCGAGGTTACCAAAACCTCAAAATCCCCGTCAGCAACGGCTGACAGGGTGTGTATTCTCTTATGCTCGTATTCTCTGGACTCGCCTATTACTCCTGCAAACTGATAATCCCTTACAGGAAACAAAAGCACATTGACCCCAAAGGACTCTAAATCCTTTGCTACTAACATTGCCTGTGACTCGTCACTTGTTACCACCGTAACAGGTGTTGAAAACTCCTCTGAAACACAGGCACAGATAAGAGCCTTGTGAATTTCAGAAAGTCCCGTACAAACAGCAGGAACTCTGGCTCCGTCAATACCCTCTAACAGCTTTTTGTAATCGTCATCCTCGCCCAGAACTTTTTTAAGAAATTTAAAATTATTATTCATTATTTACTATAACGGTTCATGGCCTTTTCCACGCCGTCCCTTAATATAGTTTCTATTGCCTTTACAGCATTATCTACAGCAGCATCAAAAAGCTTTCTGTCTTCCTCATCCATTCTGCCCAGCACCCAGTTTACAAGATCGCTGTTTCTGTCAGGACGGTCACCCACACCCATTTTAATACGGGCAAATTCATCACTGGACAAATGCTCTATTATGTTTTTAAGTCCATTTTGTCCCCCCGCACTACCTCTCAGACGAATTCTCATTTTACCGGGGGCAAGAGAAACATCATCCGACACTATAAGAATTTTATCTATGGGAATTTTATAAAATCTTGCTAACTTAGAAACCGCCTCACCCGAATTATTCATAAAGGTCTGAGGCTTTGCAATAAGAACACGCTTATCACAAATAGTAGCATCCGAAAACAGTGCATCGAATTTATTTTTACCCAGTGTAATGCCGTGTTTTTTAATCAGTGCATCAATAACATCAAAACCCGCATTATGACGGGTATTTTCATAATTTGCCCCGGGGTTTCCGAGTCCCACAAGGAATAAATCATATACACTTTCACTTTTCTTTGAAAACAACATAACATCACCTTCCGTACAGTTTATTATTTTATCATAAGCATAAAATTTTTTCAAGTTGCAAGGCACCACATATTTTTATCATTTTCAACATTTTCCTATTGCATACGACAAATAATAATAATATAATAACTATTACAGATATTTTATTTAAGGTGCAGATATGAATGTTTTTGAAAATATAAGGGTGAGCCAAATAGACAGTGTTGTGCTTATTGAAAACGCTGCAGAGCAGACAAGGCGTATAAATAACCGCTTTGCCTATGCTATATCCTTTTGCATAAGCGGTCAAATAACCTATCATTTTGAGGGCAAGGACTATGTTTCAAGTCCCGATCGCGTTATTTTCATACCTATGGGAAAAACATATACCGTTACCTGTGAAAAAAGCGGAATTTTTCCGCTTATAAACTTTTACTGCTGTGAGGATATATCAGAGTACGGCTTTTGTTCTTTGGGTCTTGAAAGAAACGAATACTATCTCAAGGCCTTTGAGTCGCTCAGAAAAAGCTTTTCTCTTCATAATACCACAAGAGATATTCGATGTCTTGCCGCCTTTTACGACATACTAAGCCACATTGCAGGAGAAACGGTAAATTCAGACTCCCTAATTCTTAAAGGTGCTATGCAATATCTTGAGGCAAATTACAGCGACCCTGCCCTTAATAATCAGGTGCTTGCCGATATTGCCAATATCAGTGAGGTTTATTTCCGTAAACTTTTCAGCAAGGTTTACTCCTTGCCACCCGGAAAATACATACAGCAGCTTCGCATAAGCAAAGCAAAAGAGCTGTTAAAGGACAACAGTATGTCTATAAGTCAGATTAGCGAAAACTGCGGATATACCAGTGTTTATCACTTCAGCCGTGCATTTAAAGCATCTGTGGGACAATCCCCCGGGCAGTACAGAAAAAGCTTTGCATCAACTCTTTTTTAGAAGGTTATTATATGAAATTCTTCAAATCCAATAAATTTTATACCCTTGTTTGCGTGGCGATTTCGGTTGTGATAATTACTACTGCATTTCTGCTACTTCCCACACCTACGCAATCCGAAAATATTCTTCCCGTAATAAAGCCCGATTTACCCGAGGACAGCGTTGCTCCACAGATTTCTCTTTTGGGTGAAGAGTTTATAATACTAAACTACGGTCAGGAATATACAGAGGCAGGCTACTCTGCTACAGACGACCTTGACGGTGATATTACGGATGACGTAGAAATAAATCCCTCAGTAGACACCTTTACCCCCGGCACCCAGACAATTACCTATAGTGTCAGCGACAATGCAGGTAATATCGCCACCGCCATAAGAACGGTACTTGTAAAGCACGAAACGGTGGAAAGCACAGGGGAGGAAAGAACTGTATATCTTACCTTTGATGACGGACCCTGTATTTATACGCCGCAGATTTTAGACATACTCGCCCAATACAACGTAAAGGCAACATTTTTTGTAACTGCACAAAAGCCTGAATATGCTTACCTTATGAAGAGAATTGTTGAAGAGGGCCATACCATTGCCGCCCATACATACTCTCATCTTTACGATATTTACAGCAGTAGCGAAAGCTATTTTGAGGATTTAGATAAAATCAATGACCTGATTTATGAGCAAACAGGCACCCGCACCGCCATAATGCGTTTCCCCGGCGGTTCTTCAAATATTATAAGCAAACAGTATAAAGAGGGCATTATGTCAGAAATCGTTCCCGCAGTATTAGAGAAAGGTTATGTGTATTTCGACTGGAACATTGATTCGGGAGATGCAACCACCTCAAAACCCGATAAAATAGTCAGAAATGTCACAAGCAGACTGTCTTCAGGAAATAACATTGTACTTATGCACGATATGAAGTCTGCTCAGATAACCGCACTTCCTCAGATAATAGAATATTGCTTTAATAACGGATATACCTTAGCGCCTCTTAATGACGGAACCTATCCTGCACGACACAGTATAAACAACTAATAACAAGAATAAAAAAATCGCATAGACCTTTTGGTCTATGCGATTTTTGTTTAGAATTTTCCACCGATGGAATTTTCGGGATAGAAGATGTGGCTTGTGCCGCCCTTCATAACCGATTCGCCTTCTTCATAAGCACCACCTGCAAACTGAGGCCATGCTGTGATAAGCTGACTGTTTTTAGCACCTGTCTGATAAAGACGTACCCAGTCAAGCTTGTGCTCATAGTAGTCACCGTCGGTATCCTTATTATAGGTTGCGCCATAAGAGGGGTTACCCATACCACAGGATGAAATAAGATAATTCATAAGACAGTGAACAGATACGGAGTAGTTATCCTTGTACTCATAGTCACAGAATACGTTACCATCAAAGGCAAACATCATTCTTTCCTCATCCCAGTAGAATGAATAGATGTGATAACCTGCTGTCATATCGCTTCCGTATTTTTCGTTGTCATAGGTAAACTTTTTGTTATTTGTAGAGTTACCTGTATACAGTGCGTTACCGTCCATTGAGTTATGAGCAGATCCTGTAGAGTTACCATCAGCATCGTGCTCTCCCCACCAACGATGAACGTTAGCGGCATAGGAGTTATTCTTACTGAAGTTTTCAAGAATATCAATCTCGGTCATACAGGTTCTGTCCTGATAGCCGAAACGGTCACCAAAGTTTGTGCCGGGATTTGTTGTAGAAGCACCATTTACCCAGTAGGAAGCATGAGCAGGATATTCAGGCAAATCTCCTCTCATCTCAAGAAGTCCGTATTTATAGGTCATAGTCCAGTAGGTAGAAATTGTTGTACTTACAAAATCAATTTCGTTTACACGCTGACAGCCATAGGTTATTGCACCGTCGGAAACGAATATAAGGTCCTTAAGGTCACTGCCCTTATAAGAAGTTCTGTCATAAACGTCGTACTCATACACTGTACCGCCAAGGGAAGAAGCGGAACCTGAACCCACTGCCTGATCACGATAGTCAGACCATTTATTATAGTCAACCTTACTGCCTTCAAACTCATCATACCAGTTAAGAGTGTAAACGCCCTCTTCAGCAGGGTCATACTTACCATTAATGGTAAAGCCGTCTGCCCAATCAAAGCCGTTTTCCTTACCCTCATACTTCTTAGCCTCATCAAGAAGAGCCAGACAAGCACGCCAGGTAGCAAGATATGAGCCGCCCTTTACAATAAGCTTGTTGCCAACAACCTTAATTACATAGTTGTCACCTTCAACAGCTATATCCTTGGAGACAGGTCTGTCGCAGTCACCAACCAAAACCTCATATTCTGTTTCTTTTTCAAAGTCGGTGGTTTTCTGAACATTATATCCAAAGCTGTTATAATATTCTATAATCTCGTCAACACCCATACCTACCATAAGAGAGGTGGAAAGAGGCTGAACAAAGGTAAACAGACCAAGGTTTGTGCCGTTTACATTGTTTTTAATTGTGTTAGCAGAGGGAGCATAGATAAACTGATAGCCCTCCTTAAGAAGC
>CAJGBV010000038.1 GCA_904501755.1 Clostridiaceae bacterium | reverse complement strand
TAATTATGACCTTATAGGTCGACCTACGTCTGTATACAGACAGCCTGATGCTTATATGAGCTATACCTATGATGAATACAATAGGTTGAACGGATATAATGTTAATTTATATCCTTTAAGCACAGGTATATCAACAAGTGTCAACTATTCGGATTCAGGTACAGTAAGTAATATTACTAATACTGTAAATAATGCTGAAAACAAGATAAGCTATGAATACGATGGGTTGTTGCGGATTAAAAACAGACGGCTTGAAGCAATAAATAAAATAACACAGGGGACGGTTCTCTGTGTTTCCCTTGTGTTTACAAACATCCCGACTTCTATATAGAAGTCGGGATGTTATTTATATTTCACCTAAAAGATAATTTTCTTCTCTGGCTATGATTTTCACAGGTATAAGTTTTCCTGTAAGGTTTTCATCACTATCTGCTTTTACCTGACAGTAGTTGCCTGTAAAGCCGTGATATTTTCCTTGACTATCTTTACTTTCAAAAAGAACCGTTACGGTTTTTCCAACCATTGTATCAAGGAATTGCTCTTCGGATTTTTTTGTGGTATTTATCATTAACCGACTTCTGCGGCTCTTTTCACTTTTTTCCACCTGATTAGGAAGACCGTATGCAACCGTTCCTTCTCTTCTTGAATAAGCAAAAATATGAGCAGAAGAAAAACTGATTTCCTTTGCAAAAGAAAGACTCTGGTTGAACTCTTCCTTTGTTTCCCCTGCAAAGCCCACCATAATATCGGTTGTGATTGCGGCATCGGGAAAGCGATTTCTTATGCGATTAACTAAATCCTTGTAAAAAGCAGTATCATAGTGTCGGTTCATTCTTTTAAGGGTTGCATCACAGCCTGACTGAAGGGAGAGATGAAACTGAGGACAGAATTTTTCCTGATTCCTGAGTCTCTCTAACATATCATCACTTATATGGTCAGGCTCAAGGGAACCGAGCCTTACACGCAAAACCGAGTCAACACTGCACACAGCCTCTACTGCATCACATATATTAATATCTTCCTGGCAGTCCTTGCCGTATGAAGTGAGATTAATTCCTACAAGTACAATTTCTTTAAAGCCCTTTTTGCTTAATCGCACAGCTTCGGCGAGTATATCGGCAAGAGGCTTTGAACGGATAGGCCCTCGGGCAGTGGGGATAATGCAATAGGTGCAGTACCTGTCACAGCCGTCCTGTATTTTCATAAAGGCTCTTGTTCTTTCGTCAAAATCCGAAATATCGGGGGTGTTGAACTTTTCATTTCTGCTGTGCTTTGAAATGTCCACAATACGCTCACCGTTTTGGAGAAAACGATTTACAAGCTGCACGATTTTTTTTGCATCGGTATTTCCTGCAACCACATCCGCCTCTTTGAGAAGCAAGGCGTCCTTTGGAAAAGCCTGAGGCATACAGCCTGTAAGCACAATAACAGCGTTTTTGTAAAGAGAACGGTATTTTCTTAGCATCTGACGGGTTTTTCGGTCACTCTCTGCAGTAACGGTGCAGGAGTTTATTATAAAGACATCTACATCGGGTGAGTCTGAAACAACGGTGTGACCTTCTTTTTCAAAAAGCTCACGCATAACCTGCGTTTCGTACTGATTGACCTTACAGCCTAAGGTATAAAAAGAAATTTTCAAGAGAATCCCTCCAAACAAGTATTATATTATAAAAATACAGTTTTTGCAACCTCTTGACTTTTTTGTCGTAAAAAGGTAAAATATGTCTAAAGAATATTTCGGAGGAAATGAATATGATTACTCAAAAGGTTCTTCTTAATAACATTGAAAGCGTTAATGTCTTCGTTAAGAAGATGGGGGATAAAAGCTTTGATGTTGACCTGATTTCAGGTAAATACCTTGTAAATGCAAAATCTATGATGGGTGTGTTAAGTCTTGACCTTACTCAGCCTGTTACAGTAAATGCTGATACTGATGATGAGGCATTTATTGAAGAAATAAAAGAATACATATTTGAAGAAAACTAAAAAACACCCGTAAGGGTGTTTTTTGTTACTTTATAAGACCGTTAGGGCCGTTTTTTGCTTCTTCCCTTTGTCTGTTTATTTCGGCAAGTGCTGAGTCGTATGCTTCCTTCAGTCTTTGCTTGTCGGCAATAAGTGCGTCCCTCTGATTTTTCCAGTACTGCTTTTCAGCTTTTCCTGCAGTGTCTGAGTTTATAAGCTTTTCGGCTGCGGCAATACCTAAGTCGATTTCAGCTACAGCATCATTATATTCCTGTTTGAGCTCATCTGCTTTTTTATTATATTTATTGTCAATGATGTCTTCAATAAAGTTGTTTACGGTTTCTTTTGCTTTCTCGGCATCGGATTTTTCAGAAACAACAGAAGAAGAACCTGATTTATCACCTTCGTCATTAACCTGAGAAGAACTGTTATGAGAAGAATTATTTGTTGTTTTTTCTTCTTCGCCTTTTATAACCTTTACTTTACAGGTTAGTTTTAAGTCAGAGCTTACTGCATAAATTTCTGCTTCACCCTCGCTAAGAGCCGTAACGGCACCGTACAGAACACGGACTGTTTTTTCGTCTGAGCTTTCCCACTGAAAAGAAAGCTCACCCTTGTTTTCTATATCAAGCCTATGACTTTGACCTACACTCAGTGTCAAGCTATCAGCGGTAAGGGTAGGGGTATTTGCATTTACACTCTTTTTACCGCAGCCGCCTATACACATAAGCACTGTAATAAGGCACAAAAAAGCGGATATTCTTTTTACCATTATTTTACCTCCCTGATTTGCCCCTCTTCAAGATGTATATGCGTATCGCATATATTCGGTGGGGTTTTTCTGTGTGTTACCATAATTACGGTTTTATCTTTTAGTTCTTTTATGGCGGTCAGAAGCTTTAATTCTGTTTGACTGTCAAGAGCACTGGTGGCCTCATCAAGAAGCAGAACAGGGGTATCGCACATAATAGCTCTTGCGACGGCAATACGCTGGGATTGCCCCTCTGAAATACCCAGTCCGTTTTCACCTATGTAGGTATCTATGCCGTTGGGCAAATCTTCTATCCAGTCGTAAAGCTGAGCGGTTTTTATAGCATTAATAAGCTTAGCTTCACTTTTATCCGTTGTACAAAGGGTGATATTTTCCTTTATTGTACCCGATAAAATCATATTACCCTGTGGAACAAAGGCAAACAGCGGACGGGTTGAAGCGTTGATTTCATACTTTCCGTCGAAGCTTAAACGACCGCTTAAAACATCATTATAGCCTAACAGCAGACTGAACAGTGTGCTTTTGCCAACACCCGATTCACCTGTAACACAGGTTACGGTACCTCTCTTAAGGGTAAAGGAGCAGTCCTTGAGAATTTTTTTATTCTCATAATCAAAGGAAATGTTTTCAGCCTTAATACTTGTGAATACATTTTTTACAGTATCCAATACCGGCTTGTCCAGTGAGTGAATTTCATCGCTCAGCTCTAATATGTCGGCAATTCTCTGTGCAGAGGAGAGCATGGCCTGATAAGATGGGATTATACCCGAAACGCTCTGAAGAGGACCGCGAAGCTGAGAAATTATCTGTAAAAATGCTATAAGGGAGCCGTAGGAAACAATATTTTTCTGAATTCCCGTTGCACCCCAGAGAAGCACAAGGAAGTAACCCAGTGTAAAAAATGAATACAGTCCTACTGTATAAATAATATTAAGGTTATTGCGTTTCAGTTTAAGAGCATAGTTTTCCTTTTGAAGCTTATCCAGCTTTTTGTTTAAGTTAAGCAGAGACGAAAAGGATTTGAGTACCCTTAGGTTTGCGAAGCTTTCCTGTAAAAAGGATTTAACCTTGCCGTCACTCTCCTGATGCTTTTTATGAAGAGTGCGGTATTTATGTCCCACTAATCTGCAAAGGGCGGGTACTGCAATACCGAGGCAAATAAGCCCTGCGGCAAATTTCCAGTCAATAATAAGAACCGCAACTGCACCTGATACAATTTTTGAAATTATAGAAGCAATGGAGGGAATAAGTGAAGAAGCGGTATTTACCACAGTGTCTACATCAGAGGAAAACCTGTTTAAAAGGTCGCCTGTGTGATATTCATTTACAGCATTAAGCTTTTTTGTAAAAAGGGTATGATAAAGCTTTTGACGCAGTAAAACAGCCATTCTTCCCGAAGTGGCAACACGAAGTCGGGACTGAAGGGCGGAGCAGATTACCTGTATTAAAATAAGTACTATAACAGCTATGCCGAAGTGGGTGAGTTTTCCCTGTGCCTGTCCTGCGGCAATATCAATTATCCTTTTTGAAATAAGTGCCAGAGCTATGTATATGACAGAAACCAAAGACGACAGAAAGGAAGAAAGAATTATTCTTCCCATTTGTGCCTTTATACTGCTGCTTATCAGTTTCTGAGCAGTAGAATTATTCTTATTCAAGAATACCATTCTCCTTTAAAACATTTAAAAATACCGTTATGTCGGTTTTTGCGGTAGCTTCATCAATGTTATATTCCTGAGTCATAAGTTTTGTAAGCTGTTCTTCAGTTTTATCTTCACTTAGCTGATTCCAAAGAAAAGCAGCCGACTCGTTAAGGGTAATAGCGGCGTTGAAATTCATAGTGTTACTGCCTGTAGGCACAACCAAGTTCTGTCCTGCTACCTTTCGTAAAATAAAGTCTTCTCTGATTTTCATCACATATCCTCCGTTTATTTATAAAATTATTATAACTTATTGTAAATTATATTGCAAGTATAACCATTTTTGATTATAATATTACTGTATAATATTAGCAAAATTTCTGAAATATGACAGGAGGTTTTTTCGTGGATAGCTACTGCGAACATCTTATACCCATAAGAAAGGATAAAAAAGCAATAGGTCTGCTTATTGCTATATGGCTTGTGCTTATAGCAATAATCGGCGTTTGCTTTCTTCTTATATCAAAGCTGGGGGTTTTTGCGTTTATTTTAACCGTTGCTGCAATTTTTGGCGGTGTATGGCTTACAAAACAGCTTAATGTGGAGTATGAATATATTTTCACCAATGGCGAAATAGATGTGGATATAATAACCAGCCGTACCGACAGAAAGCGTCTTATCACCTTTAAGTGTAAGGATATTGAGCGTATTGAAAAATACAGACAAAATCTTCCTATGTTCGAAAATGAGCAGTATGCTAAAAAGAGTATATACTGTAATTTAAAGGATGAGGATGTTTACTGTATTTCCTTTAAGCATAAAATCGGAAGAGTATGCCTTGTTATGCAGATAAAGGAAAATATGCAAGAGGCTATTCGTCCTTATCTTGATAAACTTCTGGCACGTGAGGCTTTTGTGGACTGATATGAAGGTTTTAAAGAGTGATAATGTCAGAAGGGTAGAAGAAAATGCCCAAAAGGGTGGTATGAGCTACCTTGATATGATGGAAAATGCAGGTCTTTCGGTAACAAAAGAAATCTGTAAAAGAAACTCTGTACAGGGGAAAAATATAATAGTTGTCTGCGGCGGCGGTAATAATGGCGGTGACGGTTATGCTGTTGCTCGACTTCTTGAAAATCAGGGCGGATGTGTTAAGGTTATTGCTTTGAGTGAGCCTAAAACGCAAACGGCAATAGCGATGAAAAACCGATATAACGGTGAAATTTATGGGTTTGATGCTTCTTATTTATATGAAGCGGATATAATCGTAGATGCTGTTTTCGGTATTGGCTTTTCCTGTGATATAGAAGGTGTCTATAAAGAGGTTGTTTGTGCAATTAACAGCTCAGGGGCTTATAAAGTCAGCATTGATATTCCGTCGGGACTTATTGCTGACAGCGGTGAAGAAAGACTGTGTGTACAAGCTGACCTTACCGTTACTTTTATTGCCTATAAGCCTTGTCAACTGCTTTTCCCTGCAAGACAGTGTTGCGGCGAAGTGGTTTTATGTGATATAGGCATATCTAAACAAGCCTTTAAAAATACCGAGGCTGTCGGAGAAGTAATTCCACCGCCTGTTTTTAAAAAGCGTGAAAGCAACACTCACAAAGGCAGTTACGGAACTGCAGGTCTTATTGTGGGAAGCTTTGGTATGGCAGGTGCGGCGGTTTTAAGTATAAAGGGCTGTCTTAAAAGTGGTATAGGTATAGCAAAGGCTGTATTGCCTGACAGTATCTACGGTATAGTTACCTCAGCTGTTCCTGAGGCGGTTTGCTGTGTGTATAGCACAGAGGGGAAAACAGACGCTGTTATTGAAAATATAATGAACTGTGATGTTCTGCTTGTTGGCTGTGGTCTGTCAAAGGGTGATTTTCAGAGAAAATTGCTTAATAGTATTATAGAAAATTACAGCAAAAAGCTTATTATTGATGCTGATGGTCTAAATCTGCTTAGTGAAAACATAGAATGTATTAAGAAATCTAAGGCGGATATAATTCTTACTCCTCACCCAAAGGAAATGGCAAGGCTGTGCAATACCTCTACTGCTGAAATTGAAGCAGACAGAATAGGATATGCAAAAAAACTCGCTACTTTTCTGGGCTGTACCGTTGTGCTTAAGGGTGCTGTTACTCTTGTTGCTGATAAACAGGGAAAAGTGTATTTTAATCTTACAGGAAATCCCGGTATGGCTACAGGTGGCAGCGGGGACGTTCTTGCAGGTATAATTACCGCTCTTGCTGCTCAGACACAGGACTGTACTGAGGCGGCAATAAACGGAGTTTATATTCACGGTAAAGCAGGGGATAAGGCAAGCAAAAAGCTGGGCGAAATTTCCTTATTGCCATCTGATTTAATAGAGTGTCTGCCTGAGGTTTACAAAGAACTGATGAGGTAGATTATGAAAAAAATATTATGTGCTCTTATTTGTGTTATATTTCTTTGCGGTTGTGAAGGTGCCGCTGCACCAAAGGCTGTAAACAGAAATATTTCCTATAGGGCACATATTTTTTATTACGGCAAGGAATATGACTGCTTTGCTGTCATAGACGGTGATGGCAGGGCAGAATACAAAATAAATGACGGACTTCTTGAGGGATTTACCGCTACCTACTTTGGTGACAGCATAACGCTTTCCTATGCCGAAAAGGAAAATCCCCAGCCTTATTCCTATCCCAAGGGGAATATGCTGTCGGTACTTTATGAGCTTAACGAAAGTCTTGGCGGTGAATGCAAGACCGAAAAAAAGGACGGACAATATGCAGTTTTATCTGAAACAACACTGGGTGAATATACACTTTTTATATCAGGTGCAGGTCTTCCTCTGTCTGCAAAGCTTGATGATGAAGAATTTTATGTCGAGTTTTATGATGTAAGTCTTATAAATCAGGGGTAATTTTGTGAATATATTAAAAAAATATAAAATTTTTAAATTATGTATTTACATAAGGGAAGAAAAGTGTTAAAATGTTAACGTATGAGAATTTGTGTTACTATACATATTCTCCACCATTATATAAGGGGGATTTAATCCATGGCAAGAAAGTTTAAAACTATGGACGGTAATAATGCTGCTGCATACGTATCTTATGCGTTTACTGAAGTAGCAGGTATTTATCCTATTACTCCGTCCAGCCCTATGGCTGACTATACTGATATGTGGGCAGCACAGGGCCTCAAGAACATTTTCGGCACTACCGTTAATGTTGTAGAAATGCAGTCTGAAGCAGGTGCTTCCGGTACTGTACACGGCTCTTTGGCAGCAGGTGCTCTTACTACCACCTATACTGCTTCTCAGGGTCTTCTCCTCATGATTCCGAATATGTATAAAATCGCCGGTGAGCTCCTTCCCTGCGTGTTCCACGTATCCGCACGTTGCGTAGCTTCCCACGCTCTTAACATTTTCGGTGACCATTCTGACGTATACGCTTGTCGTCAGACAGGTTTTGCTATGATGGCTGAAACCAATACTCAGGAAGTTATGGACCTCGGTGCTGTTGCTCACCTTGCAACTATCGAAGGCAGAGTTCCTTTCATTAACTTCTTTGATGGTTTCCGTACCTCTCACGAAATCCAGAAGATTCAGGTTTGGGATTACGAAGACCTTAAAGAAATGTGCAATATGGATGCTGTTGATGCATTCCGTAAGCG
>CAJGBV010000037.1 GCA_904501755.1 Clostridiaceae bacterium | reverse complement strand
ATTCGGGTATGACCTGTCTGTTCCTGCAGAAATTCTAGACAATAACGGCTTGGCTGAGATAACAGAAACAGAAAACGAATTTGACTGTATGCTGACAGTAAATGCAAAAACGAAAAAAGGACAAATAAAGCTTTGTGACTATGCAAGTTGCGGTAAGCTTTACGGCAAGGACGAAAACTTTGCTGCAGTATGGATTAAAAACAAATAATATCAAAGGACTATGGAATATGAAAAAAATAATTTGTTTATTTATTACCATAATACTGCTATTTGCAGTATGCGGATGTAATGCAAAATCAGCACAGAATACAAATACCACTAAAAAAGAGTGTAAAGAACATACCTATACCGAAAAAACCGAAATTATCCCAACCACTTTTAAAGAAGGTAAGAAGAAACTTTCTTGCACTAAATGCGGTTATAAAACCGAAGAGATTCTACCGGCTACCGATTCACTTAAAATATTGTGTATAGGCAACAGCTACAGTGTAGACTCCATGGAATATCTTTATGACATTGCAAAAGATGGCGGGGTTAAAAATATAGTTTTGGGAAATCTTTACCTTGCTGCCTGTAACCTTGATAGGCATTGGCAAAATATCAACGGTGCGCTAGACGCTTATGAATATTTTTTCAACTCTAACGGCAAGTGGGTAAAAACTCCTAACGTTTCGGTTCAATCTCCCTTAAGAGACAACAGTTGGGATATAGTAGTGCTTCAAATTGCAGATGTTAACAATTCCTATGCTAATTTAAAAAATATTGTTGAGTATATTGAAAATAACAGCATAAATCCTGATATCCGTATTTATTGGAATTTGAACTGGGCTTATCAGCAAGATAGCACTCACAATAACTTTAGGCATTACGACAACAATCAGTTAACAATGTACGACAGAATACTTGCTTTTGCTACAAGCAATATCACTCCATTCGGAAAAATAGATGGAATTATACCAAGCGGTACTGCAATCCAAAATCTGCGCACAACACAACTTGGAGACACGTTAACAAGAGATGGTTATCATTTAAGCTATGACTATGGTAGATACTGTGTAGCTTTAACCTGGTACTCTTATTTGACACAGCAAAATGCATACAAAATTAATTGGATACCTGAGAAATACCCACATTTGAAAGACGACCTTGATTTAATCAAAAAATCGGTCACAGATGCAATAACCACTCCAATGGGTATTACACAACAATAAAAGAACAACCCTCGAAAGATAATTCGAGGGTTGTTTTTAACTCATTTTTTCTTTAGATAATATAATACTATCTGTATAGACGTTACACTATATATAAATCAATCTACTCTTTCATCGCCCCAGAAGAACAGAGCAACTGTTCCGGGACCTGTATGACTGCCTATTGTTGTGCCTATCCAGTTGATTTCAACTTCACCTTTGAGTTTCGGGAAACGCTCTTCAACAAGTGCCTTTACAGCCTTTGCATCCTCAATACAGTCGGAGTGACAGATATAACATTTATCAGCATAGTCAAGACCGTTTTGAGCATGTTTTTCCATTTTATCAACAATAGTTTCAATAACCTTTCGCTTTGAGCGAATTTTTTCTCTTGCAATAAGCTTACCAAGATAGTTCATATTAAGAAGTGGGCAAATTCCAAGCATACCGCCAAAAAATCCCGACACCTTGGAAACTCTTCCGCCTTTTACGAAAAAGGTTAAATCGGTGGAGAAAAACCACAAATGAAGCTTAAGACGGTTTTCCTCTGCCCATTCTTTAATTTCATCAATGCTCTTGCCCTCATCTCTTAAATCCGCCAATTTATCAAGGAACAGACCAAAGCCAGAGGAAGCGCCTAACGAATCAACTATATAAATTTTTCTGTCTGGGAATTCATCCTTTAAAAGCTCTGCCGCATTTCTTGCTGAATTGTAGCTACCCGAAAGTCCTGAGGAAAGTTCAAGATGAAGTATATCCTTTCCCTGCTCTAAAAAGTTTCTGAAATACACCATATATTCATCAACATTAACCTGAGAGGTTTTGGTGTCCTCACCATCAACCATACGCTTATAAAAAGACTTAAAGGGAACGCTCTCACCTAAATCATCAGCGTAGGTTGTATCGCCTAATGTAAATTTAAAGCATACAAAATGTATATCTCTGCTTTCAAAATGTTCTTTTGAAATATCTGCGGTGGAAGAACCGCTTAAAATAAATTCACTCATAAAAATCTCCTTTAAAAACATTAATTTCCTTTAATATCATACGAGTAAAATCAAATAAACTCAACCTACAGTATTTTTAACATATTCTACTCAAAAATACCACAACTCTACCCCACAAAAATATCACTCTACCCACAGTAGAATTCATTTGTTTTCTTGTCTTTTTTTATCGAATATGGTATTATATATTAAAGGAGTTGTTATTAATGGTGCATTTAGGAAACGATTGGGACGAAATATTAAAGGACGAATTCTCTAAACCTTATTATTTAAAGCTCAGAGAGTTTTTAAAGGAAGAGTACAAAACAAAAACAATTTATCCTGATATGAATAATATTTTCAATGCTCTTAAAATGTCATCATTTAAGGATACTAAGGTTGTT
Organism: Clostridiaceae bacterium; assembly: GCA_904501755.1. Taxonomy (GTDB): domain Bacteria; phylum Bacillota; class Clostridia; order Oscillospirales; family Acutalibacteraceae; genus SIG607. The sequence continues at coordinate 5,839 of CAJGBV010000037.1, read as the reverse complement.
ATTTTAGGACAGGACCCCTATCACGAGCCTAATCAGGCACACGGTCTTTGTTTCTCGGTTTTAAAAGGAGTACAGCCTCCCCCATCACTACAAAATATATACAAGGAATTAGCTGATGATATAGGTTTTAAAATTCCTTCTCACGGTCAGCTTTCAAAATGGGCTGAGCAAGGAGTCCTTATGCTTAATACTGTGCTTACAGTTCGCAAAGGACAGGCAAACTCACACAAGGGTATGGGTTGGGAAGCCTTTACCGACAGAGTAATAAGTGAGCTTAACAAAAAGGACACTCCCGTAATATTTTTGCTATGGGGTTCTCCTGCAAAAACTAAAGCTCAGATTATAACAAACCCAATTCATATAAAACTTACCTGTGTTCACCCCAGTCCACTTTCTGCCTATAGAGGATTTTTTGGTTGTAAGCATTTTTCAAAAACCAATGAGCTTCTTATAAAAAATGGTCTAAAGCCTATTGACTGGCAAATAGAAGAATAGGGATTAGGGTCTAGGAACTAGGGTCTAGGGATTAGGGAATAGAAAAGCAGACTTCGGTGAAGTCTGCTTTATTTTATCCTTTAAGTATTTTATTAAAATTATCTATTTGCTGCTGACTTGGTTTATAATCAGGACGAGTAGTGCACGGATATGTAGGTTCTCTGCCATCCGAATAATAGAATGGAGAAGCATAGTCATCTCTGTACTGATCTCTATCCTCTTTCTTTCTGAAATCGGGAATATCATAAGGAACTCCAAGTTCCATCTGACTTCTGTGACCAAGAATTGCGACACTGGACATACGAGTTGCGAAATATACATCAAATGGATGTGGCTTATTTTTTCTTATACTATTTAGAAATTCCCTTGCAACACAGAAATCTCCACCGCCGTGACCTGCTCTTTTAATAAGCTCGGTGTCTTCCCCCTCCCATTCGGGCTTATAATAATTTACCGCTTCCTTGCCCTCGGGGATCTGCCAATCGTTATAGCGAAGCATCACCTTTCCGCCGCTTCCCCTTACATTTTCCACCTGTCCTTTTTCACAGCACAGTCGGTAAGAATTATCACTTGCTCCAAAAGTAGAATGTCCAACAAACTTAAATACCGATTCATCATCATTAAGGGTAGTAATAATCGAAGCCATTTCTCCCACGTGACTGGCTCTTCCGCAATCAGTGGGAAGAGGTGCCCAAATCGGCATAGCGGTTACTCTTATTGGCTTAGCCCCCGTTACATACATAATAGGAGCAAGAGAATGAGTTACATAATATGTTTTTGGCAGATAACATCTCCAATGCTTATCACTATCATACAAAAGTCTAACATTATTCCAGGCATCAGGAGTGCTGCCGTAGGGATTACCCGCGTGATTATATTCTCCCTCTGCATAAAGACATTTACCAAGGGTACCGCCGTCGTATATTTTTTTCATTTCCTGATTAAAAAGCATATACGGATAATTTTCAGCAAGCATAAAGAAAGCTTTGCTTTTTTCTGCCGCTTCAACCAGCTTTACGCCTTCTGCCATAGTTGCATTAGAAATACACTCGGTACAAACATGGATGTTTTTCTCAAGACACTTAATAATGTACTCGGTATGCTCATGGAAATAGTTTGCAATAAACACACCGTCAAGTCCGTGCTCTATAAATGACTCAAAATCCTCATAGCAAGTTACCATATCACCAAGCTTTTTCTTGGCAGAATCCAATCTGTCTTTCCTTTTGTCGCAAACGGCAACGATTTCTGCATTGTTCTGAAGAAAGCTATCAACATAAGATGCGCCTCTGCAATAGCCAAAAACTCCAATTCTAATCTTTGACATTCTCGTTACCCCCAATTAATAGCAAACAATTCTATGTCAGGTATAAATATAAGTAATAAAATACCTACGAAAGAAAGAATAACCGCCGCAATTTCCTTTTTGGTTGGTTTTTTTGCCATAAACAAGCTTATTACGGTGGAAACTATCATAGTTCCTCCTGTAATAAAGGGGTACTGTACCGAAGCGGGCAGAGTGTAAAGAGCAATAAGGACGAGCCAGTTTGCCACATGGTTTAAGGTACCGCTTCCTGCCATAGCACCAATACATTTCCAGTTAAGCTTGCGGTTATCCTTTTTAATAAACATAAGAACAATTACAGCTACCAAAACGCTGACTACGGTTTTAAACAAGGAATAGCCTGCCGAATCCATCTTAACATAGGGTGCGGCAGTATATATTTTAGAAATAACACCCGACATACCGTTGAATATGAAAACACCTATGTAATAAATAATTCCCGATTTCTTCTCCCCTTTTTCAACAGTCATACAAATGGCGAGAGTTATTATAATAAAGCATACAGTTTTTGCAAGAGTTAAAGGCTCTGAGTGGAAAAGTATTCCCGAAATGAACGGAAGTGCCATTCCACCAAGCATTGAGAAAAGCGAATATAAAGAAAGATTGATTTTACCAAGAGCCTTTAGAGAGCAAAAAGAAAACAATATACCATTTAAAACTGAAACTAAGCTCATAATAACCACAAATGGTGAAAATCCGTTTTTTATTTCACTTATGACTGCTGCCAAACCAACGGGAGCAACCTTTATAATAAGTATGGCTATAAAACCTACAATACCGCCGCCAATACTCGAAACCATTGTTGCCTGTAAACCACTGCCGTAATTCTTGCGGAATATATCGCTAAAGAAAAACATAAAACCGAACATTATTGTTGATGCAGTAAGCATACCATAGCTTAATAATTCATTCAAAGCCATCACCTTCCTTATGTATTTTATCATAAAAAAAGATTATATCAAATAGATTTTTTCTTGTTAATAATAGATTTTTTCCACTTTTAGATTGTAAAACATAAAACAGTATGCTAAACTTAATTCAAAGAGGTGATTTTATGTCTGCACAAAACATTTGTAAATTTATATCCGATATAAGCGAAAACAGAATATACACAAAAAATTTCGTATATGAAAAATCCTGTCAACGCATTTTAATACCCGCTAATAACCATATTCTTTATCTTGCGGTAAGCGGTTCGGGAAGACTGATTACGGGTAAAGACTCAAAAGACATAACTGCGGGAAACATCTTTTTCACCTTTGCAAACAGTCAGTGTACAATAGAGAACCTTGATAATTTTCAGTATATGTATATAACCTTTAACGGCAACAGAAGCGACGAATTATTTTCTCGTTTTGGCATTACCCCAAAAAACTGTGTCTTTGAGGGTCACGAAGGAATGGTTTCTTTCTGGCAAAATGCACTTGCTAAAGCAGGAGAAAAAAACCTTGACCTTATAAGCGAGGCGGTTTTGCTTTATACCTTTGGTAGTATGGCACCTATAACCCAAAGCGGTGAACAACAGCTTGTCAGCAGTATGATAAAATTTATTGAAAATAACTTTACCGACAACGAACTGAGTCTACAGACATTGGCGGATGCTTTAGGCTATAACAGTAAATATATTTCCCGCATTTTCAAAAATAAAATGGGTGTAAATTTTTCGGTCTACCTTACCAATGTCAGAATACAGAACGCGATTTTCCTTATGGAACAAGGTGTTACCGCCATTAAAAATGTTGCTCTGCTTTCAGGGTATAAAGACCCTCTTTATTTCTCCATCGTATTTAAGAATACTGTTGGAATGTCACCAAGTGAGTATATTACAAATATAAAAAAATGAGGTCAGTTTTCACTGACCTCATTTTATTAGCGTTAATTACTTACCATAAAGTTCTACGAGCTTTTCAAGATGTGCTCTGTTTGCCTTAGCAGTCTCAGCTGCCTTATCAAAGAGTTCTTCAGCACGCTCGGGGAAGGAACGGGTAAGAGAAGCATAACGAGCTTCGCCAAGGAGGAATTCCTTGTAGTCGCCTGTAGCAGGCTTGCTGTCAAGGCTGAAAGGATTCTTTCCTTCAGCTTTAAGAGCAGGATTGAAGCGGAACATATTCCAGTAACCGCAGTCAACAGCCTTCTTCATTTCCTTCTGACAGTTAACCATACCGCCCTTAATGCTGTGCATTTCACAAGGAGCATAGCAGATAACAAGAGAAGGACCTGGATATGCTTCAGCTTCTCTGATAGCCTTAAGGGTCTGATTCTGGTCAGCGCCCATAGCAATCTGAGCAACATAGATATATCCGTAAGACATTGCGATTTCAGCAAGGGACTTCTTTGCGATAGCCTTACCTGCAGCAGCGAACTGTGCAACCTGACCAATCTGAGAAGCCTTAGAAGCCTGACCACCGGTATTGGAGTAAACCTCGGTATCGAATACCATTACGTTTACATCGTTACCGGAAGCGAGTACGTGGTCAAGACCGCCGAAACCAATATCGTAAGCCCAACCGTCACCACCGAAGATCCATACAGACTTCTTAGTGAGGAATTCTTTATTAGCAAGAATTTCGGGAGCAGTAGGACATCCTGCATCTGCAGCCTTCTGAAGCTCAGCAATAAGAGCATCGGCAGCAGCACCGTTTGCCTTACCGTCGTTTGCTGTGTTAATGAAGTTTTCAGCAGCAGCTTTGAACTCAGCAGAAGCCTTATCGGACTCAGCCATTTCGCCAACTAAAGCAATAAGTCTGTCGCGGATAGCCTTCTGACCGAGATACATACCAAGACCATGCTCAGCATTATCTTCGAAGAGGGAGTTAGCCCAAGCAGGACCATGACCATTAGCATCTACAGTGTAGGGAGATGTAGCAGCAGGACCGCCCCAGATAGAAGAACAACCTGTAGCGTTAGAGATGTACATTCTGTCACCGAAGAGCTGGGTAACAAGACGAGCGTAAGCGGTTTCTGCACAACCTGCACAAGAACCGGAGAACTCGAGTAATGGCTTCTTGAACTGAGAAGCAATAACGTTAGCATCACTTGCTACGTCAGCCTTTTCAGTTACGTTAGCTACGCAGTAATCAAATACTTCCTGCTCAGGAAGCTGAGTTTCTGTAGCAACCATAGAAAGTGACTTGGTGGGACATTCGCCGATACAAACGCCGCAACCCATACAATCCATAGGAGATACAGCGAGAGTATAGGAATAACCCTTATTAGTAACACCCTTTTCCTTAACTGCATACTTGGTATGTGCAGGAGCAGCAGCCTTTTCATCAGCAGAAAGAGCAAAGGGACGGATAGTAGCGTGAGGACATACGTAAGCACACTTGTTACAGCCTACGCAGGTTTCATTGTTCCAAGCAGGAACCAATACAGCAACGCCGCGTTTCTCGAATGCAGAAGCACCCTGCTCGAAGGTACCGTCAGCGTGGTCAACGAAAGCAGATACAGGAAGAGCGTCACCATCCATAAGAGCAACAGGCTTCATAACCTTTTCTACCATCTTAACCAGCTTAGAAGAATCTTCAGCAATGTCTGCAGCAGGAGCGTCAACAGCATTTGCCCAATCAGCAGGAACGTCGATTTTAACGTATGCATTAGCACCGGCATCAATAGCCTTTTCGTTCATCTCAACGATTTCCTTACCCTTCTTCATAAACTTCTGAGCTTTTTCCTTCATATAGCCGATAGCATCTTCTCTGGGAAGAACTTCAGAAAGAGCAAAGAAAGCAGACTGAAGAACAGTGTTGGTACGCTTACCAAGGCCGATTTCAGCAGCAAGGTCAATAGCGTTAACTGTATAAAGATTAATATTGTTGTTAGCGATATAACGCTTAGCCTCAGCAGGCATATGGTGGTCAAGCTCTTCAGGTGTCCACTGGCAGTTGATAAGGAATGAGCCGCCGGGCTTAACGTCATTAACCATCTTGTAACCTTTGATTACGTAAGAGGGGTTATGGCAAGCAACGAAATCAGCCTTATTAATGTAATAGGGGCTCT
>CAJGBV010000036.1 GCA_904501755.1 Clostridiaceae bacterium | reverse complement strand
TCACTCGGGGCGGTATTAAATATACAGCACCCTCCCTTAAAACAGCACTCTGACCGATTTTTCTTCGCCGTGGTGAAATTTGCGGTCATAGCACTATTTTTTCACTCGGGGCGGTATTAAATATACAGCACCCTCTCTTAAAACAGCACTCTGACCGATTTTTCTTCGCCGTGGTGTGAAATATCTACAAAAAATAAAAAGTATTTTGGGGGAACAAATGACGGCTTTTGAAAACTATCTTAATGAAAACCAAATAGAATATTTAAAAGATGAGCCTATGAGCCGCCATACCTCTTTTCGTATCGGCGGTAATGCCCGGTTTTTTGTACTTCCTGTTGATGACAGTCAGTTATCTCTTGTTTTTGATTATTGCAGAAAAGCCCAAATTCCCTTTACTGTTGTAGGTAAGGGCAGTAATCTTCTTGTTTCGGATAAGGGCATAGAGGGTGCGGTGATATGCACTCTTAAAATGGATACCCTTACACTTCTGGATAATAACGAGATTTTTGCAGGTGCAGGTGTAGGTCTTGCCTCTCTGTGTACTTTTGCCAGAGATAACGGACTTTCAGGTCTTGAGTTTGCATACGGTATTCCGGGAAGCGTGGGCGGAGCTATGTTTATGAATGCAGGGGCTTACGGTGGCGAAATGAAGGATGTTGCTGTTTCTGCCTGTGTTCTGGACGAAAACCTTAATGCTTATCTTATTGAAGGTCAGAACATGGAGCTTTCCTATAGAAGCAGTATATTTAAAAAGAAAAATCTTACCGTAATAGGTGCCTACTTCAGACTTAATAAGGATAAAAAGGAAGATATTACTGCCCGTATGGAAGATTATATGGGCAGAAGACTTGCTAAACAACCTCTTGAATATCCCAGCGGTGGAAGTGTATTTAAGCGGCCTGAGGGCTATTTTGCCGGTGCTCTTGTTGAGCAAAACGGCTTTAAGGGAGTAAGTCTTGGCGGAGCTCAGGTCAGTGAAAAACACGCGGGCTTTATTGTAAACAAGGGTAATGCCACCTGTTCGGATGTTAAAGGACTAATAGCAAAAATACAGGATACGGTTTATAAAAACAATGGTGTAAGACTTGAGCCTGAACTGATTTTTAAAGGAATCGAATAATATGAATTTACTTATCGTTACAGGAATGTCGGGTGCAGGAAAATCCCTTGCAGTTAATGCTCTTGAGGATTTAGGGTACTACTGTGTGGACAATATTCCACCCGCCCTTATTCCTGCTTTTGTTGATTTAGGTAAAAGAGGAAGCGAAAATTTCGAAAATCTTGCTGTAGTTACTGATGCTCGAGGCGGGGATTGGTTCAGCGAAATAGAAAACACTTTAAAACTTTTAAAGGAACGGGAAATCAAATATGAAATTCTGTTTCTTGATGCAGGTAACGAAACTCTTGAAAGAAGATACAAGGAGAACCGAAGAAAGCATCCCCTTTGCAACGATAATAATATTACGGTAGCCAAGGCTGTCGAAAAGGAGAGAGAGCTTCTTTCCTTTGTGCGACTTTGTGCTGACTATGTTGTGGATACATCACTTATTTCCCCGTCACAGCTAAAAGAAAGGCTTTCCTCACTGTTTTTTGGAAATGCGAATAATGGGTTTGCTATACAATGTATGTCCTTCGGTTTTAAATATGGTACACTCAGCGATGCAGACATACTTATTGATGCAAGATGTCTGCCTAATCCTTATTATGATTCGGCTCTTAGAAGTCTTACAGGATTGGACGAGAGGGTAAGAGAGTATGTACTGTCTACCGAGCAGGCACGGGATTTTGAGAAAAAACTTATAGATTTCATAGACTGTGCCGTACCTCTATACAGTAAAGAGGGCAAGAGTAAGCTTTCCATTGCTATTGGCTGTACGGGTGGCAAACACAGAAGCGTTACCTTCGCCCATATAATTAATAAACATTTAAATGAAAAGGGTTATCACAGTGTAACAGTTCACCGTGATATAAATAAGTAATATGTCATTTTGCAGCGAACTGAAAAATGACCTGTGTAAAGAAAAGCCGAAGGGCTGTTGTCAGGTTTCTGAATGTTATGGTTTTATGCTTTTCGGAAGGTCTTTTTCCTATAGAAACATATCTCTGCTAACAGAGAATAAAAATATTGCCGACAGATACAGGGATTTTCTTAAACATAACTTTGCTATAATACCTGCTGTAAAGTTGTCGGGAAAAACTAACGTACGCTATACCCTCAGTGTTGACGACCCTGCTCTTTGTTCAAGGGTAATGTCTGCCTTTGGCTATGATGGCGGGGATATGCTCAGTATTAATCACGATGTGTTTAAAAGGGATTGCTGTTTTTCAAGCTTTATAAGAGGGGCTTTTCTTGCTTGTGGACAGATGAGCGACCCTTATAAAAATTACCATACCGAATTTGTAATAAAAGATTTTACCCTTGCTATTGAGTTTTATAGTCTTCTTATTGAACGTGGGCTTTCTCCAAAACGCAGTATGAGGGGAAACTGCACCATAATATATTTCAATCAGGGTGAAACTATTGAGGAATTACTTACCTTAATGGGTGCGGGTAAAAAGGCTCTTGAGCTTATTGATGTTCAGGTTGCCAAGACTATCCGAAACCGCGAAAACAGAAAAAATAATCTTGAGCTTTCGAATATAGGCAAACAGGTAGATGCCTCGGTTAATCAGCGTCAGGCTATAGATTATCTTGAAAAATTGGGTAAGCTTGAAACTTTAAGTGATGAGCTTTATGAGGTTGCACTGCTGAGAAAAGAGAATCCTGATGCCTCTCTCAGTGAGCTTTGTAAGCTTTCAAGGGTTTCAATAACCCGTTCCGGACTTAATCACAGACTCAAAAAAATTATAGATATTGCAAATGAAATAAAGGCGGAAAACTAAATGACTGACTTTGTTCATCTTCACCTTCACACTGAATACAGCTTGCTGGACGGCTGCTGCCGTATCGGCAAGCTTTTTGATGCTGTGAAGGAAAGAGGAATGCGTTCTGTTGCCATTACCGACCACGGCGTAATGTACGGCGCCGTGAATTTTTTTAAAGCCGCCAAAGCTTGTGGAGTTAAGGCGATTATCGGTTGTGAGGTATATGTTGCACCTCGAAGCAGAACAGACAAGCAAAAACCTTTTGACAGTGAATATACCCATCTTGTGCTGCTTTGCAAAAATGAGACAGGCTATAAAAACCTTATAAAAATGGTATCTCTATCATTTACAGAGGGGTTTTATTCAAAGCCGAGAATAGACAAAGAGTTACTGAGTGAACACAGCGAGGGACTTATTGCTCTTTCTGCTTGTCTTGCAGGAGAAATACCGAGAAAACTGCTAAATGGCGATTATGAGGGAGCAAAGCAGTCTGCCCTCTGGTTTGACAGTGTTTTTGGCAGAGATAACTTTTATATTGAAATACAGGACCACGGTATAATTGAGCAAAAGAGAATTCTTCCTGATTTCTTAAAACTCAGCAAGGAAACAGGAATTCCTCTCGTTGCTACAAATGATGTCCATTATATAAATAAAGAGGATGCAAAAACTCAAAAGGTGCTTATTTGTCTGCAGACAGGCAAGAAACTAAGTGATGAAAATCCTCTTGAGTTTAAAACTGATGAGTTTTATCTTAAATCGGGCGATGAAATGCAGAGCCTTTTCTCCCGTTTTCCCGACGCGATAGAAAATACGGTAAAGATTGCCGATAAATGTAATTTTGAATTTGATTTTGGTCATATAAAGCTTCCTCTTTTTGATATTGGGGATAAAAACCACGCACTGTATCTTAAAGAAAAATGCTATGAAGGACTGAACCGTCTTTATCCTGAGGACAAAATGCAAGAGGCTAAGGAACGTCTTGATTTTGAACTTAGTGTTATTGATAGTATGGGGTATACCGACTATTATCTTATTGTTCAGGATTTTGTTGCCTATGCTAAATCCAAAGGTATTCCCGTAGGTCCCGGCAGAGGCTCAGGTGCAGGCAGTATTGCCGCCTACTGTGTGGGAATAACAGGAATTGACCCCATTAAATATCAGCTTCTTTTTGAACGCTTTCTTAATCCCGAAAGGGTAAGTATGCCTGACTTCGACATAGATTTCTGCTATGTAAGAAGGCAGGAGGTTATTGATTACGTTATTGAAAAATACGGCAGTGACAGGGTGGCACAGATAGTTACCTTTGGTACTCTTGCCGCCAGAAATGCTATACGCGATGTGGGAAGGGTTATGGACCTTCCCTATAATCTCTGCGATAAAGTAGCAAAGCTTATACCAAGAGATTATCATACTGACCTTGCCTCTGCGGTGGAAAGGGTGCCTGAGCTTAAAAATCTTTATGAAACCGATATGTCGGTAAGTGAGCTTATTGATATGGCCCTTAAACTTGAGGGTATGCCAAGACATGCCTCCACCCACGCGGCAGGTGTGGTTATTTGTGATAAAAAGGTTAGTGAGTATGTACCGCTTTCTACTAATGATGAGGCGGTGGTTACTCAGTATACAATGACGGCTCTTGATGAACTTGGTCTTCTTAAAATGGACTTTTTGGGGCTTAGAAACCTGACTGTAATAAGGGATACCCAAAACAGTATAAAAGAGCACACTCCTGATTTTTGTATTGAAAATATTCCCATTAATGATAAAGCTACTCTCAGTATGATGGGAAAAGGTCATACATTGGGAGTTTTCCAGTATGAAAGCGAGGGTATGACAAATGTGGTGCGTACCTTCAAGCCTGAAAATATAGAGGACCTTATAGCTATACTGTCCCTATACAGACCGGGGCCTATGGATTCAATACCTACCTATATTCACAACCGTTTTCATCCTGAGGATATACATTACGATACCCCTCTTTTAAAGCCTATTCTTGATATTACCTACGGCTGTATTGTATATCAGGAACAGGTAATGCAGATTTGCCGTAACCTTGCGGGATATTCTCTTGGAAGAGCCGATGTTGTAAGACGTGCCATGTCAAAGAAAAAACACAGTGTTATGGAAGCGGAAAGGGAAGTGTTTATAAACGGAGCAGTTAAAAATAACATAAGCCGAGAAACCGCTATGAAAATTTTTGATGATATGGCGGCATTCAGTTCTTATGCCTTTAATAAATCTCACGCCGCGGCATACGGCTATGTTGCTTATCAGACGGCGTATCTTAAATGTCATTATCCAAAAGAATATATGGCGGCGCTTATTACAAGTGTCAACGACAATCTTAACAAGGTTAATGAGTATATTGCGGAATGTACAAGAATAGGAATTAAAATTCTTCCGCCAAGTGTAAATGAAAGCGGAGAAAATATGTCGGTGGAAAAGGATGCAATAAGATTCGGACTGCTGATAATAAAAAATCTTGGCAGAAACACCGCAAAAAGAATTATAGAAGAGAGAAACAGAGGCGGAAAATACACCGGATTATATGATTTTGTTTCAAGAAACTATAGCCGTGAGCTTAACCGCAGAGCCCTTGAAAACCTTATTAAAAGCGGTGCCCTTGACGGTATGGGAGAAAACAGACGGCAAATGCTTTTTGGAGTAGAGGGTGTTATTGCTGCCGCCGAAACAAAAAACCGCTTTGAGAATGGGGGACAGATGGACCTGTTCTCTATGGATAGTACCGAATCTTCCGATACCTTTGAGTTGCCCTTTATGGAGGAAATGAAGGAAAAGGAACTGTTTGCTCTTGAAAAAGAAGCAACGGGAATGTATCTTACAGGACATCCTATGAAGGAGTATGAGGCTTTTGCAAGGCACACGGGAGCAAGAACCGTAAGAGAAATAATAACAGGCTCCGATATGGACTCAAAAAGAGTGACCCTTATATGTCTTATATCCTCTGTTCAGGTAAAACAGCTTAAAAGCGGTCAGATGTTATGTAATCTTGCGGGAGAGGATTTGACAGGCAGCATTAACATTGTGTGTTTTTCTTCTGCTTACAGTGCTTATCAGGATTTATTTACTGTTTCTAAGGTTGTTAAGATTACGGGTAAGGTAAGTGAGCGAGAGGAGGGCAATGAGCTTATTCTCGAACGGGCTGAGCCGCTTCCTGCCTATGCATCTGACTTTAAGCCTCCAAAGGCCAAGTTAAAACCTAAAATTTATCTTAAAGTAGATTTTATGGATGGTACAAAGATGAAAAAGGTTACCCCCTTGCTTAAAGAAAACCAAGGGAGCTGTCCTGTGTATATTTATTGTGAGAACGATAAAAAAAGCTATTGCGCACCTGAAAATATGTGGATAGAGCCAACAGAAGATTTAATTAAAGAAATTGAAGAAATTCTTGGACAAGGAAATGTTAAAATAGTTGAGAAAGGGTGAGGCGAATGAAGCGTTACAAGATAGCAGGTCTTATTGTAGAAATGAATTTGAGATATAATAGACTTAAAAATCAGGCTGAGCCTTACCTTTATGAAGGGTCGGCTCAAACCGATATATCCTTAAATATTGAAGACGGCGTTATGGAAAAGGCTCGAAAGCAGTATCCAAATATTGATGATGATGGACTTGAATACCTTTTGTACGGCTTTCTTTTTTATGATAAGCTTCTTGATTTTGACGGTATGATGCTTCACGCATCGGCTGTTGGGGTAGGGCAGAACGCTTATTTGTTTTCAGCAAATTCAGGGGTGGGCAAATCCACTCATACTAATTACTGGACACAACTTATTAATGGTGCACATATTATAAATGATGATAAACCGGCACTTCGTATTATTAACGAAAAAATTTATGTATGCGGAACACCCTTTAGCGGAAAGCACGATATAAGCACAAACAAAATTTATAAGCTTGGCGGTATTTGCTTTTTAGAAAGAGGAGAGAAAAATGTAATCGACGGTATATCGCCCGAAGAAGCACTTCCCCTTATTCTCCCTCAGACTGCAAGTAAACACAGTAAAGAAAGAGTTTCTAAAAAATTAGAACTAATTGACAAGATACTCACAGGAACAAAGCTATATAAAATGAAGTGTACTAACCATATAGACGCCGCATCCTGTGCCTTTGAAAAAATGAAGGTCAGTGTACCCGTTTATCTTGAGGAAATGCTTGATGTAATGGAAGAAACACTAAAAGCAGGCGGAAATGTGACCTTTGTTACAAAGGGTGCAAGTATGGTTCCTCTTCTTGTTTCCAAAAGGGATAGTGTGGTGCTTACCAAAGGGGATTCTTATAAAAAAGGAGATGTAGTTCTTTTCCGTAACGAAAAAGGCGATTTTGTGCTTCATAGAATAGTAAAGCTTAAAGACGGTAAGATTTATACAATGGGGGATTCTCTGTTGACAGAGGATACACCCATAAAAGAGCAAAACATTATCGCAAAGGCGACGGCTTTTATCATAAATGGTAAAAAGATTAATGTGACCGATTTTTCCTATAAAATGTATAGACTTGTTTATATGTCTGCTTTTGGCAGAGCTTTACGTCTTTTTAAAAGAAAATGGCAGTATCGTTGATACTGCCATTTTAGTTTAAGCCTTTTCTATTGTAGCGGTTATAATTTGTGCCATGGTTTTTGCCCAGAAATCGTTTGCGTGGTTTATATTGTTTGAAAGATAATCTTCTACATCCTTAGACTTTATTATAGATTCCCATACGGGAGTAGCCTCTGCAACGACACAGTTATCATATTTATTTTCGATATCGCAGAGAACCTGCTGTAGTTTAAGTATGTTTTCGCGGGCATTTCTGAAAATATAACATTTTTCATTATTGACTTTACCTGATACAATAACAATTAGAGCTTCAGGGTAAAGCTTTTTAAAGGTTTCCACCATACCCTCAAAGGATTGCTTGAAGGATTCGGGAGTGGTGCGTACATCGTTGGCAAAATACTTGATAAAAATAATATCGGGTATAATGGTTTTACCGTAGTGTTTGTTTAAAAAGTTTATGCGTGGGGAAAGATTTTCAATTCCCCATCGTGCGCCCGAACCACCCAAGGAAATATTATAGTAATTTATTTCGTTATTGTTTCCGAATTTTTTAACAATATGATTTACGGCTTGTTCGAAAAATGTAGGCGCTTTAATGCCATATCCATCGCCTTTATTTGTTACAGTGTAGTTGCCTTGATTGTCGGCAACCTTACCGAAAAGCTCATAGGTAACGTTTGCGCCGGTAGAGGTGCAGCCTGTTGCGGTGGAATCACCGTGTACCAAAACATTAACCTCTTGGCCTGTGGCTAATTTCTCGTAAAAATATTTGATTTTGCTGCTTTTATTTTTAGGGGCGATTGGGGTGTAGCCTTCCTCATTTAAGTCAGACCAGCACTTAGAGTATTTATAGGTAACATATACCGTGCAGTCTTCATGATAGGAATCGTATATTAAGTTAAGTCCCTTATCGCCGTTTTCTTCTAATCTGTACCAGGAGGCAGCGGTGGCGGAGGTGCCTGTGCTCAACTTTGGGTCGACATAGCTGTCATTGGCATCAATAGGAACAGTAAAATATCCGCGCCAGATAGGGCAGCTTCCATTTTCTAACCAAACAAGCTTTCCGTTTTCTACCTTGAAATCAACATCCTGAACATAGTCTTTATCAAGATTATTGTTTTTAACACAAATAATTTCATCAATAGGATAAAGAAGTTTTTTTGCTTTTTGAACATATCCGTCGGCGGTATCGGCAAACATAACAGCTTCGTGGTAAACAGTATCTCCGCTCCAAATCGGTTTCATAAAAACTTCGCTGTTGTATTTAGAAAGAATGTCCATCTGCTTTAAATTTGTTTCCATGGCACTTCACCTCAAAAATGATATGTTTTAATTATACAATCGTTTTTGTAAAAAGCAATACAATATTTATGAAAAATGCAGTTTTTGTCAGAAAACAGCGTGTTTTTTGTATAAGTTAATTGACAAAATAGTAAAATTTGATATAATTAAATTGATATGGAGGGTGAAGGCATTGAAAATGGTTTTTATAGACCGCGACGGAACAATGGGCGGCGATGCCAGAATTGAATACCCCCAGGACTATTATCATTATGAAGGCACAGCTCAGGCAATAACTATGCTTAATGATAAAGGTTTTTATCCTGTAGCTTTTACAAATCAGTCCTGTATAGCCAGAGGTAAAGATGGCGGATATGATTTTTCACGGGAATTTATTGATATTGGGCTTAGGGATTATTTTATATGTCCTCACGACAATAACGATAACTGCAACTGTCGTAAACCTAAAACAGCACTTCTTGAAAAGGCAAAGGAAAAGTATAACCTTGATATGAAGGATTGCTTTGTTATAGGGGACAGATGGAGCGATATGCTTGCGGGCGGAAAAATGGGCTGCGGTCTTATTCTTGTGCTGACAGGATGGGGAAAAGCGGCTCTTAATGAGGATAGAGATAAATGGAAGGAATTTACTCCTTCTTTTGTAGCAAATAATTTATTGGAGGCGGCAGAGTGGCTCTGCAATAATTATGAAGGGTAATACACAGTTAAGGCAAGAGAGTTTAAGAAAAGTCCTTTCTGAAATAAGAGAAAAGGGCCCTATATCAAAAAGACAACTACAAAGAATTACAGGCTTTAGTTGGGGAAATATATCTTCAATCGCAACTCTGCTTTGTGATAGCGGTTACATAATTTCTATAGGTAAGCAGGATACAGGGATGGGCAGAAAGCCTGAGGAATATGATATTAATACCGAGAATAATTATATTATCGGTGTGGATTTCAACAGCGCTCGCATTCTTGCTCTTGTCTGCGATTTAAGAGGGCGAATTGTTAAGGAGTTTAACGAGGAAATACCTGATACAGAAGCTTATCGTACCCGTGATTTTTTAGAAAAGACCTTTTTTAACACAGTTGGAAAGGCTGTGGATTTTTGCAAGGGTAAAAATGTTTCCTATATTGCTATTGCTATGCAGGGC
>CAJGBV010000035.1 GCA_904501755.1 Clostridiaceae bacterium | reverse complement strand
TATTTAAAGCGGAAAGGTGCATAAGCAGTTTTAGCTTCCAATGAGCCTGACTTTAAGCTTCTGTCGGCAAATACAAGACCGTCACAGCAGAAGTTACCGTCGTGGGTTATTTCGCCCTCAAAGTCACCGCCGTATTTCTGAACACCGTCAACTATAACAGTATGGTCGCACCATTCCCAAATACATCCGCCTACAAGAGCAGGATGAGAATAGAAAGTTTCAACATAATCAAAAACATCACCGGGGCCATTACCCATAGCATGAGCATACTCACAAAGGAAAATAGGTTGGTCAACAAGATTAGTAGAAGTCCAACGCGCAAGTTCAGGCATCGGAATATACATACCGGAATGGAAATGCGCTCTTCTCATATCGGTTGCGGCTTTTTCGCGGTCTGCTACTGCTTTTTGATATTTTTCCTCAGCCTCTTCTACGTTTTCGTTTCTCTTCTTGGCAAGATCGAGAGCCTCTTTAGCTCTGTTAAAATTACCATCCCAACGATGAAAAGCACGGGAGGCATCTTCCGCATGGAAAAGACGCTTTGTTTCAACGGTAGCTAACCATTCAAGCATTGCAATATGGTTAGGTCCGTGACCGCTTTCATTACCTGTAGACCACATAAATATTGACGGATGGTTTTTATCTCTGTGGTAAGCCCTTGCCATACGCTCGATATGCTCGTCTTTCCATACCTCCATACTACAGGGCCACTCACCTGTTTCAACGTCGTAACCATACGGCATATTGGAGTAACGTCTTACAAAACCGTGAGTTTCAATATCGGTTTCAAGAACAACATAAAAGCCCATTTTGTCACAGAAGCTGAGGAAACGGGGTGTTGGTGGATAATGAGAGGTTCTGACACAGTTTATGTTCAGCTCTTTCATAATTTTAAGGTCATTGATTATTTCCTCATCGGTCATAACCCAACCCTTGTCGGCTGTGGAATCGTGATGGTTTACACCTTTTAATTTAACGGCAACACCATTAACGAGAAATTCATTTTTATCAGAGATGGCAAATGTTCTAAAGCCTACGTTCTCATAAATAATTTCTCCTGCTTTTTTTAGTTCAAGCTCATAAAGACAAGGCTTTTCAGCATTCCATAAAACAGGGTTTTCCACCTTTAACTGTGCCACCGAGTTTTCGTCGGTAACAGCTTCGGCAACTTTCTCACCTTTATAATAAAGATTAACCTCAACTCCGCTATCGGTATTTACAATAACCGTATCATTATTTTCTGTTTGGACGGAAAAATCCACAATGTGATTCTGTGGACGCTCTAAAACATAAACATCTCTGAAAATGCCGTTGCATCTAAAGAAATCCTGATCCTCAAGATAACTGCCTACACACCATTTATATACGGCAACTCTTACTGTATTTTTACCCTCTTTAACAAAATCACTTATATCAAATTCAGCCTGCAGGTGACTTCCCTGAGTAAAGCCTACATAATTACCGTTTATAAACACTGTAGCACAAGAAGAAACACCTTCAAGCACAAAATACGACTTTTTGTTCTTATCGGTAATAATGAAATCTTTTTCATAAATACCTACAGGATTTACATTAGGAACATAAGGCGGGTCAACGGGATAAGGATAATTTATATTGGCATAATTAGGGTTTTCATATCCTGTGTTCTGCCAGGTAGAAGGCACCTCTACCTTACCCCACTTGCTTATTTTTCCCTTTATGTCAACAGTATCACTGTTAGGATAATAATTAAAACGCCAATCACCGTTTAAAAGATTGTAAACAGCCTCGCCCTCAGGAATATAAAAAGCTCTCTGAGGAAGACGGTTTTCGCTGGTTTTGTCAAATTTCTCATAAAATCTCATACTAATACCTCACATTAGTAATATTTTTTTCATTATATATTACTAAAAAAGAAAAAGCAACATAAAAACACTTTTTGGCACAAAAATAAGTGTACAGAAATTCGCTTTTTAAGGAATTTTCCTTATATGCTTCTGCACACTTAATTTTTAATTATAGAGTTGTTGAACCTGCAAGGTACAGTTTTAGTCTTGCAAGGTCGCCGGTGGTTACAGCGCCGTCTTTGTCAATATCTGCACCGTCGTCAACTTTTCTGTCCGAACCCGCAAGATAAAGTTTTAATTCAGCAAGGTCGGTAGTGTCTACCTTTCCGTCATTGTTAACATCGCCGTTAACAGACTTATTAAACCAAATAGACTTCATAGGATAGATGGTTAAATCGTTTACAGTTACATCGTCACCCTTAACATAGAAACTCATACCGCCGTTTTGCAGCGGGTTAGCCATTGAAACAATGGGAGCCTCGCCGTCGTTACCGAAGAACTCAAGCACACCATTATCAACAACTATGCGGAATTTGATTTTATTACCCTCAAGAACCGACATAGGCATTGTGGGATTACCATACTGTCCCACATAGGCTGTTCCGCTTTTTGTTTTATCAACAACAAGCTGACCCTTATTAGCATCGTAATAAACTCTGAAATAGTTTGTTCCATCACTTCTTACAGTAAATCCAACCTCGGTAGTATTGTCGCCAAGGGTAATTTCTGCCTCTATATCGCCCACAAGAAGATTTATGTCAGAAAGAATGTTTGCACTGTTCTCCCCTACCGTAATATTTTCTGCATGATACACAGGATTAAGGCGGTTGTTTTCAAGCTCTTTAACAGGGTAACTGTAAAGAATATAGCTACCATCGGCGGTTGTTTTAATGGTCTGTTCATAAGCAAGCGTTTCATAACACTGCCAGGTAGTGTTTAAAGGATGAGGGTCCTGAACCCAGCTTATCGCAATTCTTCTGCCAAGCTTATCGTTGAAGAAGGACTGAGTTGCATAAAGCGCCTTATCGCCCACCTGTTCAAAATAATATCCGTTAGAAAGGGTTTTGTCTTTTTCCTGATTAGATTCTCCGTTATATAGACGAATAGGTGTTTCTGCATAATAATTATAACTATTACCACTCCATTCAAGACGTCCAATAGTATACCAGGAGCCTGCAGCATTATAAACCCATTTAATATTATCGGGGTCCGAGTCCACCTCTAAAGAATATAAGTCCTGACACTCCCAACCTGCAAAGGCTTTGCCGTCTTTGGTGTAGGTACGGCCACCTTCGGACCAGCTTGTGAGGTTAGATGAATAATAAATCTTGCCTGTTGTTGCTATAAGAAGCCATTTGCCGCTTTCTTCGTGCCAAACAACATTGGGGTCTTGTGCATCTAAAACAAAAGCACCATCGTTATAATACTTAACGGTTTCGCCGCCGTCGGTTGAATAGGCAATCTGAAGCTTACTTCCTACCCCTGATATCCAGTTTGAAACAACAAATACCATTCTGTCGTCGGGGTGGGTTGCCTGGTCAAAAAGACCGGATGTATTATTCTTGTCAATAACAGCACAACCCGACCATTTATCACCCTTTTCATCTGCAAAAATTGCAACAGGGCGTTCTTCCCAATTCACAAGGTCTTTAGATACGGCGTGCCCCCAACACTTATTACCAAACCCCAAAAAATAAGGATTGTATTGATAATAGAGATGATATTCATCTCTGTACGCATTGTAGCAAAGACCATTGGGGTCGTTTAGGTTATATATCTGTGAGGAATAGTGCAATTGAGCTCTGTCGGCTTCTGTATAAACGGTATCAGGATCGGCAGGGCGGTTTACAACTATATTATAAGCAATCTGCTTTGTGCCGGTTTTATTAAGCACGACAACGGATATTTTAGTATATCCCACCGCAAGATTTACAACAGCCTTACCGTCGGTTGCAATTTTATTGTTTACATAAACCTGACTATCCTCACCTGCAATAAAATTAACTTCAACAGAAGATGTTTTTCCGTTCACCTTAGCAATATAGTTTTCCGTTTCAGAATTAAATTCTTCGTTCATTTCTCCACCACTTATAGAAAGAGATTTAAGTTCAGGTACAGATTCATCCACCTCATCGTTTCCTACAGCTTTAATAGTAACATTTGTAAAGGTGGTTTTATTGGCATAATCGCAAAATCCTACATAACCGCCACTATAACCTGCATAGTTTTCGTCTATACGAAGAATTCCGTTAACATACACTCTTATTCGTTTACCTTCAACAAGCAAACGAAGATGTGATGTTGCACTATGAGAAAGACCGGTTATCTTTTTATCCAGTCCTGACGAGGTTCTGTTTGCCTCGTGAAAAGCACGTACCCAGGTTCCGCTTATGTGAACTGCCATCCAATTTTGACCCAGAGCAGATAAATCGTTGGTCTGTGCACCGAAAAGGAAGCCTCCGCACTGATTAATGTTATTAAGATTTACGTCAGCCTCCATATCAAAAGAAGTCAGATAAGTTGAAGAAACAAGAAAGTTGTTTCCGTTATTCTTGGTAAGCATTATCTTATCTTCTGATTCAAAAACAGTATACTTGCCCGAAGCACCGTAATATCCTGTGAGTGTGGTATAGGTTTCTGGAATATATTTAATATTTGAATAGGTAATTGTGCTATCGTATGCAAGGAAACCGAAATTTCTGTCGGTTCTGGTAGCAAGAGCTTGTATATCCATTTCTCCTGTAAGAACACCGTTTACCCACACCTTAAGATTAGAGCCTGTTACTTTTACCTTTAGGTTGTTGGTTTTACCCTGTCCCTTATTATAGACTTCAATAGGGAAATACTGGTCAATACCCAGATTAAATATACGAAGTCTTCCATCATGTTGAATTGTTATACCAAGATGTGCGCTGCTCCATATATCACTCTGCATAGTAGAGTTTTTAACATACAGCATAAAGCCAGAGCCTGTAATATTATCAAACTTTGTATATGTCATATCTGCCTCTAAGGTATAGTTTTGAGGCAGTGCAAGACTGTTGGTAGAAATGAAATTGTTACGATTATCCCCAAAATTAAGCGTAATTGTGCCGCTATTATCGTTGGCAGTATAACCTGCAAGATTAGAGTTTACCGCCCAGCCTGTTTTACTGTTCAGCGCAAAATTATCAAGGTTTATAAACTTAATGTTGGAAAAGACAGCCTCTGCATTATAGGTTGCAAATCCAACATAACCGCCCTCGTATGCCGAAAAAAGATAATCGGTAAAATAGGTTACTCCGTTAATTTTTGCGGTAATCTTTTTATCAACCACCTCGACACTTATGCGGTTTGTGGTTTTATATTCTTCCATTGTTCTGAACTCTGAAAAACTTCCTGTACCGTCTTTAAACATACGAAGAGTAGGGGTTGTTTGGTTATCAAATTTAATTTGAAGTTGTACAAAATCGTGCGGCCAAGCGGTTTGAGCCCTGTCTGCAATATCTTTATTTCCAATACCGAAAGCCAAACCGAAGCAGGCAGCGTTACTCTGAACGATAGCATTTGAAGAAATATCTGCTTCAAAAATAAAGTTTTTAACCGAAGTGTCAGCAACAACAAAGTTGTTTCTGTCATTATCCTTTACGGTAACCGTTGTGCCACTTACTGAATATGCTCCCGAAGAGCCTGACCATCCGCCAATGGATAAATCAGAAAGTGCCTGTGCAGAAACAGTTGATACCAAAATCAGTGCTATAGAAAGAATGATTGCGATTATTTTACCCTTTTTTCTCATTCTGCTAACTCCTTTATATTATTATAAATCTGTGTTGATATTTTTTAAAGCAATGCCGTGAATATTTTTTCGCCGCCATTGAGGAAAACTTCAACAATATATTCATCGCGGAGAATTTTTATATCATTTATTTCTCCTTCATAAATAACAGGTTTTCTTCCCTCTCGGTTAATGATAAATCCTTTATCGGTTATCTCCACTGCAGAGTCGGTATCTTTAAGTAGGTGCTGCACCTCTTTAACAGGATAACCATACACCTTGCCGTCCTTAACGGTCAGTTCGCGAGGAAGTGACATACAGCCAACACAACGTTCTTTAAACTGATATGCCCAACCCGGAACCCAGGCAATTAAAATATTTCTGCCATTTTGGTCGGTAAATGCCTGCCCTGCATATTGGTCGGGTCCCATATCCACCTCACCCGAAATCTTTTCGGTAAAGGTTTTTCCGTCAAAGTCACCAACCATAACCGAGAAATTATGACTGTCGTCAGGTCTTACATAGGAGGCGCAAAGCATAAACTCATTGCCGTATTTCATAAAGGAAGGACACTCTGCATAACGGGCATTTTGCCATTCCTTCATAATTCCTACATAGCTCCAATCGGTAAGATTTTCGCTTTCATAAGCAAGAAGTCTGCCCACCTTGTTTTCCGGTTGTCCAGTTGCCATAATTATGTAATATTTCCCGTTATTCTCTAAAACTGCAGGGTCACGGAAGTTGCAACCGCCATCCGACGGAAAATCCTTTATAATAGGGTTTCCTTCGTATTTCGTAAAGTTTATACCGTCCTTAGAATAAGCCATACTGACCGTTTCTTTGCGTGAATCTGTATAAACTTTTGTAGCTTCAGGAAGTTTTTCAACCGAAGCGTAGAAAATATATAAAACATCATCTTTGACTATAGCCGTCCCCGACCAGCTACCAAGGTTATCATAGGGCTTGTCAGCTGTAATAGCAATGGGAAGCTCTTCGAAATTTATAAAATCTTTTGTGCGGGTGTGACCCCAACACATAGGTTCGTGCCAGGGTGTTTCAAAATTAGGTGCACACTGATAAAAAATGTGATAATACCCTTTAAAATAGACAAGCCCATTAGGGTCATTCAGCCAACCCGATTCACGCTGATAATGATATTTAAGTCTTTTAGTGTAATCCATATCTACACCTCATATTTTATTAGTTTTTATGTTTCTTAAAGTGAAGCGATGTTTTTTAAAAATAAGTATTTACTTATACTAAAGTATATATTGCGTATATGTTCAAGTCAAGAATGAAGATATAGCAATACCCTACTCTTAAATCAGAATATTATCTCAATTTTTTTGGTTTTATTTGCACAACCGATAGTAAAATCAACATAATTTGAATCAAAAACCTTATTTTTATTAAAGGTGATTTCTTTATCATTCAGCAATACCTTCTTGGCGGTTTTGCCCTTTGGTAGCATAATATGACAGTCGATTTTTTTAGCGGGAGAATGAATATCGTATCTCATTCCTTCATCTTTAATAATGTAGTGGGCTTCGACTACGGTATTATTTACCTCATAACCCGTAAAGTATCTTAGTTCGGTATATTCGGTAACGGGCAGTCTTGGTGAAAAATAAATCTCATCATAATTCACACCTATATCGTTAATACCGAAAAGTCCCTCGTCTACAGCACTGAGCAGTGCGGCAGCACCCCAAGCCGAAGGGCCGCCCTGTGGTTGTGGCTTAGAATCTACATCATAAAGGAAATAAACGGTACCGTCACGCTCTACAAGATTCATAAAGCGTTTGATTATATCCCAACCGTATTCTTCAAAACCATTATTAAAGGCACCCTTTGCAAGTTCGCCTGCAGTAAAGGGCGATATAGCGCCGTTTACATATTCTCCTGCCTTTTTGCCATCCCAATTTTCATATGGCGGGTCAATAGAAAACCACTCAGAGAAGAACTTCGTTGTTTCTCTTCTTCTCATATATTCCTTTATAATTTCGCTACTCTCCTGTAAGGTACAAATACCGCGGTTAAGGGCATAAGAGTTTGAAAGAGAAAGTCTATCATTTTCTAAATCATCTGCACCGCTATGGTTTAAATGCAACTGATGAATAAAGAATTTGCCGTTCCACAGGTGTTTAAAAATATTTTCCTTTAAAACCTGTGCTTTTGCTTCCCAATATTTTGCTTTTTCTTCGTTGCCAAGTCTTCTGTTAAACCAAGCAAGCTGATTCATAGCCTGGTAAACACCGGTATTATCTCCGTGCATTATAGACATGGGTGAGTCGGGAAGAATACGTCTTTCCATACCGCTGTATCCGTATGTAAAATCCCAGGTATCAATAGTAAAGGTACGTTTAATAAGTCCGTGTTCTTTATCAAAGCGCTTTTCGTCGCTTAACATATATTCGATACCCTTTTCAAGATGAGGAAGCGCCTTTTTAAGCCACACATCATCCCCTGTAGTACGATAAAGATACATAGCACCTTCAACTACAAGATACTCAATATCAGCCTCAAGTTCAAGACGAACAAGGGTTAGATTGTCTTCGGGATAATGGACAACACAGTCGGGATTTACAAACTGCCAATGGCAATCATCATACTGCTTTATAAGCTCGTAAAACTGTCCGTCCTCACGCTGTGTAAAAATAATAAAATCAAGGAAAGACTGTAAATCATATTCCCAGTGCTTAAAGCCTTTCATAATATGAACATGATCTCTTATCCAGTTCTTATTTACCATAAGCTTTTTGCCGTCAATAAAAACCAACATTCTGTTTCGGGCAATTTCGTTACGAAGCTCATAAATAAAAAGTCCTAAACGGGTATCATTTGCCGTCATAACACCGGGAATGGCCACCTCATAATTATTGTACGTTCCGCTTTTCTTTGGCCCTCCTATATTCATCGAGGGTAATTTGTACTGAAATTCTATCATTTTAATTCCTCCTTATATTCTGTTGCAGACGTGTCTATAATATATTAAAAGATACAATATATTTTATTCACCGCAACTTCTCATAACAATACTATGAAGTTTAGCCTCATATTCGTAGTCAAAAGGATTTTCCTTTTCATTTTTTATATATTTTGCAAATTCATTAAACATTGCATCATATCTGTTTACAGGTGCAAACTCTACAGGCTGGCTGTTATCAACCCATTTTTCATCAATACCAAAGGTAACTCTTGCTTTTGTGAGTTTTTTAAGCCTACCTTTTCCCACCGTAATCTCAAGGGGTTTAATTTCAAGAGTTCCTTTACTACCCGTTATAACAAGCTGTCTTCTGTCAAAGCCGTTACATTCTGTCGCATTGGTTTTTACAAAGGACAATCCGTTATCATACTTATAAACACAAAAACCAAAATCCACACTGTCAATCCCATCAACATTAGTTCTTGTGTTAAGAGGTATTATCTCTTTCGGAAAGCCTTGAATGGAAACCACAAGGTCTATAAGATGACAACCAAGAAAATACATCATACCGCCAGTAAGATTCCCGAGCCATTTTCGCTTGTTTTTGTCGTTATATGAACAATTCATCTGAGCTTCAACACTTATTATATCGCCAAGCTTTCCCGACTTTACAAGCTCTTTTGCATATATAACGGCAGGATTATAGCGGTACATATATCCCATCGTCAGCACTACGCCTTTTTCCTTAGCAGTCATACATAGCCTTTCAAACTCTTTGGTATCTTCACTTCCCGGCTTGTCAACATATACGTGATAACCTTTTTCTACAACCCTCAGCGCATTTTCTGTAAGAGTTTTTTCGTCGCTTTCAATAATAAAAGCATCAGGCTTTAAAGAAAAGGCTTCGTCCCAGGATATAAAGGGCACATCAGAATAATCAGGATTTTCAGAGGCTTTTTGTTGTTCACAAACATCCTCTTCTATAACACCTAAAACCGTAAATGTTTCACCAAGATTTTTAAGGGTGAGAACGGCATCTGCCGCATGGTCGTGCTTTGTACCCACCTGAACAACGCGAATTTTTTCCATATTTTTCACCACTAAATCATATTGTGTTTTTTCAAAAACTCATCCATTCTACCGCTATATGCCAAATTTCCAAATACCATATCCTTAGGTAAAGACGAAAGTTCTCTTTTAAGACCATCAAAAAGCGGTGTCAGATCAGACTGATTTAAACCTGTGGCATTGAGAATTTTTGTATTATCTATAATTCTGTCATATACTCTGTCATAAATAACCTTCCAACGATAATTATCATAAGGCTCGTCAGACTTTACAGACAGAAATTCATCAGTATCCACCGCGATATAACGAAGTCCTAAAAGCTCTTTATAATACCCTGCAATAGTTTCCCAGGAATGATGTTCTGCAGTGGCGGTTGTATATATTTCGCCAAGGGCGCTTTTATTAGCAACAAGACGTGAAATCATTTCTGCTACATCACCGCCAAAGGTCATTGTAGTTTGAGCCGTCATAGCTTCTCTCGGAACGATAACAGGCTTACCCAAACGCGAACGATTAATAACGGTATTTCCCTCAAGACAGGTTAGCTGTATACGTTGGTTTGAGTATGTAATTGCAGGACGGACTATTGTCCAGTTTTTCTTACCCGAATTTATAAGCAGGTCTTCGCCTCTTGCTTTATGCAATGAATAGTCATCAGAAGCAAGATAATGCTTATCATCTGATACATCTAAAAGACGCGGCGAAGTTTCAACTAAAGGAGTCTTACTGTCGGCATATACACGATATGACGAAAGATAAAAATACTGATCTGTATTACTAAGAAACAGACTGCATTTACTGCTAAACTCCTCTGTACCGTAAATCATAAAATCCACAATAGCGTTGTAATCGTTTTTTAAGAGCTCTTCTAAAAACTTTCTTTCCTTTATATCGCCCTTAAAATAGCGAAGCTTGGGATTATCAGATATTTTATCTTCCAAAGATACTACATCTACCACAAATCCCATTTTAAGAAGCTTGGGAACCAAATGAGCACCCATAACACCTGTTCCGCCCATCACAAGAACCTTTGAAGCCATATTTACATTCCACCTTAATTTATGTTGTTTTTTGCCTTTTGTACATATAAATAATACCATATTACTCGGTATTTTAATACATTTATATGAATCATTTTATGCGATTTTAAACCATTTTATCGTTGACAAAAAAGCAGTATATGATAAAATAAAAATGGTGATAATATGAATTATGTTACTTATGAATTTGAAAAGCATTTAAAAAATTTAAATTCAAATTTTATTTATCAAACAGTTAAAAACCGACAACTAAGCGACATTTATCATTCTCACGATTTTTACGAATTTATTACAATTATGGAAGGAAGCTGTACCCAATTAATTAACTCAAACGAGGTTACTTTTGAAAAAGGCTCTCTTTTGCTTCTTTGCCCAGGCGATAAGCACAAATTTACAAAACAGTCAGCAGATATTAATATTCTCGCTCTATCGGTTAAAAGTCAGGAGATAAAAGAGTTTGAAAGGCTATTTGCAATCGAAAGCACCCCACTTTCCTCTTTTAATATAAAACTGTCTTCTAAACAGCTTCGTACCCTTGCAGACCTTTACTACTCAAATACCGAATATGAATACAAATTGCTTCTGTCTAATTTTATTAAGATATATACCGATACCTTTGATAAAAACAAGGCACTTCCCCGGGAGCTTGAACAGGCGATGAGAGAAATGCCGAAAAAGGAAAATTTAAAGGACGGTATTGACCGCTTTGTCGCCCTGTCAGGCTACAGTAAAACCCATTTAGCACGGCTTTTAAAAAAGCATCTTAATATAACTCCCCACGAATTTGTACTTAATCTTAGAATGAGCGAAGCCTACAATTCTCTTATTCTTACCGATATTCACATTGACGACTTAGCACTTGAAGTAGGTTACGAAAGCACAAGTCATTTTCAGCAGAT
Organism: Clostridiaceae bacterium; assembly: GCA_904501755.1. GTDB lineage: Bacteria > Bacillota > Clostridia > Oscillospirales > Acutalibacteraceae > SIG607. The sequence continues at coordinate 709 of CAJGBV010000035.1, read as the reverse complement.
ATTTAAAAAGAAATACGGCATTACGCCTGCCGCACTTCGTAAAAAACATGGTTCAAGAACAATATAAAGAAAAAATCCGAGGAAGTATTACTTCCTCGGATTTGGTTTTTATTTAATTACAGAAGACTCTTATAAAGAGCAGTAATATCTTCAACAGAAGTATCCTTGGGGTTGCCGGGACGACAAGCATCATCAAAGGCGGACTGTGCAAGGAAAGCAATGTCTTCTTCCTTTACAATTTCCTTAAGGTCAGCAGGGATACCAACATCAATAGACAACTGCTTAACAGCGTCAATAGCAGCCTTTCTGTATTCTTCTACAGACATATTTTCGGTACCCTTAACGCCCATTGCTGCAGCGATGTACTTATACTTATCGCCTGTAGCCTCTGCATTATACTCCATAACTGTAGGAAGAATAATAGCGTTAGCAACGCCGTGAGGAGTATCATAAAGAGCTCCTAAGGGGTGAGCCATAGAGTGAACAATACCAAGACCTACGTTAGAAAAGCCCATACCTGCAACGTACTGACCGAGAGCCATACCTTCTCTGCCCTGTGCCTCGCCGTTTACAGCAGCGCGAAGTGAACGAGCTATAATTTCAATAGCTTTAATATGGAACATATCAGAAAGCTCCCAAGCACCCTTGGTTATGTAGCCTTCAATAGCGTGGGTAAGAGCATCCATACCGGTAGCAGCGGTAAGACCCT
>CAJGBV010000034.1 GCA_904501755.1 Clostridiaceae bacterium | reverse complement strand
GTTTTTTTATCCATTCAAAATATGATTAATACTGCGGTTACAATGAGTGACATGTTAGATTTGATTAATAATAATGCTAAACGAAAAAGCGAATCGAGCCATCTTCAAAAGGCACTAAAAACGCAAGTATCTGAACGGGAAAAATTGGTGACGATACTTACTGACCTTTATCCTGATTGGAAAAGCGGTGTTATTACAATGGATGAATATCAAATGTTAAAGGAACGTCTTAATGAGAGGCTTAGGGTTATTGACGAAAAAATTGCCGGACTTACCAAATCGGCAGAGCAATTCAAAAACGGTATCACCGAAGAGAACGACTTTGTATCACACTTCAAAAAGTACGGTAATATCGAGGCTTTAACAAGGCCGATAGTAACCGAACTTATAGAAGAGATTTTCGTTCACGAGGGCGGAGATATCGAGATTGTTTTCAAGTTTTATGATGCTTATATGCAAGTTGTTGAGTATATTGAACTTAACAAGCATCTTATTGAACCCGAAAAGCCTACGAAAAAGAAAAAAACGGCGTAAAGTTAAAGCGTGTGACAGTTTACTGCCACACGCTTTCTATTTGATGCTAACTTTAGGTATAAAACCTATTTGTTTATATATTTTTTCAAATTCCTTTATAAGAGGTTCACCGTAGATCCAGACTTCTTCGCGCCAAGGATGAGACAGATAACCGAAAGCACCATATTTATCCAGAAAAAAGTAGTAGTCTCCGTCGGGATAGAAGCCGTTAAAGTAGGCAATACCATCTTTGTTAAACTGAGGTGTAGCCGGTTCATTACTTTGCATATTTTCGGGATTTCTGGGATCATATAATATAAAATTATGAAACCAGTCTATTGCATATAGTTGATAACCGTTTGGCAGACAGTTGGCAAGTGCTGTTGGTGCTAATTCATAGAGCAAATCTGCTTGTTCATCGGTTATTTGAGAAATATCATAAACAACGAATGGTCGATTGATTGAAAATGGTAAGAAAAAATTATCATTGCAACTAGGATAAAAACGCAATTCGTTATTTATAAAATTATAAATAAAATCTTCATTTTCTTTTAGTAATTCCATAATTCACCGCCAAGTCTTTATGCTTTAATTCTAACATAAAAGTAGCTGTAAGTAAATAAATTTCAAAAAATTTATGGTGTTCTCTTGACATTTTCCCCTGCTGCTTGCTCTACCATATTACAGTTTCTATGCGATACAAATACAAAGCCTGAGGACTATGATATGATTTATACAGGCGATTTGGGAACGGTGGGAAGTCAGCTATTATATGAGCTTTGTGAGAGAAGGGGGGTTAGGCTTTCTGATTACCACAATGACTTTGGTAAAATGATTTATGATATAGAGAAGCAGGATGTTCATGCAGGTGCTTCAGGCTGTGGCTGTAGTGCCAGTATGATGAGCTCTTATATAATGGATGAAATGCAAAAGGGAAATCAGAAAAATATTCTTTACTGTGCGACGGGAGCATTGCTTTCTCCTACTTCGGTTCTTCAGGGGGAAACAATACCCGGAATTTGTCATCTTGTTAATATTAAATGCTAATACAAAAGCTCTGCGATTTTTTGTATCGCAGAGCTTTTAAAAAATAGGGATTCTGTTTTTTATCTATTCGATAACAGGGAAAACTGAAATTCTAAGCTTTGTAAGTCCATAGGGAATAAGAATTATTTCTTCTGTTTCTCCATAGGCATTTTCTTTTGCTGTTTTGTTATCCGGTATTGGAGGCGTCATTTCGAAATCTCCTGAAATTGTTTTATATACAAAGCAACTGTTTATAACAGAATCGTCAGGGCTGTATACATACCTTTCTACGCTGTTGGTTTTTTGAGTTTCCCAATTTTTAATTTTAATAGCAGGTAGCTTTATTGTGAGTTTTGGGTTTTCCCAAACGTAACCTTGATTTTCGTTTTTTGTGACGGAGATTTCACTTTTTTGGATTAGGTCTTTTCTTAATGCGTAATTCCAGTTTCCAGTAGGATACATATGGTGAGAAAGAAAAGTTGCTTTATGGCGGGGACTTATAAAGGTTTCATCTGTTTTTTTTATATCAAAGGCAAACAACAGTGGACCATAGTCTACAAATGCGCCACCCTCTGATGAATTTTTAAGAATAGGTTTTGCTGAAAAAGTTAATGTTATTGTTTCTTTTCCATTCCATTCTTTTTCAATACAAATAAATCCATGTTCTTCGGTGTATTTGGCATCTGTATCAATGGTAAAGCTATCTGCCCAAGCAGGAATTCTAAAACTTATTTTTCTTTTAGTCTGATGTTTTGCTTGGACGGTAAATATGATTTTAAAATCGAATGGGTACTGAGTTTCTTCGGTAATACTTAACTCTCCGTCGTTATATTCACAAGGTCCGTAAAGAGTTGCATATATATCACCAATATTATTTTTGTGCCATAGTTTGTTTATGTAGTTAGGCATTATTCTGTTTACATTTCCGATACAGCAGGCGGCGTTTCCGTATGGAAGGTATGACATTGTGTTACTGCCTTTTGTATAACGACAGTGGGTGGAATTTTCCTTTGCTATAACCTGATTTGGCGAAGAAAAATACTGAAGTGCTGTAAAGTCAGGCATAACTACGGCAGGGGCGGCATTGAGACACATTCGTTCAATTATATCCAGATATTTAGTGTTGCCTGTAGCATTAAAGAAATAGTCTAAAGCCCATGTAAAATCTGCAATATCACAGGTTTCATGCGCCATAATAGCTGTATTACCACTTACATACTCTTCACTGCTTATGACACCATCTACCATAAGAGATTGCTCAATTAATTTATCAAGACCTGCTATTCCCATATTAAGATATTTTTTATCACCGGTTATATCATACATAATAGGATAAAGCTTAAGAGTTTCACAAATGGTTACCCCGTGAATATTAAATGGTATATCATCGGTCAAATTTTTATACGTTAATTCGGGTTCTGTATCGGTTTGGTAGTTTTCGAAAATTTCAACCGCTTTATCCTTGAAAAAACTGTCGTTGGTTAATTTATAAATCCAAGCAAGACACTCTATATTACAAGCATTTCTTCCTGAATAAAGAAGGGGAGTATTTTTGTAATGCGATATCAATGCATCAAGGATTTTTTTATCTCCGTTAACTTCATATTCTGCCATTAAAGCTCTGAAATAAACAGCTTGTGGCCAATGATAATATTTAAGAGCTTTTTCGGTAGCATTTTCTTTTGGAAGTTTAAAATTAAGTGGTCCGATGTATCCATTTCTATCTTTGGCAATGTTTAAGGATGTGTATATAATATTTTTTATGTTACTTAATAATTCTTCGTTGCTTGATTCGTATGAGCATCTTAAGGCTCCGTCTATCCAATAGGCGTGTTGTTCATAAGGATACCAATTTTCAATTTCCTCTTTGGTTGCCCAAACAGAAGTTTCGCAGTCAAAAGGTTCACCGCATTTTTTTATATTTCCTGTAATTCCGTTATTTTGTCTATCAAGATACTCTGCTGTCCAACCTTTTGCTTTTATAAAGTTTACGGGATAATTTGTAAATTTCATTTTTATTCTCCTTAAATGAATATGTTCCTTCTTTGCCGCATTGCAGACGGAGTGCATTTATATTTTTTTGAAAAGGCTGTTGAAAAATGTCGTATGTTTTTAAATCCGGTTGTTTTAGCCACGTTGCTCACATTCATAGTTGTTGTAGAAAGCAGGTCTGCTGCAGTTTTGAGGCGTTCGTTGACAATATACTGATGCATACTTGTGCCTGTTTTTTCTTTAAAAATTTTATTCAAATAATAAGAATGATAGTTTAAAGCTTTTGCGATTTCTTCATTGGTTAGTATTGTAAATAAATTATTCTTTATATAAGACATAGTGTCGCTGAAAATATCTGCATTGTTTTTTAGGGGACTTGTAGCAATGCTTAAAAGTAAATATTGAAGTTTCGCTTCTGCCTTTTCTTTTCCAAATGGTGTATCTTCGGAAAATTCTGTGGTTAGTTTTAAAAAATCGTCCCGATACTCTATTGCATTCTCAAAAACAAAAGGATATTTAAGCATCTCGGGTAAAATATCGTAATTGGGCACAAGAGATTTGCTTTCAATAAATTCACTTTCTTTGGCGGGTGGCATAGCTTTTGATATGTGTTTGTTTGTGTGGTCAAAATCGAAGTTAAGTGTTATGAATTCCATAGGAAAATTACCTGTGCTGACAGGTAGGTATCTTGTTCCGCTGGGGTAGTAGCATATTGTGTTTTCCTTAATATCAAATTCTTTGTCTTGTATTAAAATTTTTCCTGTGCCTTTCAAAATAAAAAGCAAACGACAGTCATAAGCTTTAGTTACAAAATTGTTTGGAAGTTCAGTAGTGCTACGGGCATAACGTAAAAAAATTTGCATATCATCACCTATATTTGTTTTTTGAACATTACGCTTTGAATTATGTATTGATTATAGCATGACTTGTTGTTAAAATCAATACATAAAAACAAAGAAAGTTGTGGCTAATATGAACTTTTTAGGGCATTTTTTTGGCGTTTTAGGTATTTTAATAAACATTATTATATATCAGCAACAATCCAAAAAATCAATTTTGTTTTTCAAACTTTTGTCTGATGTTATATGGATGGTACATTTTTTGCTTATATCTGCTTTTAGCGGTGCAGCTGTGGCTTTTGTAGGAATTATAAGGGAATCTGTCTTTTTATTTGTAGAAAAGAAACGAGAAAAATGGTTCGTTTTGTTTTTGGCAGTTTCTTTTATATCGTCGTATTTAACATATAAGAATATGTTTAGTATTTTACCCGCCGTGGCAAGTGCTTTTTCAGTTATAAGTTTTTGGCAAAAGAACCCGCTTACAACAAAGTATTTATCTTTTCCCATAGCGACCTGTATGGGTGTATACGGTTTTGCCAGCGGCTCCGTATCAGGAGTTTGCAATGAGGTTTTAACTGTGATTTCTTCACTTATAAGCATTGTATTTCACAGAAAGGAAATGAAAAAATGAGTAAGCTTAGAATAGGAGTTATTAACTGGGATATCTGAGAGAAAACCTTTGATTTTTATACAAAGTAATTGAAAATCTGTTACTTGAAGAAGTAGCAGATTTTTATATTTAAATAGCGCTTTTTATTGACTTTACACACTATAATATGTATAATTTTCTTGTATAAATAGTGAAGGGTGGGCATTTTTATGTTTTCTGAAAAATTTATAAGTGCGACAAAGGAAAGAAATAAACTTATAAAACATGTATCGGCTCCGTATATGCGTAAAACTATAGAATTTGATGAATTACCGAATTTTCTGAGTATTACCGTTTGCGGACTCGGTTTTTATGATATTTTTGTAAATGGTAAGAAAATTACAAAGGGGCTTTTAGCACCCTATATTTCTAACCCTGACGATATTTGTTATTATGACAAATATGACCTTCTTCCTTATGTAAAAGAGGGTAAAAATGTTATAGGCTTTATTCTTGGTAACGGCTTTAAGAATAACGACGGCGGTTGGATATGGGATTTTGACAAGGCTGTCTTTGTCGGAGTACCGCAATTAGCTTTTGCTATTGAAGGAAAAATCGGCGAAAACAATCTCCTTATAGAAGCTGATGAAAGCGTAAAGGTACATGGTTCCCCTATTACCTTTGATGATTTGCGTTGCGGAACCTTTTATGATGCAAGACGGGAAATTGAAAACTGGTGTTCACCCGACTTTGATGACAGTATGTGGGATAATGCATATTTTTCAGATAGACCTCGTGGAAAAGCACGTCTTTGTACTGTCGAACCTATTGTTGTAAAAGAAACTCACCTTGCAAAAGAGGTGAGAAAGGCGACTCTGGAAAAAAATTATAAGCATCATGAAAAGTTTGACCAATTAAAATATGAGGTTAAGGACAGAGAGTTTACCGATGAGGATTATCAGGGTTATCTGTACGACTTCGGTTTTAACAGTTCAGGTGTACCGAAACTGACTGTGTATAACACTACTCCCGGACAGGTTATTGAGCTTCAGCAGTGTGAATATATAAACTCAAAGGGTGAACCGGGTTATAAAAATCTGCTTTGCTATATTGATGGATATGTTCAGCGTGATATTTATATATGCAAGGGTGCAGAAAAAGAAGAATTTATACCTCCTTTTACATACCATGGATTTCGTTGTACCTTTGTTACGGGACTTACTGATAAGCAGGTAAAGCCTGATACAGTCAAGTATCTTGAGTGTTCCTCCGACCTTAAGGAAAGAGGGGATTTTTCCTGCTCATGTCCTACACTTAGCAAACTGCAAAAAATGGTTAGAAGAAGCGATTTGTCTAACTTTTATTATTTTCCCACTGATTGTCCGCAACGTGAAAAGAACGGATGGACAGGTGATGTTACGGTTTCTGCAGAGCATATGCTTATGAATTTAACCTGTGAAAACAGTTTGAGGGAGTATATGTTCTCGGTTCGTGCCGCACAAAACGAGGCAGGTACTATACCGGGAATTGTTCCTACAGGCGGTTGGGGATTCGCTTGGGGCAATGGTCCTATTTGGGATAATGTGCTTATTGAGGTGCCGTATCAGGTGGCTCGTTATACAGGCAACGACGATATTCTAAAGGAAAACGCTCACGCAATTATGACATATCTTACCTACGCATCAAACAAGCGTAACGAAAAAGGTCTTTTGTGCTATGGTTTGGGAGATTGGGTAAAGCCGAATAACGACAGAGAAGTAGCACCCAAGGAATTTGTGGACAGCGTAATGATTTATCAGTTTGCCCTAAAGGCTTCGGCTGTGTTCGGTCGTCTTAATATGAAGCTGGAAAAGGCTTTCGCCGATAGTCTTGCTGATGAGCTTTGTCTTGCCATAACCGAAAACTATATTGATGATGAAAACGGTACGGTTGCAAATAATGCTCAATCTGCCTATGTTTTGGCAATTATTCACGGACTGTTCAGTGAAACTGCAAAGAAAAAAGCAGTAGAAAATTTAGTGCAGGATATTAAAGATTTTGGCAATATGCACGACTGCGGTATGATAGGTATTCGTTATCTCTTCTATGTGCTTTCACGAAATGGCTATGCCGATTTGGCTTATGACATTTTAACGGGTGAAGAGGGTACCTGCTACGGCAACTTTGTTAAACGTGGACTTGAAACCTTGCCCGAAAGCTTTACCGCCTTTGATGAAAACGGAGACCCGTTCAGATGGCAGTCCATAAACCATCATTTTCTTGGTGATATCAGCAATTTCTTTATTTCGGATATTGCGGGTATCAGGGTAAATGACAAATTTATTGATGCTAAAAACATTGATATTGAGCCTACCTTTATTACTGCCCTTGACAGTGCAAAGGCTTATTTTGACAGTGTTTGCGGAAGAGTAGAGGTTTGCTGGGAAAAGAAAGGCAATAAGGTCTTGCTTAATGTAGTTGCTCCTGATGGAATTAAAGGCGAAATAAGACTTCCCGAAAATGCAAAATTCGTTGACTTTGAAACTGTAAAGCCCCTGACAAGTTCAAGCTTTGAGATAGTAATTGGTGGGTAATATGATATATAAATTTAAAGAGAACCGCGTGTGGAGAGCATATTTCGGAGGGGAAAGACTGGATAGCTTTGCTGGTAAAAAGGAGCAGGTACGAGGCAGACGCCCTGAAGAGTGGATTGCTTCAACGGTTACAGCTTTTAATGCTGACAGACCCCAAGAGCGTGAGGGAATAAGTATTTGCCAAAACGGCGAAAATTTTGCAGAGCTTATTGAAAAGAATCCCGAAGAGATGCTTTCAAAGGAGTTGTCGCAAAAATTTGGCGGTAAAATGTCAATTCTTGTAAAGCTTCTTGATGCAGGGGAAAGGCTTGTTATTCAGTGTCATCCTACAGTACCCTTTGCAAAAAAGGAATTCGGCTCTCAGTTTGGAAAAACAGAGTGCTGGTATATTCTCGATGCCGATGAAACGGCTAATGTGTACTTAGGCTTTAAAGAGGGTATAACCAAGGAATACTGGAAAAGCCTGTTTGACAGTCAGGATATAAAAGGAATGCTTGATTGTTTGCATAACCACAAGGCTAAAAAAGGCGATTTATTTTTTGTAGAGGGCGGAGTGCCTCACGCAATTGGCGGTGGCTGTCTTATGGTTGAACTGCAGGAGCCCAGTGACCTTATGGTTATTCCCGAAAGGAAAACCCCATCGGGAGTTGAACTTGCTGATATTAAGCTTCATGGCGGACTTGGTTTTGAGAAGATGTGGGATTGCTTTAATTATGATGGTATGAGCAGTCAGGAAATTCTTGATAAATATTACCGTCACATAGATGAAAACAAAATGGGAATTATCCCGGTTGTTGACCAAGAGCTTACCGAAAGATTTTCTCTTTCTCTTCTTCGTTTTGAGGGCGAATATGAACTTTCTCTTGATGGAAAATATGCTGTCTGTGTTGTGACCGACGGCGAATTTGATTTAAAAGAGGGAAGTGAAGTTTATCACTTTAAAAAGAGTGATAACTTCTTTATCCCTGCCAGTGCAGATAAATTATGCTTTACGGGTAAGGGTGAAATTGCCCTTTGTTTTGCGGGAAACGTGAACAATATTGCCGAAAAACCGTAAATGTTTTTCATTGTTTTTTCCTTGACTAAAGGATATAATGGGTATAGTTTGGAAGAGGAGGTTTGGCGATATGCTTAAATTTGAAAAGTACGTTGTAGGAAGCGGTGAAACAGAGGGCTATAAGGCTCTTAAAGCTACCATTCCTGCTGAGGATAAATATATGCATTTTCGTCTTGACGGAAACTGTCTTGAGCATTGTGAGGATATATACTATGTTGCTCACGAAAACGGTGTAGCGCTTTGTAGAATTTGGATGTGCTATCCAAGACATAAAGATGCCGTTTGCAATTGGGGTGCTGTTTATACACTTGAGGAGTGCAGAGGACAGGGACTTTGCAACAGAACCCTTAAGTTCTGTTTTGATGAGATTGCAAAGCTTGAAAATGCTCCTGCAGGTCTTTTCTGTACAGCCGGTGCACAGTGGCTTACCGATATGTATTCAAAATTTGGTTTTTCTACTGCAATTCACGATACAACAAAAGGCCCTCTTTATTATCCCTTGGGTGACAGCCCTAAAACCTTTAAAGAGTTTTATGAAAACTATTATACCGATGCAAAGGCTTTACGTGCAGTAAAAGCAACTTGGGAATGGAGAAACGAGGTTGACTGCCTATTAAAGTTTGCTATGTGGGATAATGGTCTTAGCTATGCTATCGACGGTGAGGCTGACCTTAATGTAATTCTTATGAACACTCCCGAAAGAGATGCTAAGGTTATTCTTACTGATGATAATAAATGCGTCGGTTGGATGCTTGATGGAAAAATTAAAATATATCCAAAATATGAAGCACTTGTTGATACAATGAGTGTTGAGTAAATAAAGGAGAGAAAATTATGCAAAAGTTTGAAAGATATGTAGTGGGAAGCGGCGAAACTGAGGGTTATAAGGCTCTGAAGGCAACTATTCCAGAGGATGATATTTATATGCACTATCGTCTTGACGGAAACTGTCTTGAGCACTGCGAGGATAACTATTTCGTTATTCATGAGGATGGAGTTGCTCTTTGCAGAATCTGGATGTGCTATCCCCGTCACAAAAATTCTGTTTGTAACTGGGGTGCTGTTTATACACTTGAGGAATGCAGAGGACAGGGACTTTGCTCAAAGGCTCTTGAGTTCTGTTTTGACGAAGTAAATAAGATGGAAAATCCTCCTATGGGACTTTTCTGTACTGCAGGAAATCAGTGGAAGGCTGATATGTACATAAGACACGGTTTTACCCTTGCTATCCGTGGTACTACACTTGGTCCGCTGTACTATCCTATCGGCGACAGCCCCAAAACCTTTAAGGAACTGTATGAACAGTATTATACTCCCGCTAAATCTCTCCGTGCTATAAAGGCTACTTGGGAATGGAGAAACGAAATTGACTGTTTCCTTAATTTTGCTATGCGTGATAACGGTCTTGATTATGCAATTAACGGAACCCGCGACCTTTATGCAATGCTTCTTAACGGTACCGATAAAGATGTTAAGGTTATTCTTACCGATGAAGATAAATGTGTTGGTTGGATGATAGATGGCGTGGCAAAGGTTTATCCGCTGTATGAGAATCTTGTAAATTCCATAACAATAGAATAAGGTTAAATTAAACAAAAAACACAGGAAAAATTTTCTGTGTTTTTTTGTTGCAAATAGTCTGTATATATAGTAGAATATATATAAATTAAGTGAAAGAGGCAGGAATTGTTATGAAACCAATTTATAAACGTATATTATTAAAGCTTTCGGGCGAGGCTCTTGCCGGTGCAAAGGGAAGCGGACTTGACTTTGACAAGGTTGTTGAAGTATGTGAGAGTATTAAAAAATGCACCGATATGGGTGTTCAGGTTGCTATTGTTGTTGGCGGTGGTAACTTCTGGAGAGGTAGAAGTAGCGGCAAAATGGACAGAACCAGAGCTGACCATATGGGAATGCTTGCTACAAGCATAAATGCTCTTGCTGTTGCTGACGGTCTTGAACAGGTTGGCGTTACCGCAAGAGTACAAACCGCTATTGAAATGCGTCAAATAGCAGAGCCTTATATCAGAAACAAGGCAACTCGTCATCTTGAAAAGGGTAGGGTTGTAGTATTTGGTTGCGGAACAGGTAATCCCTTCTTCTCTACCGACACCGCTGCTGCTCTTAGGGCTGCTGAAATTGATGCTGAGGTTATATTTAAGGCAACCAATGTTGACGGTGTGTATGACAGTGACCCTAAAACCAATCCCGATGCCAAGAAGTTTGATACCCTTTCTCATCTTGATGTGCTTCAGAAGGGCCTTCACGTAATGGACAGCACTGCAGCATCTCTTTGTATGGACAATTCCATTGAAATCAGAGTATTTAATCTTGATGACACCGATAATATAGTTCGTGCCGTTGTTGGTGAGAATATAGGAACTGTTGTTAAATAATTAATATTTTGGAGGATATATTTATGGAAAATTTAATTAAAAACACTGAGCAGAGAATGGATAAATCAATTGATGCTCTTGACAGAGATTATAAGGCTGTACGTGTGGGCAGAGCAAATGCGTCCGTTCTTGACAGAATTAATGTTGATTACTACGGTGCGCCCACTCCCATTCAGCAGATGGCGGCTATTTCTACGCCTGAACCCAGAATTCTTATGATAAAGCCTTGGGATGCTACTACACTCAAAGATATTGAAAAGGCAATTCTTTTATCCGATATTGGCATTAATCCTCAAAACGACGGAACCGCAATAAGACTTAGCTTCCCACCTCTTACTGAGGAAAGAAGAAAGGATATTGTTAAGGATGTTAAGAAGATGGGCGAGGATGCAAAGGTATCTGTTCGTAACATCAGACGTGATGCCCTTGAAAAGCTTAAGGGACTTAAGAAGAATAACGAGATTACCGAAGACGACGAGAAAAACGGCGAGAAGAAGATACAGAACCTTACAGATAAATACTGTAAGGAAATTGATGTTCTTTGTGCCGCTAAGGAAAAAGAAGTAATAGAACTATAACTTGGTGAAAAATATGTTTTTTAAAACTAAGGAAAATGATGTGCCCCGTAATATTCCGGGGCATATTGCCATTATAATGGATGGAAACGGTAGATGGGCTAAAAAAAGGGGATTGCCCCGTTCTTTCGGTCATTCTGCCGGAGCTAAAAAATTTAAGGAAATTGCAAGATACTGCAATAAAATCGGTGTAAAATACCTTACTGTATATGCTTTTTCTACTGAAAATTGGAAACGTCCCAAAGAAGAAATTGACGGCATAATGAATCTTCTTCGTGATTATCTTAAGGATTCTACCAATTTTAAGGGAGAAAATATAAAGCTTCGTTTTATAGGCGACAGAGCCCCCTTGCCTGAGGATGTAAGGATTCTTATGGAAAATAGTGAAAGGGAATCGGATGATGCTACGGGAATGACAGCCTGTCTTGCCCTTAATTACGGCGGAAGAGATGAAATTACTAAGGCTGTTCAGAAAATTATCAGCGAGGGAATAAACGAACAGGATATAACAGAAGAGCTGATTTCTTCCAAGCTGTATACTGTCGATTATCCCGACCCTGACCTTATTATCCGTCCAAGCGGAGAATACCGTCTTTCAAATTTCCTTACCTGGCAGTCTGCATATAGTGAATTTTATTTTGATAAGGTTCTGTGGCCTGATTTTACAACTAAGGACTTAGACAGAGCCATTGATGAATTTAATCGACGTAACCGTCGGTTCGGAGGGGTATAAATTATGCTTACTCGTATTATTTCAGGTGCAGTATTAATCGCTGTGGTTGGCGGTGCTTTGTTCGTAGGAAGTTTTTGTCCTATTGTTCTTGC
>CAJGBV010000033.1 GCA_904501755.1 Clostridiaceae bacterium | reverse complement strand
GATTACCTTCCCGAGTGGTTGGAGTCGCACAAGGTGAACGTATCGGAAACCACATACGAAGGCTACAAGCTGATGATACAGTCACGTATGGTTCCGTTCTTCCGTGAGTGCGGTGACCTCAAGGTCAAGGATATTACGGGTGATGAAATCAACGATTACTATATCCGTATCCGCAACGACGGACTTAAAGGCACTACTGCTCAACGCCATCACGCGCTGTTGCATCTTGCTTTCAAGTCGGCGGTCAAGCGTAGAATCATACCAAGCAATCCTGTTGAACAAGCAGACAGACCAAAGGCGCAACAGTACATTGGCAAATATTATAACGCCGGTGAGCTGAAAGAGTTGCTTGACAAGACGGCGAATGACCCGATACACATTGTAATCTTCCTTGCCGCTTACTACGGACTCCGCCGCAGCGAAGTGCTTGGACTGAAATGGTCGGCGGTTGACTTTGAAAATAAGACGGTCAGCGTCAATCACAAGGTGGTGCAGAACGATAAAGGTGTGGTCGGAATGGACGTTATGAAAACAAAATCGTCCTACCGCACATTGCCTTTGATACCGCAAGTGGAAGATGTTCTCCTTGCTGAGAAAGAAAAGCAAGAAGAAATGATGCGGGTGATGCGCCGAGGTTACTGCAAAAAATATACCGACTACATCTGTGTAGATGCAATCGGTGAATTAATAAAACCGAACTACGTGACCGATCATTTCAAAGTGGTGCTGAAAGAAAAAGGATTAAAACCCGTACGCTTTCACGACCTCAGACACAGTTGCGCTTCACTTCTACTCGCAAACGGTGTGCCGATGAAAATGATTCAGGACTGGCTTGGACACTCTGATATGGGAACGACAGCCAACATTTACAGTCACATTGATAGTGAAAGTAAGAAAGCAAGTGCAATGGCAATCGGCTCAGCCTTGGGGTAAAAAGAAAACATCTTAAAAGCCACTGCGACTTTTAAGATGTTACTTGAATAATATATAAACATCAAGATGATGGAAATATTCGTATGTGGGACTCGAACCCACGACCTACCCTTTAGCAGAGGGTCACTCTATCCAACTGAGCTAATACGGCATTAAAAATACTAAGCGGAGTTGCATAAGCAACTCCGCCTTGGCGGAGACGGCGAGATTCGAACTCGCGGGGGATTGCTCCCTAACTGATTTCGAGTCAGCCCCGTTATGACCACTTCGATACGTCTCCATATAAAATTGTAAAGGCAGAGCCTAATTACCAAATTGCGAGAAAACTGCGAGATGCGAGTTTTCAAAAGTGCAAATGCACGTGGCGTAAACGCCGATAAACAGCGGAGTTTCACCGATGGGTGTGTGACAGACCCGACTATGTTTCGAGTCAGCCCCGTTATGACCACTTCGATACGTCTCCAGAAATTTCAGACAATTGATATTATAATTTGTTCAAATAGTTTTGTCAAGGAAATTTATAAAGTTCTTAGTCCCTTTGGATAATGGTTTTTTGCAAATAAGTTTGATATCTTAACACCGCCTATACTACAACCATCAACACAAACAACTGCCCAACCGTCGTCCAACTCGGTTTCAAATGCTTCGCCGTGCAAATACATACTCAGTTCTCTGCTGTTTAATTCCAAGTTTATCTTACGTTTGAAATTTTTGCCCATAGCCATAAAAAACTGGTGATGAGGCAAAACATAGTTTTTCTTGATTTCTCCGATAGTTACACCGCAAGAAAAAGCAGTGCCTTTTTGTACCGGAAAGTTAGGTATAAAATACACAGGATTATCGGAGTACATTAGAACATTATCCTTGTTATAATCTATCAGTACATCATCAAGAAAATCAAAAACAATTTTATCAATTCGACTTGGTGCGGTTATATTTTCAGGATTATTTTCAGGCTTTTCTATATTATGGAGAACAGCAACAAACTGCCCCTCTCCCCTGTTTTTATGTGGATAAAACCTCTTGCACAAAGTAATGTTTTCGTTAATACAACCCTCAAAAAGCACACCGTCACTGCCGAAAGGCTGAAGCTTTTCTCTTACGGGAACGATTTCGAAATCAGTATGCTTATTTAAAAAGGCATCAACTACCATTTCGTTTTCTTCTAATGAATATGTACAGGTAGAATATACTATATAACCGCCCTTTTTAAGACATACGACAGCATTATCTAAAATTTCGTTCTGCCTTTGTGCGCACATTTTAACATTCTCTTCGCTCCAGCAGTCAATAGCCGCCATCTCTTTTCTGAACATACCTTCCCCTGAGCAAGGAGCATCAACCATAATCATATCAAAGGTGCTTGGAAAAGTTTTTGCAAGTCGATGTGTATCCATACAGGTTGTAACGCAGTTTTTAAGTCCGAGTCGTTCGATATTTCCCGTCAAGGTTTTACAACGATTCATAACTATTTCATTACTGACAAGAACACCGTTTTCCCCTAATTTATTTTTTATCTGTGTACTTTTACCACCGGGAGCAGCACACATATCAAGCACATTCCAGTTTTCATTAATCTCAATTGCTTCAACTGGTGCCATAGCGGACGGCTCCTGCACATATATCATACCAGCATGGTGATACGGATGATTACCAACCTTATCATACTCAAGGTAAAAACCGTTATCAACATAAGGTATTTTATTGTCACCGAAAGGGCTGATTTTTGAAAAATCATCTACCGATATTTTTTCTGTATTTATTCTATATGCTTTTATAGGCGGTTGTTCGAGAGTCTTTAAAAAATCTTCAAATTCTTCTTTTAAAAGTTTTTTCATTCTCTCCTTGAATGTATGAGGAAGAGTAATCATAACGCTTCACCGCCAAAATTAAGTTCAATATCCAGCATAAGTGCAGAAACACTGACAATCGCTGCTGTTTCGGTACGCAAAATCCGCTTCCCGAGTGAAACAAGCTTTGCATTATCAAAATTAATTTTTTCAATTTCCTTTTGGGCAAAACCGCCTTCGGGACCTATAAGTACACCAACCTTCATACCGCTTCTTAAGTTTCCTAAAATATTTTTCAAAGAACTCATACCTGACTGATTTTCATAAGGTACGATAAATAAATCAAGCTCTTTAGCAATTTTTAACATATCGTCAAAAGTAACAACCTCACAAACGGACGGAATCAAATTTCTCTTACTCTGCTTAGCGGCACTTTCTGCAATTGTTTGCCAACGCGAAACCTTACTTTGCTTCTTTTTTTCATCAAGTTTGACTACGCAGTTTTTCATTTCTACTGGATAAATTTTTGAAATACCAAGCTCGACAGTTTTTTGAATAATAAGCTCCATTTTATCGTTTTTGGGTAAACCCTGAAACAAATAAAGCTCTACAGGTAGTTCATTACTGCAATAATTTTCTTCAATTATATCAACTATTACACTTTCACTATCAATAGATATAATTTTGCACAAATCGCTTTTTCCCTCACAGGAAGCAAGAAATCTGTCATTTACCTTCATTCTCAAAACATTGACGATATGATTGTAATCAGCTCCATCAATTACATAACCTGATGAGGTTGCTTTATTCATATCTACAAAAAAATTATACATAAATTACCTCGTCTATTTTTTCTTTGGTTTTTTACTGTGATTAATTTTCTTTGTCTTTACATTGGATTTTGTGTTACTCATAGCTTGCGGAACAAGACAGTTCTTTCCGTTGCCAATAAGGTCAAATCTGTTAGCTTTTCTTAATGCTTTTCTAACAATATCTCTGTTTTCAGGTTTAAAATATTGAAGCAATGCACGTTGTTCTGCTTTTTCCTCAGAAGTTATAGGAACATATACTGCTTCCATAGTAAAAGGGTCAAAACCGGTATAAAACATACAGGTTGAAACAGTACCCGGTGTCGGATAAAAATCCTGTACCTGTTCGGGATGAAGCCCTTCCCTTTTTAAAAATAATGCAAGTTCGATAGCATCGTTAATGGTACTGCCCGGGTGTGAAGACATTAGATATGGAACAAGAAACTGTTTTTTACCTATACTTTCGGTAAGCTCATAAAATCTTTTCTTAAATTTCTCATAAACCTCTATTTTCGGTTTACCCATTCTTTTAAGAACATTATTAGAACAATGTTCAGGAGCAACCTTTAACTGTCCACTAACATGATATTTTACAAGCTCCTTGAAAAAGCTTTCATCCTTGTCAGCGATAAGATAGTCAAATCTTATTCCCGAGCGTATAAATACTTTCTTGATTTTAGGAATACATCTCAATTTTCTGAGCAAGGAAAGATAATCGCTGTGGTCAACATTAACAGCAGGACACATAGTAGGTGCAAGACATTTTTTATCACCACAAACACCGTTTTTTAGTTGTCCGTCACAGGAGGGTGCACGGAAATTAGCAGTAGGTCCGCCGACATCGTGTATATAGCCCTTAAAGTCCTCCATTTCGGTGATTTTTTTAGCCTCTTCAATAACAGACTCGTGGCTTCTACAGGAAATAGTCCGTCCCTGATGATATGCAAGAGAGCAAAAATTACAGGCACCAAAACAGCCTCTGTTATGAATAATAGAAAATTTAACCTCCAATGTACCGGGAACTCCGCCCAAAGCTTCATAAGAGGGATGAGCCTCCCTCATATAAGGTAATGAATATACCTCATCCATTTCCTCTTGATTAAGGGGCGGCATAGGCGGATTCTGAACTACAATCTTCGAACCATGACGCTGAATTACGGTTTTTCCTCTGACAGCATCGTGTTCTGTTTGTTGAATTTTAGTAGCAACGGCATATTTCTTTTTGCCGTTATTACTCAGCTCGCTCACCTCTTCAAAGCTTGGACATTCCTTTACCGACATAGGAACATAATTTTTTGTTTCAACCGCATAACAGGTACCCTTAATATCGGTAAGTGTATCAGAATTCTCACCGTTTCTTAAACGTTGAGCTATTTCAACAATATGCTTTTCTCCCATACCGTACATAAGCAAATCGGCATCACTGTCAATTAAAATTGAAGGTCTGACTTTGTCATCCCAGTAATCGTAATGGGCAAATCTGCGAAGAGATGCCTCTATGCCGCCAATACCTATAAATATTTTACCAAAAATACGACGGATGTTTTTAGAATATACAATAACCGCTCTGTCGGGACGAGCCCCCGCTTTTCCGCCGGGTGTATATGCATCGTCACTTCTTTTTTTCTTAGCTGCAGTATAATGTGCAACCATAGAATCAATATTACCGCCGTTTACAAGAAAACCAAGCAACGGTGTACCAAAACGCTTGTAATCCTCATCGCATCTTGGCTGTGAAAGTATGCAAATGTTAAATCCAGCATTTTCAAGTACACGGGAAATTACAGCTGTACCAAAAGAAGGATGGTCAACATACGCATCCCCCGTAACAAGTACAAAATCGGGACGCTCCCATCCAAGCATATTCATTTCTTTTTTTGTAATAGGCAGAAAAGGCATAAAATTACTCCTTGAAATATCTTAAAATTATGATAACATATTCTTATAGAATTTACAAGAAAAAGGAATTATTATGGATATATTTGCACCTACATATTATAAAAAATTCAAATGTTCCGCAGAAAATTGCAAAAATAACTGCTGTATAGGTTGGGAAATAGATATAGACGAGGATTCACTATCTTTTTACAAGGACAAACCTGAAATTATAAAGCATATAAGTTTTGAGGGTGAGCCTCACTTTATATTAGGTGAAAATGAGAGATGTCCCCTGCTGAACAAAAATAATCTGTGTAAAATCATTAATAATTACGGCGAAAATCATCTGTGCCAAATCTGTGCCGACCATCCGAGATTTAGAAACTATTATAATTCAAGAACAGAAATAGGTCTGGGGCTTTGTTGCGAGGAAGCCGCCAAACTTATTATAGATAATGAATTTTCCCTTATAAAAATTGATGCAAACGATAATACCGCATTTTATGATTCTGATGAGGAATTGTTTTTTGCACATAGAAACCAATTATTTGTAATGGATATTTATGAAATTTTAGAATTGGTGCCTGACATTAAAATAAGCCAATTGGGCATTTTCTTATCATCGTTAGAACGACTTGACAGTAAATGGGATGAATTACTTGAATGTTTAATAAATAGTGGTAATAACTTAAAAGAAATTGAAATTATAGATTACATTAAAGCAAAAAACCTACTTAACTATTTTATTTACCGTCATATATACAACACTGATATTAAGTTCTGTATTGTGTGCGCTCTGATAATCCTTGCAATAAATAACGATATTTACGATGTAGCAAGAATGTTTTCAAGCGAAATTGAATATAGCGATGAAAACATAGAAAAGCTTTATAACTACATAAAAAAATAAGAGCTGATTTCTCAGCTCTTATTTTTATTACATATTATCAAATGTTTCTTTAATTGCAAGTAAGAAATCCTTACTGTTAACACCTTTCTTGTTTTCAAGTGTTGAAAGAGCAATAAGGTCCTTAGTCATGATACCGTTTTCGATTGTCTTAATAGTAGCCTCTTCCATTTTGTCAGCATACTTAACAAGAGCATCAATACCATCAATACTGCCTCTCTTACGAAGAGCGCCTGTCCAGGCAAAAATAGTAGCAACAGGGTTGGTGCTTGTTTCTTCACCATTTCTATACTTATAAAAATGGCGAGTAACAGTTCCATGAGCTGCTTCGTACTCATATTTACCATCGGGAGAAACAAGAACGCTGGTCATCATAGCAAGACTTCCGAATGCAGTAGCAAGCATATCACTCATTACGTCACCATCATAATTCTTACAAGCCCAGATATAACCGCCCTTAGAGCGAATTACTCTTGCAACGGCATCGTCAATGAGTGTGTAGAAATACTCGATACCGGCTTTTTCGAACTTATCCTTGTATTCAGCTTCATAGATATCAGCGAAAATATCCTTAAAACGATGGTCATAGGTTTTAGAAATAGTATCCTTGCTTGAGAACCATAAATCCTGATTTTTATCAAGAGCATACTCAAAACAAGAACGTGCAAAGCTTTCAATTGACGCATCAATGTTATGGAGTCCCTGAACGATTCCGTCGCTTTTTTCAAAGGTCAGAATAGTCTGTTTTCTCGTGTTGCCCTGCTCATCAGTAATTACAAGCTCAGCAGTTTCGCCCTTATTAACTTTAAATTCAACATTTTTATAAACATCACCATATGCATGACGGGCAATAATTATAGGCTTTTCCCAGTTAGAAACAACAGGTTTAATTCCGTTTACTATAACAGGCTCTCTGAAAACAGTACCATCAAGAATAGCTCTGACAGTGCCATTAGGACTTTTCCACATCTGTTTAAGATTATATTCCTCAACACGCTGTGCGTTTGGAGTTATAGTAGCGCATTTAACACCAACGCCGTATTTTTTAATAGCCTCTGCAGCATCAACCGTAACCTTATCATCGGTCTGATCACGATATTCAAGACCAAGGTCATAATATTCGCTTTTTAAATCGATATAAGGTAAGATAAGAATATCTTTAATCCACTGCCATAATACTCGCGTCATTTCGTCGCCGTCAAGCTCAACAATAGGAGTTGACATTTTAATTTTATCCATATTAATTCCTCCCAAAAAACATTACCCGTCAATTATACAATAGAAATGATGAAATTTAAAGTATTTTTTGAAAATTTTATACTTCTAACAATTTCTTACAGGTTTTTACGCCGATAATTCCATCTTTTGACAAATTATTGTTGCCTTGAAAAGTTTTAACTGCAGCAACTGAGCCCTTTCCCCAGATACCATCAAAAGTGCCATCTTTTTTACGGGATGAAGACATATCATATCCTAGAATGTTTAATCGGTTTTGAAAGAACTTATTAAGATTTTTATATTTACTTCCTTTTTTTATAAGAATACTTTTAGCTACCGATTCACATTCATTTCCCCATATTCCGTCTGTACCGAATTTAGAGAATTTAAAACCATCAGCAAAAGCAGCATTTTGCCACTGAAGAACAAGGTTTTCTTTTACATTGTTTTTCGATAGACCCAAAAATTCTATTATTCCCTCAGCAACTGCTTTTGCGTAACCTGTCTGTCCTTCTTCTGAGGTAATAATTTTATAATCTTCCGTTCCATCCATAAAACCGCCCTCAACAAGTACAGCGGGTACTGTATTTTGTTTTATAATCTGAAAATTTGCTTCCTTAATTCCTCTTCCCCTTAATCCTGTATACTCAACAAGTCGGTAGTAAATACATTCCGCAAGTTTCCTGTCGTCTTCTGTTGCATTTCTGTCAACATATATTTCAACTCCTGTAGTTGTACTCCAATCAGATTTATAGGCGTTATGATGAATGGATACAAAAGCATCAACCTTAGCAGATAAATATTTGCTAAGTCTTTCAGACAATGGCTCGTCTACGTTTCCATCATTATTATCTGTATATATTACCTCACACTGATAATCTGACAGAATTTCAGCAATTTTATTACTTACTTTATTGTTCAAAGTCCATTCTTTAATACCGTCGGGTGTTTGCTTTCCTGCGGTTTTATGACCATGACCTGCATCAAGTCCAATTTTTATCATTAGATTTTCTCCTTTAAATTTTATTCAAATATTTTATTATATTCTTCTTCGGTTATTTCGTGCCAATTCTCAGGTGTATCACCTTTACCGAGATATATTTCTTTTCCATAGGTTACACCATTTGTAAGCACCTTACCGCTGTCTGCTGTTAATTTTCTGAGTTCAATAGTTGTAATATCCATTATGCTAATGTCCATCCTTTCTCTGTTGCTATTGCAATTTCCTTGTCTGTGAGTTTTTCAAGATTAGCTGCGCCAAACGTTAAAGTGTGTGCTTCAAAACTTTTCTGCGGAATAAAAAAAGTTATATCACCGCTTTCATTAACGATAAAATGTGTAGAATTTTCGATATTTGCCGACGCTATGGAGTTATCTGCTATACTGATACACCATGTACCTCCATCATCACCTACAAAGTAAACACAACCGCAATCCACACTTGTTATTTCGTATTTTGTTTCCCACGACCACCAACCAGTGTCGGTAGGCGGATACGAAAAATAACTTCCGCTGTAGGTTCTCTCAAACTCACCGCCATAGTCTCGCAAACCGCGAATAATACTCATAAGGCTATCATGAGTAAGTTTAGTTGCTCTGTCAAACCATATATTTGCACATATTGTATTCGGTACAAATTCTATATCTTCAAGTTTGTAAGCTTGAAAAGTAGAGGTCGGAAAACTTGTGCATTCACTTACATCTAAAGCACCTAAAATTGTTTTTAAAGCTCCAGAATTAGCGTAAAAGCAAAAATTTATACTACTAAATTTACGGTTAAATTCAGTTAAATTGACTAATTCTAATTGATAAGTTTCACGAAACGCACCATTCATAGAAATAACAGTGTCAGGAGTATCGCTTATAAGTTTTACTGATTTTAAATTCTTACTGCTCATAAAAGAGTATTCAATAGAACTTACAGATTTTACTTTTATAGTCAGTTCGGTATTTTCAGGAAATATAACATCTCGCCATAAACCGTTCAATTCACTCGCATAATAAATAGGCATTGCGCCCGACTCATAAACCTCATTAATCTTTTCAGGCATATCTCCAGACTTAATATTTTCGGTTGTAGCAGTTTTTTCTCGTATAGCATCACAGATATTTCTATAATCATTTAAAGGCATTACTGCAAACTCATTCATTGTCCAATCACCGCCACATCAGTAAAATTTTGAAGAACTATATTTGCAATATCTGTTTTATCAGCATCGTTTAATACATAAGCTTCGCCCTTCTCACCTTTATCGCCTTTATCGCCTTTATCGCCTTTTAAGGCAAAAAGCTGAGCATCTGTAAAATCAGAGTAAATAAACGGGTCGCCCTTTTCACCTTTTTCACCCTTTGGACCTATTGGGCCAGCATCACCTTTTTCGCCTTTTAAGTCTTCCAACTGCTCGGTAGTGAAGTCAGAATAAACAAAAGGTTCACCTTTATCACCTTTATCTCCCTTATCGCCTTTATCTCCCACAAATACACCGTTATCAGCGTCTTTTCTAACGCTCTGAGCTATTTCTTTAGCAGTCGAGGAAATAAGCAGTATTTGTTCATATTCGCTTAAAGTTGGATTTTCGGGAAGATTGGCATCTTTATATCCGCTTTTCGCCACTTCAACAAATGCTTCATTACAGGTAATCCTACTGTTTTCTTTTACACCAAAAACAGTAATATTAAATCCCGGTTCATAAATCACCTCAAAGGGTACAAGATATGTGTTCTCGCCTATGCAATAGTTTGTAGCATCATCAAGTACAACACAGACGCTTGTGTCTTTTTCGGGTATACTGTATATTGCTGTCTTGGTATATCCGTCCCACTCCTTACTGAAGCTAAATTTTACAGCAAGAAAATTTACACAGTCAGCAACTATCATATCCTGATGTGTTGTCAATTTCTGTCCTTTAATTTCTGAATAAATCATAAATTATTCCTTTCAAAAATAGTCAGGATAATAAAAACCGCGCAACTTTTATTAGCCTGCTAAATATATAATACAGAGTAAATTTGCGACATTCACCGACATTGCTTAATTTTTTTAAAAAAATACTTGATTTATGTGTATGGTTTAGTGTATAATACATCCTGTAATTTGCCGGTGTGATGGAATTGGCAGACGTGACGGACTCAAAATCCGTTGGTAGCGATACCGTACCGGTTCAAGTCCGGTCACCGGCACCATGTTGAATGTTCATAACGGACTTGACCGTTATGAACATTCTTTTTTTATGCACATTAGTGTTTAGAGCAGGTTTTACCTGCTCTTTTTTGTTATGCCGGCAAGGCTTTGGGTATATACGAAACCGCAACGCCTTGCCTTGTATCCTTTGTCAAAGGCCGTGAGAAGGCGCTTTCGGGGATTTCTATATAACCTACAAATCGGTAGAATATTACAATTCTCTGTGTTTTGAATTTCCCTTCGCCTTCGGTTTCATGGACTTCAATATGGTCAATTAGTTCGCGAATAAGCGGTGCCGTGATGATTTTCATCTCCATAAACTTACGAATCGCCCCTAAAAACATTTCTTTATGGAAAACCTTCTTGTCCAACTCATCAAGCCGCATTTTGTAATTGAGAATTTTCTTTTTCAGTTCTTCTTTCTCATTTTCGTATTTATGGGACAGTTCCATAAAGAATGAATCTGTGACTTTGCCCGACACATTGTCCTCATATAACCTTTCATAAAGTGTATCAATCTTTTGGATTCTCGCTTTACTTTGGTCTATGGTTTGCTTTGCATTTTTCTGTTCGTCGAGCATATCCTTATTAGTCTTATCCGCAAGCAGTTGGGCGAACCCTTCCTCATCATATCTTAGAAAATCAGCAAGTCTTTGGAGTTCGTAGGTAACTACTTCTTCAATCGCATCTGCTCTAACATAATGTCTTGTTTGACAAGTACCTCTGTAATCCTTAACGTAGTTGGAACAGCTGAAATAATGAATATCTTTATTCTTTGTATTGATATGAAACCAAAGCTTGCTTTTGCAGTCGGCACAGTAAAGCAAGTCAGCAAACATATTCTTAGGAATTTCTTTAGACTTGGGCGCTCTTCGTTTGGTGGTTTTGGTTAGCTTTTGCACCTGCTCAAAAGTTTCACGGTCGATGATGGGTTCATGAACATCTTTGAATACCATCCAATCCTCTTGAGGCTTTAGAATTCGTTTCTTGTTCTTAAAGGATTTGGAATAGCTTTTGAAGTTAATAACATCGCCGCAATATTCTTGTTGAGCGAGTATCTTTGCAACCGAGCTTTTACACCATTTGTAAGGGTTCGGTTGTTTTATTTTACCACCTCTGGGTAAACCTTTCAATTGCCAATAGGCCATTGGAATTAACACCTGCCTTTCTTGTAAGATTCTTGCAATAGTTTCATTGCCTTTGCCTTCTAAACACATCTTGAAAATATCCTTAACCACATTTGCGGCTTCATGATCTATAATCCATTTCTTTTTATTCTTTGGATCTTTCATATACCCGTAAGGCGGTTGTGCTAACGGCTCGCCAAGGCTTCCACGAGTGCGATGTGCTGACCTGACTTTTCGGCTAATGTCTTTGGCATATAGTTCGTTAATAACGTTTCGAATAGGAGTGAAATCATTATCGTCATCGTTACTATCTACACCGTCATTAACTGCAATAAATCGTACTTCCTTTTCGGGAAAGTATTGCTCGGTGTAGTAGCCGACTTGAAGATACTCACGACCAAATCGGGACATATCTTTTACGATAATAGTTGATATATATCCCATCTCAACATCATCTAAAAGCCTTTGCATATCCGGTCGGTTAAAGTTGGTTCCCGTGTAACCATCATCCTCATAAAACTTGATGTTTTGGAAACCGTGTTCCTTTGCGTATTTAGCGAGCATTCGCTTTTGGTTTTTAATAGAATTGCTTTCGCCCTCTTTGCCATCATCACGCGAGAGTCGGCAATAGAGAGCAGTAATTCCTAATTTTTCTTTCGACTGCATTAGTCCTCCTTTCCGACAGTCGAGCACATATATTCCGTATTCATATTATCTGTTGTTGGCGCATCTGTCCAAT
>CAJGBV010000032.1 GCA_904501755.1 Clostridiaceae bacterium | reverse complement strand
CTTGTCGCTCATTCATAACAATACTGGCGTATTGTTCTTTGTCCTTGATTACTTAATTTCAATAAGAATCGTCGGGTCCTTTTTTGTTTGTCGTTGTTTAATTTTCAAGGTTCGTTCTGCTCACCTTTTCGGTGGACAGCTTATACATTCTAACACAGTCAGCTCTCGTTGTCAAGAACTTTTTTTAACTTTTTTAAAAAAGTTTTTTCTGTGTTTTTACTGCCCTTTTTTCAGCAGCTTTATTGTTATACTACATTTCCTCTCCTTTGTCAACATATTTTTTTGATTTTTTTAATTCTTTTTTCTTTTATCAAAAACCACCACAATATATAGTAGTCGGTTGGTCAATTTGCCCATAGAGCATAGAAAAAGAGCGTGGAAAAACCACGCTCTTACATTATATATATTACTTTTGCCAATACTTGAGAACTATTGCCTCAAGTTCATCCTTTTTGCCGAGCATCTGTTTAACAAGTTCAAACTGAGTACGGCAACGAACAAGGTTATGCTCGGGATAATGAACCTTAAAATATTTGCTTCCCTCAAGATAATCTGTTAAGAATCGCATACCACATTCAAAGGTCATAAGCACAGAACCTGTATAAAGAGAAAGAATTTCTTCCTTAGAGAATGCCGATGCACACTCACTGATAAATCCCTCAGCATACTTATCAAAGAGGTCGGTTTCAAATTTAACCTTAGCCAAATCGGGTTCGTCCTCGGCGGCGTATGTAGCACCGCTTCTGATACTATCGCCAAAGTCATAGGCAGAAAGTCCGGGCATAACGGTATCAAGGTCAACAACAGCAAGAGGATTGCCGGTTGCTCTATCAAGCATTACGTTATTAATCTTTGTGTCGTTATGGGTAACACGAAGAGGAAGCTCACCACTTTCGAGCTTATCGGTAAGAAGTGAGCAAAGGTCGGCGTGCTCTCTTACAAATAATATTTCCTCCCTTGCGGTCTTAGCAAGGTCACAGGCGTCAGCCTCATAAGCCTTCATAAAGTTTTTATAGCGGTTAGGGGTGTTATGGAAATTCGGAATGGTATCCACCAGCTTGGCAGCATCAAAATCAGAAAGCTGATTCTGGAAAATACCAAAAGCCTTTCCTGCTGCACGGAACAGCTCAGGAGTTTCGGCAGTCTGCATTGTAATAGCATTATCAATATAAACATAGCAACGCCAGAAGTCGCTACCCAAATTAACAAAAGCTTCACCATTTTTAGACTCAACAACAGTAAGGCACTCTCTAAGTGGGTCGCCGCCTGACTCAGCCACCTTTTGACGAATATGAGCAGTAACAAGAATTATATTGTTCATAAGACCGTACATATCTTTAAATATAGTACCGTTCACTCTCTGCAAAATATATTTACGAGCGCGAGAGGTCTCAACAAAAAAAGTATCATTAATGTGACCGTTACCAAAGGGTACTGCTATCATAGGCTCACCGTCAAGGGCAAATAGCTTTGCTACATCTTCTGCACGAAATGGCATATCAATTCCTCCGTTTATCTTTTTGGTTTGTATTTTATCACTAATACTCATTATATCAGAAAAATTTAAAAAATATTTGCATTTTTGGTCGCATTTTTTATAATTATATGCTATAATACATAAAGAGAAAGCATCATGAGGAGAAAATTATGAACTACATTGGCACAAACATCAAAGACGAACTGACCATAAAAGAAATTTTTACCATTCATTATTTTGAGTATGCTATAGATTTCGACTTTCCGGGCGAAATACACGATTTCTGGGAAGGAGTATATGTAGACGCAGGCGAAGTAACCGTTACCTTTGCAAATGAAAAAACTGTAATGAAACAAGGCGATTTCTTTTTGCACAAGCCCTTGGAATTTCACAGCATCGCCTGTAAGGACGGTGTAGCAAACGCTATAGTTTTTTCTTTTTCCAGCGATTGTCAAAGACTATACTCTGCCGCAAACAAGGTTATTCGTTTCGGAGAAACAGAAAAAAACATTCTCTCCAAAATAATCAGCGAGGGAAAAAGCGCCCTTGCAACACCTCTTAACGATGTATATACCGAAAAATTGGAAATAAAAAAAGACAGTCCCTATGGCGCCTGTCAGCAAATCAAAAACCTTATGGAAATTTTGCTTATAGAGGCTGTACGCTGTTGCAACTACGACACTCCTGCAAAGCACGATTTAAACAGCAACAGCCGCATTAAAGACATTTGTGCGTATATAGAAGCTCACCTGACAACACCGCTGAAATTTGAGGATTTATGCAAAGAATTCTCCGTAAGCAAAACAACGCTTAAAAAAATATTCCGCGACCATTTAGGCTGCGGAGCGATGGAATATTACAATAACTGTAGAATCACAGAAGCAAAAAAGCTACTACGCGAAAAAAAACACAGTATATCCGAAATATCAGATATACTGCAATTTTCAAGTATACACTACTTCAGTAGAAAATTTAAACAAGCTACAAATATCTCTCCCCTTGAATACCAAAGGTCAGTAAGTAGCTTGTTAAAAAACAACTAAAATAGAACTCAAACTATTAACCAAACAAATTACCTAAAATGTCTCCGCCTATAGAAAGCTCATTATCATCCTGACCTGGCACTATTGCATTGGTATCATCTTCAACATCTAAAGACAAGATTGTGAGCTCGGGGCGCATATATTCTTTCTTCATGCCAATACCTCCAAATGTAGACAAATCCACTAATTACAGATATACTATAACACATCCTACAAAAAAATGCAACACTTTTTTTCAAAAATGTGAAAAATTTTTTAAAAGGTCATTTCAATCGTTATGCGAAAACTAAAGAGCAGTCTATTTAACTGCTCTTTAGTGCTTTAAAAAACTACTGTGCAGCAATAAATTCTTCTATAATCTTATTAGCAGCTACCACACCTGAATTAAGCTTACTGCTACACTTAGCAAGATTTACAGCAACCTGAGCAGAGGTACCGTCAATAAGCTCTTTGCAAAGTTCATTTGCAGTTACATCGGGATCAAGAACACGGGTAACACAAATTGCCAGACTCTGTCTGTTCATATCACCCTTTTCACGAAGCTCGAGATAAAGCTTTTTAGCTTCTTCGGTCTTGAACATATTATCCATATCATAATGAGCTTCATTAAGGAAGTAACGCAAGAAATATGCAGCTCCCTTTGCATTTTTTGCACCTTTGCATATACCATAAGCTCTGCAGGAATTAGTAAAGGTATAATCAGCATCATCTGCATTCACCTTAGGAAGATAAGCAAAGCCCAAATCATCAACATCCATTGTATAGAACCAGCCCGGGCTTTTTCTAAGGCCATAACAACCTGCTACCTGAATTGCGGCACCTGCGGTAGTTATAGAATCATCATGATTTGCAATTATCTTTACAAGTCCTGCATCTTTAGCCCTCATAAGCCAGTCAATAGCAGTTTTGGTTTCGGTAGATTCAAGAGTGTTTTCGAATTTATCTGTTTCCTGATTCCATCTTACCTGACCACCACCAAATAATGAAAGCCAAGTTTCAAAATCTATATGAGCACCTGCACCGCTAAGATTACAGGTAGATTTAATCTGTGTCAAAAGAGTCCAGAAGGTGTCAAGGTTCCAGTTATTTTCGTCAATATAATCGCTTGGAGTTTTAAGTCCGTTCTCTTCAAGAAGGGTCCTATGGTAATATGTAATAGTACCCGCCATAAGCCAAGAGGATTTTGCACCGTTTACAAGATAATATTTATCACCAAGACGGTAAAATTCACTTGTTCTCTGATCCCAGAAAGGATCAGTTGCATCAAGGCCATTAGTTTCCAAAGAGAGTGGTTGAAGAAGATTAACACTTCTCGGGAAAGCGCCATTTTCTACAACAACATCAGGAGATTGTTCAGCAGAAATAAGAGCTGCCATCTTTACGGGATATTCACGTTCACTTACCTGAACAAGCTCATATTTCATACCTGTTGTTTCTTCAAAACCCGAAAGAGCAACAGCGGTATCGGTTTTAGCATGGTCAATCCAGGTAGCAAACTTTACGGTAGTACCGCGAAGCTCCGCAGGCATATCAAGGAAATATTCTTCCTCTGCCTCATTAGAAATTTGATTTAAAACAGGCTTATCACCGTTATCTGAGTTTTTACCACATCCCGCCATAGCGCACACAGAAAGCAACATAGCAACGGCAAGTAGAATAGTTATGCATCTTTTCAACATATCTATCACTCCTTATTTTATACTTCAATCATATCTCACAAATTCTTATATGTCAATAGAAATAAAAATTTCAAAAACCAGACAGTTAAATTCACAAAAAACAAAACCCTCGATAAAACCTTTGGGCAAATCGAGGGTTTAAATATTAGTGCAACTTAATAAGCGCCGTTAATAGAATGGTCAGGATACATAACATTAAGTGTTCCTGTTTCCTGTTTTTCAGGCCAAGCGGTGAGGAGCTGACTGTTATAAAGGTCAGACTGATAAATTCTTACATAATCAAGCTTATGCTCATAGTAATCTTCGTGTACATCCTTATCATAAACAACACCGTAAGCGGTATCGCCCATGTGACATTCGGTATTGAAGTAGTTCATAAGGCAATGAACAGATACCGACATATTATCCTCATACTGATAATCAAGATGAACCTTACCGTCAAAGCCGAACTTCATACAGCTATCATCCCAATAACAGAAATAAATATGGAAGTTGTCGGAAAGCACATCGCCGTAACGCTCGGTATCATAAACCTTTTTCTTGTTATTAAGGCTTTTACCCGAATATACCGCACTACCGTCAAGGGAATTATGCTCAGAGCCTTTGTGATTACCGTTGATATCAAACTTTGTCCACCAGCGGTGAACGTTACTGTGGAAATTAAGATTGCTACCGAAGTTTTCAAGAATATCAATTTCGGTCATACAATATCTGCCCTGTTCAACACCGAAACGCTGGGTATTCATATTAGCTCCGTTACACCAATAACCAACGTTTGCAGGGGTGGGAGCGTGCTTACTGCGGATTTCAATAAGACCGTATCTGAACAGCATTGTATAGAAGGTGGAAATCTGTCCGCCGACGAAGTCGATTTCATTTACTCTCTGAGTAGCAAGAACCATATTTCCGTCGGACTGATAAATAAGCTTTTTAAGTCCGCCTGCTTTATATGCGGTTTCGCCGTGTACATCTATCCAGTACTTTGTACCACCAAGGCTTGAAGGCTCTACGGCGTTACTGTTACTGCCGTAGTCACCCCATTTTGAAAGGTCAACGGTATTTGAGTCAAACTCGTCGTGCCAGTTAAGAGTATATGCACCCTCTTCACTTGCGTCATACTTACCGTTTACGGTATAGCCGTCACTCCAGACAAAGCCGTTGCCTTCCTTAGCCTTTTTGACTTCATCAAGGAAAGCCTTTACACCGCGGGAAGTTGCAAGGTCATTACCGCCCTTGATAACTATCTTAGTGCCGATAACCTTGATAATATAGTTATCGCCTTCAACAGTTATATCTTTACTTGCCTGTCTTGTTGTATCGCCAATAAGAATTTCATAAGTGGTTTCAGGGTCAATATCCTCAACCTTATTTGTGTTATAACCAATCTGCTGATAAAACTCAACATATTCATCGGCATACATACCCGAAAGATAAGAAATACTTACAGGAAGAACAAGTGTGAACTCACTGAGGTCAACACCGCCTACTGTATTTGAGTTAATGCTGACAGCATACTGATGTTCATAAATAAACTCGTAATCGGTTCTGAGTCGCTCGAAGGTTTCAAAGCTCTGACAGAAGTTTTTAATAAACCATTCTACCGCATAAGAAAGAGTAGAAACATCAGTAACCTGAATACAAATCTTATCATCTATAACCTTAATAATAAAGTCCTTTTTATTGTTAAGGCGGTTATCTATAAGACACTGTTTTGCGATAGCACTTTCTTCTCTGTTAGTGTCGCCTATAAGAATTTCAAGGTTATTATCAAAGTCCTCGAAAACAGTATCCTTAATAGCAACAATAGGACAGCCGAAGTTCTTTTTAACGGCAGAACGAAGTGCTTTTACTGCATCATTTACTTCGGTATAGGCAGTGTCACCGCTTCTTACAAGATTATAGATAAAGTCGCCATCAGCATTAACGGCTGCGGTAAGATTTTTTGCACCGCCGCCACAGGCAGCCAGAGAGGCTACCATAAATATCGCAAGTGTAAAAGCTATAATTCTTTTAATATTCATTTTTACCCCTCCTTACGCCTTTTTTGATTTTTTCTTTTTTATAATCAGTATCGTAGCCACTGCACCTAAAACAACTATAACAGCTACACCGATTATTATGTAAACAATATAGTTTACAACAGCCTTTGCGGAAGAAAGAATAGAATCATCAATAATGCTATCTACATCAATTTCTTCATCAACAATGGCAGTAATATTACCCTGCGCATCACGCTTCACCGGAACATACTCTGTATACTCAATAGGTGTTGACAAGGGGGTATCCTCACCCACAAGGTTGAATACAACATCATCTATAAACAGCTCGGCATAACCCGGAGTCTGAATAGAAGCAAAGCCCTCTACAGAGTTAAAGGTATAAGATACTGTATGCCACTGACCGTCTGCAAGGTCGCTGAGTGCGACTACAGGATAGTAATCACCTGTTGTACTCCAGGCATATTGATAGCTTCTGCCTGATACAATCTTAATCGCACCATCGGTATGGAGATGCTTACCCATTTTAACATTAAAGGTAACGGTATATCTTTCTGCTTCGGCAAGATTGCTTCCAAGGAGAAGAAGTACGGAGTTTTCAAAGTAACGGGATTCGCCTTTTCTGTGAAGACTGTATCTTCCGCTTGTTACATTATCCTTGCTGTTACCTTCTTTTTCGCTGTCATACACTTCATAGTCGAAGTCGAAAATGGTATAACCCTTAGACGCCTGTGCCGCTTCCATAAAGCCGTTATCAAAGGTCTGTTTTACCTGATATTCAAAGAAACGGGCATAGAGAACAATAGGTGTTTCACTGATTATTGCCTTTTCAAAATCAAGTGCTGTAAAGGCTCCTGCAGAGTCCATAGTATAGTAGCCCTTGAAGTACATTCCCTTTATTTCGGGTTTTTCGGGAAGCTTATTCGCAAAGTTCTTTCCGATTTTATCAATAATAACAACAGGAATATCCTTGCAGCCGCCGTTACTTACAACAACCGCACCATAGCCTTCCTCAACGGTAGAAACAGAAATATCGTCAAACTGAACAATACCGCCAACACCGCCTGTTACTCTGACAAACAAACCGTTACAGTCAGCCTTTGCAACCTGTGAACCGCCGACAACAAAGCTCATAGTCAGCCACTGACCAACCTTTTGAGTAGTAGTGGTAACATTCATAGTACTTGTATCCTTAGCGCTATCCCACATATTTGTAGGTCTTGCTGCACGGATAGCCAATGATAAGGTAGACTCAATTGCCTTTGTTATACGGTAGGTAACGGTTATAATATAGGTTCTGTCCGCTTGCATTGTAAACACTTCGCTGCCGTTGGCAATAGCAAAGGCGGAACAACCTGCATTTATTTTGCCTGTTCTGTCAAACTGCATTACATACTCTCCCGAATATGCAGTGCTGTCCTTAACACGCTTAGCGTCCTCCATATAATATTTACCCGGCATTTCCTGAGGAGAAAGCAGGTCATATTCTTCAAGGTCGTAAGTAACGCTTGATTTCTGCTTATAGCCTGCATAAGCAGTTACTGTCATACCCTCAACAAAGGTTTTTGCAGTAAAGGGAACGGTACACTCAATATCACTGTACCAGCCTGTAAAGGTTTTACCAAAGCTTTCAGGGTCGCTTGGATACTTAATGGTATCCCCAACCTCTCCGCTTACAAAATCGGCAGGCTTATTATTATTAGGCTCAAACATTACATAAGGTGGCGCAATTTCCTCAACAAAAACATCATCCACAAGAACATTTGCAAAAGCATCTAACGAAGAATTCGTAACACCGAAAACAATGTATAACGCTTCGCCCGAAGGCTTTACATCGGTAGAAATATAACAGGCGAATTCCTTCCAATCTTTTGCATAACCAAGCTCTACTGTGTTTAATGTTCCACCATACTTAGTAAGTGTATTCGGCACCCAGATATTGCCGTAATAACCACCGTACAGGGTCATTGTAACATTTGTATTTGCACTTTCAATCTTATATTTATAGGTAACGCGGTAAACGGTCTTATCCTTAACTCTATCAGAAATCATCAACATATGGTCTTTTTCCTGATAACGAGTATTAAAGTATTTGGTTTCGCCGTTTACTACCTTATATACATAATTTCCCTTATAGTCGAAGCGTGCGGCATAGTCATCGTCATAGCCGACACCCGTATCGTCAATACGAACAAGCTTACCCATACCCTGACTGTCAGAAGTAGCAAAGAAGGGATAATTTTCAAAGGTAACGGGCCCTGCCTTCCACTTTGCATAAACCGTTGTTACGCCTGCAGGTATAGTTGTAGCGGTAAAGGGAATTGTGCAATCTCTGTCGGTATACCAGCCGAGGAATGTCGACTTGCCGTTTGTTACCTCAGGATAGGTAAAGGTTTCTCCCACGGCGCCTCTTACAACCGCACTTGTTGCCCCGACGCTGTTGCCGTCAAAGAAGATAATATCGTCAGTCACCTTTTCAACAATAACGTCATCAACAAGGATATCCGCAACGTTTTCCTCTTTATTATCTTTTACACCGAAAATAAGATACAACGCTGTGCCTGACTTACCTCCATCAGACTTTATGTTGGTTGTAAAGTAACCTGTATACTCTTCCCAATCAGAAGCAGTACCACACTTAACTGTATTTTTTGCAGCAGGATATGAATTTGAAGTTCCTGCTACCCAAATATTTGTATAGTAGCCTGTAACGGGAGTAATAGTAATATCGGTATTAGCATTTAACACCTTATATTTATAGGTTACACGATAGAGAGCATTATTCTCTACAGGGTTTGCTATAGTTGCAAGATGGTCGTATTCCTTATATCTGTCTTTATAATACTTTGTTTCACCATCAACAACCTTATATACATAGCTACCCTTAAAGTCGAAACGCAATGCATTATCGTTATCATAGCCTCTGCCCTGCTCATCAATGCTCAAAAGCTTACCAAAGCCGTGGCTATCCTGTGTGGAATGGAACTTATAATCTCTAAAGGTAATTGGTGCTATGCCCCATTTAGCATACACTGTATAGGGATTTCTCTCAAACACACCATTTTCAAGAGCAATGGTATATTTATCATCAAGATACCAACCAAGGAACTTGGCGCCATCGGGATGAACGGGATTTTCTATAGCAAGAGCATCACCGCGACCTCCCTTAAGCGTATAGGTTTCAAAACCTGTATTCACTGCAACAGCAGCTTCATAAGGCTGTGCAACAGCCTCAATATTTACATCATCAAAGTAAACAACGGTATCGGTATTCTTGGAAAGCTTAATACCAAAGAACATTGTTTTTGCATCTGTTGACTTATATGCAGTAGTGAAAACAAATTTTCCTTCCTGCCACTCGCCTGTCTGTTCCTCTTTCTTTACAGTAACACCGTTATACATATTGTACTTATTAGTAGCCCAGATATTGCTATCAATAGAAGAAGCAACATAGAAGGTTAAATTTGCATCGGTCTTTTCAACCTTATATTTAAATGTAACCTCGTACTGTGTTCTATCGTCAAGACCTGTGCCCAACCATACATACATATCCATCTGATTGTATCTTGAAGAGGCATCATAGGAATAAGGTACAGCGGGGTCTTTACGCATACTGCTCTTCCAGTCGAACTTAATAGCATTACCGCTGTTTGAGTATGTCACATCGCTTTGCTTAGACATCATCATAGCAAAGTACATAACATTACTCTTCATGGTTCTGCCGTCACCGTTTAAATAATCAGTGTAAGCATCCTTGTTATAGCTTTCAAAATCCTGTTTAAGCTCGGGAATTTCACTCTTCCATAAGCTATACAGACTGATACTTGCAAAGCCGAAGGTTTCAGACAAATATTCCTCGGTATAGGCTTCAGTAGTAAACCAGCCCATAAACCACTGCTGACCGTCTTCATCTACAGGGTCAGCAGGATAAGGAATTGCCTGACCCGGCTGTCCGTCTACAGTATCCATTTCGCCTGTAAGGGTATTAACAAAGGTATATGTAACAGGAGCATTCCATTTGGAATAAACCATCTTTACCTCACTCTCAAATTTAACACCCTCGGCAGACTGGGTTCTATCTTCATCAAGGCACCAACCCTCGAAGATATGATCAACCTGTTTTGCTCTGTCGGATATATCAGAAAGAGATACCTGTGCGCCAATTTCGCCGTAAACAATATCCTGTTTAGAGGAGTAATCATCCTTTAATATTACAACACCCTGATTATCGCCAAGCTTTGTAACGCTTACATCATCAATAAGAACATCTACGCCGTTGTATTTGAGCATCCAGATTGTGAGAGTATTATCGTTTGTGCCAAAGTCAGCA
The DNA here is from genome assembly GCA_904501755.1 of Clostridiaceae bacterium. Lineage (GTDB taxonomy): Bacteria > Bacillota > Clostridia > Oscillospirales > Acutalibacteraceae > SIG607. Next base: position 3,458 of record CAJGBV010000032.1, on the reverse strand, counting down.
GGAGTATTAATCTGATAAGTTACGGTCTGCCAATCTTCACTGTACTCAAGCTGAGTAGTTCCAATGCCTGTGTTAAGGGTATAAACATCAGAATCAACAACCGAAGTCATAACGGTCTTAAGTCCAACGTTCATTTTGTTTACATAGTTAGTACCATTACCGCCCAAAGTAGAATCAAAAGCAGCGCCATAGCCAAGCTTTATTTCGGATGTTGCGGTTGCAGATATGCCGGTAGTAGTAGCTGTTCCCGACTTAACCATTATCTTCATAGATACTATGTATTTAGAATCAGGCTCAAGACGGCAAACATCTGTGCCGTTATGGAGTCTGAAACCACCTCTTTCTCCCCAAGAGACAGTACTTACACCGCGAAGCACCTTGTTGCCGTTTACGGATTGAACATTCATACCCCAACCGTAATAGCCAACTCCGTTATCCTGAGCCTCTTTCTTATTTGCATTGGCGTCAGTTACGGTATTCGTGAAATCGTAAACCACGGTTTCATTCTGTGCAAAAGCAGTAAGGCTTACAGGCACATACAGACAGCCTATAAGCAGCACAAGAGATAATAATAGTGCAGGTATTCTTTTCATAAAACATACCCTTTCAAAATAATATTTTTTTTATTTTACCATATATAATAACCCAAAACAATGCACGATACCGACTTTTTTGGTACAAATCAGCACAAAGGACAGTGAGAAAATTTTCCTCAGAGCCTACTGAATAATTATCGTTTAGCCCAGATTATCTGACTTCCCATATTCTCTTTCTGATAAAGTCTTACATAATCTACCAGAGTTTCGTAACAATCAAGATGGGTATTTATATCATATTTGGAGCCGTAATTCCTTTGACCCATACCCTGACCGATAATAATATAGTTAGGCATACGGTCAAAATAGGTAGAATTGTTTTCAAAGGTATAGAATTTAACGCCGTCAAGAGCAAAAACTATATTATCACTGTTCCACTGGAATGTGAAAATATGATAGTTTTCATCCAAAGCCGTTTCATCCGCATCAGGTACATAGGTATGGTTTTTATTCCCTGCACCGCTATTGCCGTCAAGGCTTATGTGAGCGCCGTCCTTTGAATTGTTGGAATTCCACCAATAATGGATATTTGCCGCCATATAGTTTGTTCTGCCAAAGTTTTCAAGCAGGTCGTACTCGGTCATACAGCCTCTGTCTTCTCTGCCGAACAGCTTTATAAAGCTTGAACCACCTGTAGCAGCGCCATTCATCCAAAGACTTACATGGGCAGGATTGGGCGCAAGATCGACCTTAAATTCAAGGGTGCCGTACTGATAAATCATATTCCAGAAGGTAGACATTCGGGTAAAGGTGAAATCGGTATCGTTAAGACGGGCAACCGTAATTACCGCATTGGAATCCCTTACAGTTACCGCCTCTTCAACCACTCTGCCTGTTGCAGTGGTAAATCCGGGGTCACCTGGGGCTCTGTAGGATATTTCCCCGCCAAGCTGTGAAGTATACACAGACATATTCGCCATAGTCTCTTTATTATATGGTCCCCAAATGTTTCGGTTAAGCATAGAACCCTCAAACTCATCATTAAAGGTAAGCGCATAATCATTTGCAGTCTTGGAAACGCTACCATATTTTACAAAGCCGTCATAAAGATATGCACCGCAGTCAAGACTGTCCTTATACTTAAGGTAGTCTATAAAGTCCTTAACGCCCTGCATTGTTGCAAGGTCACTGCCGCCCTTAATAATAAGCTTTGTGCCTATCATAGCTATAACATAGTTATCCTCGCCCTCAACCTCTATGAGTGTTGAAGCCTCTCGCGTTGTATCACCGATAACTATTTCATACTCTGTTTCTGCTGCCTTTTCGGTTACTCTGTTAAGGGTTACATCGTGAGTATTGGCTGCATAGTCAATTAAGAACTCAATCTGCTGACCATAAATATACGGCATAAGCTTTGGATTAACTATTGTAAAGTTCTTCCAGCTTACCTCTCCAAAAGTATGAACCTTTTTATCGGTTATTTCACTGTATCTGTCGGAGTTTTCCTTAACATTTGTCTTTTTATCAGCAGAATAGAAGGTATAAGTGTTGCCGTTTGCGTCCTTTACCTTTATATAACCTCGAGCGCCTGTAAGGCGGGTATCACCTATTTTATAATCGGTTATATATCCGCTGTAAACTATATGTCCTTCCTTGTTGTCATAGTCCCAGTAGCTTCCAAAGCCATAGGTTTTCTTTGTTACCTTATAGCCATTTTCCTTTGCATTTTCAAGGGTAATAGCATTTACGGTAACTCCGTTTTCGGTTATGTTTCCTGTAACCGAGTTTCTGGCGTTCTTATAAATTATTCCTCGCTCAACAAGGGTGAACTCTTCTCCTCCGATATTAAGCTTTACACTGTTTTCAGCCTTATAGCCAAAATAGAAACGCATTGCCTGACTGCCTGTTTGTTTACTTGCATCCTCAGTCAGTACACTGGCACCCTTTTGATAAAGAGCCTCTACCTCTTCTACTTGTATATTGTCTATACTTATACTGCTGTTTTTATCAGCATTAAAGTACATATACAGCATATCTCCATAAACGGCATTTTCGTTTTCCTTTGCGTTTATGTTTTCGTCATTCGGTATAGTATAAGCAAAGGCTGAGGTAATGTATACAGTCGCACTATGCCACTGACTGTCACCGTCTGCTTTTACAAAACTACCCTCATCAAGATATTTTGTAGAGGTTTCATTTATGTTCATTTCGTTTGCTGTTGCAAAGAAAATCTTGGAATTATCACTGTCTGCCTTATAATCAAAGGTAATCTTGTACGAAGTATTATCGTTTATTTTACCTACACGCAAACCATCTTTAAGACCGCTTATATTCCGGGGTGCAGTATAGCTGAGTATACCGTCATTTACAGTAATTCCATCTGCATAGGTATTGATGTCGTTTGACATATAGGTATAAGAAGTAAAGTTTTCGGTATTCTTATTCCATTTACCATACACATAGGTTATCCCTGCACTAAGTGCAGAAGCAGAATATTCCTGTGTAAGAGCCTCGTCACTATACCAGCCCTCAAGGGTAGCAAACTGAGAAGTGGGGGCAATTTGGGGAGCAGTTACGCTTTGTCCCACCATTACTTCTTTATACACACCTGCATTATTGTTTTCATCAAGGAAAGCAACCACTGCTGTATCCTTACCCAGATAGTCAATCTTAACGTCATCAATAAACAGTGTTGTTGCGCCCTCTACAAGAGGATTAAAGGTCATAAACAGTCCTGATGTACCGAGGTTTACGAAATCTGTAGTAAGATATACGGTTGCCTTCTTCCAGTTATCCCCTATTTCACCCGAATAAATTCTATAGGTTGCTTCATCATAATCGGTAACAAAGCTCCAACGGTTCTTTATATGAGCAGTAAGGAATTTAATGTCCACATCAGACTGACTTTCGGTTAATTTATAT
>CAJGBV010000031.1 GCA_904501755.1 Clostridiaceae bacterium | reverse complement strand
TTGCGATAAAAAGAAATTTTCAATTGGTCTACCAAAATCTGCGAAATCGTTATTGATAAACCAATCTCTAATAAACTTAAGTTTTGCTATTTTAAGTTTTGCACCTAAAGATACTATCAATGTTTCTTTTTCTAATGCAATTCTAAGATTTTCTTGGCTCTTTGTTGGTATACCAGAAAAATCATATTCATCATCATGGCGATAAAAAATAGTTTTGAAATTGCCTCTTGCAGACTTAGCTTTACAATTCAACCATTCTTCACGTACGCCAGTACTATCAATTGTAAATCCATAATTATATGTCTTTGCACCATTTTCTTCAGAATCAATAAAGTAAACTTCAAAAGATGATTCGGCAGTTTTGCTGTTATTATCAAACAAAAAGGGAGTTGGTCTAAAAAACTTAGACTTCTTTTTCTTTGAATCTGATTCATCACCATAATCTAGTGAGTTGATAACATACATAGACATATATCTAAATGCTTCTTGAACATTCGATTTACCACTTGCGTTTGCTCCGAATATTGCAGCAACTGGTAATATTCTTTCGTTTGATACTGAAATGACGTGATTATTAAATTCAGATATTTTTGTTGCAGTTAGATCTAAAGTTGTATCGTCTCTAAATGATTTGAAGTTTTTAAAATTAAATTGAAGTAACATAATTCAATTTCTCCTTTTCTACCTTTACACTATATATTATATACGCTTTTTCTAAAAAGTCAACATCTAATTGAGAAATAATCTCATTTGGATGTATTTTTATCGTCTCTTTTGCATTTACAATAAAAAATACGATAAATAATTGTTTGTCTAAAATATATGTTTTTACTAGCTAGTTTAAAAGGAACCTCTGCAAAATTAGTTGCAGAGGTTCCTTTTAATATCTTATTGGTATTTTAGATTGATGGACAGGAAATACTCGGTATCCTTTTTTATATATTATTTCTTTGATGCTTCGTTTCGCAATTGCAAACTCAGTCATTGGTGATATATATACGCGAGATATTGTTTTTTTGTCAAATGGAACATTTAAAAATGGGGTAATTATACCATTTTTTATGCAGAAATCTTCAGTAATGGTTTTTGAACTATCAATCCAGTCGCGAAAATCAAGAATGGCTCTATTGCTAAATTCATAATCAAATTCGATAACAAATCGAAACTCTTGCTCTCCTGCGAATTTGTGATGCTTATAAAACACCCCATATAGGTCTATGTAACGTTTCAAATACAACTCAAGGGCATTAGATTTAGCATAATTGAGTAACGAGTTATCATTTGCAGCATCTTCAATTGTTTGTAACAAATTCTTGATTTCTTCTTGTTGTTGTTTAAGCGTATATAAAACTTTTCCATAGTAAATTGAAATATTATTGTTTTCTGGGAACATTTTTGCAATAGTTTCTAAAAAGGCATCAACACGAAACCCTATATTATACCCTTGATAAGAGCCGTTTTTTACATAATAATTCCACATATTTAACGAATCTGCATCAACACATGTGCAAAACAAGAATGCGCGAGCTGGTTCAATTTTACCTTCCGTTAATCGATACTTAATATTAGTAGCTTTTAGCGTTTTTATTTCTTCTAAATTGTTTTCTCCTAATAACCGATTTATAACTTCCGCAGCAGATGGATACTCGTTTTTGTTTTTATCAATATAATCCAATAAGAGTTTTACAAAGTAAACTCCTTCTGAACGATCGTTCATATATTTAATATCTGTAAAACGAACATTTTGACTTGTTAAAATACCTAAAAAACCTTCAGGAGAGGTATAATGATAAACAATACTTTCTTCCTTTGTGAGGTTAATACCGTCTTGTCGATAATTATAAATGTAATTTGAATGATAATTAAACATAAACACCCTTCTAACCTATTTGGTTTCTTCCTTTTTCGACAAATATTATACTACACAAATAAAGCGACATCAAGTGGGCAGTTGTTTTCAGCTAATGTTTGTATATACGCTTTTATTGTATATACGAATATTTTAAAAATTCGACACTACATATTTAACATGGTAAGAATATATGTGTGATTGTCGGTTAATTTAAGTTTAGTTTCTCGAATCCGTTAAGAACAACCGCACCAAAAATCCTCGTTCGTAAGAATGGGGATTTTACTTTTTCACTCTTCACTTTTCACTCTTCACTTTTCTCTACGCTTTTGTAAAGAGGATTTTTGGGAAGTAAAAGGTAAGAGGTGATAAGTAAAAGTTTACATATTTGTAAAAAAGTGGTATATTATATTTAACATATATGTGAGGTATAATCTATGAAAACTATATGCGATATTTATAAATACGGCAGAGGTCCATCGAGTTCTCATACAATGGGGCCCGAAAAGGCCGCAATTATGTTTCGTGACAAAAACACAGATGCCGACAAATTTGTTGTTATTTTGTATGGTTCGCTTGCTAAAACAGGTAAAGGACATTTAACGGATTTTGTAATAAATGAGGTATTTGAAAAGAGAAACTGCGAAATAATCTTTGATACTAAAAACACAGATATTCCACACCCAAATACTATGGATTTTACTGCTTTTAAAAACGGAGAAATCGTTGACAGTATGAGAATTCTTAGTATAGGCGGCGGTGATATTCATATCATCGGTGAAAAAAGCCACCCTCTTCCCCATATATATCCCCACACTACCTTTACCGAAATAAAGGAATATTGTAATAACAAAAATATTTCTTTATATGATTATATAAAGGATATTGAACCAAGCGAAACCTTTGATTATCTTGCATTTATTTGGGATAAAATGAAAGAGTGTATTGAAACAGGCCTAAAAACTATTGGTACAATTCCCGGTTCGTTAGAACTACAGCGAAAAGCAGGACATCTTTTCGGTCAGAAACACTTTGATGAAACAAGCGAAACCAAAGAAAACAGAATCACCTGTTCTTATGCTTTTGCGGTTGCAGAACAAAACGCAAGTGCAGGAAATGTAGTAACTGCCCCCACCTGCGGTTCTGCAGGAATAATGCCTGCCGTACTGCTTTACACTCAGAAGAAAAAAGGATTTTCTGATGACGATATTGTCCGTGCCTTAGCAGTAGGCGGTCTTATTGGTAACATTATAAAAGCAAATGCGTCGGTAAGCGGTGCCGAATGCGGGTGTCAGGCTGAGGTTGGAAGCGCCTGTTCTATGGCTTCTGCAGCTCTTTGTGAGCTTTATGAAATGGATATAGAACAGATAGAATATGCTGCTGAAATTGCAATGGAACATCATCTCGGTCTTACATGTGATCCAATTTGCGGACTTGTGCAGATTCCATGTATAGAAAGAAATGCTGTTGCTGCTATGAGAGCAATAAACGCTGTAAATCTTTCCCAGTTCCTTAGAGGCACACGTAGAATTTCCTTTGATACAGTTATTAAAACAATGTATAAAACAGGACTTGATATGAACCAAAAGTACAAAGAAACCGCTGAGGGCGGTCTTGCAACAACATTCTTCGAATAGCAGTATACACATTTTTTTAATACAATAATGTAAGTTTGGTAAAAAATTTATGTAAAATATTTCCTATAACAATCAACGAAAGGAACTTGAAGATGTTAGAACTAAAAAACATCAAAAAAGATTATATCACAGGTAACCTCACCGTAAATGCACTAAAGGGTATCGACCTTACTTTCAGAAAAAGTGAATTTGTGTCAATACTCGGACCCTCAGGTTGCGGTAAAACCACAATGCTTAATATTATCGGCGGTCTTGACAAATATAGTGATGGCGACCTTATTATTAATGACAGGTCAACTAAGGATTATAAAGACAGAGATTGGGACACCTACAGAAATCATTCCATAGGCTTTGTTTTTCAAAGCTATAACCTCATTCCACATCAGTCAGTTTTGCATAACGTTGAGTTAGCTCTTACCCTTTCGGGTGTCACTAAGCAAGAGCGACGTGAAAGAGCCAAAAAGGCCTTAGAATCAGTAGGTCTTGCCGAGCAACTCAGAAAAAAACCAAGTGAATTATCAGGTGGACAAATGCAGCGTGTCGCTATTGCAAGAGCTATTGTCAATAACCCTGATATTATTCTTGCCGATGAGCCCACGGGTGCATTGGACAGCGAAACAAGTGTAGCTGTAATGGAAATCCTTAAAGAGATTTCAAAAGAACGTCTTGTTATAATGGTTACACATAACCCTGAGCTTGCTGAAAAATATTCCACAAGAATTGTTAGAATGTTGGACGGAGTTATTACTTCTGACAGTAATCCTCCACTTGTGGAGGAATTTGCTGAAAACATCAGTGGTGCAGAAAACTGTGTCAAAAAGAAAAAAGAAAAAAAGCCGTCGATGTCTTTTTTAACCTCATTCATTCTTTCGCTTAATAATCTTATTACTAAAAAAGGCAGAACAATTTTGACATCATTTGCCGGAAGTATAGGAATTATCGGTATAGCTCTTATTTTTGCCGTTTCAAACGGTATGACTACATTTATAAATACAGTGCAGGAAGATACACTATCTTCATATCCTCTAACTTTAGAGCAGCAACACACAGATATTGGCACACTTATGGAAACGTTTATTAGTCAGGCAACATCGCACAGTGAGCATGAATTGAATGCAGTTTACAAAAAACCGGCACTTTACGATATGGTTAACGCCCTTAATAATATAGAGAGCCGAGAAAACGACCTAAGAGCCTTCAAAAAATACATTGAAGAACAGAAAAATATCGAAAGCGAAGGTATCGATTTTAACGATGCTATAAGTGGCATTAAATACACTTACAACACCGATATGCTTGTTTATACAAAAAATATCGACGGCAACATTATCGTATCTGACTCAAATGAGCTTATGACCGACCTACTTGGAAAATTTATGGGTAATACTATTGAGTATAACAATACCAACAGTTCAGGCAACATTATGAGTATGATGGGAAGCGGTACAATGCCGGGTCTGTGGCAGGAAATGTTGTCAGGTGAAAATGGAAATCCTGTAAATGAAATGATTTTTAAACAATATGACCTGATATACGGCACATGGCCTACCGCATATAACGAAATTATTCTTGTAGTCGATGAAAACAACGAGCTTGATGATATGACACTTTACGCCTTGGGTCTTGAGTCAAAAGAAGAAATAGAGAAAATCATTGACTCCGCGATAAATAAAACCGAATTGACCTTTGAGTCAAAGAATTGGAGCTATGAAGAAATCTGCTCTATGGAATTCAAAACTGTGTTAAACAGCGACTGCTATGTATATGATGAAGAAAACGAAGTTTTTACCGATTTACGTAATACATCAGCAGGACTTAAATATTTGTATGATAACGCAATTGCGCTTAAGGTAGTCGGAATTATACGACCCAACGAGGATGCTGTTTCCGCAATGCTTTCAGGCTCAAATATCGGTTACACTCACCTGCTCACAGAATATATTGCCGAAAAATCAAAGGACTCATCGGCTCTTAATGAACAGCTTAATAATCCCGAAAAGGATATTTTCACCGCTCTACCCTTTAAAGATAGTACCGGTGAAATGACAGATGCAGAAAAGGAAGCGGAATTTAAAAAATACATTGAATCGCTCTCTGAAAAGGAAAAAGCGGAAGCGTATATCGGTATAATGAGTATTCCATCACAGGAAACTCTCGATACTTCAGTAAATGATGCTATGAAAGGTATTGACAGAGAAAAAATGTCACAAACCTTGACACAGGCCTTATCGGAACAAATGGGTAACAGTTCTGTTGATATAGAGAAATATATCGACGATATGAGTGACGAAGAACTGACTGAACTATTTAAAGAAATGATAACCGAACGTATTAAAATGCAGTATGCTCAATCGGTTTCTGCACAGCTTAAACCAATGAGCTCTGCACAATTATCCATTGCACTTGATACTGCAATGGACAGTTACACCACTGAACAATGTGCAGTTTACCATGATGAAATTCTTGAATTTTCTGACAGCACATACGAACAGAATCTTGTAAGACTCGGTTATATAGATTTAGAAAATCCTTCCACCATTAATCTGTACGCATCAAGCTTTGAAAACAAAGATTTAATTGAAGAGGTTATTGCAAAATACAATGAAAACGTTGAAGAACTTGAAAAAATAACTTATACAGATTATGTGGGAATTATGATGTCCTCTATAACTACAATCATTAATGCAATAACCTACGTTTTAATCGCCTTTGTTGCCGTATCACTTATCGTGTCTTCAATAATGATTGGCGTTATTACCTTAATTTCGGTTCAAGAAAGAACCAAAGAAATTGGAATTCTGCGTGCAATCGGTGCATCCAAAAAGAATGTATCTAGTATGTTTAATGCAGAAACAGTTATTATCGGCTTTAGTTCCGGCCTATTGGGTGTTGTTGTAACATACCTGCTTTGCATACCCATAAACGCAATATTACACCACTTAACAGGACTTGGGAACCTTACTGCTATACTTCCTTTACCTGTTGCTATTTCTCTTATAATTATCAGTGTACTGCTCACCCTTTTGGCAGGTATTATCCCTTCAAGAAGTGCTGCAAAGAAAGACCCTGTTGTTGCACTGAGAACTGAATAAAAGTTAAACCCGAAAAGCTTTGCTTTTCGGGTTTAATATTTTTCTAAAAATGAATGTAGCTCTCCTTTGTCAGCATCACGCCAACCGACAATCTGAGATAAATTAACGTTATGAAGACTTCTGAAAACATTGTCATCAACTGCAGGGTTTATTTTCTTAATATCCTTTATCAAATTTTTAATTTCTCTGCGTTTTGACAGCCCCTCATATATTTCGCTGTCCTCGGTAAAACGACATGCACACTGTAAAAAATTAAGCTTATTGTAGTTAGCCCAGGCTATAATATCCTTTTCCTTAACCTTGTATAAAGGACGAATAAGCTCCATATTTTCAAAATTAGTGCTGTGAAGTTTCGGAAGCATGGTCTTGATTTCAGAAGAATACATCATACTCATAAGTACGGTTTCAATAACATCATCAAAATGATGGCCGAGAGCTATCTTATTACAGCCCAGCGACTGTGCCTTAGCATAAAGCGCTCCCCTTCTCATACGTGCACAAAGATAACAGGGTGAGCCATCCACGGTATTAACAATATCAAATATAGAACTTTCAAAAATTTCTACAGGTAGCTCTAAAAGTTTAATATTCTCCTCAAGAAGCTTTCGGTTATCCTCTCTGTATCCGGGGTCCATACAAATATATGTAACCTCAAACGGTATTTCTGAATGACGGTGGAGTTCCTGAATACATTTAGCAAGTATTACAGAGTCTTTACCACCCGAAATACAAACCGCAACCTTGTCCCCCTCGTTAATAAGCTGATATTCATTTAAGGCACCGCAAAATTTGTTCCAGATAGACTTTCTGAATTTTTTAATAATACTTCTTTCTATTTCTTTAACCCGTTCCGTAACACTCACCTCGCAAAACAAAAAAATACCGACTCTGTAATTATACACAGAGTCGGCAATTTTTTCAAGTCATTTATGCAGCTTTCTTAACTGTAATCATTTTAATTGCAAAGAGAACTGCAACCATCATTACTACAGCAATAGCAAGCGAAATCCATACATTCATAATAAATGGAGCGATAATGAAGTTCACAAAGGATACAGCCGCAACTGTAATTGCATAAGGTAACTGAGTAGAAACATGATTTAAGTGGTCACACTGAGCACCTGCAGAGGACATAATTGTTGTATCCGAAATCGGTGAACAGTGGTCACCGCAAACAGCACCTGCAAGACAAGCAGAAATACCGATTACCATAAGTGCATGATTGTCGGGGAATATTGCTGTAACTATAGGAATGAGAATACCAAATGTACCCCAAGAGGTTCCTGTAGCAAAGGCAAGAACACAAGCAACAACAAAGATGATAGCAGGTAAGAACTGCTGAAGAGCCGCAGCATCATTCATAAGCATTGCAACATAAACCTTTGCACCAAGAAGACCGGTCATATTCTTAAGTGCTGTTGCCATCGTAAGAATAAGAATTGCGGAAACCATTGCCTTAAAGCCCTTAGGAATGCTATCCATTGACTCCTTAAAGGAAACAACCTTTCTGATAGCAAAGTAAATAATGGAAATAATAAGAGCTAAAAGCGCACCCCAAGGCAAGCCAACGGTTGCATCGGTATTAGAGAAAGCGTCAATAAAGTTAAGACCTTCAAAGGAATTGCCGTTACCATTGTAAATAAGCGCGATAACACAGCAAATAATAAGAGCAACGATTGGGAAAATAATATCAAGAACTATACCCTTTTCATTTCCCTTTTCCATTTCCTCGCCATCGGCGGTATTTTCACCCGAAGTAAAGAGGTCGCCATTTAAAGCGTTTTCTTCATGCTTCTTCATTGGGCCGTAATCAAACTTCATAAGAGTAATTCCGATAATGAAAACAAAGGTAAGAAGAGAATAGAAGTTATATGGAATAGCTTCGATAAAGAGTTTAAGACCCTGTCCCTCTTCTGCATAGCTTGCAACAGCAGCAGCCCAAGAAGAAATAGGAGCTATCATACAAACAGGTGCAGCGGTAGCATCGATCAAATAAGCTAATTTAGAACGAGAAATTTTATTAGCATCTGTTACAGGACGCATAATTGAGCCAACAGTAAGACAGTTAAAGTAGTCGTCAATAAAGATAAGTACACCAAGAATAAATGTGGCAATAGCGGCACCTACTCTTGATTTTATATTCTTAGAAGCCCATCTGCCAAATGCAGCAGAACCACCGGATTTGTTAATAAGAGCAACCATAACACCAAGAATTACAAGGAATACAAAAATTCCAGAAGTGCCTGAAACGGCATCAATAAGACCACTCTGAATAACATTGTCAACAGTGTGAGTAACATTGAAATTAGCTGCAAGAAGTCCACCTGCAACAATACCGATAAAGAGGGATGAATAAACCTCTTTGGTGATAAGTGCAAGACCGATTGCAATAATGGGAGGAATTAAAGCCCAGAACGAAGCATAGAAAGGAACTTCCTCTCTTACGGTATCAAGAGCAATTTCCACATTAGTAGCAAAGTCGGGATCACTGCCCTTGTTAGTGGTGTACTCATCGAGATAACCGAGAGCCTCATCATAGTCAGCATACTGAGAAACAACTTCGCCAACAGATACGGTGCCATCACTTACGCCGGTAACAGGAGCCTCTTGAGCAATTACAGGAACAATTATAAATGCCATAAGAGATACTATTAATGACATAAGGAGTGCAATTTTTTTGATGTTAGTATTTTTTATCATTACTAACCCTCCTTTATTTTTATAGAAAAATGTTATCATATTTTGCAAATTATGTCAATATTTTTATTCATAGTTACTTAACAAATGAAGAATATTATTGAGAAATTAGTAAAAATGTGATATTATTATCAAAAATAGAAATTTGGAGAAAATTATGTTTTATCAGCACAGTCATCCATTGACACAGGTAAATAAATCAAACTATCTTATATCAGATGAACATTTTCACAATGAAATTGAAATAGTATTTTGCATAAATGGAAATTTTACTGCAGTTATCGATTCTCAGCCACTTCCTGTAAACCCCGGTCAATTTTCTGTTTCCTTTCCAAACCAAAGTCACTATTACCTTACCGATAAGAATGTTCCAATAGATGTTTATGTAATGATTTTCAGTCCAAAACTTTTACCAGAAATCGAACAAAAAATATTCACCTCAGTGCCCAACAAAGCCGTTAACGATTCCAAAAATATTAAAGAATGTGTTACATTATTCAAAGAGGCAGTTGTATATAGCGGTAGTAATGATGAATTCGAACAGATAAAACTCACCGCATACTGTAAACTTATATGCGCACAGCTATTATCAAACTTAGATTACATATCCATTAAAAAATCCGATCCCAATCTGCTAAGCAGTATCATTGATTACTGTAACGAAAACTATACTAACGATATTCACTTAACCGACCTTGAAGAAGAACTTCACATTAATAAATACTATATTTCTCACGTATTCAAGAAAAAGCTTAAAACAGGTTTCAATGACTACATTCACACATTAAGAATAAAGTCTGCATGTAATTTGCTCAAGGAAAGCGATGATACCGTTACTCAGATAGCTTCAAATGTTGGCTATAACACAGTTCGCAGTTTTAATCGTTCCTTTCAAAAAATTATGGGCATAACTCCCAGTCTGTATAGAGAAAAAGAAAGTAAACCTTCGGAGCGTTCAGATAGGGATTAATTGGTTAATGAATAAAAATTCGCCCTCTCTCTTTGCCTCAAAACTGTCATTAAATTACGAAAATGTTTCGTGGTGTATTTAGTTGTTTTAAGTTTCTTATTGTGCTAATATGTATTGGGTGAATTTTGTGAAAAAACTTATTTTAACAAGCGAATTAGGACGAAAAATGTATATAGCAGAAGCTGCACTCGAATACCTTATTTCACTTTTGGTATCGGGCTCTTTTCTTGCAATATTAACAAAACAGTTAGGCTTTTCAGATAGTCTTACAGGTATACTTTCTTCGGTCATATCATTGGGTTGTCTTTTTCAACTAATATCTGTAACATTAAAGCGTAAACGGGTAAAGAGCATTGTAATTACATTAAGTATAATAAATCAGTTACTGTTTATGTTGCTTTATATTATTCCTTTATTAGAGTGTAATAAGCAAATAAAAATTGCTTTGTTTGTTGTGATAATTGTATTGGCATATATAATATACAATTTTGCTCACCCTAAAAAGATAAATTGGATGATGTCATTAGTTGATGATAATAAACGCGGTATGTTTACCGCAAATAAAGAAATAATATCGCTAATTTCGGGTATGGTTTTTTCGTTTATAATGGGTGCGGTAACTGACCATTTTTCAAATCGCGGTAGAACTATAACAGCTTTAATTATTGCCGCGGCAGTAATATTTGCTATTATGTTGTGCCATACGATAAGTATGCTTTTAACCGTTGAAAAAGAATTGCCAAGCACCACTAATAAAACATTCCGTGAGGAGTTTGGCACAGTTTTTAAAGATAAGAAAATAATTCGGGTTGCGTTGGTTTCTATGTTATATTACATATCATATTATGCTTCCACGCCTTTCTATGGAGCTTATAAAATAGGTGATTTAGGCTTTAGCCTTAAACTTGTTTCCGCTTTAGTAATTTGTACAAGCATATCTCGTGTGCTGTTCTCTAAATTTTGGGGTAGATATGCCGATAAAAAATCTTTTGCGATTATGATTGAAAAGTGCTTATTAGTAATGCTTGTATCAATGGTATTTATGATGTTTGCCGTTCCGTCAAACGGTAAAGTAATGGTAGCGATATATTGTGTTTTATCTGGTATTGCTATGGGCGGAACAAATAGCGCATTGACCAATATGGTGTTTGATTATGCACCGTACGAAAAAAGATCAAATTGCCTTGCGGTTTGTCAGGCAATATCTGGAGTAGTTGGATTTTTAACAACAATTTGTGTAAGTCCCATAGTGTCATATATACAAAAAAACGGTAATAGTATCTGGGGATTTAACGTATATGCGCCACAGGTTGTTACGGCAATAAGTATTTGCTTTATGATAATTACAATTTTGTATGTGCGAATTGTATTAATTAATAAAAAGAGGTAAAGGGTATGTGCAAAATTAAGGTTGATTTTACAAAACAAATAGGTGAAATTAAGGCAGTAAACGGTGTTGGTCAACCTCCGTTTTTAGGCATTGATTTTTCAATGTGCGATTATCTAAAAAAAGCACATATTCCCCTTTCGCGCCTTCACGATGTTGGTGGTGCTTACGGACGTAATATGTTTGTTGATATTCCTAATATTTTTAGGGATTTCTCTGCCGACCCGTTCGACCCTGACAGTTACGATTTTGCATTTACCGACCTACTTATAACCGCCCTTGTAGAGCGTGGAATTGAACCTTTTTTCAGGCTTGGCGTTTCTATTGAGAACTACTGCAAAATCAAATCTTATCGCATAAGTCCACCTACCGATTATACCAAATGGTCACAGATTTGCGAGGGTATAATTAAGCATTATACATGTGGTTGGGCAAACGGATTTAATTATAAAATCACCTATTGGGAAATATGGAACGAACCCGATAATTACGAAGACCCACTTCAAAATCAAATGTGGACGGGTACTCCTATCGAGTATTATAAACTTTATGACGTTGCGTCAAAATATTTAAAAGAAAAATTCCCACACCTTAAAATAGGTGGATATTCAAGTTGCGGTTTTTATGCCATAACAAACAGCAACAACAAGTTTGGTGCTTGTTCACCGCGTTTCCAGCATTTTATCGAATTTTTAGACGGCTTTTTAGAGTATATTAAGGCACACAACTGTCCGCTTGATTATTTTTCGTGGCACAGTTATTCCGATATTAAATCTAATATCGTTTGGTCCCAATATGCAAGGAAACGCCTTGATGAAAACGGTTATACAAATACTGAGCAGACTTTAAACGAGTGGAACTGTTGCCCCGACCTAAAGGGAACCGCAAAACACGCAGCTTTAACGGCCGGTATGATGTTAGCACTTCAAAATACCGACATAAGTAGCGCCATGTTCTACGATGCGCGTTGTGGTATGGGCATTTATTCTTCAATGTTTGATTGTATGACCTATAAGCCGCTGCCAAGTTATTATTCCTTTGTGGCTTTTGGCGAACTATATGCAAGAAAAACACAAGTTTTAGTTAGTGATTTGCCCGATAGCGTTTATGCAGTTGCTGCAAAGGACACCGACGGATGTATAGTTATTGCTAACACAAACGATTTTGAATTGAATATTACACTTGAAATGCTCGGTGCAACTGTAATTACCGAGTGTAAAATAATAAAAGAGGGTAGCATTTGGCAAGATTATAACTTTGCCAATACCTTACCCTCCAATTCGGTAATAATGATTAAAACAAAAACGAATATATACGCCCACGCGTAGTTACTTACTTTTTTATTTTAGGAAGTCTTCTATAAGTTGCAGTGATTTCTTTTATAATTCCTGCAAGCCAACTATTTATACAACCCGCTTCAATACGCCACACCCAATTATCTCCGAGGGTTGATGGAATATTTATTCTCGCTTCACTACCCATTCCGCAAAAATCCTGCATAGGTATAATAACGGTGTCTGCAGCAGTAGAATATGCAGTTTTTATCATAGACCAGTTAAGCGATTCATTACTGCCTGTACGCATATAATCCTTAGCAAAATTAATATCTTCATCACTTAACAACTTTGACCAACCTATAACAGTGTCATTATCATGCGTTCCTGTATAAACAACACAGTTTTTATGACAGTTATGTGGTAAATATTCGCTATCACTGCTTGAATCAAAAGCGAATTCGAGCACCTTCATCCCCGGAAATCCCGAAGCGTCGAGCATTTCTTTAACCTCATCGGTCATAAAACCGAGATCCTCTGCAATAATCGGTAATTCACCGAACTTTTTCTTTAAATAACTAAAAAATTCAATACCTGGACCATTACGCCACTTTCCACCTGTAGCATCTTTGTCGCCAAAAGGAATGCTATAATAGGACTCAAAGCCTCTAAAATGGTCAATTCGAATAACATCATAAAGACTTAGAGTATATTTAATCCTACGACACCACCACTCATAAGGTGAAGAAGATTTTTTCATTTCCTTCCAATTATAAAGCGGATTGCCCCACAACTGACCTGTTTTAGAAAAATCGTCAGGCGGACATCCTGCAACTGATTTCGGCAAAAGTTTCTTATCAAGCTCAAACTGTTTTGGCTCACACCATACATCAGCGCTGTCATAAGCAACATATATAGGAATATCTCCAATAATTTTTATACCATTTTGGTTGGCGTAGTCCTTTAATGCAAACCATTGTTTCTCAAAAAGATATTGAAGTACTTTAAAAAAGTCCATATCATCACTATAAAGTTTTTTAGCCTCTGCGATTGCCAACTCATCTCGGTATCTCAAAGAATCCTGCCAATTATCCCAACTTCTGCCATCATTTGCATTTTTAAGTGCCATAAAAAGCGAATAATCTTCAAGCCAAAAGGAATTTTTTCTCACAAAACCACTAAAATCATCAGGAGGATTTTCCATAAATCTGCTATATGCACGGCGCAGAACAGCAAATCGTTTTTGATAAAGCAAGGCGTAATCTACTTTGTCAGGTCTACCCCAGTCAATTTCTGTAAACTCCTTGCTGTCAAGATAACCATCCTGACAAAGCAGTTCTAAATCAATAAAATACGGATTACCTGCATAGGCCGAAAAGGACTGATATGGCGAATCACCATAGCTTGTTGGAGATAAAGGCAGTATTTGCCAATAACTCTGCCCTGCTTCTTTTAAAAAATCAATAAATCTATACGCCTCTTTCCCAAATGTACCAATTCCGTAATTAGATGGTAAAGAAAAAATAGGCATTAAAATTCCTGCAAGACGCATTATTTCACCTCGTAAAACATTATACTATTATTATATACGTTTTTTATGATAAAACAATAAAAAAATCGCCCTCTTTCGAGAGCGATTTTAAAAAACTTAGAATCTATAATTAGATTTCAGCAAAGTACTTAATGGTACGAACCATCTGGCTGGTGTAGGAGTTCTCGTTATCATACCAAGAAACAACCTGTACCTGATAGGTATCGTCATCAATCTTAGTAACCATAGTCTGAGTAGCATCAAAGAGAGAACCGTAAGTAATACCGATGATATCAGAAGATACGAGTTCTTCTTCAGTGTAACCGAAGGAAGCGCTGGAAGCAGCCTTCATAGCAGCATTGATGCCTTCAGCGGTGATGTCCTTACCCTTAACAACTGCAACAAGGATAGTTGTAGAACCGGTAGGAACAGGTACACGCTGAGCAGAACCGATGAGCTTGCCGTTGAGTTCAGGAATAACAAGACCGATAGCCTTAGCAGCGCCGGTAGAGTTAGGAACGATGTTGCAAGCAGCAGCACGTGCACGACGGAAATCGCCCTTTCTGTGAGGACCGTCAAGTACCATCTGATCGCCTGTCCAAGCATGAACTGTTGTCATGATACCACTCTGAATAGGAGCATACTTGTTAAGAGTGTCAGCCATAGGAGCAAGAC
>CAJGBV010000030.1 GCA_904501755.1 Clostridiaceae bacterium | reverse complement strand
TATTGAGCTTGTCTTTTTGTGTTGGCACCTACCTATTTTCCCGGGCAGCTGCCCGCCAAGTATCTTCGGCGCAAGTGAGCTTAACTTCCGTGTTCGGGATGGGAACGGGTGGACCCTCACCGCAATCAGCACCAACTGTATATCGTCTTGCGACCTTAGTATATTACCACACTATTCACTTTTTGTCAAGTAATATTTTTATAAAATTTGCAAAGTGTTATATGTTGACAATTCACCTGTTTTTAGGTATAATTTTTCTTAGTTTATATACCAATTGGAGAGTGTAAAATGATCAATCTTTATATCAAAGCCTTGGTGACCTACGGTCTTTCAAAGCACTTCTATAAAAATGCTGATAAGGTATACATAACCAACAAAATCCTTGAAGTCCTTAATATTGATGATTATACAGAGCCACAGGATGAGCCTCACTTCACACTTGAGGAAATTCTCGACGGAATTTTAAATTTTGCTGTAAAAACAGGACTTATTGAAGACAGCATTGTTTACCGCGACCTGTTTGACACCAAAATTATGGGACTTCTTCTTCCCCGTCCAAGTGAAGTTATCGACAAGTTTAATACCTTTTACAGCGAAAATCCAAAGAAGGCAACTGATTTTTATTACAGTTTTAGTCAGGACAGTGACTATATCCGCCGTTATCGCATAAAAAAGGATATGAAATGGACTGCACAAACCGACTATGGTGAGCTTGATATTACCATAAATCTTTCAAAGCCCGAAAAGGACCCTAAGGCTATTGCGGCTGCACGAAATGCAGTACAAAGCTCTTATCCAAAATGTCAGCTTTGCAAAGAAAACGAAGGTTATGCAGGCAGAGTCGACCACCCTGCACGACAAAACCACAGAATTATTCCTGTAAAAATTAATAATACACCTTGGATGTTCCAGTATTCACCCTATGTATATTATAACGAGCATTGCATTGTTTTTAACAGTGAACATACACCAATGGCTATCAATCACGATACTTTTGTAAAGCTGTTTGATTTTGTAAAGCTATTTCCCCATTACTTTGTAGGCTCTAATGCTGACCTGCCAATTGTTGGCGGTTCTATCCTCACTCACGACCATTTCCAAGGCGGTCATTACACCTTTGCAATGGCAAAGGCTCCCGTAGAAACCCCTGTTTCTTTTAAAGGATTTGAGGATGTAAATGCCGGTATACTTAAATGGCCGATGTCTGTAATAAGGCTGTCTTGCCCCGATACCGACAGAATTATCGCTCTTGCAGACAAAATACTTTCCTCTTGGAGAGATTACACAGACGAAGACGCCTTTGTTTTTGCTTATACAGACGGTGAGCCACACAATACAATAACTCCTATAGCCCGTAAAAACGGAGAAAATTTCGAGCTTGATTTGGTGCTTCGCAATAATATAACTACACCCGAGCATCCTTTAGGTGTTTATCACCCTCACGCAGAGCTTCATCACATCAAAAAGGAAAATATCGGTCTTATTGAGGTTATGGGTCTTGCTGTTCTTCCTGCACGTCTTAAGGATGAAATGACAGTATTAAAGAAAGCGATTCTTGAGGGCGATAATATACGCTGTAACCCTGTTACCGAAAAGCACGCTGACTGGGTAGAGGAAATCTCTTCTAAATATACAATCACTGCTGAAAATATAGACGATATAATCGAAAAAGAAATTGGCATTGTATTTTCTAAAGTTCTTGAAGATGCAGGTGTTTATAAACGAACAAAAGAAGGTCTTGAAGCCTTTAAGCGTTTTGTTAATAAGGTATAAAATAAGCTCGGGATTATCTCCCGAGCTTGTTTATTTAATAAATACTCCGTCAAGCTGGAGAAAATCTGCCGCTTCCTCATATCTTATAAGAGGCTTACTTGAAGCATTTATTTTATTTTCCTCAAAAACGAGGTTAATTTCTATAGTATTATTAAAATTATCGGTACCTGTGGCAGTTAGACTATTTTCCACCATCTGTCCCGAAAAATCCATAGTAACTCCACCGCACAGTATACTGCCCTCAACAAAGCCGTGCTCACTGCTTTTTATCAAAATGCGGTCGTTTGCATTCTGATAAGTTCCTACACTCACATAAGTATATGAAATTTCCTCCTGCTGTTGCTGACTGCTTTCCTCTTCTTCTGATGAAGAAGAAATTACAGTTTGCTGAGAAGAGCTGTTTAAAACAGATTCATACTGAGTCTGAGGGAATTCCTCATCCGAACTACTTTTTATTCGTTCCGAAAGCACTGCCGCACCCACAAGAGTGCCTAAAATAATGCACACAGAAAGCAGTGAAACAAAAAACACCTTTGATTTATTACTCAATTTTTCACTCCTCGAGGCAAAGCCGTTTTAATCGGTCAAAATTTCAGACACAAACTCACTGTATAATCCGTTAAGGCTTTCAAAATCCATTGCTTTTATATAATAGCTTTCAAGCCTGTCGTGCATTTCTTTTGCTTCGTATAAAGTTGCCACCGTACCATTTATAAGTCCGTTTATAAGCTTTCGGGAAAGAACAAGCTTTCCGCGGTTTTCCTTTATAACAGCTCTGTTCATAAAACGCTGTGCGTGTATCTGTCTGACACCGTCTGCCTCAACATTGTTATAACAGTTTTTGGTGCAAAAAGCAAGTGAAATTTCGGGAATTAATATATGTTCAATCTTTTCGCGAGGAAGAAAATTGTTTCTTACAGTAATTATTTCATAACCATAGCTGAGCGCTATATCCCGTACAACCGAAAGAAGTATATTTGAAACGGTATATAGTTCATCACAAATAATAATTTTATTTTCACAGTAGCAGTCAATAGTATCGCCGTAGAATACATAACCTTTTGGGGTAACACCGCCAAGGTATCTAATCCATTCTTTTGAACCTTGGTTTTTATTTTTTAGGTATCGTTTTGCAAGTTTTTCGCCAAAATTAAAAACCTTATCAATATCTGTGGCTATCAAAGAAATCTTCATATCGTTACGCATAAGCTGTCCTATTGCGCTAAGCATTCGTGAAGCTCGAGAATGAAGTTCCTTATTTTTGTCTGTAAGCCTTATAATATGTTCTCTTTGTTTTTCTATTTTTTTAGTATTCCAAAAGGCTCCGAAATCAAGTAATTCTTCGCATACGGCAGGATAAACAGGGTCAAGAGTGTGAGGGGATGTAGCATCAAGTATTATTATTTTTTTGCCCTTTAGTATCACACCGTCAAGAGAATCGGGGTCGCTGCTACAGAAAACAAGTTCAACCTCCATACCCTTTGAGTGTGCAAAATACGCAATTTTTTTCATAAAAGAGGACTTCCCAGTTCCAGGACCGCCCTTTATTAGATACGCTTTCCAGTTATCCTTAGCAGAAAAAGCAGATGAAAAACCGTTTATAAATCCGTCAGCAGAATTAGCTGCAAGAAAGTATTTAGGTAAACCACAAAGTGACATACAGACTCTCCGTTCATAAAGAGATATAGAAAAATCTATTCTTTACTATATATGCTGTATAAAAACACTTTGACACTGGTTAAATATTGTGATAAAATAGCTTTGCGAGTTTACCGGACGGCTGCGTACGATTTTTTCGTATGAGGAAAGTCCGAGCCCCACAGAGCAGGATAGCGGCTAACGGCCGCCGAGGGTGACCTTAGAGATAGTGCAACAGAGATATACCGCCGATTTATCGGTAAGGGTGGAAAGGCGAGGTAAGAGCTCACCGGCGATATGGAGACATATCGGCCCTGTAAACCTTATCCGGAGCAACGCTGACTACGGCTTTACATTTGCTCGATGTGCCGTGAAAAGCGGCTTGAGAAGGTTGGCAACAGCCTTTCGAGATAGATAGTCGTCTATTACAGAACTCGGCTTATAGGTAGACTCGCTCTTAATTTTCATTATTTTTCAATACGACAAATAAAAATTCCTGTAGCCATAAGCTACAGGAATTTAAATTTTATAAATAAAACAAATCTTTTACATCAGCTATTATGCCAAAATCAGCATAATCAAATATAGGTGCATTTTTGTCACTGTTAATTGCAATCACAGTGCCCGAACGCTTCATACCTTCAATATGGTGCACAGCACCTGAAATACCCACAGCAACATATACCGATGGACTCACCTGTTTTCCCGTAAGTCCAATCTGATTTTCATATTCAAGCAGCTCTGCATCAACTGCTGCTCTGCTGGCACCAAGCTCAGCATTGTATTTATGGGCAAACTTCTCTATACTATCCATATATTTTGCACCGCCCAAGCCAACACCGACTATCATATCGCTATCCTGTGTATCGGCAGTACGAACAGTAGCCATCTGAGGCAGTGTTTTACAGGCAATCTTTGCAATTATATTACCTGAGAAGGCAGGTCGGTACATAAACAGCTTTTCACCGTCGGTCTCCAGTGCAGTACAGTCGGCACAAAGTCCTGTGCTGAGTATACTTGCAACCTGAGGGGCTGTAGCTTTACTATAGTAATCACTTGCCCAAAGAACAACCGAAGGCTTCTCTTTTCTGATTAGCTCTGCTATATTTTCAGGTGTATCTGGCTGGATTACCCTGACATTCTGTGCAACAGTTTCTGCCATTTCACGCGGTTTTTCTCCGATTATCCATACCTCACTGAGCTTTACAGCACTTTGACTGACAGGAGCAAGTCTTGCTCTTCCCTTTTCCCTTGCCGACTTAATAACTCCGTCAAGCTCACAGGGGGAAATAAAACGGCATTTTCTTTTACCCTCATTATTTTCAAAGGTTCTGAGCACCTGAGTGGGTGAGCCTGCAAGACCGCAACGGGAAGTGTCAGCATTAATATCCTCTGCACAGTATGTTATAACCTCACCCAGCTTTGAACGCATACGGGGAAACCGCAGAGAACAAAAACGCTCAACGGTAATAAGAGCGGGAAAAGAAACATCTCTGCTTTCCTTTTCTCTTGTCGTACAGGTAATTTTTTCTCCTGTTCTTTCAATGCTCATTACATTGGTTATAAGATTATAGCCTACAGAAACGGACAGCGACGGGCCCGTCTGGGCAGTATCACCGTCTATAGACTGTCTTCCGCAAATTATAAGGTCGGGAGATAGCTTTTTTACGGCAAGACCAAGGGCATAAGAGGTAGCAAGAGTATCAGCACCTGCAAAGGCTTTATCATTTAAAAGATATGCCTTTTCAGCACCCAGTCGGGTGAGAGAAAGAAGCATTTCCTCACTTTTTTTAGGTGCCATACTTAAAAGCATTACTTCATCATCGCTGTTTTTTATCCTTAGTGCCGCCTCATAGGCAGAAGCATCAAAGGGATTCAGCTCTCCGCTTTGTGCCTGTTTAATACAAACTAAAATTTTCATATATCTCTCTTATCATATATAGGAGCAAGTGCATCGTGTATTGCCACATACTCCTCAAAAATCTTTTCATATTTTTCGGTATTTTCTTTTATAGGCTTTGTAACACTGACAGGCTTAATACACTTTTTAACCGCCTCTTCGGGAGAAGCAAAAACGCCTACAGCAACACCGGCAAGCATAGCAGAGCCAAGAGATGAATCACTGCTTTCGGTAAGAATAAGCTCCATATCAAGACAGTCAGCAGTTATCTGACGCCAAAGCTCTCCTTTGGCTCCTCCTCCGATTACTGTGGCTTTTTTGCCCACCTCAATACCAATTTCACCAAGTGTTTTTTTGGAATGAAGAAGGGACAGTGCAACGCCCTCCAAAACACTTCTTGTAAAATGCCCTTTGGTATGAGTTGCTCGTATTCCCGTAAAGCTTCCGCAAAGCATAGGGTCGGCATAAGGGGTCAGTTCACCGTTAATATATGGATGGTAAATAAGGCCCTCACAGCCGATAGGTACATCATTAGCGCCTACATTAAGCTCACTGTAGCTTCCGCCGAAGGTATCTCTGTACCAACGGTAAGAGGATGCCGCCGCCTTTGTTGCAGTACCGGGGTACCACAGTCCGCCTGTAATATGGGAATAATTAACAAGATGCTGATGAGGATAGGGCTTATCCGTGATTACACAAACTCTGCCTGCAGTAGCAAGCTTAACCGTTATGTCGCCCTTGTTTACTGCACCGGAAGCAAAAACCTCCATTACAGTATCGGTGGTTCCGCATATAACGGGTGTACCCTCCTTAAGACCTGTCTTATCTGCTGCAGCCTTGGTCACACCACCTATAATATCGGTAGGTGCTTTAATCTGGGGCAAAATTTCCACATCAAGTCCTACAAGATCACACAGCTCCTCAGACCAGCACATTTCGTTACAGTCAAAAAGCATACTGCCCTGTGCATCTATGTAATCAGTGCAATAAACGCCTGTAAGGGTATAGCGGATATAATCCTTCTCAAAGAAAACCGAGCCTATCTTAGCAAAAACATCAGGTTCGTTTTCTTTCACCCACAAAAGCTGAGGTAAGGTCCAGATTGTATCCGGCTTATGAAAGCTTTTTGAGAATATCATATCACCGTAGTTTTCCTTAAGGAATTTCGCCTGACTTCGAGAACGGGTGTCGGTCCAATGAATAGCGTTTCTCAGAGGTTTATAGTCACTGTCGCATAAAAGTGCAGTATGTGTTGCAGAATCAATAGACACAGCCAGTATGTCTGAGCTGTCTATTTTGCTGTTACTGAGAAGTACACCGATATTTTCACTCAGTGCTTTAATCCAATCCTCAGGCGACTGCTCACAGGCACCCAGCGTAGGATAATAGGTAGGATATTCTGTAGTGCTTTCAGCTACAATAGCACCGTCGGTATTAATAAGGGTTGCCTTCGACGAGCCGCCGCCGAAATCTATACCCAATAAATATTTCATTTTATTCACCTGTAAAAATTATTCTTCACCAATGTATGTTATAGTATGGGTAGCACGGTAACACATACCTGCACCAAGGCTGATAATACCTTCTTTTTCAGAAAGGTCATAGGTACTGTGGTGGTCATCGGGAATTCCTGCCCAAGGCTCAATACAGATAAAAGGTGCACCGTGAGGATGCCACAGAACAAAATAAGGTGCATCAGGGAAATCAACACGGATGCTTTTTCCTGTTTTACGGTTTCTCAGTGTTGCACTTCTTGACTTGAGAGTTTTAAACAGCAGACAGTCAACAAGAAAATATTTATCGTAAAGGGGAAGAACATTGCTGTCTTTTATAATGGGTAAAGTATGGTCCTGAAGTAAGTTTCCGTCTACCATAACACTGTTAAGGGTTTCTTTCTGTGGGAAAATAATGTCATAATCCTCAATTCCCTCTGGAGTGTAGTATCCCTCGTGAGAACCGATAGAGAAATACATAGTCTTCTCCCCTACGTTATCAACTCTGTATGCAATAGTTATAGCATCATCAGACAGAGTATAGATAAGACGAAGCTCAAAATCAAAGGGATATACCTTCTTTGACTCTTCATTAGCTGTAAGCAGAAAAACAGCAGATTCACTGTCAGACTGCTCTACAGTAAACATCATATTTCTTGCAAAGCCGTGCTTAATAAGAT
Source organism: Clostridiaceae bacterium (assembly GCA_904501755.1). Lineage (GTDB taxonomy): Bacteria > Bacillota > Clostridia > Oscillospirales > Acutalibacteraceae > SIG607. The sequence goes on along the minus strand of CAJGBV010000030.1, from coordinate 10,449 downwards.
TATATTCTTTGCCCTCATAGATAAATTTATCGTCCTTAAGACCGCCGCAAATTGGGAACATAAGAGGAGCTGTTGCTTTCCATATCTGTGGTTCAGCCTGCCACATATATTCCTTTTCTCCCTTTACAACGCTTCTTATCTGAGCACCAAGCTCATCAATCTTAACCGTTAATTTTCTATTACTTAAAGTAATCATAATAAATACCTCCACATTGTCAAAAAACCGTAGCACAGCTGTGTACGGTTTTTATAAATTTATTTACCTATCCAATCATGATCAGGGTCGTTGCTTCTGTTAAAGCCCTGATAATCTCCTGCCATAAGCCAGAGGAAATAAGTCTGATAGCCGGGAGTTGCAACGGTAGTATGATAACCGTAAGGGAACTCTACAAGCTCGTCATTTTTAACTCTGTAAGCCTCATCAAGCTCACCGTCTGATGTGTACAGACACTGTACGGCAAAGCCTTGTTCGGGGTCAAAGAGGAAATAGTATATTTCTTCTGCGATACATTCGGTAGGCATATTATCCTCATCATGCTTATGAGGGGGAAAACCTGCCCAGTTGCCTTCGGTTACATAAGCTTCTCCGATAGTAAGAACCTTTGCATTTGAGTTTCCGTCAATAATAAAGCTTGTTTCTCTCTGATAAGGAACCTCACCTAAAAGCTTTAAAACAACATGGTCCTCTCTGAGCACCTGAGGTTCGGTTTTTTCCTTAACAGGTGTTGCACAAACTGCAATTTTAACATTATCACGTGCGGTAATGGTAAGGCTCTGCTCTCTTGGCATATAAAAGCTTTCAGCCTTACGGTTTTCGAAAACATTCATTCTGTTTCCTATGTTTTCCCACTTATTATCCCCTGCAGTTACATCACAGTGACCGCCAAGCATAATAAAGGCTGTTTCCTTATCCTCTGTATAAAAATCAAGGGACTGACCGCCATTAAGCTCAATAATACCGAATTGAAGCTTTTTAAGACTGCACTCACCGATTTTGCAAATAGGGGTGTAGCCGTTAGCAGATTTATAAGATTTTTTAAAGTTCATAATTATTCTCCTTTAAAAAGGTTTTAACAGTGTCAAAGTCCGGAACACTTTCTCTTGCACCGTAGCCCATACATTTAATAGCAGAAACGGCACTTGAGAAAATACATGCTTTCTTATAATCATAGCCCTTGCAAAGAGCGGCAGCGAAGGCTCCGTGGAAAACATCTCCGCTTCCGTTACTGTCAACAGCTTTTACTAAAAAAGCGGGATATTCGAAAAACTCTTTTCCGTCATATAGAATACCGCCGATTTTTCCTCTTGTTATTACAACAACCTTTGGGCTGTATGTATTAAAGAGTGTTACCGCAGCCTGCCTTACATCCTCACAGCCTGTATGGCCAAGTGCAAATTCTTCAGACGGAATCATTATATCGGTAAGCTTTAAAAGTCTTTCAACACCCTGATAAAGACCGCCGCAATCATAAAGAACAGTGGTTGAGTTTTCTCTTGCAACCCTGCATCCCTCTTCGGCGGCATCCATATCATTTCCGTCAATCATTAAAATCTCTGCGTTAATTATAGCAGATTTTTTCTTTTCGTCAAGGGTTGTAGCCGGTAAATTACCTTTGTCGAAAACACAGGTTCTGGAAGCTGAGTCCTCAGCCAGCCATATAGTAGAGGTAAAGGAACGGTAACCGTCCATAACATCTATAAGCTCAGTGCTGACACCGTACTTTTCAAAGTCTTCCATCAAAAATCTTCCGCCATTGTCACCTGACAGTACACCTATAAATCCTGCAGACTCGTTAAGCTTTGAAGCAGCTACAATACCGGTAGCAGTAGGACCGCCACCGGCAATTTTAGTAGATGTAGCTCTCAGCTTAGTGTCCTCTTTAGGATAATTTGGCACCGTAACAAGCGTGTCCATAACACAGGCGCCGATACCTACAATCTTACACATAACTTAAGCCTTTCCTTTAGCACCTACAAGTGCTATCTTATCAAGAGCAAGTTCCTTTACAGACTGGATAGCAGGCTTCATAAACAGGTCAACTGCAAGGCTTCTCTCAGGATTGTTAAGAGAATCGAGAGTACCCTGTGCAAAAGCACAGCAAACGTCTGTACCGATATTCATTTTTCTAATACCTGCATTAATAGCAGCCTTTACCTGCTCATCAGGAATACCTGAACCACCGTGAAGAACAAGAGGAGTACCGCCTGTTGCTTCTCTGATTGCCTTGATACGCTCAATATCAAGTTTTGGAGTCTTCTTATAGTGACCGTGAGCATTACCTACAAGCACTGCAAGAGCAGTAACGCCTGTCTTCTTTACAAAGTCAGCAGCCTCAGCGGGATCGGTAAACTCTTCCATAGCTTCGTCATTAACGCTTCCTACATGACCAAGCTCACCCTCAACCTGTACATCAATGGTATTGCAGATATCAACAATGTGACGGGTATTGGCAACATTTTCATCAAATGAATGAACACTGCCGTCGTACATAATACCGCTACATCCCCAACGAAGAGCTCTCTGTACAGCAAGCTCATCAGGACCGTGGTCGAGATGGAAACAAACAGGAACACTTGCTTTCTTAGCAGCCGCAAGTACAACAGGAGCAAGGTAATATCCAACCTCTTCCATAAAAAGACGGGGATAAACCTGAATAATAACAGGTGCCTTAGCCTCCTGCGCAGCAGCAATAACGCCCATAACCGTTTCAATGTTATAGGTATTAAACGCGGGAATACAATAATTTCCCTTTTCAGCCATATCTATAATAGTCTTAAAATTAACTAACATACCAAGTACCTCTTATCCAAGAATAAGTTCTTCAAGAGAAATAACCTTAATGCCGTTTTCCACAGCCTTAAGAGAAACATACTCGCTTACAGAAGCGGTAACAATTGTGTCTGCATTAACACATTTTGCATTGAAAAGGCGAGAATTGGCCACCTTATTCATTACATCCTCCATCCACTCACGCATAAGGATGTTACCTGCCCACATAGTATCTTTTCTGTTGCAGAGCATTTCTTCACATACAGCATAAGCATTTATAATTTCTCTTGCTTCTTCGGTTTCACCCAAATCACGTGCAAGCTGGAAGGGATCCTGATATACAACCTTTTTACCGCTGTTCACCGGCTTTAATGCACCGTCCTTAATAAGACCTGCAACAAATGAAGTAAAGGTTTTAACCTCAGCATTAAGAGCAATATCCCACTCCTTATATTCACGCTTTAATACCTTTGCGTCCTGTGGGTCATAAGCAATAACAGTTTTAAATTCGCCAAGCTGTTTTGCACATTTCTGCATAACTTCCTTGGTTTCACCCACAGCACTGATAAGGTATTCAAGCTGAGCACCGCTCGGAGCTTCATTTCTGAGAACTGTAAAGCTTACTCCTGCCTTTTCAAGAACCTTTATAGCATTTACTGCACAGGCAGGTGCCTTATAAATAGCATCAACACCAAGATAGAGAAGAGTATCAGTTTTTTCACTGTGAGCCTCTATAGCCTTTTTAAGCTGAGCATCAATTTCGGTTATGCCGTAAGCATTACCCTTTTCAAGACAGTTATCAACAAGTTTATTTATGTAATCAGGAAGCTTATCCTCCATTGCAGCGTGCATTCTGGTTTCCTTAGTAAACATAACAGGGTCCCAACCTGTAACACACTCTTTTGTACAGGCACCGCAACAAGCACACTCAAAAATGTTATCCATTATTTCTGTAAGGTCAATAGCCTCACGATTTACAAGAGATATACCGAGAGCTCTCGCCCTGGCTGTATTTCTTTCCTGACCGGTGGCATTACCGATAGGACAAATATGATGGCACATCCAACAAAAACGGCAGGAATCTACATGCTGTTTACCTTTTTCTGACATTATCATAATTAACTTACCTCCTATGGTAATTAAAGACCTAATTTGAACGGATTCATAATTCCGTTGGGGTCTAACTGCTTCTTAATACCTTCAAATACCTGCATAGCAGGACCGTACTGTTCCTTCATAAGACGGCCAAGCTTGATACCAACACCGTGATGGTCATTAACTACACCGCCGTGAGCAATAGCAGTACGAACACCTGTGGTCCATACTCTCTGGTGAAGTCTTAATGCCTCAACAGGATCCTGAGGTACATCCTTACCCTCAATAATAAAGCGGTCGTAAACCATTGCACCCCACTCATACCAGTGAGAGAAGTGAGCAATGAATTTTGCCTGTGGGAATTCAGATTCAATAGCCTGCTTCATAGCCCAGTAAATTTCTTCAATCTTACCGTAAGGAGCAATGGTATCCATTGTACCGAACATCTGAGGAATGTCCATCATATGACCGGGATAGAAGAAGGTAATCTTTTCCTTCCACCATTTCTCACCGTACTCACTGCCAAGGTCCTCAGCACCGTACTTAGCAAAGGTTTCGAGAAGAATTTTTTCTTCAACCTCAACCATTTCCTTAACACCCTCATAGGCAATATTCATAAACGCACCCTTACGCTCTACACCTACGATTTTCTTGATAAGAGAAGCGGTTTCTGCCTCGTCATAAAGACGCATAACGGAAGGCTTGAACTTCTGTAAAAGCTCACGGGAAGCCTTGAAAGCACCTGTCATATCCTGGAACAAGAAGCCTCTGAAGCGTCTTTCTTCAGGCTGGTCGAAAATACGAATCTGTGCTTTGGTAATGATACCAAGGGTTCCCTCAGAACCAATGAAAATCTGATTAAGGTCAGGACCTGCGGCATGCTTGGGAGCAGAACAGGTTTCAATAATATCACCGTTAGGAAGAACAACCTCCATCTTAAGCACCATATCGTCAATCTTACCGTATTTGGTAGAAACAACACCGATACCTCTGTGTGCAAGGAAGCCGCCTACAGTAGAACAGGTAAGAGAAGAAGGATAGTGCATTGTTGCCTTACCAACCTCATTTGCTGCCCATTCAATGTGCTTATAAATAGCACCTGTACCGCATTCGATATACATACCTTCGGTATTAACCTCGTAAATCTTGTTCATTCTCTTGGTATCAAGGATAATACCGCCACAAACAGGGATAGCACCGCCCTGTGTTCCGCCGCCTGCACCCCAAGTAGTTACAGGAAGCTTATAATAGTTAGCTATTTTTAATACCTTGGAAACCTCCTGAGCGTCTTCGGGGCAAACTACAATGTCAGCCTCAGGCATACGACAGCCTCTGTCAGCCCACATACGTGAAAGCCAGTAATAGTCAACGCTGTGTGTTACCTTGTCGATTGCTCTGGTAGAGCAGTTTTCCTTACCTACAGCATCCTCAAGCTCGGTAAGAATCATTGCAAACAAAAATTCGTTCATCTGGTACTGCATAATTTTCTATCTCCTTAAAATTATTTTACTGATTTATCTACCTTGAGATTCGGGAAATACTTACAGAACTCCTGAATCTCTTTTGTATAATCACCGAAAATCTCAACGAAATGATGAATATAAGGTCCTTCTATAAGACGGTCTTCAACTGCCTGCAAATCCTCAAATTCGCCCCAGATATATGTACCGTGAGTCTGAGGTCCCTTAGTCGTATTGCAAACAAGAGGAAGAATACTGTATTCACCGCTTTCCTGATCCATTCGGCAAACGGTATATGTACCGTCCTTAGCTCTGAACCATTCACGCTGATTTACAAGACGTGCGTTGCTGTCGGTTCCCTCCTCTGCTTTCTCTGAAAGCGGGAAAGGTCCGCAGTGCCATAAAAGCTCTGCATTTTTATTTTCAGGATGGCGTACTGTAAACTCACCAAAAAGAGGTTTGCCCTTGCCAAGAGATGCACTTTTAAGAAGCACCATAGTAAGAGCACAGTGCATATCGCTTTCACAGGACACCATATAGCCCATATCACCCAGAAGTCCGTAGACAGCACAGGGTGCAAGTCCGTCAAACATAACGGGTGTGGCAGTCCAGCACTCAGCCGAAATAACATCAAGATTAAACTCATCATAAAGATGCTTATACACAGCCGTCAGCTTTGCCATATTATGTATATAATTAGGTGTAAGGTCATCAAGAGTAAACTTTGTAAGGAAGTAATTCTCATATTCCTTTATTTCATCGGCATAGTTTAAGTCAGCCTCCTTCATTCTCTGCTCAATCATAGCAAAATTAAGAGCAACAACTCTTATACCGAATTTCTCCATCAGTTCTCCTTCATTACATATAACCGAGAAGAAAGGTAAAGGACGGGAACCTATCTGACCTACACGAAGTCCTCTGAAATTTTTAACCATACAGGCTACTCTTACAAAACGCTCGAAGCCTTCCTTGAATTCTTCACTTTCAACTCTGCAGCAAGGCAGATGTGAAAACGGAATATGATAACGTTGGAACTGACGGGAAACACCGAAAAGTCCGCACTGGGAATCTGTAGGACGCATACCATCAACATAATATTCGTCATCAAGTGGTGCCCATAAAAGCACAGGCTTATCAAGAGCCTTTGCAATATCTGCAGCAGCCTCCTCATTACCGAAATTACAGTTGATAATCATTACCGCATCGACATTCTCGTTTTTAAATCGCTCTATAACCTCTTTAGCAGAAGCATCATCAAAAACAAGGTCATTAATTCCGATACCCTTATTATCTATAAATTCAACATTTTTATTGCTGAAGTTTTCTTCAATATACTCAGTAAAACGCTTTCCTCTCTGCTCTGCGGAATACCAAGTAAGAAAAGTACCTCTGGGACGGTCTGTTGTATTTCTGCGCATAGCAACAAGCCCAACTTTAACCCTATAATCCAGCATAAAATTCCCCTTTCATTTTAAACTGTACTGTGCTATAATGTACTAAACAATATAATAATACTTTCATCAAAAAAAATCAAGAGAAAAGTGAAAATATTTTTCGATTTTTAAAAAATAAATTTTCGGTTTTTTACATATAATGAAAATATTTTTCACAGAGGTGTGCTAAAATGAAATCCATACTACTTAATATTCGTTCTACTTATAACAATTTAGGGCCCGGTGAAAAACGCATTGCCGATAGCATTATAAACGACCCAAAAATGCTTCTTCCCCTTTCTATTACAGAATTTGCAACTGCAATTGGCTGTGGCGATGCAACGGTTGTCCGCTTTGCCAAAAGACTTGGAGTGGGCGGCTATCAGGGTTTAAAGCTTGCCATTGCTCAGGAAATTTCAACCTTATCTAACGAAAAGGCTCAGATTTCAGCAGACGATAGCTGCTATGATATGTTCGTAAAAAGAATTAACGATATTAAGATAGCCCTTGAAAACACCGCCTCGGTGCTTGATGAAAAAGCTCTTGAGTCGGCAGCGCGTGCCATAATGAAGGCAGAAAGAATTGTTATCTTCGGTCTTGGAAATTCCGCTTCCATTGCCACCGATGCACAACACAAATTTTTAAGAGTAGGTCTTAACGCTTCTGCCTGTACCGATAATCATCTTCAGGCAATAATTGCATCCCATCTTAACGATAAATGTGTTGCAATAGGTATATCTCATTCAGGACAGTCAACCGACATTATACAGGCATTAAAGTTAGCAAAACTTAACGGTGCACAAACTATTTGTATTACTAACCATGCCGACTCCCCTATTATAAGCGTTTCGGATATACCCTTATTTACAAAATCTGCTGAAACCAAGCACTCCATCCTCGCTATGAGTTCCCGTATAGCTCAGCTTACTATTTTCGATGCAATTTACACTTACATCATTGCAAATTCCGATTCTCAGGCAGTTCAAGCGATTCAAAACACAGAATCCGCTTTAAAGGACAAAAAGCTATAATAAAAAAATACCCTTTGTATCCATAAAAACACAAAGGGTATTTTTGATTTTAAATTAATACATCATTTCTGCATTTGTGTACGAGTCCATATCAACAGAAACCATTTTTGCTCTTCCAAACATTAGAACACTGCAAAGAATACCTAAAATAACTAATATAGCAGCTATAATAGCCACGACGGCAATTGATGCCTTTGAACCTCCTGATGAAACAAACTTGCCCGATTCAATTTTTCTGATAGCAAGAACGCATTTCTTAACCAAAATAAGTTCATCCTCAGTCAGTTCCTCACCATGTTCATTTAGCAAATCAGAATAACGAACTGCATCCTTTAAATAAGCAATATCATTCTGAGCAAGACCAATATCAGCACAATATGACATTCGGTTTCTTATTGCAGGGAACTGTCCCATTTTTGCCGCTTTATCAAGAAGAGTATTTTTCTCGGTTTCCTCTATTTCACCTGTCAGAGCGTATAAGCTCACGGCAGGCGCATACTCTGCATCCGATGCTGCTTTAAGCAAGGAAGCAAAGGGCTCAACAGTATAGTCACCTTCAGCATAGCGTTTAACATATAAATACTGAGCCACCCTTGAACCTGAGTTAGCAAGAGCAAGAAGTTCCTCCTGTCCCATAGTATCGGTAATACCCGACTTAATACCTTCCATTTCATATTCAACATTGTCGCTCTTATAAGCAGAATAATCGGTACGAATAAGATTACGGTATTCGCTCCGCTTCATCTGTGCTTCAATAGTATGCTCATGGTCAATGGTGTTTTCGGTTTCAAGACGCATATTCTTAACCGGTATAAACAGAGCAAATATGCCAAATGTTATACCTGTCAAAAAGCCCCATAACAGATATTTAAGGAAAAATGTTCCCACTGTTCCTGTAAAAATAAGTCTTCTGGAATCGGTAACCGTATGCTTGGTTTCCCATCTAAGTCTGATAATATTTGACCAAGCCGGTCCCACAAAGGGTACAATCAAAGCAAATCCTGCCAGAATATTTGTTCCGATAAAACCAAGGACACCACCGTCAAAATAACTATTATTGTCCTCTTCACCCACAAAATGAGTATGTTTGCTTACCCATTTCTTAATAGCAATAGCCATCCAGAAGCCATAGATACCAAAGGTAATTATAGTAAGGAAAAGCCATAATATAAACTTTCCTATAAGCTGTACGCCTGTACCATCAAAATACATACGCTTTCCACATATAACAGTGTGCTTTGCTTTCCATCTCTGCATTAAACAGCACATCCAAGGAAATGCCAAGCCAAAAGTAATAGATGTAACAAAGGCTACCAAGATACTATAACCTATGTACGCAAGATAACCGCCGTCAAAAAAAGACTTGTTTTCATCCAAATCACCGTCATCAGATTCGGTTTTACCCTTACCTAAAATTGCTGCAATGAGAGCGATAATGCCACCCACTATAACTAAACCGACAATAAACACCAATACGAGAGAAATACCTGTAGCTGCAAATATCATATAAACCCCTCCTAAAATTTAACAGATTATTTATCTGTTAAATCAAGTTTATCACAAAACATGACAAAGTTCAACATAAAATAAAAACAGTGAAAGCATAGGGGTTGTATTCTTAAGGACAGTAAAAAGGCCCCCTTGTGTAAAGGGGGCTGGTTTTTTGCGAAGCAAAAAGACTGGGGGATTGTTAAGTACCAACGATTGTCAATCCCTCCGTCAAAACTCCGTTTTGCCACCTCCCTTTACACAAGGGAGGCTTTTTTTATTTTGTCTTATACCGTAACAAGCAGGGAAAATATACGGCACGTTTTCCAATCTCTATGAAAACCTAAAACACTCGACTTTGCTTACAACTAATAGCAGCCTGGGGCTCTATCGGCAAAAAGGAGGAAAAGTATAATTATTGAATTGTTTTTAGTTTATCCGTATAACCAACTTGACGGAATTAAAAATGTATATGGTGCGGTAACTAATGCAAATATGATTGATAATTTTAATCGTAATAATTTATCTGATTTTTTGAATGTAATAAAGTAATTAAGAATAAAAATCAAAACTGAAGATATTACTAAGGCAGGTGCAGTTAAATAAAGTTCATCACCCATTCGACCGACATCAAATACTGTCACCAATAATAGCATATATCCTGCGCCAATAATATCAGAAATCATACCGAACAGATAAATTTTTATTATATGTCGCTTATACCACTGCTTTTTATCTGCAATTTTTAACAGAATCATACTGATTATTAAAACTATACTATCAATAATAAAATTGCCTGGAAGAACAATAAGCCATATTTGAGGAAATAACAAAATCATCCAAAAGGGGAACAATATATTATAAAGTTTAACGTCATTATTCTTATTATTCATTCCATAACTACCTTTCTGTTAAATAGAAAATGATTTGTGTTCTAATTATATCATTTTTATTTAAATAAGTCAAAGCAAAAAATCCTCTCGGATTTATCGTTGCACTGGTAGGAATTCAGGGTGTGATCGAAGAAGCACTTTGCGGCGTACTTTCCGGTACCGTAGCACTGACCCTTGCAAAAGTATTTAAAAGATAATCTATTTACAAACATAGAAAAAGGCAGATTCATCAGGAATCTGCCTTTTTCATTATTCTCATACTCTTTCTTTCATAATAGC
>CAJGBV010000029.1 GCA_904501755.1 Clostridiaceae bacterium | reverse complement strand
TAGTCACAAAGCTTTATTTGTCCTTTTTTCGTTTTTGCATTTACTGTCAGCATACAGTCAAATTCGTTTTCTGTTTCTGTTATCTCAGCCAAGCCGTTATTGTCTAGAATTTCTGCAGGAACAGACAGGTCATACCCGAATCTTGAATCCTGTGCCAACATAAGAGGACCTCTCTTTAAGGCTATGTTAAGTAGAGCCTCAGGATCTTGTTCGTCAAGGGTAGCTACAGTTCTTGAGTTTTCACCCCAAATAACCTTATTCATAAGTTCTTGTGTTTCATAGGATACAGGTTTTATTATCTGGGTTGGCATATCAAAGGTTAGAACAATAGTGTTTTCGCCTTTATTGCAAAGGATATCGTTATATCCGCTGTTCATTATAGCTGAGCTTCCGTTTACAACTGCTTTTGTTTCTTTACTAAACTGAGGATTTCTGATTTTAAGGATGAAATCTTCCTCACAGTTTACAGTTATTTTAACTTTATTACCAACAGGGTATAGTGTATCTATTTTAATATTAACAGGCTTTCCTGATGGAGAAATAGATATAAATTCACCTTTAATAAACAGGTTTAAAACAAGGCCCTTTTCATAGGTTAAAAGAGAAGCTTTATGAACACTTCCTATACCTGCAGAACCGATACAAACACAGCAACCGTAGAATTTATTACCTGTCATAACCCTGAAACCGCCTATACCGTGACCGCGTATACCTTTTGTAAGAGGACTGTAACTGTCAAAGGGTAGTGGGTCAAGAGTCATACCTTCGGGTACGGCATCTCTAGGAATGGTGGTCTTTTTCTCTGTATTTATTGAACCGAGATAAGCGTTGTAATATGCCGTTTCAAAAGCATCTATGTACTTAGCCTCGCCTGTAAGAAGATTGAGCTGTAAGAAAAATTTCATAAGTGTTACAGTAACACAGGTTTCTTGCATAATGGGGTGATTGTTTGTGCTTGCCTGACGAACTGTTGAATGGTCAAATAACTCATGTGTACAGCCGGACGAGCCTATAACGGTGAAATCATCTTCTAAAATAAGGTCACAGAAGTTAATTATTGCCGTTTTATACCATTCTTCCCCTGTGACTCTGTAAAACTCTAAAAGACCCTCAAAGCAAGAGGTCATTTCGTATGCTTTAGTTACAGGGTACTGATATAAACTAAGCTCTTTCTTTTCGGCTAAACGAAAAATGTTCTCTACGGAGGCACCGCCCTCATCAACGATATACTGTGCGAAATCAAAATACTTTTTTTTACCTGTAATATTGTAAAGACGAACGACAGGTTCTAAAAGAGAAGAGGAATTAAGTCCGTACCAATGCTTTGTGGCGCGGGTTATGGGAAGCTTACCCTCGTCACTGTTGCCGATTTTAGAAATTATGTAATCAACCTGACGGCACATAGATTTAATTATCTCGTTTTCCAATGCTTCATCCTTATTGATTTCGAGGAAATACTGCATACCGAGAAGCACATATTTTCTGCTCCAGATATCCCAAGCAGCAAATTCTTTTCCTATCTCATAGGTAGAAATTCTGCCCCATTTATCTTGTGTTTTAAGGATGTTTTTTACTGCAATAGTTAAAGTATTGTATAGTTTTTGGTTTCTTGTATAGGAGTAAACAAAACATGCACCGCGCATCATTTTACCCCAGTATTCGCCTCTCCATCCGCCGTCATTAGCGTCAGGCTGTTCTCTGTACTGATCAACAAAAGTCTCCCAAAGGTTTTCATCAAGAAGCTGCCAGTCTTCAATATATTTTACAGTTTTTTCAGTTATTTCGTCAAACTTATAATAATTATTATAATTAATGAAGAAGTTATCTGTACTGAGTCTTGGGAAATTTGCGGTGTTTTCTTTGTAAAGGTTAAGCATAATAAAACCTCCTAAAAAAGTTTGCTTTTAATTAATTATATATTTATTATAGAATGGTATAATTCAATAACAATTGATCATTTGAATTGTTTTATGGAATTTTTTCCTAACTATTTGTAATTTATAAATGTTAGTATGTAATCAAAAGAATTTTTCTTTGCGATATTTTGCAGGAGATACAAAATGCACTTTTTTGAAAACTCTGCAAAAGTAAGGGAGAGATGTAAAGCCACTTTGTGTTGCACATTCTTCTAAAGGTATAAAAGGGTATTTCATAAGCTCACAGGCGGCATTAATTCTGACGGTTGTTATATATGATGAGGGGGAGATATCATAATATGTTTTAAATAAATTTCTGAAGTGAGCTTCGCTTATATTACACATTTCTGCGAGATTAGAAACACTTAAATTTATATCGGAGTAATGTTCATCAATATAGTCTTTTGCATTTTCTATAACCAATTTTGAAAGGCTTTTTTTAGTGCTCTTATCACTACTTTTTTTGACAATACCGTAAATGTTGTACAGTACAGAAAGAATTTCACAAAAGTTAGCAGCAGATGGACTGCGGTATAATCTGTACAGTCGTTCGAAAACATTTTCGGCGTTAAGTGACTGCACGGGGGTAAATACTTGACATTTTCTTTGTATAGGGGAGTCAAAATAAAAATCACAGAAAATGGAGGAATACCTGTTTGTAAGTATTTCCATTGTGTAAACTGAGTTGTGGGAAAGGAATATTATATCGCCCTTATTTACTTTGAAGGAATAACCGCCTTCGAAAGAATAATTGCAGCTCCCTTCTGTTATATAAACAAAAGAGTCGCTGTGCCTTCCGTTTGGATATGGACACTTTCGGCTGAATTGCAAAGTAGAACGTACAACTGAAACAATTTCTTTTATATATAATTTTTCTTCGGTGATAATAAGCTCTGACATATAAACACCTACCTTTGATTTATATAAATTTTAACATTGTTTCTTTATAAAATCAATATAAATTAAGAAAAACACTTTCGAAAAGTGCAAAACTTTCGAAAATGAATGTTTACAAATGTTGATATTTGTACTATAGTTAAAATGAGGTGGAATGTATGGATAGAAAATGCCTTGAAGAATATGTATTAAATCGTATAGGTGATAATTTAGATACGATTTTTTTTAACGATTGTAAAACGATAGAATATCTATTTGAAAATTGCGATATTGTTATGTCGGACAGCGACCGCTTTTTTGCTAAGGTGAACTGCGATGGTATTATGCGTAGTCTTATAGAAAAAAGAACCGCTTTTATAAAAAACAAAATTAAAGACGAGGGGTTACAGGAAGGACAGAATGTACTTGCCTTTACCGGTCTTTTTGATTACAGCCATACTAATGCAGGTTGGGATGATATAGTTACACTTGGAATTGTGGGCATTAGAGATAGGGTAAAAGAATATTTCTTCAAAGAAGAAAATATAGAAAAACGAGATTTTTATGCTGCTGTTTTAGGTGTTTATGATTCGGCTATTGAGTTTATGAAACGTGTTGCTTTAACGGCTGAAAAAATGGGTAAAATCGAAATGGCAAACGGAATTTATAATCTTTGTGTTAAGGCGCCTGAAACACTTTTTGAGGGTATGCAGACTATAGAAATATATTATGTGTTGCAACAGATGTTCGATGGAACGGTGTTAAGAACACTTGGCAGACTTGATGCTCTTTTAGCTCCTTTTTATTTCAAAAATAAAGAAATTGCGCATCAACTTTTTATAAGCTTTTTCGAGGAACTTGCAACCTTTAAAGCAGTAGCTAATATGCCGTTTGCTATAGGTGGTACAAATGAAAATGGAGAAAGTGCATTCAACGAGCTGTCTGAGGTTATTCTAAAAGCATATAAAAAAAGTGCAAGTGCAGATATTAAAATGCACATTCTTTATCGAGACGATATGCCCGTTGAGATTTTAAGAGAAGCTTTTGATTCTGTAAGAAAAGGCGCAAACAGCATAGTTTTTATGTCGGATAAAAAGGTTACAGATGCCCTCATAAATTTAGGCGCTGAAAAAATAGATGCAATTAAATATCATGTGGTGGGATGTTATGAGTGTGGGGCAGAAGAGGAACTTACTTGTTCCTGTAATGCAAGAGTTAATTTGCCTAAAGCGTTGGAAATAGCCTTAAATTGTGGTAGAGATATGCTCACAGGCGCTCTTATTGGTATTGAAAATGACGGCAAGTTTGATACTTTTGAAAAACTATATGAAGAATTTTTAAGACAGGTAGAGTATTTTTGCAATTCTGCCATAAGAATTACCGATATATACGAAGAGCAGTACGATAAAATACATTGTGCGCCCATTATGTCGGCGACCTATAGGTCCGCAATGGAAAAGGGTGGAGATTTATACTGTAATTATACCGCCAAGTACAATAACTCTTCTTTAAATGCGGTGGGACTTGCTACGGTAGTAGATTCTCTCATAGCCATAAAAGAGTTGATTTATAATCAGAAAAAAATGACACTTGGTGAATTCACACAGATATTAAAAAACAATTGGGAAGATAATGAGGCGCTCAGGCTTACATGTAAAAATCGTTTTGAAAAGTATGGTGCCTTAAGCGAAAATGCTGATAATATTGCTAAGAATATAGTTGATAAATTATATTTGTTTGTATCAGGTAGACCTAATAAAAAAGGCGGAGTGTATAGACTAGGATTGTTTTCAATTGATTGGCGTTGGTATTTTGGAAGAGCTACAGCGGCAAGTGCAGACGGACGGAAAAACAGGGAAACGCTTTCTCAAAACACCAGCGCATCTTTTGGTGCTGATAAATTTGGTGCAACGGTGCATCTTATGTCTGCTGCAAAGTTGGATGCAGTAAAAACACCTAATGGTCATATTGTGGATATAGATCTTCACAGCTCTGCTGTAGAGGGAGAAAACGGACTTAACGCTCTTATTGCTACCCTTAAAACGTATTTTGATATGGGCGGCTTTTCGGTTCATTACAATGTGCTTGATACCGAGGTGCTAAAAAAAGCAAAGGAAAATCCTCAGGACTATCCTAATTTACAGGTTCGTCTTTGCGGATGGAATGTACTGTTTAATTCCCTTACTGCAAAAGAAAAGGACGAATTTATAGAAAGAAGCATAAAATGAAAGGCTTAATTTCAGGAATAAAGAGAATGGAAATACACGACGGGGATGGACTGCGCACTACGGTATTTTTTAAAGGCTGTCCTTTAAAATGTATATGGTGTCACAATCCCGAAAGTATATCCTTTGAAAGACAGTTTGCTTTTTTTAAAGAAAAATGCTGTGGCTGTGGCGGATGTGAAAAATTTTCAAAAGAAGAAACGCAACTTATTGTTCAGTGCTGTCCTACAGAGGCTAAAACCTTTTTTGGTGAGGAATATGATGTAAGACAATTAGCGGACCTGTTAGCTGTTGACAAGCCATTCTTTGAAAATGGTGGAGGTGTTACATTGTCGGGTGGAGAGTGTCTTGCGCAGTCTGATTTTGCAGTTGCTCTTGCAAAGGAACTTAAAGAGAATGGGATAGGTGTATATATTGATACCTGTGGTTTTGTTAAAAGAGAAGTTTTTGACAGGATAATTCCTTATGCTGATAAATTTCTCTATGATATAAAGGCGATTGACAGCGATGCACATAAGACTTACACAGGGCAGGATAACGATATTATTCTCAGTAATCTTGAATATCTTTTAAATAGGGGCTGTGATGTAGAAATCCGCTATCCTCTTGTAATGGGGTATAACAGCAGTGAATGTGAGAAAATCGGAAGTTTTCTCAGTGATAAAGGATTTAAAGGAAAAATAAAGGTTCTTCGTTACCATAATTTTTCGGTTTCAAGATATGAGGCTCTTGGTATGGAGTGTGCTCTGCCCGATACAATAACTCAGGACAGTGATGTTGATAATGCGGTGAACATTCTTAAAAGCTATAATCTTAATGCAATAAAATAAGCAGATTCTTTTGGGAGATACTTCGTAAAGAAGTTTCTCCCAATTTTCTTTTTATATGAAAATTGATACTTTCAGCAGATAAGTGTCATAGTGGGTTACATATTATCCATCACAAAGATAAAATCCATTAGTGTTATTGTGAGACAGGTCTCACAGTTTTATTTTGCCTTGATACGCAAAGTTATATTAAAACCTTGCGGTTTTAGTTTTATTATATTCGCACTAAAACTTGCGAAGCGAATATAACTTGGACGAAGTCCAAATATAACTGCGAAGCAATATAACTCGCCTTTGGCGAATATAACTGAGGCACACTTCGTAAGGAAGTGTGCCTCTTGAACCTGCTTATTTTATTATATATCCAGCTTCCATTTGCCTGAAAGAACCCTCGGTTCACAGTCGTTCCATTTGTTTTCAGGTGGCAATATGTCGTTCACATATTCGCTTTCCATACCCTCGACAGTGATTTCGCCGTCGTTTGTTACGGTAACTATTGCACTTAAGGGGTCTGCACTGTACCAAGTGTTTTTGTTCATCCAGTCCTGAGTATAGCTTCTGTCGTATGTATTAACAGCATTGCCGTTTTCGTCATACTCGGTATATTTATAAGTATCAGCTTCTCTATAGTGTTCCTCTTGAGTACCTTGCCACCAAGTGTTTTTTGCTGTATTCATATCAAGATATAAAATATTATCCATAACACAGGCGTTATTGGTATGAATATGGCCGTTTATTGCCATAAGCACCGTGCCCTTTTTCATAGCATTTACCCTTGCGAAAAGGTTTCTTATAAATACACTGTCGGGGGAGGAACTTCTGAATTTACCTGAAAAGCTTTCGTGACTGATAACAATACACTTTTTGCCTTCCTTTGCGGATTTAATAAGTGTTTCCTCCAGCCAAACAAGCTGTTCTGTGCCAAGACTGTTGCCGAAAAGATTTTCGTCCGGAGGGCCAAAGCTTCTGGTTCTGTTATGCTCCCAGTAGCCTTCGGTATTAAAAGAATAATTTGTGTCGGTGCAAACAATTCTGAAGTCCTTTACATCGGCATAGTAGTAGGCGATACTGCCGTCACCGATTTTTCCGTCTTTGGTGCCCCAAACAACATTTTCATCATTTGTAATGAATTTAGTAACAACTGCCATTGAGTTATCGAAACTCTCAAGCTCGTGGTTGCCGTAAACACCATAAACTTTAAGCCCTGTTTTGTTGTTGAGAAGAGCATTGATAACCTCAGGAGAATTATTATAGTCGTTGCAAAAATCTCCCGCGTGTAAAATAATTTCAGCGTTTTCCTTTTCAGCTCTGTTAAGAATTGTTAAAAGGTCATCAAGGGTAATAGAATACATTTCCTTTCTATAATGAAAGTCTGAAAAAAGAGAAATTTTAAGTTTGTCAGCCATAAAAACACCTTCTATCAATTAGTTTTCACTGTAAATGGGGAACTTTTCGCAAAGCTCAATAACCTCTGCCTTAACAGTTTCCTTATTGCTCTCAAAATCTTTAGCAATAAGACCTAGCCAATGAGCAATTTTTTTCATTTCAGCTTCCTTAAAGCCTCTTGTAGTAACGGCAGGAGTTCCGATTCTAAGTCCGCTTGTAACAAATGGGCTCTGTGGGTCGGCAGGAATGGTGTTCTTGTTTGCAGTAATGTGAACCTCATCAAGCATTTTTTCAAATTCTTTTCCTGTAAGGTTCATATTTCTAAGGTCTAAAAGCATAAGGTGATTATCGGTACCGCCCGATACTATGTCAAAGCCCTCTTCCTTAAGTGCGGTTGCAAGACATTGAGCGTTTTTAATAATCTGTTTCTGATATTCTTTGAATTCCTCGGTAAGCGCTTCGCCAAGAGCTACTGCCTTTGCGGCAATAATGTGCATTAAAGGACCGCCCTGAATTCCGGGGAATATAGCCTTATCAATCTGTTTTGCATACTTTTCTTTACAAAGAATAAGACCGCCTCTTGGACCACGGAGGGTTTTGTGTGTGGTGGTTGTGACTACGTCTGCATAAGGAACAGGGCTTTCGTGAAGACCTGCAGCAACAAGACCTGCGATATGTGCCATGTCAACAAGCAGATATGCCCCAACCTTATCTGCGATTTCCTTGAAACGCTTAAAGTCAATAGCTCTTGCATAGGCAGAAGCACCTGCAAGAATAAGCTTTGGCTTATTTTCAACAGCAAGTTTTTCAACAAGGTCATAATCTATAGTCTGAGTTGCCTCGTCAACGCCGTAAGGGATTATATTAAAGTATTTACCCGAAATATTAACAGGAGAACCATGGGATAAATGTCCGCCTTCGGAAAGATTCATAGAAAGAACGGTATCACCCGGCTCTAAAAGAGCAAAGAATACTGCAAGGTTTGCACTTGCACCTGAGTGGGGCTGAACATTGGCGTGTTCGGCACCGAAAAGCCTTTTGGCTCTTTCTCTTGCGATTTCTTCTACTTCATCAACATACACGCAACCACCGTAATAACGCTTTGAGGGATAACCTTCGGCATATTTATTGGTAAGTGGAGTGCCTGCTGCAAGAAGTACTGCTTCGCTTACAATATTTTCACTTGCAATAAGCTCAATATTGTGAAGCTGACGCTGGTTTTCTCTTGCTACAGAAGCATATACTTCGTTGTCAAATTCTTTTAACTTGTCGTAAAACATATTTTTACCTCTTTCTTTTTATTACATTAATTCAAAATCGCTTTTTGGATGGTTGCAAAGGGGACAGGTCCAATCATCAGGCAATTGCTCAAATGGAACCTTTTCTTTAGCGTCGTCATAAACAAATCCGCATATAGTGCATATCCATTTTTTGCTATCTGATGAAGCTACAGTCTGGGGCTTTGGTTTTATATTTGCATGATAATAAGCGTAGGTTACGGATGGTTTGTCGCTAAGTTCAACAGTTTCGGTTACTTCTGCTATAAACATAGTGTGGGTGCCAAGGTCTACAGAGCTTTTTACTTTTGCACTTATAACTGTGTTTGTATTTTCCTTTACATAGGTTATGCCGTTAGCAGTTCGTGGAGCGTCCTTTTCAACCTTATCGGTATCTCTGCCGCTTTTAAAACCATACTGTGTGAAAATGTCAAAAGTAGCACCTTCACAAATAACAGAAACATTAAATTCGCCGGTTTTAACTATCATATCGTGGGTGTAATTGCCCTTGTTAACAGTTACACTGATGCAAAGTGGAAAAACTGTAACCTGAGAAACAGTGTTAATAATACAGCCATTGTCTTTATTCTCATCCTTAGCACTTAAAATATAAAGACCATAGGAAATATTGTTTAATGCTTTTTCGTTGACCATAAAAATCCGCCTTTCATTGATATGCAAATTAATTATATCATTGTTTTGATGTGTTGACAATTACTATTTTTTGAATTATTATAAAAAATATTAAAAATAAAAGGAAGGAGAATAAAATGAGCAAAAAATATCTGTATAAAGCTGTGAGAAGCGGTGTTTTTGCAGCTCTATTGTGCATTAGCTCTTTCCTTGTTATACCAATAGGTGCGGTACCTGTGACTATGACCGTTTTGACTATAATGCTGTGCGGAGTTATTCTTACTCCCTTTGAGGCTTTTTGTGCTACGGCAGTATATGTTTTAATGGGTGCTATAGGTTTTCCTGTTTTTTCGGGTGGAAGCGGAGGAATAGGAGCTTTGGTTGGAATTACCGGAGGGTATATATGGTCATATCCTTTTATGGCTTTTGTGGTTTCTTCTTGTTGTCAAATAAAAGTGGATAAAAAACCTATAAAATATATTTTTGCTTTTTTAGGGTGCTTATGCGGACTGCTTATATGCTATTTCTTCGGAACCCTTCAGTACATAGTGGTTGCCGCCACAAATATAAATACAGCACTTTATGTTTGTGTCCTCCCTTTTATACCCATTGATATTATAAAGGCGGTATGTTCCCTTTTTATCGGAATACCGATAAAAAAATATTTAAAATAGTATATAAATAAAGGCAGTCGTTGGACTGCTTTTTTCTATTTTTTAAAAGAATTGTTACAGTTTTCAACGATTTATATAAAATAATTCTAAAAATCGTTTACATGTATAAAGACAGATGATAAAATGACATTGTAGAGGTGATATGGTGGAATACAAGAATTTTTCTTATGAAGAACATATAGACAGTAAATTTCATATAACTGCTCATAAAAAGAATTTTATGGGAAACACAGGTGTTCATTTTCATCAGTTCTTTGAAATAGAAATAATACTTAGCGGAGAGGGGAGCTGTATGATAAACGGCACCCAATATGCTCTGAGCAGCGGTTCCATGTATATTTTAACCCCTGCGGATTTTCACTTTTTGTGCGGAGATACAAAATTAGAGCTATATAATATAATGTTCGACGAAACCATGATTGATAAAGAACTGATTTCTCAGCTTTTTGAAAAGCAGGACAAAAAGTTTCTTGTTTTAAAAAATGATATTCTTCATGAAATTAAAGTCTTGGTAGAAATGATTGTCAGAGAGAGAAATACTGTCGATGAATACTCTGAAAATATAATCAAAAATCTTTTATCTGCCGTAATTAATATAATTTTAAGGGAAATGGATTTTGAACAAAAAGGGGAAGAAACCGACAATAAAATATCAGATGCCTTAAGGTATATTTATGCTAATCTTCGTTCTGACCCCACATTATCTCAGGTCGCGAAATATTGCGGTTATTCGGTTAATTATTTTGGAAAAATGTTTTACGAAGCTACAGGAAAGCAGTATAAAGCTTTCATTAATGAGATGAAGCTTAATATGGCAAAAAGAATGTTAAGACTTGATAATGTGACGGTGCAGGAAGTGGCAAGTGAGTGCGGGTTTTCGTCTATTTCAAACTTTTACAGAGTTTTTAAACAAATTGTAGGAGTATCTCCTAATATTTATAGAAAGAGGGAAAATTACCATGAAAAATAAACTTTACATTATTTCACATACCCATTGGGACAGAGAGTGGTATATGAGCTTTGAAAGTCACAGGGCAAGACTTGTTGAGCTTATGGACACTCTTATTGAAACTATGGAAACAAACCCTGAATATAAATATTTTCATTTAGACGGTCAGACCATAGTTATAGAAGATTATCTTGAAATAAAACCACAGATGAAGCCTCGTCTTGATGCTCTTATAAAGGCGGGTAGAATTCAGGTGGGTCCTTGGTATATTTTACAGGACGAAGCACTTATTTCGGGTGAAGCAAACGTAAGGAATATGCTTGAAGGTCACCGATTCTGTAAAGAAAATGGTTATCCTGTTACAAAGGTTGGATATTTTCCCGATGCCTTTGCAAATATTTCTCAGGCCCCTCAGCTTCTTGAGGGCTTTGATATAGATAATGCGGTCTTTGGCAGAGGCCTTGGCGCAGTTATGGCTGATAATAAGGTTGGCGAAGTGGCTGATGATAAGGAACTTATTTGGGAAGGCGCAGATGAAACAAGAGTTATGGGCATAATGTTTACCGAGTGGTACGACAATGCAAACGAGATGCCTGTTGATAAGGATAAGTGCAAGGAAAAAATGGATAAAATGATTGCACTTTTTAAAAAGTATTCCAAAACAAGTCATTGGCTGGGAATGAACGGAAGCGACCATCAGCCCATACAGCAGAATTTAGTTGAGGCTCTGGATATTGCCCGTCAGCTTTACGGGGAAGAAGTAGAAATAGTTCACAGTAACTTTAATGAGTATATATCGGCTTTGCGTCCTAATAAGGATAAGTTTACACTGATTAAGGGCGAGCTTACAGGTCAAAAAACAACAGGTAAATCTCCTATTTCCGATACAGCTTCAACCCATCAGCTGTTAAAAATCAAAAACCACACAGTTCAAAATTTGTTGGAACAACAGAGTGAACCTATCAGCGTAATGTCTATGCTTTGCGGTGATACATATAGAAGTGATTATCTTCGTTATGGCTGGAAAAAACTTATGCAGAACCATCCTCACGATTCAATATGCGCCTGTAGCTGTGATGATGTAGCTATACAGATGAACGCTCGTTTTGACTGTGCAAGGGATGTTGCACAGTATGTCAGAAATGAGGCGGCAGAGTATATTGCAGAAAACATAGATACAAAAAATCTGGGCGAAAAAAATCTTGTGGTGTTCCATACAAATCCCGGTACTACTTATGCTACAGTAAAGGGTGAAGTGTGGCTTAAAGAGCCTACTGATTTTTATATTACCGATAAGGACTCAAATGTAATTAATGCCGATATAGTTTGCCACGGAAAACAGTTTACCTTTAAACTGCCAAAGGACAGCTTCCGTGTGCCTATAAGAGATTATAAATACACAGTAACATTCCCTGCAAAGCTTAGCGGAATAGGATATACTGTTTATAAAATAAACGAGGGCAGTATAGCGGCTGACGGCTATGACTTTAAGGTGAGTGATCGTGGTGCTGAGAATAAATACATAAAGCTCCGGATTGAAAATGACGGAACACTCGGTATATACGACAAAATTGCTCAAAAGAATTATACAGGTTTTAATCTTTTTGAGGACAGCGGTGATAGTGGTGATGGTTATAACTATAAGCCTACTGCCGATGCTCAGAGTATATTCGGTAAAAATGCCGATGTACGACTGTTAAATCAAACACCTTTTTCAGCTACCTTTGAAATAATTTCGTATATAGAAATACCAAAATTTATGGATGATAATAAGTGCCGTAGCAAAGAGACTGTTTTGTCAAAGCTGACAAGCATAGTTACACTAACCGCTGACAGCAGAAGGGTAGATATAAAAACCACCTTTGATAATCAGTGTGAAAACCATAGATTAAGGGTATATTTCCCAACAGAAATTAACACACCTTACGCTATGGCAGACGGGCAGTTTGATGTTATAAAACGTGAAATAAAACCCGGAGAAAAATGGGAAAATCCCTGCTATAATCAGCGTATGCAGGCATTTGTGGGTGTAGAGGATGAAAAGAAAGGTGTTCTTATAGCCTCCCGAGGAATAAGCAGCTATGAGGTGCTTCGCGACGGCAGAAACACAATTGCTCTTACCTTGCTCCGCGCGGTAGGTACTCTCGGTGACTGGACCTGGGGACAGATGAGTAATCCTCTTATGCAGGTTAAGGGTGAGATAACCCTTGAGTATTCTGTTATTCCCTATGAACACAGTGAAAAGTCAGATGTATTTAACGAGGCATATACCTTCAGCGGCGACAGAGTCTTTGCTGTAGAAACAGGCTGCCACGACGGTAAGCTTCCTCAAAGTAAATTATTTGTAAGTCTTGAGGGCGCTTTCATTACCGCCACTGCTTTTAAGGGTGCTGAAAACTCAGATGGTGCTATACTTCGTATTTGCAATGTAAGCGAAGAAAGTCAAAATGTAAAAATTGATTTTAACGAAGAATTGTTTTCAGAGATAACCGAAACCAATCTTGCGGAAGAAAAAGATACAGCTATGGGTGTTTCGTCCATTAAACCAAAGCAAATCAAAACCTATAGAATTAAATAAAATAAAAAAATAGGCTGACTCACAAGAAAACAGTGAGTCGGCCTATTTTAATGTAAATTGACCTACTTTTACAGTATTTTCAATATTAAGCTATTATCCATTCATTTTGATATACTCATCTATTGCCTTTGCGGCGGTTTTTCCTGCGCCCATAGCCGAAATTACGGTAGCGGCACCTGTTACGGCATCTCCGCCTGCATACACGCCTTCTTTACTTGTGGCACCTGTGTTTTCTTCAACAATTATTCCGCCACGTTTGTTTACATCAAGTCCCTGAGTTGTGGACTTAATAAGGGGGTTGGGAGAGGTGCCTATTGAAATAATAACGGTGTCTACATCTAAAATAAACTCACTGTTTTCAATAGGAACAGGACTTCTCCTGCCGCGTTCATCAGGCTCGCCGAGTTCCATTTTTATACATTTCATAGCTTTTACAAATCCGTTATCATCACCGATTATTTCCACAGGGTTGTTAAGAAGATTAAACTCAATGCCTTCTTCGATAGCATGTTCAACCTCTTCTTTTCTTGCGGGAAGCTCATCCATACTTCTTCGATAAACTATGTAAACCTTATCTGCACCCAGTCGCAAGGCTGTACGAGCGGCATCCATAGCAACATTGCCGCCGCCAACAACTGCAACCTTGCCGCCTTTTATAATGGGGGTAGTGGGTTTTTCGAGGTAGGACTTCATAAGATTGCTTCGTGTTAAGAATTCATTAGCAGAATAAACACCCTTAAGACTTTCACCCTTTATGCCCATAAAGCTTGGAAGTCCTGCTCCTGAGCCTATAAATACAGCCTCATAGCCCATATCGAAAAGCTCGTCAATTGTAAGGGTTTTACCTATAATAATGTTAGTTTCTATTTTAACTCCCATTGAGATAAGATTGTCTATTTCTTTTTGAACGATAGCTTTGGGAAGTCTGAATTCGGGTATGCCGTAAACCAGTACACCACCGGCAGTGTGAAGGGCTTCAAAAACAGTAACCTTATATCCCATTCTTGCAAGGTAACCTGCGCAGGTAAGACCCGACGGGCCGCTACCGATAACCGCAACCATGTGTCCGTTTGAGGCGGGAACGGATGGCAAAGTATTGCTGTGAGCGTTATGCCAGTCAGCAACAAAGCGTTCGAGTCTGCCTATACCTACACTCTCACCCTTAATGCCGCGAACACATTTTGCCTCACACTGCTTTTCCTGAGGACAAACTCGTCCGCAAACGGCAGGAAGGGAGGAGGACTGACTTATTATTTCATAAGCACCCTCAAAATCGCCCTCTTTAATTTTTTGTATAAAGTCAGGAATGTAAATATTTACGGGACATCCCTGTACACAGGGCATATTTTTACAGTTTAAGCATCTCAGCGCTTCGTCAACAGCCGTTTCTTCGTCATAACCTAAAGCTACTTCACTGAAATTTTTTGCTCTGACAAGAGGCTCCTGACTCGGCATAGGATTTTTAATACTACTCATGTTCGGCTTCATCAGTCTGCCTCCTTTTTAAAAAGATTACAGGAATCCTCGTAAGCGTGTTTTTCGAAATCTTTATACATAGAGGCTCTGCTCATTGCTTCATCAAAGTCGATTTTATATCCGTCAAAATCGGGGCCGTCAACACAGGCAAATTTTACCTCGCGTTTTCCGTCTTCGATGAGAGAAAGTCGGCAACCGCCGCACATACCTGTTCCGTCAATCATAATTGGGTTCATAGAAACGGTGCAGGGGATACCGGTGGGGCGAACGGTTTCTACTACGAATTTCATCATAATAAGGGGACCTATGGTAATAACCTCGTCAAAGACCTCACCACTGTCAAGCATTTTGCTCAGGGGCATACATACGTTGCCCTTTTCGCCGTAAGAGCCATCGTCGGTCATTATATAAAGCTGCTGCGAACAGGCTTTAAAATCATCCTCAAGGATAATAAGGTCTTTGTTTCTGAAACCGATTATAGAGGTGACAGAACAACCCTGTTCTTTAAGTTTTTGGGCAATAGGCAGAGCAATAGCACAACCAACGCCGCCACCGACAATACAAACCTTTTTAAGATTATCCGTTTTTGTGGCAACGCCCAAGGGACCTGCAAAGTCCTCGATATATTCGCCCTCTTCTTTTTTACTTAAAAGCAGGGTGGTGGCACCGACGATCTGAAAAATGATTTTGACAGTACCTTTTTCTCTGTTAAAGCCTGCAACGGTAAGAGGAATTCTTTCCCCGTCTTTATCAACTCTTAAAATTATAAACTGTCCCGCTTGAGCCTTTTTTGCAACAAGGGGAGCTTCAATATCCATCATAGTTACATAAGGATTTAAAATCTTTTTGCTGATGATTTTATACATTTTAAATCTCCTTTGAAAAATGTTAACTTTAATTTTATCACATTTTTTTTATTTCGTAAATAGAAAATGTAATATTTTTGATTGATTTTTTGAATTTTAGGGCTTTTTCACCATTGTTCATAACTTTTAAGCAAAATTAATAAAAATTTATAAAAAACACTTGACAAATAGGCTATTATGCACTATAATTAAGACAGAAACAAAAAGGCAAAAAGAAAGGTGGCTGATACCAATGAAAATGGAAGCCGAACCTGTACAGGAGAAATTATCACACTGAAAGAGGTGAGTCCAAAAAACAATTAAGTTCACATTCAAATGCTTATGACCAATTTAATATAAATGTACTTCTATTATTAATGTAAATTTTTTGAATTTAATTTTTTGTAAGTTTATTACAGAGCACAAGGCTCTGACTAAAATATATGCCTTGTTAAAAAATAATACGGTGAAACCAATGTATAATATTAAATTTATTAGAATTTAGCTTATAAGGGTGTTACCAATGTACAAGTAAAATAATTCCCCGATGCCGTCAGGCATCGGGGTTTTGTTTATTATGGTCTATTTTATTTTTCTACAAGATGTACCTTGAAACCACCGAAATCACTGCTGAAGTATACAAACTTTATATCTCCATTATCGTTGTATACAGCTGTGCTCATATCAAAGTTAAAGCCCTTGTTTTCATAGTAATGAATAGCGCGGGGAACGCTGGTAACACACAGTGCAATATGACCAAGTCTGCCCATACCTATATTTTTCATTATTTCAACCTCACGATTGCCAACGAAGAAAGCCTTTCCAATGTCGGTACAGCCACCAAGCAGACCTGTAAACATCTCGGCAGTTTTCTTTGCCTCATCTTCATTCTCGCTGTTAATACCGATGTGGGAAATATGAGGCTTGAGCATTGTTCTTACGGCTTCCTCTGCAAGTGCTGTTATGCCGTCCCAGTCTTCAGCATCAACCATCTTTTCGGGAACCATCCAGCTACCGCCGCAAGCAACGATTTTGGGGAAGGCAAGATAATCATTTAGGTTATCGGGACCGATTCCGCCTGTTGGAATGAATTTCATTTTGGGGAATGGGCCTGAAAGCGCCTTTAATACCTTAAGTCCGCCTGCTGCTTCGGCAGGGAAGAATTTAACGATTTCAAGTCCCATTTTTGTAGCAATGCTGACTTCAGATGGGTTTGTGCAACCGGGGGTAACGGGAATGCCGTTTTCAACACAATAGCCTACTACCTCAGGGTCAAAACCGGGGGAAATGATGTATTTAGCACCTGCCTCAACAGCCTTCTTAACCTGTTCTATGGTGACAACTGTACCTGCACCTACCAAAATGTCAGGAAGTTCCTTAGCAATGTTTGCAATGGCTATATCAGCACCTGCCGCACGGAAGGTAACCTCTGCAACAGGAATACCGCCTTTTGCAAGAGCTTTTGCGAGTGGTACGGCTTTTGCAGGGTCATTTAATTTGATTACGGGAACAAGACCTACATTGCTGATTTTCTTGAAAATTTCATTCATATATAACACTCCTTAATAATATATATTTTAAAGCTATAATATATAAAAGTCAACATTTTATTAATCTGAACAAAAAACTATCTATATGTTATGTGAATTTACAAAATATGTGAAAATTCTGTCAATTTCGCTAAGTTTGTGTTGCACATTTTTTTTATTTGTGATAGAATATCAGCAGAGCGTTTGTTTTTGAACTTTACGTTCAAATATGCTGAATAACCGAAAGGAGTTTTTTAAATGAAATACTCACATGAAGTAGAAAAAATGTGTCCTCTTGCCAAAGGCACATACCATGGCCCTGCTCCTATTCCGCAGGAGGGTGCCTGGACTCAGGTAAAAGAAGTAAAAGATGTTTCCGGTCTTACTCACGGTGTGGGCTGGTGTGCTCCACAGCAGGGTACCTGTAAGCTTACTCTTAACGTTAAAGAAGGCGTTATTGAAGAGGCTCTTGTAGAAACCCTCGGCTGTTCCGGTATGACTCACTCTGCCGCTATGGCTTCTGAAATTCTTGTTGGCAAAACTATTCTTGAGGCTCTTAATACTGACCTGGTTTGCGATGCTATCAACACCGCTATGAGAGAACTTTTCTTACAGATTGTTTATGGTCGTACTCAGACTGCTTTCTCCGAAGACGGTCTTCCTATCGGTGCAGGTCTTGAGGACCTTGGTAAAGGACTTCGTTCTCAGGTTGGTACTACCTATGCTACTAAGGCTAAGGGCCCACGTTACCTTGAACTTGCTGAAGGCTATATCACCAAGATTGCCGTTGACAAGGATGACCAGATTACAGGTTACAAGTTTGTTCACCTCGGCAAAATGATGGATATGATTAAAAAGGGTATGGACGCTAACGAAGCTTTAGAAAAAGCTAGCGG
>CAJGBV010000028.1 GCA_904501755.1 Clostridiaceae bacterium | reverse complement strand
CCCTTGACTTTTTTGAGAAATATAAGGACCTCGGCGGTAAGGAAAAGTTCGAAGAATTTAAAAAGCAACTTATTCACGAATTAAACACCTTGTTTCATATTGAAGGTTTACCAAAAGTCGAAAACCTTAATGTCTTGCCAGGCAGTTTTGTCAATTTGGAATACCGTTTGCCGAACGGACAAATGGTGAAATTCCTCCAAGATAATGCCACTTACCTTGGCAGTCAGTTAGAATGTGCGTTTGGCGGTGACCGTTGTTTCGGAATTGTGGCAAATATGGACTTTTTGCTCGTCTGCACATACGAAGAAAACGGTGAAAATCCAGAACTTGTTATTTACAAAAAGAGATAAATTTCCCTCTTTTGCTGATAGCAGGACAGGCCGCAATCAAGGGCTAATATTTCCCAATAATGGATCCCCACCGAGCAATCGGTGGAGATTTGCTTGTTTTTGGGTTTTTTTATGGTATAATACAGATAACTTATAAAAAGGGGTGTTTTTATGATTGTTGAAAAAAGAATCAAGGATTTTGAAAAACTCGGTTTTGGTATGTTTGTGCATTTTGGCCTTTACAGCGTTATAGGAAAAGGTGAATGGGCAAAATACAGTTTAAATATACCTTGGTGCGAATATCTTAAAACTCTTGATAGTTTTGCTCCTAAAACAAATTGGGCAGAGGAATTGGTTTTAATTGCAAAAGAGGCTGGTTGCCGATATATAACACTAACTACTCGACATCACGATGGATTTTCTCTTTATGATACTTGCGGATTAAATACCTATGATGCGCCTAATGTGTGTGGTCGAGACCTTGTAAAAGAATTTGTGGACGCTTGCAACAAATATGGCATTATACCTTTTTTCTATCATACTCTTTTAGATTGGCACGAAGAAAGCTACAAAAACAACTTTGAAGAATACTTAAAATATTTAAGAAAAAGTATAGAAATCCTTTGCAAAAACTACGGAAAAATTGGCGGATTTTGGTTTGATGGAATGTGGGATAAACCAAATGAAGATTGGGAGGAGGATGCACTTTATTCTCTTATTAGAAGTTTTCAGCCCGATACTATGATAATAAACAACACAGGTCTTAGTAAACGCGGTGAACTAGGTCATATTGAACTTGACAGTGTTACCTTTGAACGCGGCAGACCTCAACCCATAAATCTTGAATGTTCCCCCAAATATGTTGCAAGTGAGATGTGCGAAACTTTTGCAAGCCATTGGGGATATGCGAAAAATGACTTTAATTTCAAGGCATTGGAGCATCTTATTAACAGTTTTGCTGTTTGCCGCAGATATAGGTCTAATTTTCTTTTTAATGTAGGACCAAAAGCTGACGGAAGCCTTCGCACTATTGATAAAGGTGCATTAGAGATTTTAGGGCAATGGAGCAATCTGAACGATGAGGCATTGCATATTCCTGAACCCACTGATATTGAAATTAAAGATAAACCAAACAACTTTATCCTGCGCAATGATAACACTTATTACCTTTTTATGAGTGATTTAAGCATTAGTGGTAATAAAAATGTTACTATAAATAATAATTTTAATTGCGACAACATTTTCCCGTTTAACAAAAAGGTTAAATCTGTATGTTGGCTTGACAGTGGAGAAACACTTAACTTTACCCAGAATGGTAGTGAAATAAACATTATCTCCAAACCTTTTGAATGTGGGCAAGATTTCGTCGTGAGAATTGCTAAAATAGAAGTATAATGGCAGTTCTTTCCCCTCTTTTTCCGATAGCACAACAGGCTGAAATTAAGGAATCTAAGTAATTAGATTTATAAAGTAAAAATATCCGCCCGAAGAAATTCGGGCGGATTTTTCTATGCAAAGTCCTTTTTATCGGACAGCTGGTGTGCTATAATATGTTAAAGAGGTATTTAAGAGGTGAGGGAAATGTATAATCATAGATTTAGCAAAATTGATTTTTCTGAAATTATTGCACCGAACGAAAAACGTGAGTGGTGCTATTCTTCTGAAGAATTACAAAGTGAATTGAATGATATTTGCCAGAATCATATACTCAAAAAAGTGTATGTAGCATTGCAAGGGTATTTGGAATCTTTACATCAAGACAAA
This sequence comes from Clostridiaceae bacterium, assembly GCA_904501755.1. Classification (GTDB taxonomy): domain Bacteria; phylum Bacillota; class Clostridia; order Oscillospirales; family Acutalibacteraceae; genus SIG607. The sequence continues at coordinate 16,513 of CAJGBV010000028.1, read as the reverse complement.
AATCACTATGACTTTTCATATTTTGGCGGTCCTGTTTTTTTGTTTTTTGATAATATTGCGATTGAAATATTTGTTCACATAATGGGTATGGTTCAATATCGCGTGATTAATCTTTGGGATATAAAAATTGAAAATAGGAGGGATTTTCCGCCTGACGATATGGGGTTAAAAGGCGATAATTATTTTTATGATTTATCTAAACAATTTGAGTTATTGTATGAAGAGCAAAAAGTAATATCTGTTTTGGTAGATAAAACTAATTGTTATCCTTTTTCATTAGAAGGTTTTGATGAGCAAAAGGCAAAAGTAGCAGAAGAAAAAAACAATCTTCCAAATGATATACATTTTCGACTTGAAAACGGTGTAGATTTTGGTATTTATGCAGATGGTATGGGATATTACTTTATTGAATTAAAAAAATAAAAGGCAGATGATAGTTTTATGCCTTTTTTACTTTTTTGCATACTGTACCACTGGCAACAATTAAGGAAAGCGAGTAATTGCTAACTTTATAAAGCAAAAATTATCCGCAAATTCGGGCGGATTTTTCTTTACAAAGTTCTTTCTATTTAAAGCTCAATATGATATAATGTAACAAATGCAAATCAGATGGGGAAGTGCTATGACAGTAAAATTATTTATTGCGGCAATAACAAAATTTTTACTCGGGGTTGCCTTGGTTGGATTATTAATATTCTTACCGGCAGGAACTTTTTCATACTTTAACGGTTGGCTGCTAATGGGGATTTTATTTATACCAATGTTTATTGCAGGAATTGTAATGATGTTTAAAAATCCTCAGTTGTTAAAAAGGCGACTTAGTGCTAAAGAAAAACAAAAAGAACAAAATATTGTTATTAAACTTAGTGGACTTATGTTTTTACTGGGGTTTGTTATTGCAGGACTTAACTTTCGTTTTAATTGGTACACCTTACCAAAGGTTGTTGTAATTATTTCTGCGGTGGTGTTTCTTGTTGCTTATATCCTTTATGCCGAGGTGCTAAGAGAAAACATCTATCTTAGTCGTACTATTGAGGTGCAGGAAAATCAAAAGGTAGTAGACACAGGACTGTACAGTATTGTCAGACATCCGATGTATAGTGTGACACTGATTTTATTTTTAGCTATGCCGATAGTGCTCGGTTCTGTGTATTCCTTTTTGGTTTTTCTATTATACCCGTTTATTATTGTCAGAAGAATTAAAGACGAAGAGGAATTTCTTCTGCAAGAGCTTGACGGCTACTGCGAGTATAAGCAAAAGGTTAAATACCGTTTGATACCGTTTATATGGTAAGCAGTTTCCCTCTTTTGCCTGTAGTTCCTTATTATTGTGCCATATGATTTTTATATTGCACAGTTGACAAACCGAAAAAATTAAGGTAATATATCTAAGGTTCAGCTGAAAATGAATACTGCTATTTTAAGAACTTTTGGTGTTTCTATATCAAACACCAAAGGCTCTTTTTGTTAGAAGGTGATTATTGTGAAGAAAAAAGTGTTTTATACCGAGCTTTCCTATGTACTGGGGCTTATAATAATGGCATTTGCGGCTGCCTTTACCGAAAAGGCGGATTTCGGTATGTCTATGGTGGTAGCACCTGCATATATTCTGCATTTAAAGGTATCAGAGCTTTTGCCTTGGTTTACCTTTGGTGTTGCGGAGTATGTTTTTCAGGGTGTGCTTGTTGTTATAACGGCAATAGTAATGAGAAAATTCAAATTGTCATATCTTTTTTCCTTTGTGACTGCGGTTATTTACGGTACATTGCTGGATTTTGCTATGACGGTTATTTCCTCTTTGCCTGATGAAAGCTTTGGGGTAAGGGTTATGTGGTACTTACTGGGTACGGTGCTTTGTTCCTTTGCGGTGTCACTGTTCTTTCATACATATATTTCACCTGAGGCCTATGAGCTTATAGTAAAAGAGTTGTCGGGGAAATTTAACTGCAATATAAATAAGGTAAAGACGGCATACGACTGCTCGAGTGTGGTTATCGGAATAATAATGTCCTTTTCATTTTTCGGCTTCGGAGTATTTGAGGGTGTTAAACTGGGTACTGTAATCTGTGCTTTTATTAACGGATTTTTAATAGGAAGATTTTCCAAAATTCTGGAACACTTTTTTGATTTTAAAAACAAATTTAAAATAGAAAAATACTTTAAATAATAACTAAAAAATGCTTTGTATTTTATTTGCAATATGTTAAAATGAAAAAGAGGTGAGAGTATGATTTATACAGAAGCTACTAAAAAAGCGATGAAGCTTTGCTTTGAGGCTCATAAGGACCAAAAAGATAAAAGCGGAGTGCCATATGTTTACCATCCCATTCATTTAGCAGAACAGATGAAGGATGAGGATACGACGATTGCAGCTCTTTTGCACGACGTTGTAGAGGATACCGAGTATACACTTGATGAACTCAGAAATATGGGATTTTCTAAGAAATCTATGGATGCACTGGCTTTACTAACCCACGACCTGAGCGTTGATTATATGGATTATGTGCTTAAAATCAAGGATAATCCTGTTGCTAAAGCTGTTAAGCTTGCGGATATGATACACAATTCCGATTTAAGCAGATTGGAAGTTGTTGACGAAGAGTCAACAGCGCGCAGAGAAAAATATCTTAAAGCTATTAAATTGCTTAATTCCTGATAAAGAAAAATGCCCTTCTGCTGAAGCAGAAGGGCATTTTTGTTATATAGATTGCAGAGGTTATTCAAATTCATAGGCATCCTTTTCGCATAGTATCATAGGATATTCTTTTAACGGATAGGCTTCTGCATTTGATTCTCTTTCCCATACCTCGCCTGTGAGTATATCGATACAAACGGGATTTTCTATTTTATTTGTTGGGTCTAATGGGAAGAAGCAACTGCCTTCAATGAGTTCGTCTTCTATAGGCACGGCTACCCAATAAGCAAGTACCTTTTTGCCGTTGTGGTTGAAGAATACAAGGCTGTTTGAGGTATCTGGTTTATGATTTCTTCCTTCTAATAGCATTCTTATTTGTGGCAATGCTTCTTTTGACACACTGAATTTTAACAGCAAACAGGTTATGTTTGCTGTTTTTTATATACAACTGAATGTAAATGTGCTATAATATAAAAAAAGTGTATGAGGGATTAGTATGGATAGGGATAAGATAATCAATCTTGTAATAAAGGCTCAGCAGGGCGATGAAATCGCTTTAGGTGAGTTGTTCGAGGAGTGCTATTCTGAAATTTATTACTTTGCCTTAAAAATAGTTAAGAGTGAGGATGTTGCAGAGGACATTATTCAGGAGGCTTTTATAAGCATTTTCAAGGATATTAAAACCCTCAAACAGCCTGCGTCTTTTCTTGCCTGGGCAAAGCAGATTGTATATCATCAATGCACCAGATATTTTAAAAATAAAAAAGAGGTTCTCGTAGAACCCGATGCTGACGGTAATACGGTATTTGATACTATTGAAGAAGAGAATGTTGATTTAATTCCCCATAAAGCTCTTGACAGAATCTCGGATAAGGAAGTAGTGAAAAAGGTTCTTGAGAGTTTGCCTGAAGAACAAAGATTTGTTGTTACTATGTATTATCTTGACGGAAAAAGCGAGAAAAAGATAGCAGAAGAACTTAGTATAACCAAAGAAAAAGTAACAGAGTATCTTAAATCGGCTAAAGATTTGTTTGAAGCTGAAATGAGAGGCAATGAAAGAAAAATTTACGACGTTTACATTAGCTACTGCCAAAAGGATGCGCAGGTTGCAAAAGAATTAACTTCTTTACTAAGGGAGAGAAATGTTTCGGTTAAGAGTGCGCAGGGATTTGATGTAGCTCAGGAAATTTCAGCTTCGAGAATTTTTATTCCGCTTATCAGTGAGGCTTCTATTAATTCTAAAAGCTTTAAAAATGAATTATTTTATGCTTTGGAAACAGCCAGAAACCGTTCTAAGTTGGTAATACCTATTTACCTTTCCTCTGAAATCGTTAAGGTTAAGTCGGATATAAACCTTTTTCTTGCCATTTATCAGCGTATTGTAATAAACGACGCACAAGACAAGGATATTACATATGCCGCTGACAGAATAAGCTTAGTTGTAAATGAGAAGGATACCGATAATGTCCTTTTCTCAAAGCTTTCTGAATACATAAGTGCAGGGCTTAACTTTAATGCTACTCAGGTACTTTGTGAAATAATCCAAAAGCATTGCATTAAAATACAAGGCAATGATGATGCAGAAAATTATTTTACCCTTATCACTTACCTTGAAAAAATGTCAGAGCTGTATGATTTCACCTACTCGCCTAAGGCAAGAGAACTTGCCCATAAAAAGCTTAAGGCGATTTCCTGTGTTTCAAAACTGCATGAATTAAGCGCTTTAAAGGACGGAGATTTATATTTTACTGCTGTTGCAATCCGTCTTATATATCTTGAGCGAGAAATAAGTTATGATTGTGCAGATGCTATTACAGGAGGTGATGTAAGCGATGGTATTGTATCTGCGTTTCCCGAGGAAGAATATGCATTAAAGCAGGAAAATTATGTTAGCAGATATAATGAGTTGCTGAGTGGTGATACCGAAAAGTTTTCGGATTCACAAATGCAGTTTATACTGGCTACAGAGCATTATATTTATAAACGCCGTGAAAAGACATCTGAAAAAACACAAGAAAGCGAATCTCTTACAAAAGACGAAGAACTTCTTCGTGCGGTAGCGTCCTTTACAAGAGAGGGTAACAAAATTTTTGATATTATCAGTGAAAAGCAACCTGCAAGGGATTTCCTTAAATGTCTTATTACCAGCTATGAAAGACTTAAAAATTATTGTGATGTAGTAGGGGCAAAGGAAATTTGTGCCGAGTGTATTGACAGAATTGCAGAGCTTAAATACAAGCTTGACAAAACTGATGAAGAAAGTGTAGCATCGGAAAAAACCGAAAATGGTATAAAAACTTTGCTGGGTATTACTTCCGGTAAATCGGGAAATTATGATGTGTTTTTAAGCCATAAAAGTGATGACTATGATATTGCTTTAGAAATGTACGAGTTTCTTAGAGAAAATTTGAAAGAGCCTTTCTTTGACAGGAATTCTCTTCCTGAAATAGGGGAATCCAAGTATCGTAAAGTTATAATGCAGGCACTTGATAAATCTAAGCATTTTGTGGTTGTTATATCTGATTTATCCTATCTTGAAAGTTATTGGGTGGCTTTGGAAATGGAGGTTTTCCAGTCTGAAATAGACGAAGGAAGAAAACCGGATTCTAATTTCCTTATTGTTGCGACAAATGATGTATATGATGAAATTGTCAGTAGCAATAAAGCGGTTCTGCCAATCGATTACCGTAGGTGTGAAATACTTAAAATTGACGATTATAAAAATATACTGCTCAACTATATTTCAAACAATTAATTTATTGACACATTTAACAAACGGCAATATTTACAAAAAACTTGAAAAAATGTATATATGTGGTATAATAATTGCATAAAATTGTTTTTCAGGAAAAGAGGAATAATATGGAAAAATTTAAATACGGCTATAATAAAGAGCAGTATAAGAAGTTTAAAGCTAATTCATGGCTATATCTTATTCTGTTTTCTTTGCTCTACTGTGCCCATTACTGTACAAGACTTAATCTTGGTAATGCACAGGTAGAAATGGACTTTTCCGAGGCTCAGATTGGTATTATAACCAGTACACTTTTCTGGACTTACGGAATTGGACACCTTGTTAACGGTAGACTTGGTGAAATTTTTGGTATCCGTCGTTTTATAATTCTATCGGTGCTTTTATCTGCAGTAACCAATATTATTATGGGCTTTCAGAGTTCGTTTGTGGTAATGGTTATTTTATGGGGACTTAATGGTTATTTTCAGTCTATGGCGTGGTCGCCCGGTGTAGCTTCTCTTACTGCGTGGTGGCCGGGAGATAAAAGAGGTTTTGCAACAGGCTTTGCCAATGCTTTTTCAGGCTTTGGACAGGTTATTGCTTCTTTGATGGTAGCTCTTGCCTTTACTCTGTTTGATAACAATTGGCGTTCGGCTTTTTTCCTACCTGCTGTTGTTCCTGTTGTTATGTTGGTTGTATATGCTATTTTTGCTAAAGCAGGGCCTAAGGCTGTTGGTCTACCTGAGTATAAAGAGGAAGATGACACAAAGGCTGAAAAGGAAGTAGAAATGGCTGAAATTGCAAAATCTAAGGGTGCGCTTTATCCATTTATACATCTGTTTACAAATAAAACATTTCTTGTTTGGATATTTGTTGTATTTGCTTCAGGTGTTGCAAGATACGGTCTTGCTACCTGGATACCTAAGTATTTTAAGGATGAAATGGGTCTTTCCAGTGTTGCAAGTTTACTTAGTTCTACCATTCTTCCTATTGGTATGGGAATAGGTACACTGCTTGTACCTACTCTTACAGATAAGTTCTGCCCGAATAACCGACTTCTTGCAAGTGTGGTAAGTGGAATAGCTGCTGCTGCGTGTATCTTCGGTTTTTCTGTTTTAGAACCTGTTGGTTTTCAGTTCGTGCTGATGATGATACTTCTTTTCTTGGCAGGTTTCTTCATTTATGCTATTAACGGAATAGTATGGGCATTTGCAGCTGATGTTGGCGGTCGTGTATTTTCCAGTACTGCTGCAGGTATACTTGATTTTGCTGCATACATGGGTGCTGCAATTCAGTCTATGGTATACGGCTTTATTCTCGGTGACGGAAAATGGAATGTTCTCTTTATTTCTGTCGCACTCTTCTGTGTGCTTATATCTCTTGTAAGTATGTTAAGCTGTTTCAAAAAGAAAAACGCATAATATGTAATTAGATATAAAAAGACCTCGATGTTTTGAACATCGAGGTCTTAGTTTATTTAGTATGGAGCAGGGCAGTTTTTAATAGCCTCAATAAGCTCGCTCAGTTTTCCCTTAGCAAGACCGATATGTTCATCGGCAGCACCATAGTAAATTCTGATTTCGTCTTTTTCCTCCTCTGCTATTGCACCACAGGGGAAAACAACATTAGCAACTCTGCCATCGGTTTCAAAGGGCTCGGTTGGGGTTAAAATCCAACGGTCAAGCAGACCGATTATCTTTGACGGATCTTCAAGGTCTAAAAGCATAGCGCCGATAGAATAACAGAATTCGCCGTCTTCTTTCCATACACCATGAATGATTTCAAGCCAACCATCTTTAGTTTTAATTGGAGGAGTAGGTCCAATTTTCCAGTTAGAGAAGGTAACACTCTCAGGATAAAGAAGCGGACGATGATGTCCCCAAAAAACAAGGTCAGGAGAATAGGACAGCCACATACTTGCTCTAAGAATATCTGTATCAGGGATACATTCAGGTTCCTCAGGGCAGTGTATATTATAAGGTCTGTCAATACGCACATAAAGTCCGTTTATTTTTTCTGGGAAAAGACAGGGAACACGGTTAGCAGGAAGTGCAACGCAGTCTACAAACTCGGCAGTTTTGAAATCTTTTGTTTTGTAGAGAAGAGCACAGGGGCCGCTTCCTCTTACCTGACCCGGACGGATAATATAATATGTATCGTCAATTTTGGTTACTCTTGGGTCAATTACCCAGTTATCAAAAGAACCGGGACAGTCGCCATGCCAATTGTCTTTTATGAACAATGGCTCGGGATTTATTTCAAAATTAACACCGTCATCACTTGTAGCAACATGAATTCCGCATAAACTATCATTTACAGGCGTTTTGTAAAAAGCCGCAATAAGCAGAAGGGTTTTTCCTTCAAACATAGTCTGTCCACAGTTGAAAACAGCGTGTGTTTCAAGAGGAAAATCCGCTTTAGTGATAATAGGATTTTTTTCGTTGCGATGCATTATATATTCATCGCCTCTGAATTTAGTAATCATAGAGTATCTCCTCTCATATTTGTTTGTTTTATTTTACCATTGCGAATATATTAAGTCAAGTTTAAAAGAAAACTCGTTATGGAATTATGCCTTTTGATTAAAAAATAATGGTAAATTTGTGAAAATTTGATAATATATTGTAGAATAATAAGGTAAGTTTAATTAAAAATTCACGAAAATGACTTGAATTTTTATAATAGGTTTGTTATGATTAATAAGTAATTAGTAGAACAGTTAAAGGAGATACCCGAGTGAGTGTAAATGACAGCCGTTTTTACAGAGAAATAATATATGACGCATATAAGTATTTCGGTTCATTCTACAGTGAGGAAGCCACCACATTCAGACTATGGGCACCTAATGCTGATGCTGTGTCTGTGGTAGGTGATTTCAATAACTGGAACGGTTATGCCAACATTATGACCCGCACTGATACGGGAACCTTTGAAATAACCATACCCGGTATAAAGGTATATGATAACTATAAGTATGCTATAACTAAGGGTGATACTACTGTTTTAAAGGCTGACCCTTACGCTCATCATTTCGAAACACCGCCCGGTACCTGTTCAAAGGTTTATTCTGATAGCTATAAATGGAAGGACAGTAAATGGCTTAAGTCGTCAGAAGATAAAAATATATATGATGCTCCCGTAAATGTATATGAGGTTCATTTAGGCTCTTTTAAAACAGGTGAGGATGGTAAACCTCTTAACTATGTTGATATAGCACGTGTTCTTTCCGATTATGTGAAAAAAATGGGATATACTCATGTTGAGCTGATGCCTGTTACAGAATATCCCTTTGATGGATCCTGGGGTTATCAGGTAAGCGGTTATTTTGCTCCTACCTCCCGTTACGGAACTCCCGAGGATTTTAAGAAGTTTATTGATATTCTGCATAATGCGGGAATTGGTGTTATTCTTGACTGGGTACCTGCACATTTCCCAAAGGACGAACCCTTCCTTTACCGTTTTGACGGCACACCTCTTTATGAGTATGCTGATGAAAGAAAGGGTCTTCATAAGGAATGGGGAACAGCGGTTTTTGACTTTGGTAAGGTAGAGGTAATGAACTTCCTTATAGGCAGTGCTTGTTATTGGCTTAAGGAATATCACATTGACGGACTCAGGGTTGATGCGGTTGCTTCAATGCTTTATCTTGACTATGGTAGAAGGGACGGCGAATGGCTTCCTAATGCCTATGGTTCAAGAGAACATCTTGAGGCGGTAGAGCTTTTAAGGCAGGTAAACACCGCAGCCTTTACTGTTAATCCTAATGTTATGATGATAGCAGAAGAATCAACTGCCTGGCCTATGGTTACAAAGCCTGCTTATGAAGGCGGTTTGGGCTTTAACTTTAAGTGGAATATGGGATGGATGAACGATATGCTCAGATATACCTCCCTTGACCCACTTTTCAGAAAGCATCATCATGATAATCTGACATTTTCTTTCTTTTATGCTTTTAGTGAAAACTTTATACTTCCTATATCACACGACGAAGTAGTGCATGGAAAGTGCTCTATGATAAATAAAATGCCGGGTGAATATGATATGAAGTTCGCGGGGCTTCGTGCTTTTTATGCTTATATGATGGCACATCCGGGCAAAAAGCATCTCTTTATGGGACAGGAATTCGCACAGTTTATTGAATGGGATTATAAAAAACAGCTTGACTGGTTTTTAACCGATTATGAGGCTCATAAAAAGATGCAGGAGTACAGTAAAACTCTTAATAAGTTCTATCTTAAAAATCCTGCGTTTTATGAAATAGATTATTCTTGGGAAGGCTTTAGCTGGATTTCAAATGACGATTACAGCCAGAGTGTTATATCCTTTAGACGAATTGCAAAGGATAACAGCGAAATTATTGTTGTTTGTAATTTTGTGCCTGTGGAAAGGGAAAACTATCGTATAGGTGTTCCTAAAAAGGGAAGCTATAAAACGGTATTTTCTTCTGACTGGGAGGAATTCGGCGGAAAGACTAAAAAGAGTAATGCGTCTGTTAAAAGTGACAGCCTGGAAATGCACGGCTATGAAAACAGTATTTCTCTTAAACTGCCACCTCTTAGCGTGGTTTATCTTAAAAAACTCAGCACAAAAAAAGAATTGGAGTGAGCGCGTTGAAAAAGAATGAATGTGTAGCAATGTTGCTTGCAGGAGGTCAGGGAAGCAGACTTGGAGTGCTGACCCAAAAAATTGCAAAACCTGCTGTAGCTTATGGCGGAAAGTATAGAATTATAGACTTTCCCTTATCTAACTGTGTTAACTCAGGTATTGATATTGTGGGTATATTGACACAGTATCAACCTCTTGAACTTAATGATTATATTGGAAGCGGTAAACCGTGGGACCTTGACCGTCTTAATGGTGGTGTTCATATTCTTCCTCCTTATCAGAAAAGCAAAGGAGGAGATTGGTACAAGGGAACTGCTAATGCAATTTATCAGAATATTCATTTTATAGAAAAATATGATCCTGAATATGTGCTTGTACTCTCAGGCGACCATATTTATAAAATGGACTATTCAAAGATGATAAAGGCTCACAAAAAAACAGGTGCTGACTGTACTATTGCCGTTATGGAGGTTCCTTTCGAGGAAGCTTCTCGTTTCGGTATTATGAATACAAAAGATGACGGTACCATTTATGAGTTTGAAGAAAAACCCGAAAATCCAAAGAGCAACCTTGCATCTATGGGAATTTATGTGTTCTCTTGGAGAAAAATGAGAGATTACCTTATTGCCGATGAGAAAAATAAGGAATCCCACAATGACTTTGGTAAGGATATTATTCCTGCAATGCTCTCTTGCGGCGAAAAGATGATGTCCTACAGATTTGACGGATATTGGAAGGATGTAGGAACCGTTGAATCACTGTGGGATGCTAATCTTGATTTGCTTAATCCTAAGCTGGATTTGAAGCTTGATAGTGCCGACTGGAAGATTTATTCCCGTACAGGTTGGCTTCCTCCTCAGTATATAAGTCCTACTGCACAGGTTGAAAACTCTCTTATAAGTGACGGTTGTGAGGTTAAGGGAAAACTTGATTATTCTATACTTTTTGAGAACGTTACCATCGAAGAGGGTGCAACCGTAGAATATTCCCTTATAATGCCGGGAACTGTTGTTAAAAAAGGCGCTCATGTGCAGTATGCTATTGTAGCTGAAAATGTTAAAGTAGGGGAAAACGCAGTAATCGGACAGAATCCTCAGGAGGTACAAAACCGTGACGATTGGGGAATTGCCGTAGTAGGAGATTCGGTTAAGATAGGCAAAAATGCTGTTATTAAGGCTAAGTCTATGATAAGCAAAAATGTGAAAGAAGGCGATGTGCAGTGAGAACAAATAATATACTCGGCATAGTTTTTGCCAATGTGAACGATAATTTGTTGCCAAATCTTACTAAGAAGCGTTCTATGGCTTCTGTGCCCTTTGCAGGACGTTATCGCCTTGTTGACTTCACTCTTTCAAATTTAACCAATGCAGGTATAAGTCAGGTTGGTATAATAACAAAAGAAAACTATCAGTCACTTATGGACCATATAGGAAGCGGAAGGGAATGGGACCTCGATAGAAAGTCGGGCGGACTCTTTATACTTCCTCCCTTTGTTTCTGGCGGTATCGGTGACGGCGTATACAAAACCCATCTCGAAGCCTTAAAATCCATAATAAACTTCCTCAAACGAGCAAAACAGGATTATGTTGCTATTTGTGACAGCGACCTTGTTGCTAATTTGGATATAGGAGAAATGTTCCGTCAGCATATTGAAGATGAGGCTGATTTTACAATTGCGTATAAATATGGAAAGCTTCCTAAAAATCACGAAAGAACGATGGTTGTTTCGGTATCGGATAACCGCCGTATAGAAAAAATAGAGTATGTTAAGGAAAGAACTAATGCCGATTATAGCCTTGATATACTTCTTACCCGCAGACTGTTTCTTATAGATTTAATAGAAAAGGCAGTAGCAGAGGGCAAGAACAGCCTTTCAAGAGATATACTGGCTTTATCCCTTGATAAGTATAAGGTTATGGGATATAAGATTGAGGGGTTTGCGGAGGTTATTGATACACCTAAGACCTATTATGACCTTAATATGAAGATGCTTGACAGTAAGGTTAGAAAGCAGTTGTTCAGTTGTGAAAGACCTATTTATACAAAAACTCACGACAGTATGCCCGCTAAATACTGTATCGGCAGTAATGTTACAAATTCACTTATCGCTGACGGATGTGTTATCGAGGGTACGGTAAAAAATAGTATTCTTTTCCGTAATGTTACGGTTAAAAAGGGAGCGGTTGTTGAAAATTCCATAATAATGCAAAATGCTGATATAGAAGAAAATGCAAAGGTTTCTTATGCAGTAATGGATAAGGTTTCCACAGTTGCTAAGCACTGCGTTTTAGAGGGCACTAAACAGAAGATTGCCTTGCTTGAAAAAGGTGAAACCCAGAAATAATTAAGGGGGATGTAAAAAAAATGAAAATATTATACGCTGCCAGTGAAGCTTATCCTTTTGCTATGTCGGGGGGACTTGCCGATGTAGCAGGAGCACTTCCTAAGGCTCTCAGAAAAAGACTTGTAGGCTGTAGAGTGGTTATGCCTCTTTACGAGAGTATCTCTGACGAGCTGCGTGCTAATATGAACTTTATAACAGGAATTACGGTGCCTGTTGCCTGGCGAAGACAGTATTGCGGTATATTTGAGGCAAAAGTTGACGGTGTTGTATATTATCTTCTTGATAATCAGTATTATTTCAAGCGTAACAGTCTTTATGGCTTTTATGATGATGCTGAACGCTTTGCATTTTTCTCACGCGCCGTGCTTGAAATGCTTCAGTATATCGACTATAAGCCTGATATAATTCACTGTAATGACTGGCAGACAGCTCTTATTCCTGTGTTCCTTAATACTTTATACAGAGAAAATGAGCTTCACAGAAATATTCGCACTGTATTTACTATTCATAATATACAGTATCAGGGAAAATACGGCTATGAGTTGATTGATGATGTATTGGGACTTCCCGGCGGCTCTTCTCAGGTAATTGACTATGATAACTGTGTAAACTTTATGAAGGGCGGTATTCAGGAGGCAGATAAAATTACTACCGTTTCGCCTACCTATTCGAGAGAAATTCTTGACCCATATTATTCTCACGGACTTGACGGAATTCTAAGAGATTTACAGGATAAGCTGTCGGGCATTGTAAACGGTATTGATACAGAGGTTTATAATCCTGCAACCGACCCGAATATATTTGAGAATTATGACAGTCAGTCAATTGATAAAAAGACGGCTAACAAGATTGGTCTGCAAAAGGAAATGGGACTTCCTCAAAGAGAAGATGTGCCGGTTATCGGTATTGTAACCCGTCTTGTAAAACACAAGGGACTTGACCTTGTAAAGCATGTATTCGAGGATATTCTTAATGCAGATGTTCAGTTTGCAATTCTTGGAAGCGGTGAATGGGAGTTTGAAACCTTCTTCCACGAAATGTCACAGAAATATCCGAATAAGATTGCTTTTAAAATGGGCTTTATTCCTGCTCTTGCAAGAAAAATTTATGCAGGCGCGGATATATTCCTTATGCCAAGTCAGAGTGAGCCTTGCGGTCTTGCTCAGATGGTAGCACTTCGTTACGGCACTATCCCTATTGTAAGGGCAACGGGCGGCCTTGCAGATACTATCAGCGACAGCGGAGATAATATGGGTAACGGCTTTACCTTCCAGAGCTATAACGCTCACGATATGTTGGAAACGGTGTGGCGCGCTCTTAAAGGCTATAGTGATAAACAGGGCTGGGCAACCCTTAAAAAACGTGCTATGGAATGTGATAACAGCTGGGGTAAATCTGCAGGAGAATATATAAAACTTTATAAACAAATACTTGGAAAATAGTTTTATATGTGATATAATAAAGGATGGTGATAGACACCGTCCTTTTTACATACTATAATACTGAAAGAAAGGTGTTTTTTGTGGGTTTAATTATAGTAGCTGTAATTTTTGGTATTATTGAGGGAATTACGGAATGGCTTCCGGTAAGCAGTACGGGACATTTGATACTGTTTGAAGAAATTCTTCCTCAGTATGTTTCTAAAGATGTTTGGAATATGTTTTTGGTTATAATCCAGCTTGGTGCTATTTTAGCATCCGTACTTCTTTTCTGGAATAAAATATGGCCTTTTCAAAAGCCAAACAAAACAGAGGGAAAAAGCCTTATAAAAAAAGAAAGCTTTGTTCTTTGGTTTAAGGTTGCGGTGGCTACCGTTCCCGGTGTAGCGTTTATACTTTTGGGGCTTGATGAAATCTGCGATAAGTATTTTTATAACTCAACCGGTGTTTCCATAGCGTTAATAGTCTTTGGTATTTTCTTTATACTTATAGAGCAGTATAATAAAAAGCGAACACCTAAATATGAGGCTTTGTCTGATATTACGTATTCACTTGCTTTGTATATCGGTATTTTTCAGCTTTTAGCCGCTGCATTTCCCGGCACAAGCCGTTCGGGCGCTACCATAATCGGTGCATTGATTTTGGGCGTTTCCCGTGTAGCCGCTTCGGAGTTTACCTTTATTCTTGCAATACCCGCCATGCTTGGAGCAAGTCTTCTTAAAATACTTGATTTTATGGATAAGGGTATAGCTCTGCAAAACAACGATATTATTTTCCTTGCGGTTGGTACAGTATGTGCTTTTTTGGTATCGGTACTTGCTATTAAATTCCTTATGGGATATATTAAAAAACATAATTTCGAAATATTTGGTTATTATCGTATAGCTTTAGGTATTGTGGTACTTTTAGCTTTCGGATTTATAGTTAAATAGTTCTTGACTTTTTTTAAATGGTATATTAAAATTATTAAAACCGAAGAGTAAGAAGAGTAGTTTATCTTGAAGCTTTCAGAGAGCTGTGAAGGGTGAAAAACAGCAGTGAAGGGGTAAATGAATGGGCTTACGAGGGCGACCTGAAATGTAAAAAGTAGGGAAGACGGATGCCGACCGTTACAGCGGATAGCATATATTTGTATGTGAAGTGTGCCGAAAGGCAAAGTCGGGTGGTACCGCGGATTTTTAAGTTCGTCCCGAGTCTGAGTAACTCAGACTCGGGTTATTTTTATTTAAAAGAGGTAATAACTATGTTTAATTCTCCATTTCGATGGCGTAATAACTATTGATTTTTATAAAATTTATGTTATCATATAAGATGTAATTAACGGAGGAAACTATTATGAATTTTAACGGAATTGATTTTAATACCTATCTTAAAAACTATCCTAATGAGGAAGGTTATTTCGGTAAATACGGCGGAGCTTATGTAAACGACGATTTGAAGAAAGCTATGAACGAAATAACTCAGGCGTATTTTACTATTTGTAAATCAAGAAAGTTTATTGACGAGCTTAGAAGAATAAGAAAAGAATTCCAGGGCAGACCTACACCTATTTCTCACCTTGAAAGACTTTCTAATAAGCTTGGTAACGTTCAGCTTTACGTAAAGAGAGAGGACCTTAACCATACAGGCGCACACAAGCTTAATCACTGTATGGGTGAAGCGCTTCTTGCTAAATATATGGGTAAGAAAAAGCTTATTGCCGAAACAGGAGCAGGTCAGCACGGTGTTGCTATTGCTACGGCGGCTGCATATTTCGGTCTTGAGTGCGACGTTTATATGGGAAGCGTTGATATAAAGAAACAGGCTCCCAACGTTGCAAGAATGAAGATTCTTGGCGCAAACGTAGTTGAGGTTACACACGGTCTTGCAACCTTGAAAGAGGCCGTTGACGCTGCTTTTGAAGCGTATGCTAAGGATTATGAGAACAGTATTTACTGTATCGGCAGTGTTGTTGGCCCTCATCCGTTTCCAATGATGGTAAGAGATTTCCAGAGCGTTGTGGGTATTGAAGCAAGAGAACAGTTTGTTGAGATGACGGGCGAACTGCCTGATGCTGTTGTAGCCTGTGTGGGCGGCGGCTCTAACTCTGCAGGATTTTTCTCGGGCTTCCTTAATGACCCTGTTGATATTTACGGCATTGAACCTTTGGGCAGAGGCACAAAAATGGGTGACCACGCAGCTTCCTTGCAGTATGGTACTGAGGGCGTTATGCACGGCTTTAACAGTATAATGCTTAAGGATGAAAACGGCGACCCTGCCCCTGTTTATTCTGTTGCCAGCGGTCTTGACTATCCCTCTAGCGGTCCTGAACACGCATTTTTACATGAGCTTGGCAGAGTGAAATATGATGTTATCGGTGACGACGATACTATTGATGCTTTCTTTACTTTATCCCGTCTTGAAGGTATAATTCCTGCAATTGAAAGCTCTCACGCTGTTGCTTATGGTATGAAGCTTGCTAAAGAAATGGGCAAGGGCAGTGTTCTTATTAACCTTTCCGGCAGAGGCGATAAGGATATGGATTATATCATTGAAAAGTACGGTATAAGATGATTTAGAGAATAGGATTTAGGGATTAAGAAATAGAGAATTGTATAAATTATCAAAAAACAGTTGTATTGTTTATTCAATACGACTATTTTTTTGTTGTGGTGTAAGTTGGAATTTACAACAATATAAAAATATGGTATAATATGGATGAAAAAACAGAAAGAGGTGAGTCCGATGGGTATAGTAGAAAAACATTTTGCATTTTT
>CAJGBV010000027.1 GCA_904501755.1 Clostridiaceae bacterium | reverse complement strand
CGGTGCCCAAAGTTCATTACGGCTCTGAACACCTATGAACTTTGACCGCGGTGCTTCGTTACGTGACCTGCTTCGTCCGCCGGACGCGGTCACGACCTCACCCGACGAGCTACCAACTGCTCCATCCCGCGATATATAGGTGCAAACCTTGTTTGCCTAACTATTATAACACATAAAATTCATTTTGCAAGTGTTTTTTTAAAAATAAGTAAATTTGATTGATAATTTATTGTCATTCTTTTTTCTTGCTCTTTCGGGTTTTATGTTTTATAATATATTATATTATACGCAAAAATAGAATTCTTATTCATTAAAAGGAGGTTTTTTCTTGGAACTTAAAGAAACAATACTGTCGCCTGTTGGAAATACGGGTGGCGGTACCTACCTTCCTCACCATAAAAACACTTCGCTTTGCCAGTCGGTTTTATTGCCGACTCCCCAGCAGGTTATTATTCCTATGCGTCAGCATATCGGTGCCGCTTGCGAGCCTACCGTAAAAAAAGGTGACAAGGTTTATGTGGGTACACTGATAGGCGATATTGACCGTTTAGTGAGTGCTCCCGTTCATTCCAGTGTTTCGGGTACGGTTGAAAAAATCGACAAGATTCTTATGCCTGACGGACAGTATATAGATGCTGTGTTTATTGATTCTGACGGTGAAATGACTCCTGATCCAAAGCTTAAGGCTCCTGTTATAAAGACAAAGGAAGACCTTATAAAAGCTGCAAGGGATTGCGGACTTGTAGGTCTTGGAGGTGCAGGTTTTCCTGCTCACGTTAAATTCAGGGTTAAGGAGGATATTCATCTTGACACCCTTATTATTAACGGTGCTGAGTGTGAGCCTTATATTACAGCAGATGAAAGATGCTGTCTTGAGGATAGCTCTGACATTTTAGAGGGCGTATACCTTATTAAAGAAATGCTTGGTATTGACAGAGTAATAATAGCTGTTGAGAACAACAAGGAAGATGCTATTGAAAAGCTTTATGAGGTTGCCTGCGACACAAGGGATACTGATGATACCGTAAAGGTCATGAGACTTCCTACCCGTTATCCTCAGGGTGCTGAAAAGGTACTTATATATTCTGTGCTCAAAAGAAAGGTTCCTGCAGGAAAGCTGCCCAGTGATGTTGGCTGTGTTGTAATGAACGTTTCTTCGGTTGCGGCACTGTATAAGTATGTAAGAACAGGTATGCCTCTTGTAAATAAAAGACTGACCGTTGACGGTGGTGCGGTAAAGGAACCGAAAAATCTTATTGTTCCTATCGGCACTAAGGTAAGTGATATTCTTGACTTCTGCGGAAGAAATGAGGACGGTCCTACACGACTGCTTCTTGGCGGACCTATGATGGGAACTGCTCTTCCCGATGACAATTTCGTTATAACTAAGACAAATAATGCAATTCTTTCCCTTGTGGAAGATGAAATACCCCGTCCTACAGGCTGTATACATTGCGGAAGATGTGCTGCTCACTGTCCGATGAAGCTTAATCCGTCGGCAGTTGAACAGGCACTTAATGCAGGCAGTGTAGAGCGAATCAAAAGCCTTTTTGCTGATTACTGTATGGAATGCGGAAGCTGTGCTTATAGCTGTCCTGCAAGAAGACCTCTTGCACAGATAATGAGAATGGCAAAGAAAGAATTAAGGAGGAATGCTAAATGACAAACAAATTAATAGTAAGTTCCTCTCCTCATATTCACACTCCTGATACCACCAGCTCTATTATGCTTGATGTTATCGTTTCTCTGCTTCCTGCCTCAGCTTTTAGTATTGTGCTGTTTGGTTGGCGTGCTGCACTTATTATTGCAGTGTGTGTAATTTCTTGTGTGCTGTTTGAGGTTCTTGCATGTAAACTTTTCGGTCACGATATTACCATAAGGGATTTAAGTGCTGTTGTTACAGGACTTCTTTTGGCTCTTAATCTTCCTTCTTCTATTGCAGGGAAGAATATCTGGATGGCTGTTGTAGGTAGTTTCGTGGCAATATTTATTGTTAAACAAATGTTTGGCGGACTTGGTCACAATTTTGTTAATCCTGCTATTGCGGCAAGAATTGTGTTGCTGGTTTCTTTTCCTGTGCAGATGACTCGGTACTACGCTCCTTTCAGCAATGCTGTAACCGAGGCAACTCCTCTTAGTAATCCACAGGTGCATCTTACATTAAAAGAGCTTCTTTTCGGAACCTATGGCGGAAGTATAGGTGAAACCTCGGTACTGCTTCTTGTTATCGGTGGTCTTTATCTTATGATACGAGGTATTATAAAACCCATAATTCCTGTTACATTTATAGGCAGTGTTGCTCTGCTTACACTTATAACAGGCGGCGACCCTATATTTTCTATTTGCTCGGGCGGTGTAATGCTGGGTGCTATCTTTATGGCAACCGATTATGTTACAAGCCCTACCACAAACTTAGGAAAGGCTATTTTTGGTCTTGGATGCGGTATTATTACTGTTATAGTCCGTAGCGGTGTTGCTGTTGAGGGTGTGTCCTATGCAATACTGTTTATGAATCTTCTTGTGCCTCATATTGAACGTATTACAGTGCGTAAACCATTTGGATGGGAGGCGCCTGAGAAATGAAAAAAATAGATATTAATAGTGTTGGTTTAACCACAGCTATACTTTTTATTATATGTGTTATAGTTACTGCCGCACTTGCAGGAACCAATTTTTTGACAAAGGATAAAATTGCTGCCCTTAACCAAAAGGCAGAACAAGATGCAATGGCTTTGGTGCTTCCTGCCGATATTTACACAAACAGTGTAATAGAGGTTGACAGTCAGCTTTATTCATACTATAAAGCTCAAAAGGACGGGAAAAGTGTAGGGTACATTATCAGCACCTATGAAAACGGCTATGGCGGAGAAATAAAGGTTATGGTTGGTACAGACCTGCAGGGAAAAATCACAGGTGTGAAAATTGTTTCAGCCGATGACGAAACCCCGGGTCTTGGTGCTAAGGTTAAGAATAAAAGCTTTTATGAGCAGTATGTTTCTAAGGTAAAGGATATAGTTTTACAGAAAAACCAGATTGATTCCTCAAAAAATGAGGTAAAAGCCGTTACAGGTGCAACAATTTCCTCAACCGCCGTAAATAAGGCTGTAAATAAGGCTCTTGATGTAATAGATGTAATAATAACTTCCGAAAAGGCTGTAGATGTAGGGGAGGGTGAGTAGTATGGCGAAAAATAAAACACTTTCTTATTTTACTAATGGTATTTTAACTGAAAACCCCGTTCTTCGCCTTGTGCTCGGTACCTGTCCTACCCTTGCGGTTACCACTGCATTTATGAACGGCATAGGTATGGGTGTTGCGGCCACTATAGTACTTGTATGCTCAAATGTTGTCATTTCACTGCTTAGAAATGTAATTCCCCAAAAGGTGAGAATTCCTGCGTTTATAACAATAATTGCGGGTTTTGTTAGTATAGTACAGCTTCTTGTTAAGGCTTATGCTCCTGCTATTGATAAATCTCTTGGCATATTCCTGCCTCTTATTGTTGTAAACTGTATAATTCTTGCGAGAGCCGAAATGTTCGCAAGTAAAAACAGTGTGATTCCCAGTCTTCTTGACGGACTTGGAATGGGAGTAGGCTTTACCGTTACACTTTCTGTTATGGGACTTATCCGTGAAATTTTAGGTACAGGTCAGGTTGTTATAAGCGAGTCGCTTACTATTCCTCTTACCAGCGCTTTGGGTATTGAACCTATGCTTCTCTTTATTCTTCCGCCAGGTGGCTTTTTTGTCTTTGGTCTGCTTATTGCTCTTTCTAATAAAATTGCAACTATGCAGGGTAAAAAAGCGGTTGAGAATATGGGCTGTGAGAACTGTCCCTCAAAGAGTGCGTGTCAGCTTTTAGATGAAGAAAAGCAGAATACCGAAAAGGAGGAAAATGAAGATGATTAGTTCTATTGTTTCCATAATCCTTGCAGGTATTTTTACCGATAATATGGTACTTGCAAAATTCCTTGGTATATGTCCTTTCCTTGGTGTGTCCAAAAAGGTTTCAACTGCTGTCAGTATGGGTGGTGCCGTTACTATAGTAATGCTTCTTGCAACTGCTGTGACTTGGCCTATATACCACTTTTTGCTTGAGGAAAAATACTCATATCTGCAAACGATAGTATTTATTCTCATTATTGCGGCTCTTGTTCAGTTGCTTGAAATTATTATAAAGAAATTCCTTAAATCTCTTTATAAATCTTTTGGTATTTATCTCTCTCTTATAACCACCAACTGTGCGGTGCTTGGTATAACACTTCTTAACTTTACCGAAAATTACGGCTATATTGAGTCATTGTTCAACGCTCTTGGTGCAGGTCTTGGCTTTACTCTTGCAATGTTTATCTTTTCAGGTGTCAGAGTCAGACTTGAATCTTCTAATATACCAAAAAGTCTGCAGGGACTGCCCATAACACTTATTGCGGCAGCACTTGTTTCACTGTCCTTTATGGGCTTTGCAGGAATGTAAGGGGGTAAAGTTATGTTAGAAATTCTTATCCCTGTTATAATTGTTGCTGTAATAGGTCTTGTTTTAGGTCTTGGTCTTTCTCTTGCAGGTAAATACCTTTCTGACCCTCCTGATGAAAGGTTAGAGGCTATAAGAGAGGCTTTGCCGGGGGCTAACTGCGGAGCCTGCGGATATACAGGCTGTGACGATTATGCCGCCGCCGTTAAGGATGGTATTGCAGAGCCTAATCTGTGTATACCGGGCGGAAAGGATACCGCTTCGGCTTTATCCGAAGTGCTTGGTGTTGAAATTTCTGCTACCGAACAGGTTGCTTTTGTTGCCTGTGGCGGTGACTGTTATAAAGCTTCAACAAAATATGCTTATAGCGGAATGGTAAGCTGTGCCGCCGCTGCTGCTCTTTATGACGGCCCTATGGACTGTGCCTTTGGTTGTATCGGTTTTGGTGACTGTGCAAAGGTTTGTGAATACGGCGGAATAGAGATTGTTGACGGTGTAGCCAGAGTTGACATCGGTACTTGTAAAGCTTGCGGAAAATGTGTTAATGTATGTCCTAAAAAGGTTATAAAAATGGTGCCAAAGGAAAATAATCTTAAGGTGCGTTGTCTTAATACCGACAAGGGCGGCAAGACAATGAAGGTCTGCCAGGTTGGTTGTATCGGATGTACTAAATGCGTTAAGGTATGTAAATACGATGCAATTAAGGTGGAAAACTTCCTTGCTAAAATCGACCCCGAAAAATGTACAGGCTGTGGAGAGTGTCAGCTTGTTTGTCCAAGAGGCTGTATAACCAAATAAAAATTGCATTAAAAACGCGGACTGTATTTAATACGGTCCGCGTTAAACAATTTTAGGTATTATTTTTATAAGAATTCTTTATTAATTATTGAACTTGCTACGAACATTGCGGCGGCTATACAGCCCGTTGAAATAACGGGGAGGAGATTTGTACTCGTTAAAGAAGCAAGAGCCGATATACCATAGAACACACCGAATACTATAAGCCAGTTTTTAGCTCTGTGAGCGTAATGGTTTTCGGTTTGACCTGTCTGTATTCCGGTATAGGCAGTCTTTATAAAGCGGTGAATACTTCTCATACCAACTGCGTTGATTATAATGGATACAATGGAAGCTAACGTCAACAACAGAGAAAGTATAAAACCGTATGCCGCAAGATATTTCTCAATTAAAATCAGTATATTCTGAGAAACAATATCTCTGAATTCCTGTATTAAGGAATCAATAAAGCTTTGGTCTGAGGAAAGAAACGCAAAGGTGATTATAAAAATAATACCACAGACAAGTAAGGTTATATAAGCAACATAGTTAATGACATAGCCTGCATAAACCGTTCCGCTTATATTTCTAAGCTGGGTTACGCTCACTTCGTCTTTTATAGCTTTAGAATAACAAATCCACAAAAAAACAGAGGCAAGAATGGCAAGAACCGACAGAGAACCGCTTATCAAACTGAAAGTAGCTGAGACAGTAATAAGTAAACATAAAACCAGCATCTTTTTACTTTTAAGCAATTCCTTGAATTTAAGAATCACAGGGTTAATCATGGAAGGCTGTAAAAAAGCAGGGCTTCCGCAATCGGGACAATATGTAAAAGTATCGTCAATCTCAAATCCACAATTGTTACATTTCATTGTGTATACCTCCTTTTATATTTCTATTATATCATTTGTAAGAAAATTTACAATGTTTTTATAATTTTTTTCTTTGGCTAAATTGCATAATTAATAGGTATAATATTTGTTAAAGGAATGTCGTTTTTTGTTTGAAAAATGGATAATAATGTGGTATTATAAAGTTTGTAGGGTGAAATTCGCCTTAATATTTTTTATTGGAGGGTCATTATGGAAAACAAACTTGTTTATGACATTCATGACAAGCCGAAGTTCGGCGCTATGCTGGTATTCGCATTCCAGCAGCTTCTTGCCATTATGGCAGCAACTATCGTTGTTCCTGTATTAGTTAGCAGCAGTGCAGGAATCGCAGCTGAAGATGCTATGAGCACTTCTGCAGCTCTTTTTGGTGCAGGTGTAGGTACACTTGTATATCAGCTTTTCACAAAGTTCAGAAGCCCTGTATTTTTAGGTTCTTCCTTTGCATTCATCGGCTCTATGGTAGCAGCTTTCGCAGGTGCCACAGCTAATGTTTACTTAGGCTATTTAGGACTTATTATAGGTGCAGTTTTCGCAGGCCTTGTTTACGTTGTTATTGCTGCTGTTGTTAAAATAGCAGGTGTAGAATGGATTAACAAGCTTATGCCTGCTGCAGTTATCGGACCAACTGTTGCTCTTATAGGTCTTTCTCTTGCAGGTGCCGCTGTTAAGGATGTATTTTCCTATGGCCCTGTTGATGGTAACGGCTCTTATATAATGAGCGGTTTTAGCTGGGTATCATTTATTTGTGCTATGGTTACACTTATTGTTGTAACCCTTTGCTCTACTTATGGTAAGAAAATGACCAAGCTTATACCTTTTATTATTGGTATTCTTGCAGGTTATGTAGTTGCTCTTATTTTCACTTTTATCGGTATTAAAACAGGCAATACTAATCTTATTGCTATTGATTTTAATGTATTCAAAAACTTGCTTGTTGACGGCAAGGTTGCTCTTAGTACATTTGTTGCTGTTCCTGAGTTTACCTTTATGAATGCATTCAAGGGAATCGGCGATTTTAATGTTTCCTATCTTGCTACTATAGCTGTTGCTTACGTTCCTGTAGCATTTGTTGTATTTGCTGAGCATATTGCCGACCACAAAAATCTTTCCAGCATTATTGATAAAGACCTGCTTACCGACCCCGGTCTTCACCGCACACTTCTTGGTGATGGCGTAGGCTCTATAGTAGGTGCAATCTTTGGTGGTTGCCCCAACACTACTTACGGAGAGTCGGTTGGTTGTGTAGCTATTACCAGAAACGCTTCTATTGCTACTATTACTACAACCGCTATTATGGCAATTTTAATTTCTTTCGTTTCTCCCTTTGTTGCATTCCTTGATTCTATTCCCGGATGCGTAATGGGTGGAGTTTGTGTTACACTTTACGGCTTTATAGCTGTTTCAGGTCTTAAGATGATTCAGAAGGTTGACCTTGAAGACCACGCAAATCTCTTTACAGTAGCTGCTATTCTTATTCCCGGTATCGGCGGTATGGCAATGAAGATTGGTCAGGTTACCATAACAAACATTGCTTGTGCTCTTATCCTCGGTATCGTTATCAACCTTATTCTCCACGCTAAAAAGAGAGGCGAATAATTTAATGAAGCAGTACGATAACGTTACAATTTTCGACCATCCTCTTGTTAATCACAAAATCGCCATACTAAGAGATGAAAAAACCAGTATGAAGGAATTTCGTGAACTTATTGAGGAAATAACCACACTTATGACCTTTGAGTGTCTTAAAGAGGGTGTTCCTACCACAGAAAAGCAGGTAAAAACTCCTCTCGAAACCTGTACACAACAGGTGGTTAAGGATAATGCCATAGTAATAGTTCCAATCCTCAGAGCAGGTCTTGGTATGGTAAACGGTGTTCATGTGCTCTTCCCGTCTGCAAGGGTAGGACACATAGGTATGTATCGTAATGAAGAAACTCTTCAGCCGTGCGAATATTACTGTAAGCTTCCTGATGGTATTGAAGATAAGCTTGTTCTTCTTGTTGATCCAATGCTTGCTACCGGAGGCAGTGCTTGCGATGCAATTGATTCGCTTAAACAGCGTGGATGTAAAGACATTAAGTTTATGGCTGTTATCGGCGCACCTGAGGGTGTTAGTAAGGTGGCAGAAGCACATCCTGATGTTCATATATTCGTGTCAACTTTAGACAGATGTCTTAATGAAAACGGCTATATTCTTCCCGGATTAGGCGATGCAGGAGATAGACTTTTCGGAACTAAATAAAAAACAAAAATAACCCTTGACCGTGTTTTTGAGGTCGAGGGTTATTTTTTTGTGCTTTTAATACTTTAACTTAGAATAATGATGTGGTATAATTAAAAAAATGATTTTTTCGAAAGGACTAAATTATGGATAATTTTATGTTTTGCTCACCCACCTATTTTTCTTTTGGAAAGGGTATGGAAAACTCTGTTGGAGAGCTGGTTAAAAAATTTGGCGGAAGCAAGGTACTTGTTCATTATGGCTCGAAAAGTGCAGAAAAAAGCGGATTAATTGATAGGGTAAAGGCATCTCTTGAAAAGGAGGGTATACCATACGTTCTTTTGGGTGGTGTTCAGCCTAACCCAAGGAGCAGTCTTGTATATAAAGGTATTGAACTTTGCCGTAAGGAAAATGTTGATTTTATACTTGCTGTTGGCGGAGGAAGTGCTATTGATTCTTCTAAAGCAATAGCAGGCGGTGTACTTTATGACGGTGATTTTTGGGACCATCATTGTGGAGTGCCTATTGAAAAAGCTTTGCCTGTAGGTACTGTACTGACTATTGCAGCAGCAGGTAGCGAGGGAAGCGGTAATACAGTTATAACGCACGAAAACGGTATGCTCAAACGTGGCTGCAGAACTGAAATTTTAAGGCCTAAATTCAGCGTTTTAAACCCTGAGCTTACCTGTACTCTTCCCGCCTATCAAACGGCTTGCGGTATTACGGATATTTTGGCACATCTTTATGAAAGATACTTGACTAATTCTAAAAATGTTGAGGTTACTGACCGTATTATAGAGGCTCTTATGTTAACTGTTATCAATCAGGGTAAAAAGGTTATTAACGACCCCTTTGATTATGAGGCAAGAGCAAATATTATGTGGGCAGGAACACTTGCACATAATAATGTATGCGGTGTAGGTAGGACGCAGGATTGGAATAGCCACGCACTTGAACATGAACTGTCAGGGCTATATGACTGTGCTCATGGAGCCGGACTTGCAGTAGTTATGCCTGCAATGTTTAAATATGTTATGGAAAAGAATGTAATGTTATTCGCTCAAGTTGCTGTAAGGGTATGGGGCTGTAATATGGATTTTGAACATCCCGAAAATACTGCTTTAGAGGGTATTGAGAAATTGCAGGAATTTTTATGTTATATCGGTATGCCTAAAAATTTCAAAGAACTTGATGCCAAGGAGTCGGATATACCATATCTTGCTCATACTCTTTGTTATGGTAACGGCAGAACAGGAACGGTTAGCGGATACATCGATATAACCGAGGATGTTGCAGAAAAAATTTACAAACTTATGCTGTAAGCGGAGAGAATAAATGAATAAGCTTTTTGTAAGACAAATTTTTGTTGATGGTGATATTCCACAGGAAAACTATATAAGCCGTTTACCCGTGGTTAAAAGCTTAGCGAAAAAACCTGTGACCTTTGAAAAACCTGTAACTTTTTTTGTAGGAGAAAACGGAATAGGTAAATCTACACTTATAGAAGCTCTTGCCGTTGCTATGGGATTTAATGCAGAGGGAGGAAGCAGAAATTTTTGCTTTTCTACAGAGGATTCCCATTCGGTATTATCGGAATATCTTACCGTAGCAAAAGGTCCTGTAATTTCAAAAGACGGATATTTTTTACGAGCAGAAAGCTTTTATAATGTAGCATCCAATATCGACCAACTTGATAGACAACCCTGCGGAGCGCCTTTTATAGTAGATGGCTATGGTGGGGTTTCTCTTCATAAGCAATCTCACGGAGAAAGCTTTATGGCACTTGTGGAAAACAGATTTTCAGGGGATGGTATTTATATACTCGACGAGCCTGAGGCGGCTCTTTCGCCTATGCGACTGCTTCGGCTTATGAGCAATATAAAAACACTGGTGGATAAAAACAGTCAGTTTATTATTTCCACACATTCTCCCATACTGATGGCTTTTCCCGATGCGGATATTTTGGAAATAAAGGGCGACAGCATAAAAAGTACTCCGCTTGAAAAAACCGAACATTTCAGGGTTACTAAAAACTTTCTTGATAACCCTGAGAGAACCTTCAAATACTTGTTTGATAATTGACATAAATATGTTCTATATGTTATAATTATAAAAAATAAAAAGGGTGATATTATGGGATTTGTATTTTTAGCTATTGTTGTGGTAATCGTGTTCCTTTGTCTGAGAATAGTTCCTCAGGCTACCGAGTTTGTTATTGAACGACTTGGAAAATATAAGTATACATGGGGTGCAGGACTTCATATCCTTATTCCTGTAATTGACCGTATTGCAAAGCGTGTTACACTTAAGGAACAGGTGCTTGATTCTCCTCCTCAGCCTGTAATTACTAAAGATAATGTAACAATGCAGATTGACACTGTTGTTTATTTCAAGGTGTTTGATGCAAAGCTCTTTACCTATGGTGCGGTTAATCCTATAAGCGCACTTTCTAATCTTACCGCTACTACTCTGCGTAATATTGTTGGTGAATTGGAGCTGGATGACACTCTTACCTCACGTGATACCATTAACGGAAAAATGACCGAAATACTTGACTGTGCAACTGACCAGTGGGGTATTAAGGTAAATAGAGTTGAGCTTAAGAATATTATTCCGCCTTCCGAAATTCAAAATGCTATGGAAAAACAGATGAAGGCAGAGCGTGACAGACGTGAAACACTGCTTGAGGCTGAGGGTCACAAGGCTGCTGTTATTACCCGTGCCGAAGGTGATAAACAGGCTATGATTTTAGCGGCTGAGGGTGAAAGAGATGCCCGTATTGCCAGAGCCGAGGGTGAAGCAAAGGCGATTTTACTTGCTAAACAGGCTGAGGCTGACGGTCTTGCTGCGCTTAAGGCTGCAGGGGTTGACGAGGCTGTGCTTGAGCTTAAAAAATATGAGGCTCTTGTTTCTATGTCAAACGGTAAGGCTTCTAAGATTATAGTACCTACCGATGCTGTTGAAATGACAAAGGCAAATGTTATGTTTTCCGAAACTTCGGGACTCGGTGATGTAACACCTCCCGCAAGCGATGAAGCTCCTAAAAAGAAAAAGGACGAATGTTGTGATTAATGGAAAAGGATGTGGCTCTGTCACATCCTTTTCTTGAATTTTAAACCTATATGTGATATAGTATTCTCATAGGGGATTGAGATTATGAGATACAAAAAACCGAATATAGTCTGCTACCGCATAGCACAGCTTGTTTGTGAAGTGGTTGCACGGCTTTTCTTTAAAAGAACTATAATAAGAAACGAAATAAAGAACAAAAAAGGTCCTTTTGTGGTTATTGCCAATCATCAGGCTCAATATGATTTTGCAAATCTTATGGGGGTCAGAAAAGAACCTATGTCCTTTGTTATAAGCAATTCCTTTTACAGTAGTATGCCGCTGAAATCCTTCTTTGATAAGCTGGGCGTTATCCCGAAACAGCAGTTTCAGACCACTGTTTCTGATATGCGTAATATGAAGGCTGTAATTGATGAGGGACAGTCCCTTGTTATTTATCCTGCGGGACTTATGTGTGAGGACGGAATTTCTACACCTATTCCACAGGCTACATATAAATTCCTTAAATGGCTGGGGGCAGATGTTTATGTAGCACGAAGCTACGGTACATATTTTGCAATGCCAAAGTGGAGTAAGGGAATTCGTCGTGGAAAAACCTATCTTGATATATACCGACTTTTTACAAGTGAGGAACTTAAAAATGCTGATATAGAAGAGGTTAAGGCAAAAACCGATGATGCACTGCTTTTCGACGCCTATAGAGAACAGGAAGATAAAAAAACCGTTTTTGCTAAAAAAGGAAATATAGAGGGCATTGAAAATGTTCTTTATATGTGTCCTCACTGTAAGAGTGAATACTGTATGAATGTTAAAGACTCCAATACCATTTACTGTAGTAAATGCGGATATGAGCAGTATAGTGATGAGTATTCTTTCTTGCATAAAAAAAGTGAAATGGGTGAGGAAATAAGATATGTTTCCGATTGGAGCAGACTTATTTACAGTAGTTTAAAAGAGAAAATAGAAAAGGACAGCAGTTTCTTTATTACATCCCACACCATTATAAAAATGATTGACGGTAAAAAACATAAATTCCAAATAGTCGGAAACGGCAATGTTATTCTTGACAGAGAGGGTTTTACCATTAAGGGTGAAATTAATGGTAAAGAACAGGAAATTTTTGTTTCAATAAACGGTATACCCACACTGCCTTTCAGCCCAGGTAAGCATTTTGAAATACAAAGTGGAGATTTGATTTACAGATGTGTACTTAGCGACTCAAGACTTGTAATGAAGTTTATTAATGCTGTGAAAATATTTTATGAGCTTAAAAACAAAGAAACTCAAGGGATAAAAATAATGAGTGAAAAATAACAACACGGTAATGCACAAGCATTACCGTGTTGTTTATATATCCAAAACTTTAAAAGTTTAACCGTCGGTTTATTTCCTTTGCGGCTTTCAGAAGATATTTTGTATATTCCTCGTCAGACTTTCTGTTATCAGATTTCACGGCAAGTCCAATAGCACCGAAAATTCGGTCATTGCTGAAAAGTGGAGCGGCAAAGCCGATGGTATGTTCCCGTTCCACCGATATATATGGCTTTGAACGGATATGTTCAAGCTCCTCTTCAAATTCAGATATGTTGGAAAAATCCTTCCATTGTTCCTTTGTGGGAAGACTGTGACGCTCAATTATATCACAAAGCTCATCAAAAGAGCAGTGGGCGGTTATTACTCTTCCTGCGGCAGTTGAATAAACCGAGTCAAGACTTATATCATCATTGTTGTTTTGTAACTTATAGTTTCCAATACAAAAGTCAACATTATACTTTTCTCCGCTTCTTATTTGTGAAATGATTGCAGTTTCTCCTGTTTTGCCTTGAAGCCAATTAAGCACAGGTCGGCAAATTTCAATATTCTTTTTGTCGAATTTACCGCTTCGAGTGAGATAAAAACAACCTGCTCCAAGGGCGTATCGCGCATATTTTGTGCGCTCTGCCAAGGTTTCGTGTATTAAGGTGTTGAGCATCTGAACACAGGTGCTTTTGCTTATTCCTGTTTGCTTTGATATCTCATCAAGTGAAACACTTTCGGGATAGTGTTTGGATAATTCTTTTAGTATAAGAGAAGCCTTATGTATTGAAATAATCATAATTTATCACCTGTTTTATATTATCAAACGAAACCAACCGAGTCAATAAGTTTTAACAATGCTAAAACTTAGCTTGTATTATAATACTACATTTATTGAAGAATCTAAATAACGATATATAAAAAATCTGCAAAAGCTTGTTGCTTTCGCAGTTCTTTTATGTTATAATGTGCCCGTTAATTTTTACGAGGTGAAAGAAATGGAAATTCTTGCAAATGTTATAGGTATAATAGCGGTGTGTGTTTTTCTTTTAAGCTATCAGATGAAAAAACGTAACGCCATTGTTATCTGTAATATCAGCGCCAGAGTCCTTTATATCATGCAGTATATACTGCTGTTTGCTTTTGAAGGTGCTGTGCTTGATGTTGTGGGAGTGATAGTTTCATTGATTGCTCAGCAAGAGGACAAACCTTTTATAAAAAAACATTCAATGCTTTGGTTTGTTTTCTCCAACCTGCTTATAATTGGAGCGGGAATTCCACTGTATAAAAATTTATACAGCATACTTCCCATTATTGCCGTTGTTTTTCAAACGGGAGCTTTTTGGCTGAATGATGAAAAGCAAATACGCCGTGTTTCGCTTATTGGCTCACCCTTTTGGTTTGTATATAATTTCCACAGCAAAGCCTATGGTTCATCAATTGGGGATTTGCTTTCGATAGTGTCAATTGTACTTGCTATGTTCAGATATGATTTTAAAAATAAAAAGGATGTCAACTGACATCCTTTTTGTTTTTAAAGTTCCACATCGCTCCACATAGGGAAGTGGTCTGAAAGGCTCATATAATAGTCCTCATAGAAACGGTCGAAACGCTTTACAAAGCCGTCTTTAACACCCTTTATAATGAACTGGTCAATGGATTCTTTAAATGGCTTGGGATTTTCATAGTGGTCATATCCTTCGTTATAACAGAAATGATGACCATTTTTCTCATCTCTGTAATCAGTAGCTATGTCGTGAGCGTGAACGTATCCGCGTTTAAATGCTGACTGAACGGCAAGGGAATCGTATTTGGCGTTAAAATCTCCTACAATAATTGCAGGGCAGTTGTATTTTTCAATAAGCTCTTCAACCCTGTCCATAAGCATATTAATCTGATATTCTCTTGCTTCGTCGGAATATGGCTGATAATCTTCGGGATGTCGTACTTCGTCTTTGTTAGAGCTTTTCCACCAAAGGTGAGTGGAAGCGAAAATAAACAGCTTTCCGTCCTCTTTTGTTCTGAATACGCCTATACAGTAGGACTTTGTTTTAGCGTTGTTGAATTCACCCTCGAAGCCGGGTACTTCAAGAGGATAAATAAGATAATCGCCTTCAACAATCTCTAATTTATCGGTGCGGTAAATTATGGGAGTATCTCTGCCCCAGAGTAGTGCATAAGGCTCTTTACCGTCTTTAAATAACTGCATAAGATTATCAGCGAGACGCCAGGTACATTCCTGAAGACCTATAACATCAGGAAGAGTTTGCGCATAAACCTTTACAAAGCCTTTTGCTCTGTGCTCAGCAGAACAGTCTTCGCCTTTTTCTGCCCATCTTTTGTCATTGTCACCGCAACACCAGATGTTGTTGCTCATAAGTCTTAATTTTGCCATAGCTATCACCTTTCTGTAATAAAGCTTACTATGACAATTATATCAAGTGCTAACAAATAAGTCTACCTATTTCTTGATTTTTTCTGTTGTTTTTTCCTGTTATTTTGGGTTGAATAGTATTTTTTGATGTGATATACTATAAATGAATCCTTTGGATAGGTGATTGAATGGAAAACATTGTAGAATCAGCAAAGCAACTAAATGTTTTTGGGAAATATGATGTGGTGGTTTGCGGCGGTGGTATTGCCGGTATTTCTGCGGCACTTGCTTCTGCCAGACAGGGTGCTAAAACACTGCTTATTGAAAGAGAATTTATGCTGGGCGGTCTTGCTACTGCAGGACTTATAGCCATATATCTGCCCCTTTGTGACGGACAAGGACATCAGGTTTCTTTTGGTATTGCACAGGAGTTACTAAAGCTTTCTATTGAAAAGGGAAGTGAGGGACGACACCTGCCTGAATGTTGGAAAAATGATGCAACTGCTGAAGAACGCAAACAAAATCGGTATGAGGTACAGTATAATCCGCAGGTGTTTGCCATTCTTGCCGAAAAACTGCTTATTAAAGAAAATGTAGAAATTCTTTACGGCACGGTTGTTTGTAATACCGTTTGCCAAAAGGATAAAATCTCACACCTTGTATTAGAAAACAAGTCGGGAAGACAGGCAGTAGAAGTAAAATCGGTTGTTGATGCTACGGGGGACGCGGATATTGTTCATTTAAGCGGTGAGAAAGAGGCAATATTTGGACAGGGGAATGTTCTTGCCGGTTGGTACTATGAACTTTATGATGGAAAAAGTAATCTGAGAATGGTGGGCGCCAGTGATGTGCCTGACTCGGATACCGAGCTTAAAAAACCTGAGCTTCTTATAAACCGCCGTTTTACAGGACTTGATGCAAAGGAGCTTACCCAGCAGGTAATTCTTAGTCACGATGCTTCTCTGCAAAGATTTTTACAGCACGGAGAAGTCAGCGATGAACATTCTATGCTTACGTTACCCACAATTCCGCAAATCCGAATGACTCGCCGTATTGACGGTGTTGCGGTTATGGATGACACTGATATGCACAGGGAGTATAGCGACAGTGTGGGACTTTTCTCCGATTGGCGAAAGAAAGGCCCCGTTTATGAGCTTCGTTTTTCTTCGCTTCACGGTGAAAAAATTAAAAATCTTATTTGTGCAGGAAGAAATATTTCGGTCACTGATGCTATGTGGGATATAACCAGGGTTATACCTGTATGTGCGGTAAGTGGTCAGGCGGCAGGTGTTGCCGCGGCAATAAGTGACGATTTCACAAAAACTGACTATAACAGACTGTCTAAAATTCTTAAAAGTAACGGTGTTGTGTTACACGAAAGGGAACTGTAAATGATACTTGCTATTGATATTGGAAATACGAATGTTACTCTGGGCGTGTATAGAAATGAAAGCTTTATACTTACTGCCCGTCTTGCTACCGAACATGGAAGAACCAGTGACCAATACGCTATTGATATTAAAGATGTTCTTTCTCTTCACGGTGAGGACTATAAGGCAATAGAGGGCTGTATTATTTCTTCTGTTGTGCCTGCTGTAAGCGAGGCTATAGCAAGGGGAATAACTGCTTTGTGCGGTATAAAACCTATGGTGCTGGGGCCTGGCCTTAAAACAGGTCTTAATATAAAAATTGATAACCCTGCTCAGCTTGGCGCTGACCTTGCTGCTGGTGCGGTGGGTGCTATTGCTAAATACGAAACTCCATGTATTGTTATTGATATGGGTACTGCTACTACCGTTAGCGTTCTTGGTAAAAACGGTGAAATGCTGGGCGGTGCTATTGCCGCTGGTGTAAGACTTACCCTTAAAGCTCTTTTTGAAAATACGGCTCAGCTTCCTGCCGTTGCTATTGAAGCTCCAAGCAGTGTTATCGGTACAAATACCGTTGATTGTATGAAATCGGGTCTTGTTTTCGGTGCCGCTTCAATGATAGACGGTCTTATTGAGCGTATGGAAAAAGAACAGGGCAAAATGAAATCTATTGTAGCTACAGGCGGACTTTCAAAGGAAATTATCCGTCACTGTAAATATGATATAATTTATGATGAAAATCTGCTTCTTGACGGTCTTATGACTATATATAAAAAGAATATTTAACTTTGTTTAATCCCGCTTTTGCGGATTAAAATATTATGAACTGTACCCAATCGGGACAGTATCGGAGGTATTTTTATGGTTAAAGAAAAAAGAGTGAAAACACAGGCACTGGCGGTAGGCGCAATTCTTACAGCTCTTGTAGTCGTACTGCAGTTAATGGGCTCGTTTGTACGCTTCGGTCCCTTTTCTATTTCACTTGTGCTGATTCCTATTGTAATAGGTGCGGCAATGAGTGACTGGAAAATCGGCGGATGGTTAGGTCTGGTTTTCTCGGTTGCCGTTATTTTAAGTGGTGACGCAATGGCATTTTTTGCTATTGATGTTGCGGGAACGATTATAACCGTTCTGGCTAAGGGTATTTTGTGCGGTATTTCGGCAGGTGTTGTTTACAAGCTTTTTGAAAAGCGTAACAGTTATCTTGCGGTTGCTCTTGCTGCGGTTGTTTGTCCCATTGTGAATACAGGTGTATTCCTTCTTGGTTGCAGATTGTTCTTTTTTGAAACAATTGCGCAGTGGGGGGCAGCTCAGGGTTTTGTAAATGCGGCAGAGTATATGTTCTTGGGCCTGGTGGGAGGCAACTTCCTTGTTGAGCTTGGGGCAAACATAATTCTTGCACCGGTTATTTATAGAATTATTAATGCTGTAAAAAAAGGTTAGTCTGACAGGTTGCTGAAAAGCAACCTGTTTTTTTATGCAAATTGAAAAAATTAATCGTATTTTTCGCAAATTATTTAATAAAAAAGGGAAAAAATGAGGAAAACACAAAAAAAGTCTTTATTTTTTGGTGAGAGTTTGTTATAATAAGTTGGATACTCTAAAAGAGTAAGTTAAAAATTGGAGAAATCCATAAAATATAGGAGGTTGATTCGTAATGAGTCACAAGTTTGTTTACCTGTTCAGCGAAGGCGACGCAAGTATGCGTGAGCTCCTCGGCGGTAAGGGTGCTAACCTTGCAGAAATGACCAAAATCGGTCTTCCTGTTCCACAGGGTTTCACTGTTTCTACCGAAGCCTGCACTCAGTATTATGAGGATGGCAGAAAAATTAATGATGAAATTCAGGCACAGATTATGGAGTACATCGACAAGATGGAAGGTATCACCGGCAAGAAGTTCGGTGATAAAGAGAATCCTCTTCTCGTTTCCGTTCGTTCCGGCGCTCGTGCATCTATGCCCGGTATGATGGACACCATTCTTAACCTCGGTCTTAATGAAGACGTTGTTGAAACAATGGCTGCAAAGAGTGGTAATGCTCGTTGGGCTTATGACTGCTACAGAAGATTCATTCAGATGTATTCTGACGTAGTTATGGAAGTTGGTAAGAAGTACTTTGAAGAGCTTATCGACAAAATGAAGGAAGAAAAGGGCGTAACTCAGGACGTTGAGCTTACTGCTGAGGACCTTAAGGAACTCGCAAGTCAGTTCAAAGCTGAGTACAAGGCTAAGATTGGTAAAGACTTCCCAACTGATCCTAAGGAGCAGTTAATGGGCGCTGTTGAAGCTGTATTCAGAAGCTGGGACAACCCCCGTGCAAACGTTTACCGTCGTGACAACGATATTCCTTATTCTTGGGGTACCGCTGTTAACGTACAGATGATGGCTTTCGGTAACATGGG
>CAJGBV010000026.1 GCA_904501755.1 Clostridiaceae bacterium | reverse complement strand
AGCCATTGATGAATTTAATCGACGTAACCGTCGGTTCGGAGGGGTATAAATTATGCTTACTCGTATTATTTCAGGTGCAGTATTAATCGCTGTGGTTGGCGGTGCTTTGTTCGTAGGAAGTTTTTGTCCTATTGTTCTTGCCATTTTTATTGCTACTATAACTGCTATAGGCTGTTACGAGATTCTAAATAACACAGGTGCTGTAGGTGTAAAAGCGGCTTCTGTAGCAGGAAGTATTTTCGGCTTTGTTAATGTACTTGCTCTGCTTGGTTATACTCAGAAGCTGTATTTTGGACTTGGTAGTCAGTTTTTCACTGTACTTTATGCGGTGGCAGTTGTTATATTCGCTCTTGCAAACAGTAAAAAACTTGATATAAAGGCAATTGCTTCGCTGCTCGGTTTTCCCGTTGTACTGTCTTATTCATTCAGCAGTATTGCGGGACTGTATCTTGGCGCAAATGGTATTTTTTATCTTTTGCTTCTACTTAATTTTTCTTCTGTGTGCGATACAGGTGCATATTTTACAGGAGTGCTTATTGGTAAGCATAAGCTTTGTCCGACTATAAGTCCTAAAAAAACCGTTGAGGGAGCTGTGGGCGGAATTGTCTGGAGTATTGTATGCTCTATCATACTTATTTTTGCTTTTGATAAAACAGATAAGACTATCGTAATCGTTATTGCTACAGTTTTGCTTTGTATAGTAGGTATGTGTGGCGACCTTTTTGCATCTGTTATTAAAAGAAGTGTTGATTTAAAGGACTATGGAAAATTAATTCCCGGTCACGGCGGAATACTTGACCGTTTTGACAGCATACTTTTAATAGCACCTGTTTTAAATCTCTGTGTTCAGGGAGGTCTGTTTTAATGACTGAAAAGCTTATTATTCTCGGCTCTACAGGCTCTATAGGTGTTCAGGCTTTAGAGGTTGCAAGAAAACAGAACATAAAGGTTACTGCTTTGGCTGCCGGAAAAAATGTAGATTTAATGGAAGCGCAGGTAAGAGAATTTAAGCCTGATATTGCTGTTATGCAGGATGAAGCAGCCGCTAATGAGCTAAAAATACGCCTTAAGGATAGCAGTACAAAGGTACTCGGCGGTGATAAAGGTGTGTGTGAGGCTGCACAGTATAATGGCGATACCGTTCTTAATGCTATTGTAGGTATAGCGGGACTTAGACCTACTATGACAGCTATAAAGGCGGGAAAAACTCTTGCCCTTGCAAATAAGGAATCTCTTGTTACTGGTGGAGAGCTTGTAAATAAGGCTTTAAAAGAAACAGGGGGTAAAATGCTTCCTGTTGACAGCGAACATTCGGCTATTTTTCAGTCACTTCAGGGACAGTGTAAGGGTGCTGTTGAGCGAATTTTGCTGACAGCCTCGGGTGGCCCTTTCTTTTCTAAAAGTAGGGAAGAACTTTTTAATGTTACTGCAAAGGATGCACTGAAGCATCCTAACTGGAGTATGGGAGCTAAAATCACAATAGATTCTGCAACCCTTATGAATAAAGGTCTTGAGGTTATTGAGGCTGTGCATCTTTTCGGACTTGATGCCGAAAAAATTGATGTTGTTATACAGAGAGAAAGTATTATTCATTCGGGTGTTCAGTTTGTTGACGGAGGGCTAATCGTTCAAATGGGTGTGCCTGATATGAAGCTTCCTATTCAGTATGCTCTGACCTATCCTGAGAGGGCGCCGCTTTGTGAGCGTCTTGACCTTGTAAAGCTTTCAAAACTTACGTTTTATAAGCCTGATACCGATACCTTCAGGTGTCTTCCTATATGTATAAACGCTATTAATCAGGGCGGTCTTAAGCCGACTGCCGCAAACGGAGCCAACGAAATGGCTGTTGAACTGTTCTTAAAGGATAAAATTAGCTTTTTGCAAATTGCCGAGCTTGTTGAGGCGGCAACCGAAAATCAGAGTGTATGTAAGGATTTCACTCTTGAGGATGTTTTTGAGGCTGATAAAACAGCCCGTGAGTTTGTTCTTTCTCTTATTTAATTTGAGGTGATTGTTATTTCTGCTTTTGTTTCTTTTCTGAATTCTGTATGGCCTTATCTTGTGGCTGTGCTTATGTTTTTAATACTTATAGTTATTCACGAGTTCGGTCATTTTATAACCGCTAAGATGTTTAAAATTAAGGTTAATGAATTCGCTGTAGGCTTTGGTCCAAAGCTTTTTAAGATACAGGGAAAAGAAACCCTTTATAGATTTAATCTTGTGCCATTTGGCGGATATTGTGCTATGGAGGGTGAGGACAGCGAAAGCAATGATTCAAGAGCCTTTTGTAATGCAAAAGCATATAAACGCTTTATTGTAACGGCGGCGGGTGCGGCATTTAATCTACTTCTGGGGCTTTTGGTGGTATGTATTATTGTTTGCTCAGGTAATCTTGTGGGTACAACCGTAGTGGCTCAGTTTGATGAAAATGCAGTAAGCTGTGATTCGGGTCTTATGGTAGGGGACGAGATAACCCACATTGAAGGCAGAAGAATGTATACAACACAGGATATTGCCTATGCCTTTACTGCCGTTGAGGATGGCAGACTTGAAATAGTGGTTAAAAGAAATGGCGAAAAGGTAGTGCTTAGTGAAGTTGACTTTGCTACCGAAACTGAGGACGGCATAAATTATGTGGCTCTTGATTTTAAATTTTTGGGTGAAAAGAAAAACTTTCTTAATGTAATTGAGGCTACCTTCAAAACAACCTTTTCCTACTGCAGAGTAGTTTGGTTTTCTCTAATTGACCTTATTACAGGAAGATTTGGAATAAGTGCTGTATCAGGGCCTGTTGGGGTTACTGCTACCATAGGTCAGGCGGCAAAAATGGGACTTTTAAATCTTCTTCCTATTATGGCTCTTATAACCGTTAATTTAGGAATTTTTAATTTACTTCCTGTTCCTGCTCTTGATGGTGGTAGACTTGTGTTTATTTTACTCGAAATGATACTGCGACGCCCTGTTGCAAAAAAATATGAGGGAATTATTCATACTGTAGGTCTTGTTTTACTGCTGGGACTTATGCTGATTATTACCCTTAAAGATGTGTGGAGTTTGATTTTCTGATGTTTACTAATGATAAAACAGTTGCTGTAAAACTTAAGGATATGCAGATAGGTGCAGGCGATCCTGTTTCTGTGCAGTCTATGCTTAATGTTATTTCAACCGATATACAGGGAAATGTTGAACAGGCTAAGGAACTTGAAAAAGCAGGTTGTGATATTATTCGTGTAGCTGTTCCTGATATGAATGCAGTAAGGCTTATTCCCGCACTAAAAGAGGCGGTGAACACTCCTATTGTTGCCGATATTCATTTTGACTATCGACTGGCACTTGAAAGCGTTGCCGCAGGGGTTGATAAAATTCGTATAAACCCCGGTAATATCGGAGAAGAAAGCAGAGTTAAAGCGGTTGCTCATTCTTGTAGAAATGCAGGTGTACCAATAAGAATCGGTGTTAATTCAGGCTCACTTGAAAAGGAAATACTTGCTAAATATGGTTCTCCTACACCTGAGGCAATGGTTCAAAGCGGAATGTATCATATTTCTCTTCTTGAAAAATATGATTTTGACCAGATTGTTCTTTCACTTAAATCATCTGATACCCTTACTATGTATAGGGCGTACACTCTTGCGGCTGAGCAGTGCAGATATCCTCTTCACTTAGGCGTTACCGAGGCGGGAACCGAGCGTATGGGAATTATTCGCTCCTCTGCAGGAATTGGCGGTTTGCTTCTTGGCGGAATAGGGGGTACAATAAGAGTTTCTCTTACCGATAATCCTGTAAAAGAGGTTTATGCCGCAAAAGATTTGCTTAAAGCGATTGGGCTGAGAAAGGATGGTATACGATTTGTATCCTGTCCTACCTGCGGCAGAACAAAGGTTGATCTTATAGGACTTGCTAAAGAGGCAGAGGAAAGATTTAAGAATGTTCATAAGAACATAACCGTTGCCGTAATGGGATGTGTTGTAAACGGACCTGGTGAGGCAAGGGAGGCTGACCTTGGTATTGCAGGCGGACAAGGCTGCGGTATCGTATTCAAAAAAGGTGAGATAATTCATAAAAATGTTCCTGAAAATGAATTACTTAATATACTTCAAAAAGAAATAGAAAAATTATAAAGGTGAGAAAATGTCTGTAAAATTTTCCGCAGTTTTTGAAGCCTTTTTAAACAGAAAAACAAGGGCTTTTGCAAACTGCGATATGATAAAATGTGATTTGGATATGGAAAAGAGGAGTCTTGATATTGAGCTTCTCAGCGATAAATATATTAAAAAAGAGGTTAAGGACGAGCTTGTTGAAATATTAAAAACCGCCCTTAAAACCTCTTCACTTAAATTGACTCTTAATTTTACTTCTTCGGCATTTGATATTGCTGCCTGTGAGGATATATGTCAGCAGTTAAAATATGAAAATGCGATGCTTAACGGCTATTTTAACGGTGCTGAATATATTCTTAATGATTCACAGCTTGAAATAGTGCTTGCTTTTGGAGGACTGAAAATAATCGAGGAAACAGGCTTCTCTACCAAATTTACCCGAATAGTAAAGGATACATTCGGAGTAGATATTTCTGTTAAATTTTCGGGACAAACCGAAAATACAGAAATTCCGGTTCCACAGGAGGTTGAGCCTTATGATGAGGAAATTCCTATGCCTACTGAAGAACCTGTTCGGATTGAACATAAAGCAGAGCCTATACCAGTTTCGGCAGAAGGATTGCCTGATTTTCTTTATGATGTTGAATTGTTTTATGGTAAGAAATTAGAGAAAAATTTTGTAAGACTTATTGATATAATTCCCTCGGACAGAGGCAAGATACAGCTTGCGGGATGGGGTACTGTTTTTAACTATGAGGTTAAGGATATTAATACAAAACGCGGACCGCGAAAGATAGTCACTTTCTGTCTTAGTGATAAAACGAATTCTATTTACTGTAAAATGTTTATGACTGATGAGGAAATGGCGGATATTAAGCCTGTAAAGGACGGAGCCATTATTATATTTAACGGTAACTACAGTCTTGACGATTTTTCAGGCAAATACATATTAGAGCCAAAGGTGATGGCAACGGCAAAAATGACTGAGGAAACCGATGATTACCCTGAAAAGAGAGTCGAGCTTCACTGTCATACCAATATGTCACAAAAGGATGCGGTTTGTCCTGCAGGTACCCTTATTAAACGGGCTTTTAAATGGGGACATAAGGCTATTGCTATTACCGACCACGGTGTTGTTCAGTCCTATCCTGCTGTTGCTGAGGCTGTAAGCGGTATCAGAAAAAACGGCGGAGAATTCAAGGCTATATACGGTGTTGAGAGTTATTTTGCCGATGATACCAAAGGTGAAACGGATATAACCAAGCTTAAAAGCTATCATCAGATAATTCTTGTTAAAGACTTGGTTGGTCTTAAAAATCTTTATCAGCTTGTGTCAAAGGCGCATGTTGAAGATTTTTACAAGCGTCCCGTTACCCGAAGAAGTGAAATTGAAAAGCACAGAGAGGGTCTTATTATAGGTAGTGCTTGTGAAGCAGGTGAGCTTTTCGATGCAGTTCTGAATGGTAAAAGTGATGAAGAATTAATCGAAATTGCAAAATTCTATGACTATCTTGAAATTCAGCCAATAGGCAATAACGCCTTTATGGTTCGTGACAGTATAAAGCCTGATAAGGTTAGCAAAAAGGGTGTTGTAACTCCGAATCCTTATAAGCACGTAAAAAATGAAGAGGTACTAAGAGATTTTAACCGTAAAATAGTTGAAATTGCTGATAAGCTTTCTCTTCCTGTTGTAGCTACAGGGGATGTTCATTTTGCTACTAAGGAGGATGAAATACTTCGTAAAATTCTTATGGCAGCACAGGGCTATGAAGATTTTGATAATCAGGCTCCTCTTTATCTTAAAACAACTACCGAAATGATGGAGGATTTTGCTTATTTCGGGGATAGAGCAAAGGAATTTGTAATTGATAATCCTAATAAGATTGCCGATATGGTAAGCGGTGATGTTGTGCCTGTTCCTCCCGGAAACTATCCGCCTGTTATAGAGGGAAGTGACGATTTACTTCGCAGTCTTTGTTGGGACAGAGTAAACAGTATGTACTGTCACAAGGGCGAAATTAATGACATTGTTAAAAAGCGTCTTGATAAAGAACTTAACAGTATTATTAATAATGGCTTCTCGATAATGTATATTTCTGCACAGAAGCTTGTTAAATACAGCGAGGACCACGGTTATCTTGTTGGCTCCCGTGGTTCTGTAGGCTCCTCCTTTGCCGCTACTATGGCGGGTATTTCGGAGGTTAATCCTCTGCCGCCACATTATTACTGTCCTAAGTGTCAGTGGAATGAGTTCTTCAGCAGTGCAGTGGTAGGCTCAGGCTTTGACTTGCCTGAGAAAAACTGTCCCGAATGTAATACACCTCTTAACCGCGACGGCCATGACATTCCTTTCGAAACATTCCTTGGATTTAAGGGTGATAAGGTGCCTGATATTGACCTTAATTTCTCTGATGAATTTCAGAGTGAGGTGCAAAAGTATACCGAAACCCTTTTCGGAAAGGAAAATGTGTTTAAAGCGGGTACTATTTCTACAATTGCCGAGAAAACTGCTTTCGGTTATGTAAAGGCATACTGTGAGAACAAGGGCATTGTACTCAGTCAGGCAGAAATGGAAAGACTTGCAAAAGAGGTGGAAAATTCTAAAATTAAAGCAACCTCGGGTCAGCACCCTGCAGGTATGATTGTAGTACCTGCCGATATGACAATATACGATTTCTGTCCCATTCAGCATCCTGCTGATGACCCCAAGTCAGATATTCTTACAACCCACTTCGATTTCCATTCTATTCACGATAATATTTTAAAGCTTGATGAACTTGGGCATGTTGTACCTACCACATATAAATATCTTGAAGAGTATACGGGTATAAGTGTAAATGACATTTCAATGTCAGACCCCGCAGTATATAGCTTGTTTACCTCTACATCTGCTTTAAACGTTACTCCACAGCAGATTGAATCCGAAACGGGTACATACTGTATTCCTGAGTTCGGAACACAGTTTGTACGAGGAATGCTTATGGACTGTAAGCCTCAGAATTTTGCTGACCTTTTACAGATTTCGGGTCTTTCTCACGGAACTGATGTATGGCTTGGTAATGCAAAGGACCTTATCGACGAGGGGATTTGTACCATTTCAAATGTTATAGGAACCCGTGATAATATAATGGTATATCTTATAAATCAGGGAATGGACGAGGGACGAGCCTTTAAAATTACCGAAACCGTTCGTAAAGGACTTGTTGCAAAGGGTAAGGTAAGTAAAGAAGACTGGGAAAAGATGGAAGACGATATGCGAGCAGTAAACGTTCCTGAGTGGTATATCGGCTCCTGTAAGAAAATTAAATATATGTTCCCAAAAGCCCATGCTGCCGCTTATGTAATTTCGGCGCTTCGTCTTTGTTGGTATAAAGTGTATAAGCCTCTTGAATTTTATTGTGCTTATTTTACCGCAAGACCC
The DNA here is from genome assembly GCA_904501755.1 of Clostridiaceae bacterium. GTDB lineage: Bacteria > Bacillota > Clostridia > Oscillospirales > Acutalibacteraceae > SIG607. Next base: position 11,365 of record CAJGBV010000026.1, on the reverse strand, counting down.
GGTGATGTGGATGCCCCTATTCTTATGCAGGGACACGAGGCTGTAAAACGGTATATTCGTGAAACCAAGGCTAAGGGTAAGGAAGCAAGTAAAAAAGAACTTGATGTCCTTGATAATATGTATATATTTAATGAACTTTTGCATAGAGGAATTAAAATTCTTCCCATAGACCTTAAAAAATCTCACGCTGTAAAGTTCTTGCCCGAAAAAGAGGGTATGAGATTGCCCTTTGGCTCGGTTTCGGGAATGGGCGATAAGGCGGCATTTGATGTATATAATGCCGCACAGCAGGGCGACTTTTTGTCGGTTGAAGATTTTCAGGCTGTATCGGGAGTTTCTAAGGCTGTTGTTCAGTCCCTTGCTGAGCTTGGCGTATTCGGTGATTTGCCCGATACTAATCAGATGTCAATGTTTTAATGGTATAAAAGCGTGGTGTGTATCCACGCTTTTATATTTTGCTATAAAAGATGGTGCAAAATCTAAGGTGAATTTTAACATTTTTGCCAAATTTTTGAAAATTACAAAAAAAGGTTGCAATTTTGTAACCTTTTGCTATAATATATATGGTAATTGTAACAATTTGTAACCGTTTTAGTTTAAGCGAAAGGAGAGGTAATAGTGAAGATAACCAAAGAACAGTTTTTAAGCTTTTGTATCGTTGCTAAAGATAAAATAGCTGAATACATTAAAAAAACTGCTTATTTGTTTCGTCATTCCAGAATAGCTTTATTATCTGTAGCTGTTATAATTGCTACGCTTTGTACTGTTTTATTCTCAGGAATCACTGTTGCTTACGAGCTTGAATATAACGGCGTAATTATTGCACAGGTTAAGGATAAAGATGATTATGATAAGGCGGTAAAGCTTGCTCAGTCACTTTTTGCTGCTAATGAACTTGAAAGCTATACTTATACACCAAGATTTCATATAACCGTAACTACCGAAAAAAATCTTTCTGATTTAAGTGAACTTGCTAAACAAATTGTTGAAAAAACCGATTCATTAGGTAAGGGTGCTGCTCTTAAGATTGATGGTGAGGTTTTTGCCTATGTTGCTGAAGAGTGTTGTCTTACAGATTATATAAACAATTATCTTTCCACCTATGTTGAGGGTGAGGGAGTTACTTCCTCTTTCATTAATAATGTAGAATGTATAGAGGGTTATTTCCCTGATAATTACTTTGTTAGCATTGATACTGTAAAAGAAAAGCTTTGCTGTCTTGATGTTAAATCTCTTCAGACCGTTTGTACACAGGAGGAAATTCCTTATACGAGCGTTACAAGAAAGAGCGACAGCCGAGTTTTAGGTGATATACAGAAGGTTGTTACAGGGGTTAACGGTATTACAGAAACTGTTAAAAATATTGAAATGCTTAACGGCGAAATAGTTAACACCACTCTTGTAAGTGAAAATGTTATAAAAAATCCTGTTCAGGAAGTAATTGTTGTAGGTACTAAAAGAGATACCTCTGTAAGCAGTGCGTATGTATCACAGCTTAACTGCATCTGGCCTCTTAAAAGGGTGGAAGGACAGACAATTACATCATACTACGGTGACGGAAGAGGGCACAAGGGGCTTGATATAGCAAGTAAGACCGGCACACCTATTTATGCGGTTCAGTCGGGCACTGTTATTACCGCCTCCTATGAAGCGGGATATGGTTACTATATAACGGTTCAGCATTCTAATGGATATAAAACCTTTTATGCTCACTGTGATAAGCTGCTTGCTTCGGTTGGTGAAACCGTATCACAGGGTCAGGTAATTGCTCTTGTGGGTAATACGGGAAGGTCAACAGGCAGTCATCTACACTTTGAAATTGAAAAGGATGGCGTAAAGCTAAACCCTGCCGCCTTTTTAGGCCTTTAAAAATACTAAAGCATCTTAACTTTGTTAAGATGCTTTTTTACTTGTATAAGTATGGTTTAGGTGGTATAATCGTAAAAGAAAGAAGGTTATGTATGAAGATAATAGATATAATTAACAGGGGAGTGCCGTCTCTTTCCTTTGAAGTGTTTCCGCCAAAAACACAAACAGCCTTTGAAAGTGTGAAGAACGCTACCCATGAGATAGCCAAGCTGCACCCATCTTTTATGAGTGTTACCTATGGGGCAGGGGGAGGAACAAGCAAATACACTCTTCAAATTGCAAAGGATATAAAAGAACGCTATAATGTTCCTACATTAGCACATCTCACCTGTGTTTCCTCTACTAAGGAAACGGTTAAAAATAAAATAGAAGAGATAAAGGAAGCAGGTCTTCAGAATGTAATGGCTCTAAGGGGCGATATACCCGAAGAAATGCAAAATAAGGACCGAAGTGATTGGGATTTTAAATATGCAGTTGACCTTATAAGAGAGCTTAAAGAAAGCGGTAATGATTTTTGTATAGGTGCTGCCTGTTATCCCGAAATACATACCGAGAGCTTAAACCAGAAGGAAGATATAAAGCGTCTTAAGGAAAAGGTTGATGCGGGTGTCGATTTCCTTACTACCCAGATGTTTTTTGATAATAATCTTCTTTATAATTTCCTTTATAAAATAAGAGAAGCGGGGATAACTGTTCCTGTAATTCCCGGTATTATGCCTATTACAAATGCTAATCAGGTAGAAAGAGCAATAAAGCTTTCAGGTTCTTATGTTCCACAGCGTTTTAAAAGTCTTGTAGATAAGTTCGGTGATAATCCTCTTGCTATGAAGCAGGCGGGAATTGTTTATGCAACAGACCAGATTATTGACCTTTTTGCTAATTCAATAACAAACGTTCACGTTTATTCTATGAATAAGCCGGAGGTTGCGGCAAAAATTAAAAGTGATTTATCGGAGATTATTTCGAAATGAGCACAGTGCTTTTAAAAAACTTTAGTGAGCTGAATTTTGATCGCAAAGAGATACTTACTTATATGGGCTGTAAAGAAGCTGACGGCGAAATTAATGCCCTGCTTGATAGTTGTATTAATGAGGTGAAATGTAAGCTTTCCTATAAAGCTTGTTACTGTGAACTTAAAGTGGATATTTTAGACGATATATGTGATTTCGGTTTGTTCAAAGTAAGGTCATCTTCTCTTGCTCAGTATTTAAATGGCTGTAAAAAAACCGTGGTCTTTGCGGCAACAGTAGGGGTTTTACTTGACCGACTTATTGCTAAATATTCTAAAATTTCTCCATCGAGAGCCTTTGCTCTGAATGCCATTGGTGTTCAGCAGATTGAGAAGCTGTGCGATATGTTTTGTGATAGTATAGAAAAGGGAGCGAGTAAAAAATTTCGTTTTTCGGCGGGGTATGGTGATTTGCCTCTTGAAACACAAAAGGATATTTTTAATATCCTTGACTGCTCTAAAAAAATCGGTCTTACCCTTAATAACAGTCTTGTTATGTCACCCTCAAAATCGGTTACAGCCTTTTTGAGAATAGATTAGCGATGCAATATATATGAGGTGCAATGTGAAATTTTTGGATTTTTTGAGAAATAATACCGTTATTGTTGACGGCGGAATGGGTACCCTTCTGCAACAAAGAGGGCTTAAGGCTGGTCAGAAGCCTGAGCTGTGGAATATTACCCATAGTAAAGATATAACTGAAATACACAGAGATTATTATAGTGCAGGCAGTAATGTTGTTACTACAAATACCTTTGGAGCAAATATCTTAAAGTTTAGCGAAGAAGAACTTGAAGAGATTGTTAAAAGTGCGATTAACAATGCAAAAAAAGCGAGGGATTGCTTTTCTGATAAGGACAATAAATTTGTTGCTCTTGATATAGGGCCGACAGGAAAGCTTTTAAAGCCTCTTGGTGACCTCGGTTTTGAAGAGGCGGTAAATATTTTTGCCAAAACCGTAAATCTTGGTGAAAAGTATGGAGCTGACCTTGTTATAATCGAAACTATGAACGACTCATACGAAACCAAGGCTGCACTGCTTGCAGTAAAGGAAAACTGTCAGCTTCCCGTAGTTGTTTCAAATGCCTATGGTCAGGACGGAAAGCTTATGACAGGAGCCACTCCTGCCGCAATGGTAGCTTTGCTCGAGGGAATGGGAGCTGATATGATAGGTGCAAATTGCTCTCTGGGTCCCGATTTGCTTACCCCTGTAATTGAGGAGCTTTTAAGGGTAGCGTCTGTTCCTGTAATTATACAGGCCAATGCAGGTCTTCCAAGAGTAGAAAACGGAAAAACAGTGTATGATGTATCCTGTGAGGATTTTGCACACTGTAATGCTATGCTTGTTAATAAAGGGGTCAGAGCAGTGGGGGGTTGTTGTGGTACTACCCCTGAATATATTAAGCTTCTAAGCCAAAAATGTGCTAAAGCTAAACCTAAAGAAATAACCGATAAGGGTATAACCCTTGTTTCTTCTTATACCCACGCTGTTGAGTTTGGCAGTCAGCCTGTGCTTATTGGTGAGCGTATTAATCCCACGGGTAAAAAACGCTTTAAACAGGCTCTTATTGAGAATGATATTGATTATATTTTGAATGAGGCTGTTTCACAGCAAGAAAAGGGTGCACATATACTTGATGTCAATGTGGGGCTTCCCGATATAGATGAAAAGGCAGTGCTTGAGAAAGCGGTATATGAGCTTCAGGCGGTTACTTCATTACCCCTACAGATAGATACTGCTGATGCTATTGCAATGGAAAAGGCTCTTCGTATTTATAACGGCAAGGCACTTATTAACTCTGTTAATGGTAAAAAGGAAAGTATGGATGCGATTTTTCCTCTTGTTAAAAAATACGGAGGTGCTGTTATTGCCCTTACCCTTGATGAAAATGGAATCCCCGATTCTATAGATAAAAGGGTAGAAATAGCAGAAAAGATACTTTTTGAAGCTCAAAAATACGGTATAGATAAAAAGGATATTATTTTCGATACACTTGCAATGACAGTTAGTGCTGATAATACTTCGCCAACCGTTACACTTGGTGCTTTAAAATTAATAAAGGAAAAGCTTGGCTGTCATACTTCTCTTGGTGTTTCAAATATTTCCTTTGGACTGCCAAACCGAGATGCAGTAAATAGTACATTTTTTGCTCTTGCACTGGAAAATGGACTGTCAGCAGCTATAATGAATCCTTATTCTGTAGATATGATGCGAACTTATTATACCTACAGAACACTTAAAGGGATGGACGAAAACTGTACCGACTATATAAACCACGCTCAAGAATTTACCCTTAGTTTTGAAAAACAGACAATTTCTCAAGGTAGTACAGAATACGGCTCTGAGCTTGAGTGGGCGATAGAAAAAGGTTTAAAGGATAAAGCTGCTCAGATAACAAAGGGGCTGCTAAAAACCGAAAAGCCTCTTGACATAGTAAATAGGGATATAATTCCTGCCCTTAATGCTGTTGGTGCAGGGTTTGAAAAAAAGACGGTATATCTTCCTCAGCTTCTTATGAGTGCAGAGTCGGCAAAGGTCGCCTTTGAGGTGATTAAATCGGCTATGAGCAGTAACTCTCAGACGGAAAATAAAGGAAACATTATCATAGCTACCGTTCACGGTGACATTCACGATATCGGCAAAAATATTGTAAAGCTGTTGCTTTCGAATTACGGCTTTAATGTTGTTGATTTGGGAAAGGATGTTCGCCCATCGGTTATTCTTGAAAAAACACTTGAGTACAAACCTATGTTAGTGGGACTCAGCGCTTTGATGACTACAACCGTTCCTGCTATGGAAGAAACAATAAATCTTATTAAAGAAAAAGCACCTTGGTGCAAGGTGATGGTGGGCGGCGCTGTGCTTAATGAAGAATATGCACAAAAAATCAATGCCGATAAATATGCGGCTGATGCTATGGAAGCGGTTAGGTACGCACAAAGTATGTCATAAAAAGACTTCTCTTCGGGTCAACCGAAGAGAAGTCTTTTTTTTGTTTAATTTTCACTGAAGATTACAGTTACGTCAGCGTGAAGCTGTAAAATAGAAGCGGGAACAAGTGGGGTAATCGGTCCGTAAAAAGCTTTTTCTAAAATTTCCTTTTTAGCCTGACCGTTTGCAATAAGAACAATTTTTCTTGCCTGCATTATTGACATCATACCCATTGTTATTGCTTTGGTAGGTACATCTGCTTCGCTTTCGAAAAATCTTGCATTTGCCTTTATTGTAGAGGGATCAAGGCTTACAGGATGAGTTTCAGCTGTGAAGAATTCATCTGGCTCGTTAAAACCAATATGTCCGTCAAGACCGATTCCGAGAAGCTGTAAATCAATTCCGCCAAGCTTTTTTATAAGAGTATCATAGGCTTTACCTTCTTCTACAAGGTCATCTGCACAGCCTGAGGGAACGTATGTATTTTCCTTTTTGATGTTAACCCTGTCAAAAAGGTTTTTGTTCATAAAGTAACGGTAGCTCTGATTGTGAGAGCCGTCAAGACCTGCGTATTCATCAAGATTTACGCTTGTTACCGTAGAAAAATCAAGTTCACCATTATTGAAATATTCGGTCAGCTTATCGTATGTACCTACAGGCGAGGAGCCTGTAGCAAGACCTAACACACTGTCGGGCTTACCGGTAATCTGAGCAGCAATGAGCTTAGCTGTTTTTTCGCTTAGTTCTTCATAGGTTTTTACTGTAATAAAATTCATCCGTCATTTCTCCTTATAATTATATTGTCCATACTCTTAACAATGCAGTTTTCTGCGAAAACACCACGAAGACTGTTAAGAGGGTAAACAGAAGTGTTTTTACCTATAACAGTTCCGGGGTTTAAAACACAGCCACAGCCAATGTCGGCACCATCTGCAAGAATACCGCCGATTTTTCTAAGCCCTGTTATATAGTCGGTGTCACCGTGAATAACAACGGGTTTGCCATCGGATTTGAGATTGGAACAAATTGAACCTGCACCCATGTGGGAAAAATTACCCAGTACAGAGTCACCTACATAATTATAATGCGGAACCTGTACTTTTTCAAGTAAAATACAGTTTTTTAATTCAGAAGAATTTCCGATAACACAGTTTTTGCCTGTAATTACACTTCCTCTGATAAAAGCACCGGGGCGAATTTCGGTTCCTTCGCCGATTATTGTGGGTCCCTCTATAGTTACATTAGGGTAAATTTTAACATTTTCTCCTATGAGAACGTTGTCGCTGTATTTTGTGAAGCCTTCAATACCTTTAGCTATAAGAGAGGAAATGTATTCTTTAAGAATAGGTAGCATCTCCCAAGGAAATTCATACTGACTGAACAGGGGAATAAGGTACTCGGTAGTACAGTTATAAAGCTGGTTGGTTTTAACGTATTTATTCATTCAAATGACCTCTTTCAATAATGACTTTGGCGATAATATCAATGTATTTATCACACAGCTCTTCACTTTCTGCTTCAACCATTATGCGAATAACCGGCTCGGTACCGCTTTGACGAAGTAAGGCTCTGCCTTTACCGTCTATAAGCTCTTCAACCTGGTTCTTTGCAGAAACTACCTCGCAGTCACTTAGTACCGCCGCTTTGTCCTTTACCCTAAGATTTTTAATCTTCTGCGGATAAAGCATAACGGGAGAGGCAAGCTCGGAAAGACTTTGCTTTGTATCACAGATTTCTTCTGTAATCATTATAGCGGTAAGAAGTCCGTCACCTGTAGTAGCATATTTCTTTAAAATGATATGACCGGACTGTTCTCCGCCAAGTGAATAATCGTTTTTCTGCATACATTCGTAAACGAAACGGTCGCCAACGGTGGTTTGTTCACAGTTGATACCGATTTCTTTAAGGGAAGAAAACAGGCCGCTGTTTGACATAATAGTAGCCACAACTGTGTCACTGTCTAACATACCTCGGTTTTTAAGGCGTCTGCCAAGAATATACATCATTTTATCGCCGTCAACTATATTGCCCTTATCGTCAACAGCTATACATCTGTCGGCATCTCCGTCAAAGGCAAAGCCTAAATCAAGATGCTGTTCACGAACAAGATTGCAAAGGTTTTCGATATGAGTTGAACCGCATTTTTCGTTTACATTAAGTCCGTCAGGCTGAGCACCGATAACTGTGGTCTGAGCGCCCAGAGCAGAAAATACGCTGTTTGCTATCATCCAAGAAGCACCATTTGCACAGTCAAGTCCGATTCTCAACTTTTTATAAGAGTTAGATGCCAGAGAAATGAGGTAACCTAAATATCTGTTTCTTCCCGAAACATAGTCAACGATACAGCCAATCTTCTCCTTTTGTGCGAGAGGTAAATCATCACCGCTGACTCCGAGTAACTTTAAATTGCCGTCAATATATGCTTCAATAAGTGCAGTAGTGCTGTCATCCAGCTTCTCACCAAAACGGTTAATAACCTTAATTCCGTTATCGTAAAAAGGATTGTGGGAAGCAGTTATCATTATTCCGCAGTCAAATTCATCCTGACGTGTGACAAAGGAAACGCTTGGCGTTGTAGTTACGTGGAGCATATAGGCGTCTGCTCCCGAAGCGGTAATTCCTGCAACAATAGAATATTCAAGCATATAACTGCTGCGGCGGGTATCTTTACCTATAAGTATACGGGGACGATAGCCCGATTTATTACAGCCGGACAGGGAAGAGGAAAAATACCAGCCTAAAAATCTGCCCACCTTATATGCCTGAAGTGATGTAAGAGTGACATTGGCTTCTCCGCGAAAACCGTCGGTACCGAAGTATTTCAGTCCGTCTTTTTTTTCATTTGTCTGAACTTCAATTGAGTTTTTGTCTATAAGTAAATCATCGGTAGAAATGTGGAAGAGCTCACAAAGCTGTAAAACCTTGTCGATTTGTGGAAGTGCCTGGTCCATTTCCCATTTCGAAACTGACTGACGGGATACATTGATTTTTTCCGCAAGCTGTTCCTGAGAAATACCTTCTTTATTTCTTAAATTAAATATTTTTTCGCCAAGAGTCATTTAAAGACCACCTTTCAGTTAGTTTAATTCTATACTAATAGTATTCTATCAAATAAACTATTATATATCTACCAACCGAAAATATTATTTTTCGCAACTATAGGTTGCAAAAACCGTAAAAAACTTGTAGAAATGAATAAGAAAACGTTAAAAATAACTAAAATGTGTAAATCTTAGTTGCAAATTTGGAAAAATAGGGAAAATTCAAAAACTACTAAAAGAAAAAATAATAAATAATCTGTTTTTTTATATTGACAAAACCGAAAAATGTGATATAATAGTTCTTGCTGATTTGGGGCATTAGCTCAGTTGGTTAGAGCTCCCGGCTCATAACCGGTAGGTCCGGGGTTCGAGTCCCTGATGCCCCACCAGTTTTTATTTTTCTCAAATCAGCATTTTTTATAGGGGTATGGTGTCAATGGTAGCACACCGGTCTCCAAAACCGTTTGTGAGGGTTCGAGTCCTTCTACCCCTGCCAATGTTTGAATGCCTGTAAAACCGTTTATTTATGCGGTTTTCGGGCATTTTTTCTTTTATATTATCAAACCTCTTAATGTCTTTTAATTGCTTTAAATTGCTTTTAATGTAATCTATTTTATAGTCAAAATTATAGTCAAGATATCTTGACTATAATTTTTAATTATGTTATAATTCAAAATACCATCTTTTATACATAAAAATTAAAGGAGAAATTTTATGATAAAAAATAAAAGAGAACATGGTCAAGGCACAATTTATTTAAGAAAAGACGGAAGATGGTATGGTGCAGTACAAAATGGATACAACGAAAATGGCAAACCTAAAATGGTAACTGTTTATGGAAAAACAGAAGCTGAGGCAAAAAGAAAACTAAAAGAAAAAATTAAACTCATTAATTCTAATGGATTGATTCTAGAAGATAATACTGCCCAAAATATTACAGTAGAAGAGTATTGCACAAATTGGTTAGAAAATGTAAAAGTGAACGAATTGAAACCCTCAAGTTATGACCGCAAAGAAATGACATTATCAAATCAAGTATATCCGTCAATCGGAATGTTACAATTATCACAATTGTCGATTGACGATATTCAAGAAATGATTAATCAATTAAGAAAAAAGAATTTGTCATATTCTTCTATTAAAAAAGCATTCGAAGCAATTAACGAGTGTTGTAAATATGCAATAATTCGTGGCGATTTGCAAAAAAATCCTTGTATTGGTGTATCACTGCCCAAAAATTTAAAACATCAGGACGGAGATATTAAATTTTACACCGAAGACCAAATTGAATTATTATTAAAACAGTCTACAACAAAGTATAATAACGGTAGAAATAAGTATCGCTTAGGTTATGGAATACAATTTTTATTATATACTGGCCTAAGAATAGGAGAAGCATTAGCATTAACTTGGGAAGATGTAGACTTTCAAAATAAAACGGTTAAAATTAATAAAAATTTAAAACAAGTAAAAAATAGAGAAAATGATGACCAAGGTAAATATAAAATTATTATCCAAGATAGTACAAAAACAAATTCTGGCTCCAGAATTGTACCGTTAAACAATAAATCAATCGAGGCATTAAATCATATTAAAAAAATTACGGGGCAATGTAAGTATGTATTCTCAACCGAAACAGGCAATAATGTTTCTGGAAGAACGTATGATACGATGTTTAGAAAGATACAAGAAAATTGCGGATTCAAAGAAATTTACGGTGTTCATGCTCTAAGGCATACATTTGCAAGTTTATTGTTCAAAAAGGGCGTAGATGTAAAAACCGTAAGTGAAATTTTGGGGCATAAGGATGTATCGGTAACTTATAATACCTATATACATTTAATACAAGAACAAAAAATGAACGCGATAAACTTGCTTGATATTTAAAATCGAAAAAACAGGGGAGTAGAAATTAATCTACTCCCCTAAAATTATACTACTTTATTGTTTTTAAAGTATTCAAGGCATTTTGTAAAGATTCTAGTGTATATTCACCATTCTTCAACGCTATCATTACCTTATCTGCCATCTTAGCCTCTTTAGTAATAGAATTGTTTTTCCAAGCAGTATAAATGGCAACTCCGCATGTTAAAATAGTTGACACTATGCCATAAGTTTCTTCTTGAGAAAATGGTATAGGATTAACATTAAACATAGTTAAAACTGAGTTTATTAATACTATAGCTAAAGCGCTGAACCTTGCAATTACATTTATATCCATAAATTATACTCCTTTTAAAAAGTTTTAAAATATCTTTAGACACCCAAAATCTTCTTCCAAGTGTTTAAACCGACAACACCGTCAGCAACAAGTCCATTTTTCTTCTGATAAGCAATGACAGCATTCTTTGTGTTGTTACCGAATTTTCCGTCTACTGTTGCACCGACAGCTTTTTGTACTATCTTTGTGAGGTTTTTATATTTAAAAGTGGTACGCTTTTTACAGATTGCCTGTTTTGCAACACTTTCACACTCGCTACCCCACATTCCATCAGCACCATACTTTGGGAATTT
>CAJGBV010000025.1 GCA_904501755.1 Clostridiaceae bacterium | reverse complement strand
TCCTCAAAGCTTTTCTGAACAGCCTCTTCTACCTGTTCAACCGATTGTAAATTTTCCGACATGGTTTTAATAACCTCCTTAATGATATGCGCCGGCGTAGATGCTCCGGCGACAACTCCAATGCTTTCCTTGTCTTTATACATCTCCTCCCGCAAATCATCTGCAGTAGATATAAAGTAGGTGTGTCGGCAATTAGCAGAACAAACATCAAACAGCTTTGCAGTGTTTGAGCTATGCCGTCCACCGATAACAATCATACAATCATTAACTCTGGACAGACTGTCTGCTTCCTGCTGACGCATCGCAGTCGCATTACATATTGTATCAAAAATCAAAGCATTTGTATAGCCTTTTTTTAAAATTTTTTGACATTCATTCCAAATTTCTGCATTAAAAGTGGTCTGAGATACCGCTATGAGCTGTTTTTCGCTGAATTCGGGATGATTTTCCATTAAATTTTCGAGTTCTTCCTTATCCGAAAAAACATAGGTAGGTGTACCGCTGAGTGCATTTCCGCAGATTCCTATAACCTCATGGTGCTTTTTATCCCCTGCAATAAGGATAACCGCATCTTCCTTTGAATGCTCCCTCACTATTGCGTGAATTTTGGCAACAAAGGGACAGGTGGCATCCACTACCGTTGCACCTGTTTTTTCAGCCCGACTGAAAATCTCGGCAGGTACACCGTGGGAGCGTATAACAAGGGTATCACCCTCACCTGCTTCTTCGGGTGAGGAGATGACCCTCACTCCCTTTTCGGACAGTTTGCTTACAAGCTGTTCATTATGAATGATAGGACCTAAAGTGCAAACCCTTTTGCCCTCATCAGCCAGTTTTTCCACCATACTTACAGCCCTGTTTACACCGAAGCAAAAGCCTGCGGTTTTTGCAAGTGTTATCATTTAGTGCTTCATCTCCCAAAGCCCTGTTATTTTTTCGGTAATCAGCTCAGAAACTCGGCGGATTGCCGCCTTTCCTGTTTCCTCGCCTGCATACTCCTCATAAGTCATAACATCGCCAAAACGGAAGGTCGCCTTCTGAAAGGGATGCACCTTTGCCTTTTCTCTGTACACAGCACTGGGCAGAATGGGTGCCTTTGTAGCAAGAGCCAACATAGCTGTACCCGGCTTTGCCTTATGAGGTGCACCGTCGGTGTGACGGGTGCCTTCAGGGAAAATCCCAAGAATTTGACCTTGCTTTAGCACTTCCTCTGCGTGATTTATAGCAGATTTATCCCCTGTTCTTCTGTTTACGGGAAATGCTCCCAATTTAGAGAAGAGGAAAGCAAGGATTTTATTTTTAAAAAGCTCATCCTTTGCCATAAAATGTATCTGCCTTGGACAAAGCACAGCCATGAACATAATATCGCTTATAGAAGTGTGATTACAGCAGATAATACAGGCACCTTCCTTTGGAATGTTATGTACTCCGTATTTTCTGATACGGAAATAAAGATACACTGCTACCTTTACAATAGCTCTTATAACGCGGTAAAAGGGACTCATCATACCTTCTCCTTTATTATTTTCATAAGAAGCTCTATTGACTCTTCAATAGTCAGTCCTGTAGTATCGGCAATAGCACTGTCACTTGCGGGCTTTAAGGGGGCAATTGCTCTGTGGGAATCGTTATAATCACGCTCTCTCATATCAGCGAGTACCTCTTCATAGGTAACATTGCTTCCCTTTTCTTTAAGCTCCTTAAAGCGACGGTTTGCTCTTTCCTCATCACTGGCGGTAAGGAAAATTTTAACCTGAGCATCGGGAAGCACAACTGTGCCTATATCTCTTCCGTCCATAATCACATTATATTTCTCTGCAAATTCCCTCTGCATATCAAGAAGAAAAGCACGAACGGCAGGAAGGGCAGAAACGGCGGAAGCCATCATAGAAGCATTTGGTGTTCTGATTTCCTCACTTACATCCTCACCGTTAAGAAAAACATGCTGAACACCGTCTATAAATTTTATATCAATATTAATTTTGCTTAGCTGTTCGTCAATATCGCAATTAATATCGGTACCTATGCCGTTTCTCATAAAAGCAAGACCGATAGTTCGGTAAAGAGCTCCTGTATCCACATAAATATAATCAAGTCTGTTTGCTACAGTTCTGGCAAGGGAACTTTTTCCTGCCCCCGCAGGTCCGTCAATGGCAATAGCTATAGTTTTTTCCATAATTAATCCTCCTCAATACTTTTTCCCGCAAGATAGCCTGTGGAAAAGGCAATCTGCAAATTAAAGCCGCCTGTGTAAGCGTCTACATCTATAATCTCTCCCGCAAAATAAAGTCCCTTTACTAATTTAGACTCCATTGTTGCAGAATTGATTTCTTTTATATTAATACCGCCGCTGGTAATAATAGCTTCTTCAATAGGACGGGTACCTGTCACCGTCATTTTAAGATATTTCAAAAGGTGGCAAAAAGCTATTCTCTGCTCCTTGCTTATCTGATTAACCTTAGTTTCTGCGGGGATACCTGACAGCGCAACTACTATAGGTATCATTTTCTGAGGCAAAAGCTCATCAAGAGCATTCCTAAAATTCTTGTTGGAATTCTCCGAAAAATCCCTTTGAAGTCTTTTATCAAGCTGTTCTATGCTCAGTGCCGGCTTCATATCAAGAACACAGTAATACTGCTTTTTATCCATATACCGCATATGCGCCGAAGCACTCAGCACAATGGGTCCGCTAATACCGAAATGAGTAAACAGCATTTCTCCCTGTTCAGAATATACAGTCTTGTTTTTACCTTCTTCAAAAACCGACAGACTGACATTTTTAAGAGAAAGCCCCATCATTTTGGCACAAAAGCCTTCCTTTATACAAAGTGGTATAAGGCTTGGATGAATGGGAGCAATACTGTGTCCTAATTTCTCTGCTATTTTATAGCCGTCCCCCGTTGAGCCCGTCCCAGAATAAGAAGCGCCCCCTGTGGCAAGTATTATTTTATCTGCCTTTATAACACTTGAATTCTCAAGAAGCACACCGCAAACGGCGTTATTTTCGGTCAAAATCTCAACCGCTCTTCCCTGTGCCAGAGAAACACCCTGTTTTTTTGCACCCTTTAAAAGTGCATCGGCTATGTCCATAGCCTTATCCGAAACAGGAAACACCCTGTTTCCGCGTTCGGTTTTAAGAGGAACACCTAAAGACTCTATGTATTTCATTGTATCCGAAGAATCAAAGGCAGAAAATGCCGAATACAAAAACTTGCCGTTCTTGGCTACATTTGCAATAAGGGTATCTTTAGAACAATTATTTGTAACATTGCATCTGCCCTTTCCCGTTACCAAAATTTTTCGGGCAGTTCTTTCGTTTTTCTCTAAAACAGTTACTCTGTTTGTCTTTAATGCAGCCGTTGCCGCCGCCATAAGACCTGCCGCACCGCCGCCTATAACAACTACATTTTGACTCATATTTAAAATCTCATTATCCTCTTAATTTTTTCGTGAAGTCTGCAAATATAAAAAACACACAGTCTGGTAAGACATATATCATAAAGAATAAAAGCAATATTCCCTAAAATATAAAGTAAAACAATTCCATATTTACCGTATTCCCCTATACCCTCAAGGTCGAGTAAAAACAGCTTTGCAAGTCCCACATATATAAGGGTAACCGCACCGTTAAAGGTAATAAGCTTTAAAATATACTCTATTGCCCTACTTTTTGTTCTTTCATAAACCGCCTTTAAAACAGGATAGTATCCGAAAAAGCAAATATACATAAGCTTAGCCTCAGGCTCTGAAAAAAAGAGTACAAGTAGCGAGGAGGCTATATAAGTAAGAACAGCATAACCCTTTGACAGCTCCACAAGAGGCAGAATAACAAATGCCCCTGCCACTGCAGGTATAGCATAGGTAAGGTAAGGGAAATAGGAGGTAATCATTATTGCTGATATAAGTGCGGAAACTAAAGCACAAAAGGTAATATATGATGTCTTTTTATTCATCTTAGCAGCACCTTATAAGGTCGCCGCCCATACACTCACAACAGCAATCAGCACAGATAAGTGTTTGACAGCAATCACAGGCATCCATACTGCCGCCCATATTTCTTCCTGACCTGTAGGGACCTGAGAAATTACCTCTGCCCTGATACTGAATTCTTCTATAAGCTTCGGCATATTCAGCATTGGATGGGTCTAATCTACAGGCATTTGCAAAGCTTGAATAAGCATTATCAAAATAGCCTCTTCTGTACTGTACCATTCCACTTAAAAAGTACCATTCGGCGTTTCTTCTGCTTATGGGGATTCCGTCAAGTACCACCTGTGCCTGATCTATTTGTCCTCTGTTTATCATATCTCGGATGTCCTTAAACTCACCCGAGGAAGACTGACCACTATATGCGTTACTATTTCCGCTTGATGAGCCTCTGCGTTCATTCATAATAGCATCATAGGCTTCATTTATTTCCTTCATCTTTTCAGCAGCAAGTTCTGAGAGAGGGTTGTCGGAATAATGGTCGGGATGGTATTTGCGGGCAAGTTCCCTGTAAGCTTTTTTAATTTCTTCGTCACCGGCGTTTCTGTCCACGCCCAGCACTACATAAGGATCATTCATTTGTTTTTCTCCAATCGGATAAATTCTGTATTCATCGTATCCTCAAGACCTACATATATTATATTTCCGAGAATATCTTTAAATTTTTTGACAGACAAAAGCTCTAAGGCTTTTTCAGCCTCATTTATTACTATATAAAGCTGAGTTTTAATTTTTTCCTTTGCCTCACCCTCATCAAGCTTTGAAAGTGGGTTAAAGGAATTATTTTTTATATCCTTTTTTCTGTCTGCAATACAGTCAAGAAGATATATATATCTTCCCAAAAGCTGCCCAAGATAACTAAGCACCTTTTTATCATTTTCGCTTTCAGCACACATCGGCAACAGTGCTGATAACATTTTACTGCTTGGCTGAGCCGCCATATCAAGTGAGCAGTTCTCTATGCTTTCCGCATTTCTTTGCTGCTCTATATAGTCTTTTGCTATTTCATC
The DNA here is from genome assembly GCA_904501755.1 of Clostridiaceae bacterium. Taxonomy (GTDB): domain Bacteria; phylum Bacillota; class Clostridia; order Oscillospirales; family Acutalibacteraceae; genus SIG607. Next base: position 15,001 of record CAJGBV010000025.1, on the reverse strand, counting down.
AATTTGAGGATAGTTTTTTGCCGCTTTTTTATAAGCGCCCTTAAAAACTGTTTTCAGCAATTTTGCTGTCAGCCTTTTAAATCCCTTTTCATCATATATATCATCAATAAGCTTTTGATAGGAAAGTATAACAAGTGCCGACGCCGACAAAAAAAACTGCGAATCCTCTTTACAGTAATTGCATTTTTTAAGGGGATTAAATACACAGGTCTTTTTTTCAGTACCTGCGAAGTCTTCTTTTAAAGAAAGCTCAAGAAGTGCCATAAAGGTAAAATCGTAACTTAAGGCAAATCGGGTAACAAAGCCATATTCCTTACCCAGCTTCTTACAAAGAGAACAGTACACCGCTTTGTACATTTCATACTCTTTAACCCGCATCTCAGGCTTTGAAGCACGGATATAACCAAACACAGCCTCACCCTCTTTCCCTTATATTTTACTGTATATAACAGCTTTTTGGTGAATAATTTATTAATTAAGCAAATTTTTGAGATACTTACCCGTAAAAGAACCCTCACATTCAGCCACCTTTTCAGGCGTTCCGCAGACAATAACCTGTCCCCCGCCGTCGCCGCCTTCGGGACCTAAGTCTATAATATAATCGGCAGTTTTAATAACATCAAGATTGTGTTCAATTACAAGCACGGTATTTCCCGCCTCAACAAGTCGTTGTAAAACCTCAATAAGCCTGTGGACATCGGCGGTATGAAGACCCGTTGTAGGCTCGTCGAGAATATATATAGTCTTTCCCGTGCTTCTTTTAGCAAGTTCCGTTGCGAGTTTTACACGCTGAGCTTCACCGCCCGAAAGAGTAGTTGCAGGCTGACCAAGTTTTACATATCCAAGACCTACCTCATAGAGAGTTTTTAGCTTCTTGTGAATTCTTGGTATATTTTCAAAGAACTTTACACCCTCTTCAACCGTCATTTCAAGGACATCATATATATTTTTTCCCTTATATCGAACAGTGAGAGTTTCCTCATTATACCGAGAACCGCCGCACACCTCACAGGGCACATATACATCGGGCAAAAACTGCATTTCAATCTTTATTATACCGTCGCCCTCACAAGCCTCACACCGTCCGCCTCTGACATTAAAGGAGAATCTTCCGGGACCGAAGCCCTTCATTTTCGCATCCTTGGTTACAGCAAACAATTCTCTTATATCATTAAATACGCCCGTATAGGTAGCAGGGTTTGACCTTGGAGTTCTGCCGATTGGCGACTGGTCAATATCTATAACCTTATCAAGATGTTCAGTTCCCTCTATAGTTTTAAAGGAACCCCAGACCGTTCTTGCTTTATTCAGCTTGGTAGCAAGATGGCTATAGATAATATCATTAACAAGGGAGGATTTGCCCGAACCTGAAACACCCGTAACACAGGTAAAGGTACCAAGAGGTATTTTTGCATTGATATTTTTAAGGTTGTTTTCACTGGCTCCCTTAACAATAAGGAAATTGCCGTTGCCCTTTCTTCTGACTGCGGGAACAGGAATTTTCTTTTTGCCTGTAAGGTAATGAGCAGTTATTGAATTTTCGCACCTGAGTAGTCCGTCAAGCTCACCCGAATATATAATCTCACCGCCGTGAACACCTGCACCGGGTCCTATATCAACTATATAGTCAGCCTGACGCATAGTATCTTCGTCGTGTTCAACAACAATTAGTGTATTACCTAAATCACGAAGCCTTTTAAGTGCCTCTAAAAGTCGGTCATTATCACGCTGATGAAGACCGATACTTGGCTCATCAAGAATATAAAGCACACCTGTAAGTCCCGAGCCTATCTGGGTAGCAAGTCTTATACGCTGACTCTCTCCGCCCGACAAAGTACCTGATGAACGGGAAAGGCAGAGATAACTAAGTCCTACACCGTTAAGAAATGCAAGACGGGATTTTATTTCCTTTACAATAGGTTTTGCAATTTTTTCATTCTGCTTTGAACATGTAAAAGTATCAATAAACTTTAGATGCTCCGTAACAGAAAGATTACATATTTCATCTATATTTTTACCGCCCACTGTAACAGATAGTGCCTCAGGCTTTAGTCTTGCACCCTTACAGGTAGGACAGACGCACTCGCTCATATAGCTTTCTATTTCACGCTTTGTATAATCAGATTCGGTTTCTCTGAATCTTCTTTCAAGGTTGTTTACAACACCCTCAAAATTACTGTGGTAAATTCCTCCGCCCCACTCGGCAAGCTTGTCAAAATCTATTTTTTCATTTCCCGTACCATAAAGAATCGCGTTACGCTGTTCTTCGGTAAGTTCTTTAAATGGAGTATCAAGGGTAAAGCCAAAGTGACGGGCAAGACCGCTAAAGTACATTCTCGCTATACTGCCCTTTTGAAGTCCACCCTTTATATTCCAGCCTGAGCAACGGAAAACCCCCTCATTAAGCGATAAATTATCATCCTCAATAATAAGGTCGGGGTTAACCTTTAAAAATCTGCCTATACCTGAGCAGTCGGGACAGGCACCCAGAGGATTATTAAAGGAAAACAGTGTAGGAGTCAGTTCAGGCAGACTTACCCCATGCTCATCGCAGGCATAATTCTGAGAAAAATGAAGCTCTTCGCCGCCTACTACATCTATATATATAATACCGTCAGCAAGCTTTGCCGCAGTATCAATACTGTCTGTCAGTCGGCTTTTTATTTCTTCCTTTATAACCAGTCGGTCAACAACCACTTCAATATGATGCTTTATATTTTTATCCAGTATTATTTCTTCGGACAAATCATAAAGATTTCCATCAATTCTAACCCTTACAAAACCTGATTTTTTTGCCGCCTCAAGCTCTTTTTCGTGACGTCCCTTTCTGCCTCTTACCACAGGTGCCAAAACCTGAATTTTTGTACCCTCACTCAGTGCGAGTACCTTTTTTACTATCTGGTCGGTGGTCTGCTGTGAAATTTCTTTGTTACATATAGGACAGTGAGGTACACCCGTACGGGCATAAAGCAGTCTTAAATAATCATAAATTTCCGTAACCGTTCCCACAGTGGAACGAGGATTTTTAGAGGTTGTCTTCTGGTCAATGGAAATTGCGGGAGAGAGTCCCTCGATGCTATCCACATCAGGCTTATCCATCTGTCCCAAAAACATACGGGCATAAGAAGACAGGGACTCAACATATCTTCTCTGTCCCTCTGCATAAATAGTATCAAAGGCAAGTGAGGATTTACCTGAGCCTGAAAGTCCTGTAAAAACAATCAGTTTATCTCTGGGTATTTCTACATCTGCATTTTTTAGATTGTGTGCTCTTGCACCCTTAATGATAATTTTTTCTAAAGCCATATTCCGCCTCTTCAAAATAAATGTGAGAAAGGTTCTTCTATAGATTGAAAATCAGTTCTTCTCTGACTTAAAAGCCACTGAATAAGCTCTGTGCTTCTGTAAGCATAATCAATACCGTCGTTATGTTCAAAACCCTCTGCCGCTTTAAGAATAGCATTTCCGCCGTTTCTATTCACAGCCTCTATCATAAGTTGTGAATAACAGTAAGGCACACAGCTATCCTTATCCCCGTGCACTGCAAAAACAGGTGTATTTTTAAGTTTTGATGTTCTCCAGGACATTCCTCCGCCTGCAATTGGGCCAATGGCAGAGAAAAAGTTTGGATAGGTAAGTCCCATCATCCAAGTGCCAAATCCACCCATACTGGAGCCTGTAATACATATTCTGTCATTTTTTATACCGTATTCTTTTGCCACTGTGTCAATAATTTGCTTTACCTGACTAACCATATTATCCCATACTCTATCAGCAGGACATTGAGGGGTAAGAATAACAGCAGGAAACTCCTTGCCCTCACTTATAAGCTTTGGTATACCATGACGGGTAAGATGGGAAATATTAAGCCCTCTCTCCCCTGCTCCGTGAAGATAAACCATCAAGGGCAAATCCTCATATTTTTCGGGAGTGTAAACCGCATAATTCATTTTACCGTTTTCATATTCAAATACTTTTTCGGTACAATTCATCTTAATCACCTTTAAGTTTTTGTATCTTATCACGAAGCATTGCCGCGTGTTCGAATTCAAGAAGCTTTGCCGCTTCTTTCATTTGACGGGTCAAAAGGGCAATTTCCTTTTCTTTTTCAGCCTTTGTAAGACGTTTCTTTTTATGATTATCTACACTCTTACCTGAAATTTCAAGAATTTCTCTTACATCCTTAACAATGGTCTGTGGAGTGATTCCATTTTTCTCATTATAAGCAGTCTGTATTTCACGTCTTCTGTTGGTTTCTCTTATTGCCGCTTCCATACTTCTTGTAACAGAATCAGCATACATAATAACGCTACCCTGTGCATTACGGGCGGCACGTCCAATAGTCTGAATAAGAGAGGACTCGCTTCGCAAAAAGCCTTCCTTATCAGCATCAAGTATAGCAACAAGACTGACTTCAGGTATATCAAGTCCCTCACGAAGCAGATTAATACCTACAAGGACATCAAATTCACCTTTTCGCAAATCTCTTATTATTTCCATTCGCTCAATGGTGTCAATATCATGGTGCATATACCTTACTTTAATGGAAACATTGCTTATATAATCGGTAAGGTCCTCTGCCATTTTTTTAGTAAGGGTTGTAACAAGTACCCTTTCCTTACGCTGTATACGCATATTTATTTCGGAAATAAGGTCGTCTATTTGGTTTTCACTCGGTCTTACAGAAATTTCGGGGTCTAAAAGTCCTGTAGGACGGATAACTTGTTCAACCGTCTGTGCCGACACACTCTTTTCAAATTCTCCCGGGGTGGCCGAAACAAATACCGCCTGGTTTATATGAGAATAAAACTCATCAAAATTAAGAGGTCTGTTATCAAAGGCAGAGGGCAGACGAAAACCATATTCAACAAGATTGGATTTTCTTGCTCTGTCACCGCCGAACATACCTCTTACCTGAGGTAAAGTTACGTGAGATTCATCAACAAACAATACGAAATCATCGGGAAAATAATCAAGCAAGGTAGATGGTGTACTTCCCCTTTCTCTGCCTGCAAGTACACCCGAATAGTTTTCGATACCCTTACAGGTGCCTACCTCTTTGAGCATTTCAACATCATATTCGGTACGCTGTCTTATTCGCTGTGCTTCGATTAATTTACCCTCTTCAATAAATTCCTTTTCTCTGTCATTCATTTCAGCAAGAATACGTTCAATACCCTTTTCCATCTTTTCTTCACCTATAATATAATGTGAAGCAGGATAAATAGCAATATGGCTAAGTGTATTTTTAATTTCACCCGTAACTGTATTTATTTCACATATTCTGTCTATTTCATCGCCGAAAAATTCAATCCTTACAGCGTTTTCATAGGAATATGCAGGATAAATATCAACAGTATCTCCCCGCACTCTGAATTTGTTACGGATAAAGTTGATATCATTTCTTTCGTACTGAAGCTGTATAAGCTTTCTGATAAGCCAGTCCCGCTCTTTGTTCATACCTGTTCTCAACGAAATAACCATTTCTCTGTAGTCAATAGGGTCGCCTAAAGTATAAATACAGGAAACCGAAGCCACAATAATTACATCTCTGCGTTCAGACAGAGCACAGGTGGCACTGTGGCGTAGCTTGTCTATCTCATCATTAATTGCCGAATCCTTTTCAATATAGGTATCGGTTCCGGGAAGATAGGCTTCAGGCTGATAATAGTCATAATAGGATACAAAGTATTCAACCGCATTTTCGGGGAAAAGTTCTCGAAACTCTGAACAAAGCTGTGCAGCAAGGGTTTTATTGTGAGCGAGAACGAGGGTGGGTTTGTTAACGTTTGCGATAATATTTGCCATAGTAAAGGTCTTACCTGAACCGGTGACGCCCAGTAAAACCTGCTCTTTTAAGCCATTTTTGATACCTTCAGTCAATTTTTCAATAGCTTGGGGTTGGTCGCCGGTTGGCTTAAACTTGCTGTGCAAAATAAACTTATCCATTCGCTCACCTCACTTTAAAAATATATACATAATTATTATATCACAAAAAATTTATAAGTAAAGAAAAAGCAGATGCAAAATGCATCTGCTTTTAAGCATATTAATAATTGCTTTAAAAAAATTATTACTGATTTAATATTTCTTGAGAGTTGTTTTCGTCGTATAAATATTTATCATATAGTTTTTGTATTTCGCCAGAAGTTTCAAGTTCTAATAAGGTTTTGTTTATATATTCCGTTATTTCCGAATCCTTTGGCAACATAAAACAACATTTAATATCTTTATCCGCTTTATATGTAACATATTCCTTAGTATATTCTATATTTGGATCAGTAAAATATCCATTTTCTATACCACCAATAGCTATGTGAGCATAGTTACTGGTTAATACTGTCGATAAATCATTATAATCAAATTCTTTATATTCAACATTTAATCCAAGTTTATTAGCAATTAGTTCTATTAGTTCAATATCAAAACCTGTCAACTTACCGTTCTCATCATAAAAATTAAAAGGTTTGAAATAAGGATTTATTGCAACAGTCATTGTTTTTGTTATACCGTAAGTACTTTCAATTTTTCTCGCATACACTTCAGAAATTAAATAACCCTCATCATCTAAACAATAATACATTGTTGCTCTAGCACTATAGTCCCTATTACCTCTTATAGACACCTTTATAATGTTGTCATCTACCCATTCGTATGTTCCTTTTGAATTATTATGTCCATATGTTCCATCAGAAGAAAAACCCCATGGGTCTGAAAAATATTCGCCACGCACAATATCATTTCTTTTATGTGCAGCGCCTCCGTGGTCACTGCGGTAAATAAATTTATAATCGTCATGAACTTTCCAATAGTTCCAGTGCTCCCTATCTAAACCGCTAAATTTGTATTCCATATCGCTTACCTGCTTCCAGATTCCCTTTTTACTTTCATCTGAAACATCAGCAAACGTATATCCGGTGCAAGTTCCATCCGCTGCAATAACCCACTCATTACACCAAGAAGATTTTCCAAAAGAAATACCTTCAGAGGTATAAGTTCCGGGGAATTCGTTTTTTTCAAAAATAGGGTTTAGTTCAATATTCATTGATTCGGAACTTGTATCCGCACTATTTATATCAACGCTTGTACCCTCAGAACAACCAGTTATAGAAAAAACAAGCATAATTGATATAATAATTAATAATTTTTTCATACGTTTTTCTTTCCTCACTCAAAATTTAACTTATGTTAAAAATTCTTTTTTGTAGCTAAGTTTTTTAACATTAAAATTTATCATATGATTATTTCTTAAATCACTTTATTTCTACATATCCAATTGTTCCTTCAGGAATTTCCAAATGATAAAAATCACTTACCCGTTCAGCAGCAACTATCTTATTATCGTTCGATTCAAATATACCGTTGCAACTTATATCAATAGGTAAAATAGTTTTACCATGTTCTACAAAAACATCACTTGACCATTTGGTTATATATTCAAAATCAATATAATTTTTCACATCTGGTCTATTTTCGTATTTTGAATTACCTTCAACTGAATTCAACTTACAATTAACACGAGATGATACCATAAATTTTCCTTTTCGGTATTCATATGAAATATCAATACTTTCATAATTCCAATTATAAATATCCATAAGGAAAACTTCATCATCATATTTTAATAGCCATTTACCACGAAGTTTTTCCCAATTGTTTCGCTGAGTTTCTTTAATTTCTGAAATTTCCCAACCATTTACAGGATTAAAAACTGTGCAAATCTCATAAGTATAATCTAATTTTAAATACTCGCCTTCCGCTTCATTTGTTTTACAAATATATTTGTATTCTAAATCAGAAATTTTTTCATCACTATATATTTTATTTATATTTTTACCATAGCGTGTAGCAATTTCATCAAGTATTTTTTGTTCATCAGGTTTATAACACGGGATTATTGTAATCTTTTTAATATTATAATCGATCAGTTCTTTCTTTTTTGCGAAAATCAATTCAATATCTGCGCTATAATGACATATGTCATTTCTTGCAGAATATTTAACGATAATATTTTTTGTATCCGCATTTTCATTTATTTTTTCTTCTTGAATTATTGCATCTTCTTCTAAGAAAGCACCATTAGGAATTTCCTCTAAAGTATTAATTGTTTTTAATAAAAATTTTTTGCTTACTCCTCCCTGTGTGCATCCGCAAAGAGAAATTGTCATGGAGAGCAATAAAATTATACAAATTATTTTTTTCATAATAATCCCCTCAAAATCTATTAATCATTATACTGTTTGTCGTATGTCTCTTGTGAGACAACAAACACCTTACATTTATCTAAATCAACATCTTTTCCATTTAATTTTTCCGTTCTAAAACGAACATCAAAGTATTCAGTGTTTTGGGCAGTAATGCAGTCTTGGTTAGTTTTAGAAGCGACAATAACAAAATCTCCATCGTCATCATATACTTCAACAATCACTGCATAATCCTTAACATCTTTATTGGTTTTATTCTCAATATTACCTTGTATGAAAGTATATGGACCTGATTCCCAACTTGAAATTTCATCACGCAACTCTACGCCTTTAATTGTGTCATAATCGCTACCGATTATGAAGAATAAAACTATTGCTAAAAATATAACACCGATAATTATAATTTTTTTATTCATTTTTATACCTCCAAATCAAAATAAGTATGCGAACGGAATTTATTTGATACTGTTTTGTAAGGTAGAGATCTGCCTACTAAAGAATTAAGACTTTTATTATCGCAATCTTTAAGAATTAAAAAGCATCTTTTCTTCCAATTAGAAAATTGCTTTGGATTATCAATATCTATCTTTACAACTTTTTCGAAAATTGAAATGTGTGTACCCAGTTTCTCTTTAATTTCTTCAGGAGACTTACAAGTATGTGCCTTTATTTCATATTTCCTATAAGGTGGATATGTAATGTTTTTTTGGAGTTGTTCGATATTTTCCAACGCTTCATAGCCATAGTATATCTTTTCAATTTTGAAAGTCTCAACGATTATATTCTCATAAACTGCAAGCAAGTAATCACACTGTGCCAATCTATCATAGTCCACTCGCCAACAAGCACTTGCCGCACCCTTTATATATTCCTTCTTTGGCGGGTCACCAAAATTATACGGATGCGTTTCATCTATACGTACAACGAATAAATTTATATCTTCACCCCCCTAAAAACAAAAAGTGCGGCCACCGAAGTAACCGCACAAAAAACGCAAACTCCGATAGTCGCCAAACCAATTCAATATAAAGGGCAATAAGCACACACTCATATCGACGGAATTTGCATTTTTATCAAATTCACATTATGAGTATATGCAAAAGCAAACAATCTTATAAAAACAAAAAGATTGCCCCTAATTTTATATTCAATTGGTTTGGCAAGAATAGTTTACCACATAATTTTTCAAAATGCAATAAAAAAGACCTAAATTCGCTCTACACGAATTTAGGTCACAAATTTATTAGGTTTATGTAGTGTTATTACGTGTTATCCTGTGTTAAAAAGCACCTAAAAACAACGTTTTATCACGGCTTTTGGTGCAAACCTTGTGTTAGGAAACAAAGTATTCAACCGCATTTTCGGGGAAGAATTCACGAAACTCCGAGCAAAGCTGTGCCGCCAGCGTCTTATTGTGCGCCAGCACCAAAGTCGGTCGATTCAGCTGCGCGAAGACATTTGCCATAGTAAATGTCTTACCACTGCCGGTAACGCCGAGCAGCGTCTGCTCTTTGTTGCCCGCTTTGATCGAATTCACAAGATCCGTAATCGCCTGCGGCTGATCGCCCGTGGGCTGATAATCACTATGCAAAACAAACTTATCTGCCACGTTCTCACTCCTTGCTTTTTTTGTGGCTATCAGAAAATTATTTTTCTTTATAAATCAATAATGCCAAGGCTACCGCCGCAATTCCTGAAATAATTTTTCCAATAATCATTGGTAGTACGTAGGCTGAATTAAATACCATTGTTAATGCTAAATGACCACCAAACACAAATGCCGCAGAAACAGCGAAAGCAGAATTAAGCACAACACCTTTTTTATTCATTTTTTCCATTGAACTAAAGGTGGTTGCATTGGTAACAAGTGTTGAAAGAAAAGAAAAAGCTGAAAACGAATCTATACCCAATCTTCTTCCCATTTTATCCATAGGCTTATTAAGAAGTTTAGAAACGATATACATAAACGGCAACATACCCGACAAGGTTACACAGGCATTTACGCAAATAAAAGCAGAATTTTCAAAGCTATCAAAATGTTTGCATATTTGAATTTTTGTCAAAAAAGTAAATATTCCACAAGATAAACCTATCATAGCTATCCATCTTATAGCCTGTCCAAAGCAAATGAAAATTTTAATACATATATCCCTAAACAAAATAAGCAAAACACCTAATATTATTGAAAAAATTATTAAAGGCAAAATGCTTATTATCAAATCAAGCGCTTTGATTTTGCATACTAATCCTGACACAAAGCAGCCAACCGGAATGGTTATTATACCGCATAAAATACCAAAAAACATATCTTTATGCTGTTCTTTTTTAACCACGCCAATGGCAAAGGGTATTGTAAACGAAACTACACATCCCATCATAGAAGAAACAACAAATGCATTAAATTCTCCTATGGTTTTAGACTTGCAAACTGCATTTGCCAAAGTCATTCCTCCCATATCATTAGCAAAAAGCGATGCAGGTATAATTGAGGGGTCAATTTTCAACACAGCATAAAACCAATCAAAAACAGGTGATAGCCAGACACCTATAGCGGGTGAAATCACAAGTATGCCAAGCATTGAAAAAGCCATTGGTACAAAAAGTTTAAAGCCTTTTTCAAATTGTTCTCCCATTCCGAATTTATTTCCAAGCAATTTATCTACTGCACCCAAAACAGAAAAAACAAGGATTATTATAGTAAGTACACTCATATCTTAACCTCTTTAAATCCGTCAGTTGTAAGTATGTGCAAGGTTTTAAACCCTGCCTCTAAAAGCATTTCGCGCGCTTCATTATAGTAGCAATCAATAAAGTTTTTATCATGGCAATCAGAAGTTATTACCGCTCCAAAGCCACATTTCTTAAATTCTTTTAAAAACTCAATCTGAGGGTAAGGCGTAGTTCTGTATCCGCGTGAAATAGCACCTGTGTTGACCTCAAACAATGGAATTTTTCCTTTTAGATTCCTAATAGCCTCATACCCATAATTCAAATATTCTTTTGAAGAATTATCTATAAACCCATTGAGCTCATTGGTTTTTGTAAGCAGGTCAAAATGCCCCAATATGTCAAAATCGTTTTTTTGGGGCAAAAGCAACATTGTTTCATAATATTTTTGTGCAAATTTTAAACTGTCACCGTTAAAGTAGTTGTTAACATAATTTTTAACTTCTTCAACACCTCTGTCAAATCCAACTTCCTTTCCGTCAAATTTGAGATAGTGAACAGAGCCTATTAAATAATCAAAGCCATCTGTTGGCACGTCTGAGAAAAGTTCATATTCCAAACCGCAAAAAATTTCTATTTGATTTTTATATTTTTCTTTAAGGTTTAAAATTTCATTTTTATATTTTAGCATATCTGCTACGGTCATCTGATAGGGATAATCCGAAAAGCTCATATAGGTATGCTCAGAAAACCCAATAGAATCAAATCCTTTTTGGATAGCCGCTAAAACTATTTCTTCAGGCGAATCTTTTCCATCTGCATAAGTTGTATGAATATGTAAATTTTGCAAATAACTCATATTTACTCCATATCTTCGGTATTATGATACCCATAATAATAAAACATACTCTTTTAAATCGCCTCCATTTTCAAAGGAGGATTTTTTATTATTATAACATAAAACAATTTATAAGTAAACAAAAAGCAGACTTTTAGAGAAGTATGCTTTATCATATTCAAATTACGCCACTCATATAATGTATAAAGTCAAAAAGTTTTGCAACACCATTTAGTGTTTCAAAGTGGTAAATTTATGTATATATTGTGTTTTTCGGGTAAAAACTACCTAAAAAGCGTTGTTTATCCCCCACTTTGCCGATTTTCAGGGCAAAAAACTGTGGTTTTGCACAACCTAAATGGTAAAAAATGGTAAAAAATCCATTTTTTCTAAAGGTTACAAGGTTGTAACTTTTTGATTTTTCAAATCGTTTTGTGCATTTTGCATAAAACCACCTACCCTTTTTTGTTTGACATTTGATTAAATCGTGGTATAATGTCATACGTTGCGCCGAGGCAACCACAAAAATTGCCCCAAAAACAACACCTCGCAGAACCTTTCTGTGAGAATTAAAGGAGTTTTTATGTTAAAGAAAAGTAAGCGTTATGCTCGCAAAGTTATGGACTATGCCAGAGAGCACACACGCCGTATCGGTCTTATCGGTATGAGCGTACTCATAGCAGCGGTTTCAATGCTGTTTTGTCTGTCTATCAACGTAGTATCCATTTCCGACGGAACAAACACTCACACTTTATATACCCTTAAAAGTGACGTTCGTGGAATTTTAGGCTATGCCGGTTATACTTCCGGATATAATGTTATAGATACCGACCGTGACGGAAACAAGCTCTCTATTGAAGTTGTTGCCACCTTCCCTGTTTATATAACATACGGTGACGAAACAATCACTCATATCACTTCACCTTTAAGTGTGGATGATATAATCCTTAATGCAGGAATTGACCTTAAAGAAGACGATATTGTTTCTCTTCCTTTAGACGAAATACTGGAAAGTGAAACCTATATTGATATTGTTCCTGCTCCCGAAAAAACAGAAGATCCTACAAGACAGGCTACATTAAACACTTCTGCATCTGTAACCGTATCTGCTTCTGTTTCTAACTCTAATACCATATCTACACTTACCCCTGATATTGATATTGTGCTTGATGAAAACGGAATTCCCGTTAACTATACAGGTACAAGTCGCGTTCAGGCTACTGCATATACCTATACAGGCAATCGTTGCGCAACAGGTGTTAATCCTCAGCCGGGTTATATTGCAGTAAACCCCAAAATCATTCCTTACGGCACAAAGATGTATATCGTTTCTGCCGATGGTAGATATGTATACGGTTACGCTATTGCCGCTGATACAGGCGGATATGTAAAGAGCCGTCCAACAAATGTTGACTTATTTATGGAAACCAATGCCGCTTGTAAGGCATTTGGAAGAAGAGATGTTATAATCTACTTTCTTGAGTGATAATCAAAAGCCTGTCTGATGACAGGCTTTTTCCTATTCCATAAAAGACGCCCTTACTTAAGTAAGGACGTCTTTTTTTATTCTTTCACATAAATTCTTTCAATTGAACCGATTATAAGGTTGTGCCAGTCACCGTCTTTGTACCATTTTTCATCAACAGATTTGTCTGTCAGATATTCTTTTGACATAGGCTGCACATATTTCTTCTTAATTTTAAGCACAAGACGTGCTTCTTCAAACCATACATATTTATCATCTGTAATGGGTGTAAGCCCTGTGAGAGCTGTTTTATTCACATCTCTGCCTGATTTACTTCCGCAAATTTTGTGAATATCCTTATTATCGCCATAAAATGTGATTGTAAAATAGTCATTATCATCAAGGAATTTCATAGTATAGCGTGAGGGACGTACAACTACAGCAACACTGTCCTCTCCCCACATCTCACCCATAAAGCCCCAGGAAGCCGTCATCATATTATAGCTTTCCTCGTTTCCTGCGGTTATGAGCATATACTCCTTTGAGATAATATCTATGATATTTTCCTTAAAATCTTTTACACAAATATCTCTGAACATAATACCACTATCCTTTAAAGAAGCCTACAAGACCTGCTACAAAAATAACTATAATTAATATAGGCAGAACGAAACGGAAATAGTATTTAAGCCAATGAGGAAGCTTGAAGCCTTTTCCTGTATTTGCTTCCTCAATATATTTATCGAAGCCCCAACCCCACTTTGTAACACAGAAAAGCAGGAATATAAGAGCACCAACAGGCAGAAGAATCTGGCTTACAACAAAGTCTTCCATATCAAGAATATTCTTTCCGCCCAGATTTACAAAGCTAAGCAAATTAAAGCCCAAAGCACAGGGTACACTCAAGATAAGCATTCCGATACAGTTAACAACAGAAGCCTTTTTTCTGCTCCAGCCAAGGTTATCCATAAGGTTGGCCTGAAGATTCTCAAATACGGCAATAACGGTTGAGAAACTTGCAAAGGTCATAAATACAAAGAAGAGCGTTCCCCAAACTCTGCCCAAAGGCATATTAATAAATACATTTGGAAGTGTTTGGAAAATAAGAGGAGGTCCTGCGGTTACATCAACATTATATGCAAAGCAAGCAGGGAATATTATCATACCTGACATAAGAGCAACAAAGGTATCAAGCACACAGATTCTTGCCGACTCTCCCGCAAGGGTGTTGTCCCTTGACATATAGCTTCCGAAAATCTGCATAGAGCCTATACCAAGGCTTAATGTAAAGAAGGACTGATTCATAGCCGCAACAATAACGTCAAAAATGTTTATGCTATTTTCGCTGAGTCGTGAAATACTGGGAATCAGATAATATTTAACACCCTCAAGGCCACCCTCAAGCAGAGCGCTGTTAACGGCAAGTACAACCATAAGCACAAGAAGAGCTAACATCATCCATTTACTGATACGCTCAAGACCTTTTTGAAGCCCAAAACTGCAAACAATAAAACCTGCTATAACTGTAATAGCCATCCATAACACCATTTCAAGCGGATTAGCGGTCATATTTACAAATACGCTGTTTACCTGCTCGGTAGTCATACCGCTATTAAATGTACCTGTAGCAAACTTAACGAAATAGTTGCTCATCCAACCCGATACTGTGGTATAGTACATCATAAGAATGTAACAGCCAATCATACACAGCCAACCGTGTATATGCCATTTGGTTTTTGGTTTTTCAAGGGTTTTAAAAGCCTGTAACGCACTTTTTTTACTTGCTCTGCCTACTGCCAACTCCATAGTAAGTACAGGGATACCCAT
>CAJGBV010000024.1 GCA_904501755.1 Clostridiaceae bacterium | reverse complement strand
CAAAATCCAATGAGAGACGAGATATATTCGAAGAGGCTTCGGGTATATCAAAATACCGTTACCGCAAAACCGAAGCTGAAAGAAAGCTTGCCGCCGCAGAGGAAAACCTTTTGCGTCTTAAAGATATTATGGCAGAGCTTGAGGGCAGAGTAGGTCCTCTTGAACAGCAAAGCAAAAAGGCTGAAAAATTCCTTGCTCTTGCAGAGGATAAAAAGAGTCTTGAAATAGGACTCTGGCTTTATACGCTCAGTAACTCTAAACAGGCACTCAGAGAACAGGAAAATAAAATCACACTTGCTACTATGCAGTACAAGGAGATTGACGAAAAACTTAAGAACTTTGATAGCGAGAGTGAGAAGAACTCCCGTGATTTTGCTCTGCTTACAGTAGCTATTGAGGAATGCAGAAGCAATATTGCCGCAAGAAACGAGGATATTGCAACTGCCGGCGGTGAAATTTCGGTAATAAACCGCGATTTTGAACATAATAATGAAGCGGTGGAAAGACTTCTCGCCGAAAGAGAAGAACTTAAGAAAACTGATGAATCTGCAAATACCGAAATAGAAAATAAAAAGAACTCCGCAAAGCTCAAGGAAGAAGAGATAAAAGGGCTTGAGGAACAGCTTATCGCTCTTGAAAAGCAACTGACTCAGATGCTCAGCGAAAGTGAAGCTATTTCAAAGAATATAGAAGAGCTTGTAAAAAGTCTTAACAGTGTTTCTATGAAGAGCGGTGACCTGCGTGTCACAATGATGACAAGCGAAAGTACAGTTGACGAGCTTAAGACAAGAGCAGGAAACATTTCTGAAGTTATTAAAGAAAAAGAAACTCAGCTTGCTGAACTTAATAAAGAGTTTGATGAGAATAAGGCTTACTTTGATAAAACCGAGGAAACTATAACCGAGTGTACTAATTCTCTGGGCGGTTATGAAATGAAGTATAATTCCCGTAAAGAGAAAGCAGACATTTGCAGAGAAGAGTGTGAAAAGCTTCGTCTTGACAGAGAGGCTAAGGTAAGACGTGTACAGATTTTATCTGAACTTGAAAAGAATCTCGAAGGCTTCCAGAACTCCGTTAAAGCTGTTATGAACGCAGCTCATACCGGTACTATACGCGGTATTCACGGCCCTGTGTCGACAATTATAAATGTTGATAAGGAGTATTCTGTTGCTATTGAAACTGCACTTGGCTCTACAATTCAGCAGATAGTATGCGACAGTGAAAATGATGCAAAGCGTGCTATTGAAATGCTGAAGTCTTCAGGTTCGGGCAGAGCTACATTCCTTCCTATTTCTTCTATTAAATCCAGAGAGTTCAAGGAAACCGGATATGAAAATATGTTCGGTTATATAGGTCTTGCACCCGACCTTATTGAATGTGAAGAACAGTACAGAGAAATTGTAAAATATCTTCTCGGTAATACTGTTGTATGCGAGGACCTTGACAGTGCTGTTGCTATTTCAAAGAAATTCGGTTATAGATTTAAAACCGTTTCTCTTGATGGACAGGTCGTAAATTCGGGCGGCTCACTTACAGGTGGCTCTCTTATCAGAAATGCAGGTATACTGAGCCGTGCAAGTGATATAAAAAGACTTGAGGGTGAGGTAGAAAAGCTTGGCGAAAAGCTAAAGCTTAAGGAAGCACAATATGAGCTTTGCTTGAGCGACCTTGCAAAAGCTGAGGCTGATATTACTTCTGCTAAGGCTACTCTTGCTACAGCCAATGAGGACAAAATCAGAACTCTTGGTGAGCTTAAGCGTATTGAGGATATAAAGAATTCAGTAAACCTTGCTATCGAAGAGCTTACAAATGAAAAAACTACCTCTTCGCAGAAGATTGAAGCACTTAAAGAAACTGCTGCTTCAGCCGCTAAGGAAATTGCTCTTCTTGATAAAGAAAAGGAAGAGATTCAGGCTAAAATAGATGAACACAGTGGTGGCAGAGATACTCTTGCTGGCAAGCGTGAGGAAATCAGTAATGCTATGACCCAGGTGAGAATGGATATTCTTGACAGACGTAAGGATATTGATAATCTGCTTCTTTCTGCTCAGACTCTTGCTGATTCTGTGGGCAACCGTTCAAAGCGTATGGAGGCTATTGCGGGAGAGCTTAGCGGTATTGATATTCAAAAAACTCAGCTTACTGCAAGTCTTAATGAGGTTAATGAAAAGATTCAGGGCTTTAAGGACAGTATAGCTGAAAATGAAAAAGAAATTGAACGTTTAACCCTTGAGCGTGAGCGTATTGAAAAGCTTGGTACCGAGCTTCGCACCAGTGAGAAGGAGCGCACCTTGGAGCGTGAGAAAATCGGCGGAGAGCTTGCCCGTCTTACAGAGCGTAAAGAGGTTATGCTCAGAGAGTATGATGATGTTATCCGTCAGCTTTATGACGAATATCAGCTCACCCGTACAGATGCGGAAAATATGGGTATTACCATTGATAATCCAAGTGAGGCCAAAAAGAAGCTTGCTGAGGTCAAATCTCAGATTCGCTCTTTAGGTAACGTTAATGTTTCTGCTATTGAGGAATATAAAGAGGTATATGAAAGATATACCTTTATGTCAGAGCAGATTGATGATGTTGAAAAGTCCAGAAGTGAGCTTAATAAGCTTATTAATCAGCTTACCGCGCAGATGAAGGAGCTCTTTACTGTAGGCTTTGAAAAAATCAGTCAGAACTTTGCAGTTACCTTTACAGAACTTTTTGGCGGCGGTACTGCTTCTCTTGCACTCAGTGACCCCGACAATGTTCTTGAAAGCGGTATTGATATACTTGTAAAGCTACCCGGTAAAAATGTTCCCAGTCTTGACGGACTGTCAGGCGGTGAAAAGGCACTTATTGCCCTTGCTATTTACTTTGCTATTATGCGTGTTAATGCTCCGCCATTCTGCTTCCTTGATGAAGTTGATACCGCTCTTGACGATATAAATGTTGAGAGGGTTGCCGACTATATGAAGCGTCCCGACTTTACAACACAGTTTATATGTGTAACCCACAGAAGAGGAACTATGGAAGCGGCAGATATGCTTTACGGCGTAACAATGCAGGAAAAGGGTATTACAAAGCTTCTTGAACTTAATGTCAGTGAACTTGAAAAAAGATTAATGCTTGAAAACGGTGATAATTAATGGGTTTTTTCGGTAAAATTAAGGTTGGACTTGCTAAAACAAGGTCACAGCTTGCAGATAATATAAGTTCTGTAATAAAAAGCTTTACAAAAATTGATGAAGAACTTTTTGAAGAACTTGAAGAAATTCTAGTTTTGTCTGATATAGGCTGTGTTACTGCAGAGCAAATTTGTTCTGAGCTTCGCGCAAGAATAAAAAAAGATGGAATTAAGGATCCCACTGTTATTCGCGGTCTTATGAAGTCTATAATTGCCGAAATGATAGAGGGTGACAGCAACTTAAAGCTTAATACAAAGCCATCTGTTATCCTTGTTATAGGTGTAAACGGTGTTGGTAAAACCACAAGTATAGGAAAAATTGCCTCGCTTTTAAAAAAAGATGGAAAAAAGGTTGTTTTGGGTGCGGCAGATACATTTCGCGCTGCAGCAATTGAGCAACTTGAAGTATGGGCTCAAAGGGCTGATGTTTCTATAGTAAAAGGAACAGAGGGCAGTGACCCTGCAGCAGTTGTTTTTGATACAATTGCTTCTGCCAAAGCGAAGGGTGCTGATGTTATTATATGTGATACTGCAGGTAGACTTCATAATAAGAAGAATCTTATGGATGAACTTGCTAAAATAAACAGAATCATAGATACGCAGCTTCCGAATGCGGATAAAGAGGTATTGCTTGTTCTTGATGCTACAACAGGACAAAATGCTGTAAATCAAGCAAGAGAGTTTAAAAATGTTGCAGATATAAACGGTATTGTGCTGACAAAGCTTGATGGTACAGCAAGAGGCGGTGTTGTTCTTGCTATTAAGAATGAACTTCAGATACCTGTTAAATTTGTAGGTGTGGGCGAGGGCATCGATGACCTTATGCCATTTAGTGCTGAGGAATTTTCTTCGGGTATAATAGAAACGGAGGAAGTATAGTGACTTTTCTTATTGCTACAAAAAATAAGGGCAAGAAAAAGGAACTCGAAAGAATCCTTCTTCCTCTTTCTATATCTGTAATAAGTGAAGCAGACCTCGAAAAACCGCTTGATGAGGTGGAGGAAAACGGAGCAACCTTTGAGGAAAATGCCCTTATAAAAGCCAGAGCCGCCTGTCAGTCGACAGGGCTTCCTACAGTTGCCGATGATTCGGGACTATGTGTTGACTATTTAGATGGTGCACCCGGTATATATACAGCTCGTTATGCAGGTGAGCCCAGCAATAGTGAGAAAAATAATGCAAAGCTTCTTGCTGTTATGAAGGATGTGCCTGAGGAAAAGCGTACTGCACGCTTTGTTTGCGCCGTTGCCTGTGTTTTTCCTGACGGCAGGGAATTTACGGTAAGAGGCGAGTGTGAGGGCAAAATCGGTACAGAGCTAAAGGGAAACGGCGGATTTGGCTATGACCCGCTTTTTATAAGTGAGCTTGGCTGTTTCGGTGAAATTTCTGATGAAGAAAAGGATAGCATAAGTCACAGAGGTGCCGCCCTTAAAGAACTTTCTAAAAAACTGAAAGAGGAATATTTATGTTAAACAGTAGACAACGTGCCTTTTTAAGAGGTATGGCAAATGATTATGAAACAATTATACAGATAGGTAAGGGAGGAATTTCTCCTGCTCTTATAAAAACTGTTTGTGAGGCTCTTTATGTAAGAGAGCTTATAAAAATTAAGGTTCACTCTACCGCACCTGAGGATATTAAAACCATTGCGGCTCAGGTTGCCGAGCAGAGCGAAAGCGAAATAGTTCACATTATCGGCTCGAAAATTATCCTTTATAAGCACAGCGACAATAAGGATATCACTCCTATAAAGCTGGTAAAATAATATGGGAAATACTGCTATTTTCGGTGGTACCTTTAATCCTATTCACAGTGAGCATATTAAGATTATAAAGCATCTTGCAGGTCTTGAATTTATAGATAGGGTGCTTGTGATTCCTACCTATATTCCTCCTCACAAAACTGCTGAGTATCTCGCAAAAGAAGAGGACAGACTAAATATGTGCCGTATTGCTGTTAAGGGGATAGGAAAGGTTTATGTAAGCGATTTTGAAATTAAAAGAAAATCAACAAGCTATACATATTACACCGTAGAGGCACTTAAATCAGAAAAGGAAAAGCTTTTTGTGGTTTGCGGCGGTGATATGGCAATTACCCTTGATACCTGGCATAGATATGATGAGCTAAAAAAAATGTGTGCTTTTCTGGTTATAGACCGACCCGGAACCTGTAGTAAAGAGCTTAAGGAATATCTGGACCGACTTTGTGAGGATGGAGCAGAAATACATTATACTCAGTGTATAACCGAGGATGTTTCATCAACCGAACTTAGAACAAAGTTGAAAATTAAGGGTTCTGACTGTCAGGTGCCTTTAAAGGTTATGGAGTATATTAAGGAAAAAGGGCTTTACGGATATGAATAAGAAATACGAAAACTATATAACCCTTTTAAAAGAAAAACTGGACGACTACCGTTTTCAGCATAGCTTATGTGTTGCCGAAAAGGCTGTAGAGCTATCAGAAATTTACGGTGCAGATAAAGAAAGGGCATATCTTGCGGGACTTCTTCACGATATAACCAAGAATTTCAGCGATAATGAGCAGTTGCAATTTTTCAGCAGTTCTGCTATAATGCTTTCAAGTGTGGAAAAAATAAGTCCAAAGGTATGGCACGCTATAAGCGGTGCAGAGTATATTAAAAATACACTGGGTATAACCGATAATGAAGTGATTGATGCTGTGCGTTATCATACCACGGCAAGAGCAGATATGAGTCTGCTTGAAAAAATCGTTTATATTGCCGACTTTACTTCGCGGGATAGAAAATACCCTGATGTAGATGTGCTTAGAAATATAGTTAGCAACAATTTAGAGGATGGTATAATTTATGCTTTGCGTCATACAATAGTCACGCTTGGCGGTAAAAATATTCCGATACATCCTGATACATTGGATGCGTACAATTATTTATTAATAAACAAAAAATAAGAGGGAGTGAAATAATGCAGCCTTTAGAAATTTTAGAAACAGCCGTTAAGGCTCTTGACTTAAAAAAAGGACAGAATATAAGAGCAATAAAGGTTGATGACCTTACGGTTATAGCCGATTATTTTGTAATGGCTACCGCTTCCTCAAGTACACAGGTACGTGCTCTTGCTGAGGAGGTTGAATATCAGCTCGACCTTAAAAATCAGCCTGTTCATCATATTGAGGGCAGAGGTTCA
Organism: Clostridiaceae bacterium; assembly: GCA_904501755.1. Classification (GTDB taxonomy): domain Bacteria; phylum Bacillota; class Clostridia; order Oscillospirales; family Acutalibacteraceae; genus SIG607. Next base: position 14,232 of record CAJGBV010000024.1, on the reverse strand, counting down.
AGCTGGATACTTCTTGATTATTCAAGCGTTATAGTTCACGTTTTTTATCGTGAAGCAAGAGATTATTATGGTTTGGATCAGACCTGGTCTGATGCAACTCCTGTTGATATTGAAAGTTTCCTTTCGTCAGCCAAAGAAAGCAGAGGTTAAAAGTATGAAACAAGAAAGATATAATTTCAGTGAAATTGAAAAGAAATGGCAGGATATATGGGACAAGGAGCAACCCTTTGCCGCAAAGGATGATTATACTCTTCCTAAGTTCTATGGACTTGTAGAGTTTCCTTATCCGTCGGGTCAGGGACTTCACGTTGGACATCCCCGTTCCTATACCGCTATTGATATAGTTGCCCGTAAAAAGCGTCTTCAGGGCTATAATGTTCTTTATCCTATGGGTTGGGATGCCTTTGGTCTTCCTACCGAAAACTTTGCTATAAAGAACCATATACATCCTGAAATTGTTACTAAAAACAATGTGGAAAACTTTAAACGTCAGCTTAAAGCACTCGGCTTTTCTTTTGACTGGAACAGAGAGATTAATACTACTGACCCTGCTTATTATAAGTGGACACAGTGGATTTTTTTAAAGCTTTTTGAAAAGGGTCTTGCTTACAAAAAGCAGATGGCTGTTAACTGGTGTACCTCCTGCAAATGCGTACTTGCAAACGAAGAGGTTGTAAATGGTGTTTGTGAGCGTTGTTCAAGTCAGGTTGTACATAAGGAAAAGAGCCAGTGGATGCTTAAAATTACCGAGTATGCAGGCAGACTTATTGACGACCTTTCTTCAGTTGACTTTATCGAAAGAGTTAAAACTCAGCAGGAAAACTGGATTGGCAGATCCTTTGGTACTCAGGTTAAGTTTACTGCTACTACAGGGGATGTGCTTGAAATTTATACAACCCGTGCAGATACACTCTTCGGTGCTACTTATATGGTGCTCTCTCCTGAGCATCCTCTTATTGAAAAATGGGCTGATAAAATCAGTAATATGGATGAGGTTAATGCTTATAAGGCAGAGGCGGCAAAGAAGTCTGATTTCGAAAGAACTGAGCTTGCAAAGGATAAAACAGGTGTAAGACTTGATGGTGTAAGAGCAATCAACCCTGTGAACAATAAAGAAATCCCGATTTTTATTTCCGACTATGTTCTTATTTCTTATGGCACAGGTGCAATTATGGCTGTACCGGCTCACGATACTCGCGACTGGGAGTTCGCAAAGAAATTTGACCTTCCTATTATCGAGGTTGTAAAGGGCGGAAACGTTGAGGAAGAAGCCTTTACCGACTGTGCAACAGGTATTATGGTTAACTCAGGATTCCTTGATGGTATGAGTGTTGATGAGGCTAAGGTTGCTATTCAAAACTGGCTTTGTGAAAAGGGAATAGGCGAGAAAAAGACCAACTATAAGCTTCGTGACTGGGTATTCTCCCGTCAGCGTTATTGGGGTGAACCCATTCCTATGGTTCACTGCGACTGCTGCGGCTGGGTACCGCTGCCTGAGAGTGAGCTTCCTTTGCTTCTTCCTGAGGTTGAGTCTTATGAGCCTACAGATACAGGCGAATCTCCACTTGCTAATATTACAGAGTGGATAAATACTACCTGTCCTAAATGTGGTGGTAAAGCAGTAAGAGAAACCGATACAATGCCTCAGTGGGCAGGCTCTTCATGGTACTTCCTACGTTACTGTGACCCCCATAATGATAAGGAGTTGGCTTCCAAGGAGGCTCTCAACTACTGGGGTCCTGTTGACTGGTATAATGGTGGTATGGAGCATACAACACTTCATCTGCTTTATAGCCGTTTCTGGCATAAATTCCTTTATGACATAGGCGTTGTTCCCACTGCTGAACCTTATGCTAAGCGTACCAGTCATGGTATGATTTTGGGTGAGAACGGCGAAAAGATGTCAAAATCCAGAGGTAACGTTATCAATCCTGATGATATTATCAATGAGTACGGCGCTGATACAATGCGTCTTTACGAAATGTTTATAGGTGACTTTGAAAAGGCAGCTCCTTGGAGTACATCTTCTATTAAGGGTTGTAAGCGTTTCCTTGACAGAGTTTGGGCTCTTAAGGAAAATGTTATAGATGGCGAAGAATATAGAAGTAATGTTGAAAGCGAAGTTCATAAAATGATTCGCAAGGTTACGGATGATATTGAAAATCTTAAGATGAATACCGCTATTGCTTCAATGATGGCGTTTATCAATACGGTAGGTAACGAAATCAACAAGGCTGAGTATAAGACTCTTCTTATTCTCCTTAATCCTTTTGCTCCTCATATAACCGAGGAAATCTGGGAAGAAATGGAGTTTGAAGGAAGACTTAATGGAGCAAAGTGGCCGCAGTATGATGAGGCTAAGTGTGTTGAGTCTACCGTTGAGATAGTTGTACAGATTAACGGAAAGCTGAGAGGCAGACTTAATGTTGCTGCTGATATTTCTGCACAGGAAGCTATCAGACTTGCTAAAGAGCAGGATGGAATAACAGGACTTGTTGAGGGCAAGACTATTGTAAAAGAGCTCTATGTTCCTAAAAAGCTTGTTAATATCGTTGTAAAATAAAGAAAATTCGCGGGACAGAAATGTCCCGCGAAAAATATAAATAAATTGCTTGACAAAAGGGAATACCTTTGTTATAATAACATAGTCGCAGAAATTTGAATATGATCCATTAGCTCAGCTGGCAGAGCACATGACTTTTAATCATGGTGTCCGGAGTTCGATTCTCCGATGGGTCACCAAAAATCGACAAGGTTCGACAGAATCTTGTCGATTTTACTTATTACCTATTCACTCTTCACTATTCCCTAAAATACCTTGTCGATTTTTGATAGTAATAAGTAATAGTGAAAAGGGAAGTTAGGTGCAAACTCGCTATGCGAGCTAAATGTGCCAAGAAATGCTAAATTACTTCGTAGCTAAGCATAGGTTGGTATAATGTTTTTATGGTGATATTATGAACAAATTTAAAGATTTACTTATTTGCACTGACCTTGATGGTACGTTGCTTAACAGTAAGAATGAGATTTCAAGAGAAAATCTTGAGGCCATTGAGTATTTTAAACACGAAGGCGGATATTTTACATTTATTACAGGTCGTATGCCGTCCTTTGCAGGTCATATTTATGATAAGGTTAAACCTAACGCACCTATAGGCTGTATCAACGGCGGCGGTGTGTATGATTATGAAACAAAAAAATATCTGTGGACTCAACCCATATCTGATTCGGTAATTGAGCTTGTAGAGTATATTGATCAAAACATTGATGGTATGGGAATACAGGTAAACACCTTTGATACCGTTTATTTTTGTGCTGAGAATCAGGCTCAGGGATTATTTAGAAAAATAACGGGACTTGAAAAAATCAATAAGCACTATAATGATATAAAAGAGCCTATTGCTAAAATTGTTTTCGTTGACAGTACCGAAGAAAAAATGGAAAAACTTGCTCAACTGCTGTGTTCTCATAAAAGAGCTGATGAGTTCCGTTTTGTCCGTTCTGAAAAATGGCTTTATGAAATACTTCCAAAAGGTATAAGTAAAGCTGTGGTTATGCCTAAAATCGCACAGCACCTTAATATTTCTCCGAATAACTGTATAGCAATAGGGGACTACAACAATGATATTCAGATGGTTAAAGATGCTAAAACGGGAATTGCAGTGGCTAACGCTGTTGACGAATTAAAGGCGGTTGCAGATTACATAACCGTTTCTAATGATGACCACGCTATAGCACAGGTTATTTCGGATATTGAAAAGGGTAAAATTCCTATAATAAATAGTTAAAAATTTTACACTTTTTTATTTTTAATAAAAAATAAGAGGTTATCTCACTTGAATTTGGTGAGATAACCTCTTTTGTTATGAAAAGGTTTATTTTTTGTTTCGATAAGAAGAAGGGGTTATTCCCGTAAAGTTTTTAAAACATTTTGAAAAGTAGTTAACAGTTGAAAAACCGCAGGACTCCGAAACTAATCGCACAGATGCCTGACCTGAACTTAATAGTCTTTTTGCCATTTCAATACGTTCATACATTACGTGATTAATAGGGGACATACCATAGGTCTTTTTATAAAGCTCACAAAGACGGCTGACAGAGTAGTTGCTTTTTTCGGTTATTTCGGTAAGTGTCCAATTTTTTGTGGGGTTTAGCATTATTTCGTTATGTAAATTAATTATACTGTTTATTTTTGCAGCTGTGTATTCGGGTGCATTTACATTCCTGTAAATATCAATAATCATTTCGGTAATGTAATTTGAAATGAGTATATCTTTTCCCACAAAGTTACCGGTTGCTTCACGTGAGATTTTAACGGCGTATTTTCTCAAAAAATCTCTTTTTCCTATACTAAAAGCAGTGTTCATAGGTAGCGGAAATTTATTGAGTAGTTCTTCAAAATCTTCACCCGTTATTTGCAGCCAATCGTTAACAAAACCTTCTTCGGCATCTTCTCGCGGTCCGTGGTAAACAACCGTGCCGGGTGTATTAATAAGAATATCTCCCGCTTCTCCCTTTATCAGTTCTCCATCCTTTAAATATAAAAAGGGGGTGGAGAAGCAGCAAACTGAGTAAAAGTCCCATATTCGTTTAAGACAAAACTCGCCTTTTTGGTGTGAAAAATCGTATCCGAAATTTTTTATATTAATAATAAACACCTCTAAATCGTAAAATAGTGTAAATTAATCGTTAAATATTACGTTGTTATTGTGATTATATCATAATATAATGTAAATGTAAATACTTTGGGAAAGAGTGATGTGTATGAAAAAATTTTCACTTAACGGTAAATGGGAAATGGAGGGCGGAGGGTATAACTGCTTTGGCAACGTTCCCGGTTCGGTATATTCCTTTTTGTTGGATAACGATTTAATGCCTGACCCTTTTTACAGAGATAATGAACTTGAAATCACCAAAATTATGGATAATGATTTCGTGTTTTCAAGAGAATTTGAGTTTACTAAAGCAAATGACTGTAAAATTCTTTTGCGTTGTGAGGGACTTGATACTCTTTGCGAGATTGCCATCAACGGCAAACCTATCGGTACTGCAGATAATATGCATAAAACCTATGAGTTTGATGTTACCGATATTGTTATTGATGGTGAAAACAGTATTACTGCAAAGTTTTTCTCACCTACTGAGTATATAAAAAGAAAAGATGTCGAAAATCCTGTTTTGGGTGTCAGTAACTGTATGCGAGGATTCCCTCATTTAAGAAAAGCCCATAGTATGATGGGTTGGGATTGGGGTCCGGCGCTTCCTGATGCAGGTATCTGGAGGGATATTTCTCTGCTTTGTGTTGATTCGGACAGGCTTGATGAAGTTGAAATTTTGCAAGAACACCGCGAGGGAAAAGTTTTTGTAAAACCTATAGTAAAAACCAAGGATGGTACTGCCGAAATTTTAGTGACGGTTGTTTCTCCCTTGGGTGAGATTATTAAACTCGGGGCTAATGAGGAAAACGAAATTAAGAATCCTATGCTTTGGTGGCCAAAAGGCTATGGTGAGCAAAATCTTTATGATTTTGATATAAGTCTTAAGGAAAATGGCATAATATGTGATAGTAAAAAGCTTCGTATAGGTCTTAGAACTATGAAGCTTGTTCGTGAGGATGACCAATATGGAATGAGCTTTTATCATGAGGTAAACGGTGTTAGCGTCTTTGCTATGGGTTCTAATTATATTCCTGAGGATAATATTTTTTCACGTATAAATAAACAACGTACAGAAAAACTTTTAAAAGCCTGTGCTGAATGTAATTTTAATACCATAAGAATTTGGGGCGGCGGATATTTTCCCGATGATTATTTTTATGATATTTGCGACGAACTCGGTTTGCTTATTTTCCACGATTTAATGTTTGCCTGTATGAATGTCCCTGACAATGAGTATATGATAAACAATATCTGTGATGAGTTAAAGCAGAACCTTCGCCGCATTCGTCACCACGCCTCTCTTGCGGTTATATCAGGCAACAATGAATTAGAAGAAGCTGTGGAATTTTGGTGGAACAGTGAAGGAAAGAATCAGCGTAAGAGCTCCTATATTAAAATCTTTGAACATATTTTGCCCGATGTGGCAAAAGAAATTTGCCCATATATTCCTTATATTTATTCCTCACCCAGCTCTAAAGGTTCTTTTATTGATACTAAAAATGAAAATATGGGAGATTGCCATTATTATGAGGTCTGGGGCAATGCTAAGCCTGTAAATGAGTACAGAAAACATTTCTTCAGGTATTTAAGCGAATTTGCATTTCAGTCTTATCCAAGTGAAAAAACCATTGATACATTTTTATTACCTGAAGAGAAAAATCCTTTCAGCAGAACGATGGAAATGCATCAGCGTCGCCCCGGTGCAAATAAGGCACTTATCAGTTATATGGCTGACCATTTTAAATACCCGTTGGATTTTTCTACCTTTATTTATACGACTCAGATAATGCAACTTTACGCTATGGGCTATATAATAGAACATCTTCGCCGTAACAGAGGTCGTTGTATGGGTACACTTTACTGGCAGCTTAATGACATCTGGCCGGGAGTTTCTTGGTCGAGTATTGACTATTTTGGCAGGTATAAGGCTCTTCAGTACGGCACAAAGCGATTTTTTGCTCCTGTTATGATTTCCTGTCACGAAATAGGGGAAACCGATACCAGAGAATGTGTTGTTATGCAGCCGGAGGTTTATGACTATTCTACACAGGCAAGGCTTAATGTTGCAAACGAAACATTAAATGATGTAAAGGGTACGGTAAAATGGCAACTGCGTAATTCAAAATGTGAAATATTAAAAGAAAAAAGTGAAGAAATAATCATTCCTAAGCTTTCTTCCTATTGGCTTGAAAATATTGATTTTGAAAAAACTGATGTTACCGAAAATTATATCAGTTATTCCTTTGAGGTGGACGGCAAGTTAGTGTCAAGCGGTACTTCGCTGTTTACTGCCCATAAGCACTATAATTTTAAAAATCCTAATCTGCGTTATGAAATTAATGGTGATGAAATAACAGTTTATGCCGACTGTTTTGCAAAATATGTTGAAATAGATTCGCCTGACAGTGATTTTATACTCAGCGATAATTATTTTGATATGAACGGTGGTAGTAAAACTGTTAAAATACTGTTGGGATCACCAAAAACAATAAAACTTCGCAGTATCTATGATGTAAAATAAAAAAGTACTTGACAACTCAAAAATATGGTGATATACTTTTCACATAATTTATAAAAGCGATGACGAAGACGGTCAAGAATTAAAGCTTACAGAGAGCCGATGGTTGCTGAAAATCGGTAGTGGTGATTCTTATAAGACCCATCCCTTCTGAGCCGGAAGTCCGAAAAGATTTCTTAGTAGACGCTTCCCGTGATTGCTGCGTTAATGCATAGGAATTGTTTGATTCCAAGAGTGGCGAAATTTATTCGCAATTTGAGTGGTACCGCGAGTGTTTATTCACCCGTCTCAAAGTCAGTCTTTGAGACGGGTTTTATTATTTTAAAAACATAAAAACAGAAAGGGAGTAATGAAATGACTACCAACACAGCAAAAGAACAGTTAATGGAGATAGCTTCGCGAATTAAGGAAATGCGCGAAATTATGGGTTGGTCTATTGCTGAAATGGCAGAAAAAACACAAGTGAGCGAAGAAAAGTACATAAGCTATGAGAATGCTAATGCTGATATTCCCTTTTCTTTTATTCATAAGTGTGCTCTTGCTTTTGATGTTGAGCTTACAGAGCTTCTTGAGGGACGTTCTGCACATCTTTCAAGCTATACCGTAACACGTAAAGGAAAAGGTCAGTCTACTGCAAAAGAGGACGGAATTGATATTAAGAACCTTGCACCGAAATTCAGGGATAAAATTGCCGAGCCTTATTGGGTAAAATACGAATATTCCGCTTCTCAGCAGAATAAACCTATACATCTTTCTACCCATTCGGGACAGGAATTCGACCTTGTGCTCAGTGGTTCGCTTAAGGTTCAGATTGGTGACCATACCGAAATTTTAAATGAGGGCGACAGTATCTACTATAACAGCTCTACACCTCACGGAATGATTGCTATCGGTGGGCAGGATTGTGTGTTCTGCGCCGTTGTACTTCCGGGTGAAGAGGTAAAGGAAGAAACTGTTAGAAAGAGTATTGCCTCTGCAAAGGACTCCGAAAGTCTTGTTTGTGAAAAGTTTGTTGATACACAGGAAAATGAAAACGGCGAGCTTTTAAGTATTGACTTTAAGAATACTGAAACCTTTAACTTTGGTTTTGACATTGTTGATGGTATAGCCGATAAATATCCCGATAAACTTGCTATGCTTCACATAGATAAAAATAAAGAGGAAAGACGATTTTCTTTTAAGGATATAAAACGTGCTTCCAATCAGTGTGCAAATTACTTTACTTCTCTCGGAATTAAGAGAGGGGATAAGGTAATGCTGGTGCTTAAACGCCATTATCAGTTCTGGTTCTGTATGGTTGCACTTCATAAAATCGGTGCAGTGGCTATCCCTGCTACAAATCAGCTAAAGGAACATGATTTTGAGTATCGCTTCAATGCCGCAGGTGTTAGTGCTCTTGTTTGTACCGCCGACGGAGATACAGCCCAAATTGCTCAGCGTGCTGCAGAAAACTGCGAAAGCGTTAAAAATCTTGTGCTTGTAGGCGGAAGCCGTGAGGGTTGGCATGATTTTGACAGCGAGTATAAGCTTTTCTCAGGCAAATATGAAAGAGAAGAAAGTGCCAGTGCAGGTGACGAGGTTGCTCTTATGTTCTTTACTTCGGGTACAACGGGCAATCCTAAAATGGCAGCTCATAAGCACACATACGCTCTTGGTCATTATGTAACTGCAAAATATTGGCATTGTTGCGAAAGAGAGGGACTCCATCTCACAATTTCCGATACCGGTTGGGGTAAATCTCTTTGGGGTAAGCTTTACGGACAGTGGCTTTGCGAGGGTGCAGTATTTGTATATGATTTTGATAAATTTGATGCAGACGAAATTCTGCCTATGTTTGCTAAATATCAAATAACTACTTTCTGTGCACCTCCTACAATGCTCAGAATGCTTGTTAAGAGCGATTTGTCTAAATATGATTTATCATCAATTCGTCATATGACAACAGCAGGTGAGGCTCTTAATCCTGAGGTATTCCGTCAGTTTGAAGAGGCTACCGGTCTTCAGATTATGGAAGGTTTTGGACAGACCGAAACCACACTTACTATTGCTAATCTTTGCGGCACTACTCCTAAGGTTGGTGCAATGGGCAAAGCTTCTCCCCAGTATGATGTTGATATTGTTGATACTGAGGGCAATAGTGTTGCTGATGGTGAAGTGGGTGAAATTGTTATCAGAACAAAGGAAAGCGTACCTTGCGGACTTTTCAGAGAATATTATCTTGACGACGAAAAAACAAGCGAAGCTTGGTATGACGGTATGTATCATACAGGTGATACTGCTTGGCGTGATGAAGATGGATATTTCTGGTATGTCAGCCGTATTGATGATGTAATCAAGTCATCAGGTTATCGTATCGGACCCTTTGAAATTGAAAGCGTTATTATGGAGCTTCCCTATGTTCTTGAATGTGGCGTATCTGCCGCACCCGATGAAGTTAGAGGTCAGGTAGTTAAGGCGAGTATCGTGCTTGTTCCGGGCACAGAGCCTTCCGAAGAGCTTAAAAAGGAAATTCAGGAATATGTAAAAGAGCACACTGCTCCTTATAAATACCCAAGAATTATAGTGTTTAAAGAGGAATTGCCTAAAACTATAAGTGGTAAGATTCAAAGAAACAAACTTTAAAAATACTATGTTGACATATGTAGAAATATGTGATACAATGTATGAGTAAATAAAGGCTTTGACGAAGAGTGTACATTTTATCTGCTTTACAGAGAAGCGGTGGTAGGTGTAAACCGCTAAGTCGGAATTATGTATTTGTAGCTTCTGAGCCGAGGGGAAGAAAGTAAGTTTTTATGAGTAGAACCTCTCCGTGATTGCTGCGTTAATGCATAGGAATTGTTAGATTCCAAGAGTGGCGGATTTCCGCAATTTGAGTGGTACCGCGGGTGTGAAAATAATTTCTTCACTCGTCTCAAAGGCATTACTTTGGGACGAGTATTTTTTCGTCCTGATGAGGAGTACAAGTTTATGGAACAAATGACAGGTCTTGATTTTAAAATCAAGGAAATGGCGGGGCGTATAAGAGAACTTCGAGAAATTGAAGGTCTTACCCCCGAGCAGATGGCAGAAAAAACTGCAGTGACCATTGATGAATACATTCAGTGTGAAGCGGGTAACAGCGACTTAAACTTTGCGTTTATTTATCGTTGTGCTCTTGCTCTTAATGTCAATGTAACCGATATTATTGAGGGTTACAGCCCTACACTGAAGTCTTATACCGTTACCCGTGCAGGCTCGGGACAGAAAATTGCTCAGGCTCATGGTATGACATATTATAATCTTGCTTATGCTTTTCAAAACAGAATAGCAGAGCCTCTTTATGTACGAAGCGTATACAGCGAGGAAGCACAGCATAAGGATATTGAGCTTACCACCCATGCAGGACAGGAGCTTGACATAATTATTGAGGGTCAGCTTATGGTTCAGGTTGGTGAACATAAAGAAGTTTTAGGCCCGGGAGATAGTATTTATTACGACAGTGACGTTGCTCACGGTATGATAGCTATTGGTGGGAAGGATTGCCTTTTCTATGCTATTGTTCTTAATCCTACAGGTGAGCCTATTCCTGAATTGTTGCCCTCTAAAACAGTGCTTGAACCAAAGGCTGTTAAAAAGGATACAAAGGAAAGAATTTATAAGAACTACATTGATGTTACCGAGGATAAAAACGGTACCCCCACTTCTATTAAATTCAAGAATACAGATAACTTTAACTTCGGATTTGACCTTATTGACGCTCTTGCTGAAAGAGAGCCGGAGAAACTTGCAATGCTTCATATCTCTAAGGACAAGACCGAACGTCGTATAACCTTTAAGGATATTAAAAAGGCGTCTAACCAGTGTGCTAATTACTTTAAGTCGCTGGGCATCAAAAAGGGCGACAGGGTAATGCTTGTTCTTAAACGCCATTACCAGTTCTGGTATGCTATGATTGGACTTAATAAGCTTGGTGCAATTGCAATCCCTGCTACCAATCAGCTTCTTGAACATGATTTTGAGTATCGTTTTAAAGCGGCAGGTGTAAATACAATTATATGTACTGCTGACGGTGATACTTCAAATCAGGTTGATATTGCCGCAAGTAAATGTGACTGTCTTGTTAATAAGCTTATGGTTGGCGGCGAAAAAGAGGGCTGGAGAAACTTTGATGAGGAGTATACTCTTTACAGCACCCGTTATAACAGAACCGAGGATGCCCCCGGCGGCGATGACCTTATGCTTATGTTCTTTACTTCGGGAACAACAGGTTATCCAAAGATTGCTGCACATAACTATAAGTATCCTCTCGGTCATTTCCATACTGCTAAATATTGGCATACAGTTGACCCCGACGGACTGCACTTTACCATTTCCGACACGGGTTGGGCTAAGTCTATGTGGGGTAAGCTTTACGGTCAGTGGCTTTGTGAAGCGGCTATATTCGTTTATGACTTTGACCGTTTTGATGCCGCCGATATTCTGCCTATGTTTGCAAAATATCAGATAACTACCTTCTGTGCGCCTCCTACCATGCTCAGAATGATGATAAAGCAGGATATTTCAAAATATGATTTTTCTTCTGTTTCTCATATGACAACGGCAGGTGAGGCTCTCAATCCTGAGGTTTACCGTCAGTTTGAAAAAGCTACGGGACTTCAGATTCTTGAGGGCTTTGGACAGACCGAAAGCACTATGATAATAGGAAATATGGTTGGCTCATCTCATAAAATCGGTTCTATGGGTAAACCCGCCCCGATTTATGACGTTGATATTGTGGATGCAGAGGGTAACAGCGTACCTGTAGGTGAAACGGGTGAAATCGTTATTAACGTAAAAGACGGCGCACCTTGCGGACTGTTTACAGGCTATTATCAGAATGAAGAAAAAACCAAAGAGGTATGGCACGACGGCTATTATCATACGGGTGATACCGCTTGGCGCGACGAGGACGGCTTTTACTGGTATGTGGGCCGTGTTGACGACGTTATTAAATCGTCGGGTTATCGTATCGGACCTTTCGAAATTGAAAGCGTTATTATGGAGCTTCCATATGTTCTTGAGTGCGGCGTATCTGCTGCTCCCGATGAGGTGAGGGGACAGGTTGTTAAGGCAAGTATCGTGCTTGTTCCCGGTACCGAAGCTACAGAAGAACTGAAAAAGGATATACAGAAATATGTTAAGGACAGAACTGCTCCTTATAAATATCCCCGTATAGTAGTTTTCAGAGATAGTCTTCCTAAAACTACCAGCGGAAAAATTCAGAGAAATAAGTTATAATTAAATAAAAAGGAAGGTGAGCAATATGTTTTTTGATAAAAGACTTACGCTTTTTTGTGGACATTACGGAAGCGGAAAAACAAATATTGCGGTTAATGCTGCTGTAAGCCTTAAAGAAAAATATGATAATGTTGCTCTTGCCGACCTTGATATTGTTAATCCTTATTTCAGAACTAAAGACAGCAGTGAATTGCTCAGCGAAAAGGGAATAAGGCTTATTTGCTCTAACTATGCAAACTCAAACGTAGATATTCCTGCACTTCCGCAGGACATGTACGCCGTTACCGATGATAAAACCCTAAGATGTATTTTGGATATCGGCGGTGACGATAGAGGTGCTTACGTTCTTGGCAGAATTTCTGAAAAAATAATAAATGAAAATGATTATGATATGTTTATGGTAATAAATTCCTTCCGTCCACTGACAAGGGATACCGATTCTACTATGGAAGTGCTCGGTGAAATTGAAACAGCGGCGAGAATGAAATTTACCGGACTTGTTAATAATTCCAATTTGGGTGAAGAAACCACCGCACAGGATGTTTTAGATTCTGTTGATTATGCGCAAAGAGTATCCGAAGCGTGTGGACTTCCGTTGGTTGCAACAACCATTAAAGAGGAGTTATATGATGAGCTTAAAGGAAAAATAGATAATTTGTTTCCTATGAAGCTACAGGATAAAATTTTATAGATTACACAATTTTTTGTGCTTTCGAATATATTTGCTAAGGAGTGTTTGTTTTGGCAAAATTAACTTTTAAAACCGACAACTGTAAAGGTTGCGGACTGTGTGTAGATGCCTGTCCTAAACAGGTTCTTGCTCTTGCACAGGACAAAATCAACAAAAAGGGACATCATCCCGTAGAGGCTGCTAATATAGATGCCTGTATCGGCTGTGCTTTCTGTGCTACAATGTGTCCTGACTGTATCATTAAGGTAGAAAGGTAGGGAAGAAAAGTGTCAGATAAAGTATTGATGAAAGGTAACGAAGCTATTGCAGAGGCCGCTATTATAGCAGGTTGTCGTCATTACTTCGGTTATCCTATTACTCCTCAGACTGAGGTTGCTGCTTATATGGCAAAAAGAATGCCTAAAATTGATGGCTGCTTCCTTCAAGCAGAAAGTGAAATCGCTGCTATTAATATGGTATACGGTGTAGCTTCTACAGGTAAGCGTGTTATGACCTCTTCTTCAAGTCCCGGAATATCTCTCAAGGGTGAGGGTCTTTCTTACCTTGCAGGTGCTGACCTTCCTGCTCTTATTGTTAATGTTCAGAGAGGCGGCCCCGGTCTTGGCGGTATTCAGCCTTCTCAGTCTGACTATTTCCAGGCTACAAAGGCAGGCGGTCATGGCGACTTTAAGATGATCGTTTTAGCTCCTGCTTCTGTTCAGGAAATGGCTGACCTTACTGTTAAAGGTTTTGACCTTGCCGATAAATATCGTATGACAGCTATGGTTTTGGCTGACGGTACTATGGGTCAGATGATGGAGCCTGTTAGTCTTGATTACAAAATCGGCGAAGCTATAGATAAGCCTTGGGCTACTACCGGCACAAAACTTGAGCGTGAACATAATATAGTTAACTCTCTTTTCCTTGTTCCCGAGGAGCTTGAAAAATCAAACTTCGAACGCTTTGAGCGTTATAAGTACATAGAAGAGAATGAAGCTATGTGGGAAGAGTATATGATGGAGGATGCAGAAATCTGCATTGCCGCTTTTGGTATTGCTGCCCGTGTTTCCAAGAATGCTATTAACGAAGCAAGAAAACAGGGTATTAAGGTTGGTCTTATCCGTCCT
>CAJGBV010000023.1 GCA_904501755.1 Clostridiaceae bacterium | reverse complement strand
TAAGGAAAACGTCGGAGTTGTCGCCGGAGCATCTACGCCGGCGCATATCATTAAGGAGGTTATTAAAACCATGTCGGAAAATTTACAATCGGTTGAACAGGTAGAAGAGGCTGTTCAGAAAAGCTTTGAGGAAATGACTGATGAAGAAGCATTCGAGGCATCCCTCAGCGCATTAACCGGTGACCAGAAGGTTGTCGGTACAGTACTCGCAGTAAGCGAGAATGAGATTCAGGTGGACATCGGCAGAGGTCTTGCCGGTTACATCTCCAAGGAGGAGTATTCTTCAAATCCTGATGCTGACATCTTAAAGGAAGTAAGCGTTGGAGATACAATGAATCTTATCATTATGCGCACAAATGATCAGGAAGGAACAGTAATGCTCTCCAAGCGTCGTTTCGATGCTATTGCCGGTTGGGATAATATTGTTGCTGCCAAAGAAAGTGGCGAGATTCTTACAGGTCTCGTTAAGGACATCATCAAGGGCGGTATTACTGTTTATTCAAACGGTATCCGTGTTTTCATCCCCGCATCACAGGCTACCCTTTCAAGAAGCGAATCGCTTGAAGAGCTCAAGGGTAAGGAAGTTCGTTTCCAGATTATCGAAATCGGTAGAGGTAGAAGAGCTGTAGGCTCTATCCGAAATATACTTAAGGAAGAGAGAAAAGCAGCTGCTGCAGCTGTTTGGGAAAATCTTGCTGTGGGCGACCGCTTCACAGGTACTGTTAAGTCTCTTACAAGCTATGGTGCTTTCGTTGACATCGGCGGAGTAGACGGAATGGTTCACATTTCCGAGCTTTCCTGGCAGAGAATCAAGAATCCCAGCGAGGTTGTTTTAGTTGGTGATACTGTTGAAGTATATGTTAAGGCTATTGACACCGAAAAGAAGAAGATTTCCTTAGGCTATAAGAAGCCCGAAGAAAATCCGTGGGTAATCTTTGAGAAGAACTTTGAGGTTGACGATACCGTTAAGGTTACTATTGTTAGTATGACAACCTATGGTGCTTTTGCCCGTATCATCCCCGGTATTGACGGTCTTATTCACATCTCTCAGATTGCTAATAAGCACGTTGCTAAGCCTCAGGACGAGCTTACTGTAGGTCAGGAGGTTGAGGCAAAGATTATTGCCGTTGACTATGAGAAGAAACGCGTAAGCCTTTCTATCCGTGCTCTGCTTCCCGAAGAAGAGGCTGCTCCTGTAGAGGAAGCTGTAGAGGCTCCTACTGAAGTAGCAGAAGCTCCCGCAGAGGAAGCTAAAGCTGAAGAAGCTGCTCAATAATTACAATTTTAAAACGGAGGGCTTTTTAACCCTCCGTTTTATCAATACGATAATATATATGGTGAAAGAGTTTCTATCAGAGAACTATTTTGTGTTTATTTATTGAATATATTTTCAATTGTGATTTTATAAAAATACTGGAATGCTTTTATATCATTCAGATTTGAATTCAGCAATGTCCTCAAGCTTGCAATTCAGTATTTTACAAAGTTGATCCAAAGTAAAAGTGCTGACATGAGAGTTTTTCCTCAATCTGTCAAGCTGGCCACTGCTGATATTATAATCTTTTATGAGTTTGTACTGTGAAATCTTTTTTTCTTTTAGAGTTAACCATAGTCTATCGAACACTATCACAGAATCACTCCTTTATAACATTATTTTATTTTAATGCCAACTACTTGACAATAGCCCATAAACGGGCTATAATTGATGTAAATCAAGGGGTGATTTTATGAAAAAGTATATGTGTGTTTTGTTATCAGTAATACTATTATTAACAGTAAATACTTTTAAATGTGAATATCATGCTTTAGAAACATCTTTTTTGAACACAGGGATATGTAAAGGCGACTTGAATAATGACGGAAATATTGATACTGCAGACCTTGCATATATTAAACTTTATTTATCAGGCGGTATTGAAGTTCCTGATTTATTGGCTGATGTGAGTAATGACGGTCTTGTCGATACTTTTGATTTAGCTATATTTAAACTTTTTTTGGCGGGTGTTGGCGAGGATTTTAATTCACAGACACCTATAGTAGGCTATTATAACGAAAACAGTAATGCATTTGTGTTGAATGGTAATTTGCCCATTGATATATATACGCTGAGATACGAAGATACTTCTGGTATTATGGAGGGCTATTCAGAAATATGCCGACTGCAAATAGAAGGTACAGGAGAGAATGCTGTTTATAGCGGATTTATTGATAAAAACTGTGCACCTGTAGGTGCAATTACTGTAGGTGTTTATAATTCCCAATTAGAGAAGGTTGGAAATATAGACCTTGGCTCTTTGGAAACCTCTAACTTGGGCGAAAAACTCTATTCTGTTGGAGTTCTTTCTGATTCCCATGTTGGTGCCGCTACTGGTGAGGCTGATTTAATTGCCGCTTTACAATATTTTGAAAATGAAGAAGATATTGAATTTACGGCAATATGTGGGGATCTTACTCATAAGGGTAATGATGAACAATTGACTAAATGGAAAGAAATAACAGATACTTATTCTTCTACTCCTGTTTATGGCATATCGGGTAATCATGAAGCGGCAGGACCTTTCGGTCCATTAAGTATGGCGGTGCTTAGACCATATACCGGTCAGGATTTGTATTATTCTTTCACTTTTTGCAATGACGTTTATATTATGGTTGGTATGCATCAAACTCACCAATTAAACACTCCGTTTGCTGAGGGTGAATTACAGTGGCTTTATGAGACTTTAGAAGCAAATAAAAATAAAAATTGTTTCGTATTTATGCATCTTTTCCCTTGGGATGGCAGTGGAGACGCCGTTAATTGTTATGGAGAAGATTATTTAGATAACACTGCTGACTGTGAAGCTTTTTATAGTTTAATGAAACACTATAAAAATGTGACATGGTTCCATGGACATAGTCATGCAAAGTTTAAATTACAAGAAGTTAATTCTATGAATAACTATGATGACAAATATGCCAGTCACAGTGTTCATATTCCTTCTATTGCTTCTCCTACCAATATAAGTGCTGATGGTACAAGTTATAGTAAAGATTATAGTGGTAGCGAAGGCTATGTAATGGATGTTTATGAAAATAAAATAATTCTTCGAGGCAGAGATTTTATTAGTGGTAAATTTTTACCTATTGCTTCATATTTGTTAGATATTTCTATTAAAGACGTTGAAGAAAACAGTTATTTCGACACTACGGGCACTATTTTAAATTGTAATACTAATACTCTTAAAAGCGGAAATAGTTGGTATGCAGGTTCTATAGACAAGAGTGCTATAACAGAAATATCCTTTGTTAATGGTTATAATCCAATCAATTGTGATGAATCTTGGGATGTAACCATAAATAATAGTGGTGAAGTAAAAGCATATAGAAATGGTACCAAACTAACTATAGCGGGTGGTAAAAACGGAATTAGTTTAAATTCAAATTCAAATAGTTTATTTGAAGGGTTTTCAAGCGTAATCAAAATTAATGGCTTAGAGAATCTTTATACTTCAAACTTAACTTTTGAATTTAAGAATGCTTTCAAAAATTGCAATTCATTAGAAGAAATTGATATTTCTACTTTTGATTTAAGTGGTGTGCGACGTATAGATAATTTGTTTACAAATTGTTCTTCTCTTAAATCCGTTAAATTACCAGATAATTTAGCAAAAAATTCAGCAAGCACTGTTTATATCACTGCTATGTTTCAAGGGTGCTCTTCTCTTGAAAATGTGGATTTAAGTATGTTAGAAGATAAATATCTATATTTTAGTAGTGTATTTTATGAATGTTCTAATTTAAAGAGTGTTAAATTAGGAAAAGTACATATAACAACTGCAGTAAATGCATTTTATAGATGCGGGTCAATCCAAGAAATTGATATGAGTAATTTTAATTTTGCATCTTGCAATAGTATGTTAAATATGTTTTATGGTTGTTCTTCTTTGTCAATACTGAAGTTGCCATCGACAATTGATACATCAAAAGTAACATCTATGAAGAACACATTCAGAGGTTGTTCATCTCTTAGTCTTGATTGTTCAGGCTGGGACACTGAAAGTTGTACAGATATTACTGACTTCAATTACAAAGCTCCAAGTGTTATAGCTCCTGTTATAAATTGAATAACAAAATAAAAACCAGAGAGAAGAAGGTTTCTCTCTGGTTTTTGTATAAATGCTTTCATTTAAGTGTAATATACGGATATTTTTCGGTGAATGACTTATGACAGGTGAAGAGCAGCACCTGATTATCTTTAGCATATAAGTTTAAAAAATTCATAGCGGTTTTGGCACGGTTATCGTCATAACGGTCAAAGGGGTCGTCAAGTATGAGTGGTAACTTTTCTCCGTCTTTTGAGAGAAACTCACTTACTGCAAGACGAAGGGAGAAATAAGCCTGGTCAATGGTACCGTCAGAAAGGCTCTGCCAGTCATTTGTGCCGAATACATCCTTTTCCTCAACAGAAATATTAAAGCTTTTGGATACATTAACACTCTTATATTTACCACCTGTGATATCGCTGAAGATTTCAGCAGTACGGCTTGAAAGAGCAGAGCCGAAGCTTTCCCTTACCTTTGCAAAGGCATCCGACAGAGCCGACATTGCAATGTCAAGGCTGTCGCAGTAGTCACTCTCTTTTTTGATTAAATCACTAAGCTTTGCAATTTCTTTTTCTATAACAGTAGGATGGGTATGGAATGCAAATTCGTTTACAGCTCTTGCACTGTCATCAGCAATTCGCTGTCTAAGTGTGTCTGCTTCCTGCCTCTTGAATAAAAGGCGTTTATCAAGCTCGTCAGGGTCACCAACTGAAATTACACCCTCAGGAATGTCTGCAAGCTCTTTTTCGGCTTCTTCGACACTTATTCCGTCTAAGTCCTTTGTCAGCATAGCTATACGCATTTCTGCGGTTTCTGCTTTGTTGAGGTTTGACTTATGGGAAAACAGAATGATTTCCATTCCCTTTGCAGATACTGCCTTGTCCTGTGAAAGAAGCTTCAACAGTTTCTCGATTTCATCAATTCTGTTACTCAGCCTTTCAAGTTCTGCAGAGCAGTTTTTGTATTCCTCATAGCCGGATGTGAACTTTTCCCCTGCATCCTTTTCTCTTTCACGCTGTACAGCTTCATTCTTAGTAAGGTCGGCAATTGCTTTCTCTTCGTTTTCGGCTTTTAATTCAGCTTCTTTTAGCTGTTGCTCGGCATTAGTAAGCTTTTCTTTAAGCTCATCACTGTTATCCTCAGGCTTCTTTTTGATAATGAAGGTCATTAAAAGCATAACAATTGTTATTGCAAGACCGCCCACAACAAGAGGCATTTTATAAGCAGTTAAAACAAAGGAAAGTGCGGCAACAATAAGACCGATTACGGCAAATATGGGGAATACGGGTACGATAGCAGGCTTTTGAAGCTCTATTATCATTATCTGATTTTTAAGATTTTCCGTTTCCTTTTCAAGTTCCTCTATTTTCTTTTCCGTTTCTTTAAGAACACTGGTTTTTATTTTTATTTCCTCACCGATTTCGTCGGCAGTTTTGCCGCCAATAGCTTCTTTAAGCTTTTCAATTTCAGCCTCAAGCTTTTTGTGACGCTGGTCTACAGAAACTATATTTTCAGTGAGAATTTTATATTCGCTCAAGCTTCTCTCGGCATCGCTTACAAGGGATGAGGTTATGGGGGAACCGTCGGTGCAGACAAGCTTTGAAGTAACAGAAGAAAGGTTTTTTGTTGTGTCAACAAGCTCCTTTAATTTTGCATAGCGTTTTCCGCCCTGTGCTGCTTTAATCTGAGCTGTAAGACGGGCAATATCGCCGTTTATATCATTCAGCATTGCCTTTTGGTTTTCAATGCTCAGGGAGAGCTCCTTGCGTTTTTGTTCTTTTACTTTAGCCTCACTCAGCGACAGAACAAGGTCATTAAGCCTTTCTTTATCCCTGACTATTTTACCGCCACGCTCGGTTTTGGTAAGCAGTGCATTTCTTGCCTTTTCAAGACGGGAATTGACCGCCTCTGAGGAAATTTCCTCACTGCCTGTATCGGCAAGGTTTGAAAGCCTTGAGTTTAGCTCATCCTGTGCAGTGGGGTTTTCACTTATTGCACCGTGTGAGGAAAGGAAAATGCTTCGAATGGCAGATTCTCTTGTAAGCCCGATAAAGCGTTTTCCAAGCTCGTCCTTGCCGGTAAAGTTTTCAACTTCTCCTGTAGATAAGTCGGTAACAACGATTTTGTCTGAAGCATTGGTAGACTTGAAAATACGCTCTATTCTGTATTTTCTGTTATCAAGCGTAAAATCTATGCTTCCTGCCATAGCCTTATCGTTTCGGGGAAGATATTTTTTTCGGGGATTATTATACAGTGCCTCACTGCTTTTTACACTGCTTCCGTAAAACATCATAATAATGAAATTCATAAGTGTGGTTTTTCCGTCTTCATTTTCACCGTAGATAACATTAAGACCGTCGGAAAAATCAAAGGTTTTATCGTGGAATTTGCCAAAGGCAGAAATATAAACGGAATTAATCTTCATCAAAGCTCACCTCCCCGTTAAAGCTTTTAAGTCCTATTTCAAGAGCATTTACATATTTTTCTTTTTCGCTCTCTTCTGCAGTGTTTATTTTATCAAGCATAATGGAAACGAAATATCCCTTTAAGGTGTTTTCCTGAGCTAAAAGGGAATAATCAATATCCTCGGTTGTTTTATCCTTGATTTTTATAAAGGCAACGACTTCAGAAAGTGTGGCAATAAGAGCAGGAATATCAATAAGCATATCCGACTTTCTTTTGCCTTTAAGGGTTATGCGGAAATACTGACGGGCGAAATCCTTGTCGGCTTTTTCAATACTCTCTTTTACTTTCTTTTCAATATCGTCACAGTCTGTTATATCTACATCAATACAGTAATGTGTACGCTGTGCGGTGGGTACGAAGGAAAGGTCAGCCTTACCCTTTGTAATTTCACCCATATATACACCCTTTTCGCCGCTTTCGTCAAAGCCCTGTCCTTCGGGACAGCCGCAATAGGCAAGGGCGGTGGTTCCCATATACTGAACCTCACTTCTTGTATGAACATGACCTAAAGCAATATAGTCCATACCGCTGTGTTTTACAAATTCAGGGGTTATAGGTCTGTAGCTGCCTGACATATCGGCTCTTGCTTCGCCGTGAATAACCATTAAATTGACATAGTCATCCTGTGGCGGAGTAAGAGAAAAACGGGATGAGCCCTGATTATAGACACCGTCAAAGGAGGCACCGTATACCCTGCAACCCAGGTTTTCAAAGGTAATAACACTGTCATTAGTGTCAAGAATATGAACATTGCTTTCAATTTTACGGTTTGCAAATGGGGAATCGGCAGTAAAGGGGTCGTGATTGCCCAGAGCAATAACAGTCTGAGTGTTTTCAAGGTCCTCAAGAGCAGAAATAACGGTATTTGCAAAAGCAGGTTCAATCCTGTTGCTGTCAAACAGGTCGCCTGCTATAAGAAGAAGGTCAATGCTGTTTTCTCTGCAAAGCCCGACTATTTTCTCAAAGGTTTTAACAATTTCTGCACGGCGTACAGGAGCATCTGCACCAAGATAACTGCACTGAGCACCGATATGAAGGTCTGCGGTATGAAGAATACGGACGGATTTCATAAAACAAAATACCTCTTTTTTGTCATATTTACTTATTTATTATACTATTTTGTCACATTAAAGGCAATAAATATTTAAGTGAGTTGTTGCTATATTTGGAAAAATATTGTATAATAGTATGGAATATGAAAAACGGAGGTTATACTTATGGATGTAAAGGTAAATGATATTTTGCAGATGAAGAAAAAACATCCCTGTGGCTGTGATAAATTTCTTGTTCTGCGTATAGGTATGGACTTTCGTATTAAATGTACACAGTGTAACAGAGAGGTTATGCTTCCAAGGGCTGCCTGTGAAAAAAGTATAAAGAAAATAATTCGCGAGGAACTTTGATTATGTTTGAAAAATTAGAAGCTGCGGTAAGCAGATATGAAGAAATGGGTATGCTTCTTACCCGTCCCGAAGTTATTAATGATAACGAGCAGTATACAAAGCTCAGCAAGGAATACAGTCAGATGACTCCTATTGTTGAGAAGTATACTCAGTATAAAAATGCCGTAAACAGTGAAAAGGAAGCCAGAGAGCTTCTTGATGCAGGCGGTCTTGACAGGGATTTTAAGGAGCTTGTTGAGGAAGAGCTTAAAGAGGCTATTGAGAATGTGAAAGTCTTTGCCGATGAGCTGAAAATTCTGCTTTTACCCAAAGACCCCAATGATGACAAGAATGTTATTGTGGAAATAAGAGCAGGTGCAGGCGGAGAGGAATCAGCCCTGTTTGCCGCATCTCTTTTCAGAATGTACTCTATGTATGCTGAAAAAATGCGCTGGGGTATTGAAATTATTAATGAGAGCGAAACCGAACTTGGCGGATATAAGGAAATTTCCTTTTCTATTGAGGGGGTTGGCGCTTATTCCCGTATGAAGTATGAAAGCGGTGTTCATCGTGTTCAGCGTGTGCCTGATACCGAAACTCAGGGAAGAATTCACACCTCTACCACAACAGTTGCGGTACTTCCTGAAGCTGAAGAGGTTGAGTTTGAGCTTGACCCAAAGGATTTGAAAATTGATACCTTCAGAAGTAGCGGCGCAGGCGGTCAGCATATTAATAAAACTTCCTCGGCTATTCGTGTTACCCATCTTCCTACGGGTATGGTTGTTGAATGTCAGGATGAAAGAAGTCAGTTTAAAAACAAGGATAAGGCTTTAAAGGTACTTCGTGCGCGTCTTTTTGAACAGGCTCAAAGAGAACAGGACGAGGCTATTGCTTCTGATAGAAAGAGTCAGGTTGGAACAGGGGATAGAAGTGAGAGAATAAGAACCTATAACTTCCCGCAGGGCAGAGTTACCGATCATAGAATAGGTCTTACACTTTATAAAATAGAGCAGATTATGAACGGCGATATTGATGAAGTGGTAGATGCCCTTATTACCTATTACAGAGCTGAAATGCTGAAAAATGAGGAAAACAGTTAAATGGAAACTCTTAGACTTTATCTTGATAAAGACAGAGAAAATAGTATAAAAAAGGCAGCAAAAATACTGAAAAACGGCGGAATTGTTGCCATACCTACCGAAACGGTTTACGGATTAGCGGCAAATGCCTGTGATGATAATGCGATAAAGGCAGTGTTTACAGCCAAGGGTAGACCGCAGGATAATCCTCTTATTGTTCATATAGACAGTATGGAGATGCTTGGCAAGGTTGCGAAGGACATTCCGGAGAGTGCCTATAAATGTGCTGAGAAATTTTGGCCGGGACCCTTTACTATGGTGCTTAAAGCCTCTGATTATGTCAGCAAAAGCGTGTCTGCGGGGCTTAGTACCGTTGCAGTGCGTATGCCCAGTGATGAGATTGCAAGAGCTGTAATTAGTGAATGCACACTTCCTTTGGCGGCTCCCTCAGCAAATGCTTCAGGCTCACCCAGTCCTGTAACAAGCGAACACGTTATTAAGGATTTGGACGGAAAAATAGATGCAGTTATAATGGGGGAGAGATGCAGTGTCGGTGTTGAGTCAACCGTTGTGGCTATTGAAGAAGATAATGCAAGGCTTCTTCGTCCCGGTGCTGTAACAGCAGAAATGCTAAAAGAAATTTTTCCTGAGCTTATCGTTGACAAGGCAATTCTCAGTCAGCCTGATAGCGATGAAAAGGTTGCTTCTCCGGGTATGAAGTATAAGCATTATGCACCTTCCTGTGAGCTTTTTCTTGTAGAGGGCGAAAGTGAAAAATACTGTGATTTTGTAAATACTAAAAAAGACGGTGCGGCTATTTGCTTTAAAGAAGAAGCGGAGCTTATAAAAGCTCAGACCTTTGTGTTTGCAAATCAAAGTGATGAAAAAGCCATGGCTTTTGAACTTTTTGAAATGCTGAGAAAGCTGGATGAAAAAGGCATAAAAAAAGCCTATGTCCATGCACCGAGTAAAAACGGTGTAGGACTGGCTGTTTATAACAGACTTATTCGTGCCTGTGCTTTCAGGGTGGTGAGCGTATGAAAAATATTATAGGACTTACAGGGCCTACGGGTTCGGGTAAAAGCAGTTTTTCTCTTGTAGCAGAGCAAAAAGGCTTTACCTGTATTGACTGTGATAAGCTTTCAAGAAAGGTTACACAAAGCGCGAGTCAGTGTCTTTCAAAGCTGTCTGATGCTTTTGGCGAGGATATTATAAAAGATGGCCGGCTTGATAGAAAGCTTTTGGCACAGTTGGCTTTTGTTAGTGAGGAAAAAAAGCAGTTGCTTGAAGATGTTATTTTCCCTTTTATAATTGATGAGGTGCTTAAAGGTATACAGACAGCACAAAGTGATAATATTATTCTTGATGCGCCTACTCTTTTTGAAAGCGGTATAGATGAAATGTGCTCCTGTGTGGTAGCTGTTCTCTCCCCCTCAGATATACGAAAAAAGCGTATTATAGAAAGGGACTCTCTTACCGAGGAACAAGCAGAAGTGCGTATGAATGCAGGAAAGCCCGATAGCTTCTATGAAGAAAGAGCAGACTATATCATTAATAATAACGGAACACAGCAGGAGTTTTTACTGCAGTGTGAACAAATAATTCAGACATTAACGGAGGAATAAGTATGAGTGAAAAAAGTGCAGCAGCACTCCTTAAGGAAAAACTTTGTATGCAGAGAAAAAGTGCACTTTTGAGTGCTGATGAAAAAACAGTAAATGATGCCTTTGTTTTCTGCGAGGGCTATAAAAAGTTTCTTGATGATGCTAAGACAGAAAGAGAGGCTAATGAAGTTTCTATAGCCTTGGCAAAAGAAAATGGATTTGTCCCTTATGTTGAGGGCGAAACCTATAAAGCAGGGGACAGAGTTTATTTTGATAATCACGGCAAAGCTGTCGCTTTTGCAGTAATTGGTAAGGAAACGGTTGAAAAGGGTGTTAATATAACCGCAGCTCATATTGACTCCCCAAGACTTGACTTAAAGCCCAATCCTCTTTATGAGGAAATTGATTTAGCTCTTTTCAAGACTCATTATTACGGCGGAATAAAGAAGTATCAATGGACAGCAGTTCCTATGGCTCTTCATGGCGTTTTTGTTAAAAAGGATGGCAGTGTAATAAAGGTTTGTATAGGTGAAAATGACGACGAGCCTAAATTTATAGTTAATGACCTTTTACCCCATCTTGCTCAGGAGCAGTATAAGAGAAGTGTGGGTGAAGTAATAAGAGGTGAGGAACTTAATGTTCTCGTTGGCAGTATGCCTTTTAAGGATGATAAAGAAAGCGGTCTTGTAAAGCTTAACATTCTTAACATCCTTTATGAGAAGTACGGCATCACCGAGCATGATTTCTTATCGGCTGAGCTTGAGTGCGTTCCTGCGGCAAAGGCTTGCGATATTGGCTTTGACCGTTCTATGATTGGTGCATACGGACAGGATGACAGGGTTTGTGCATATCCTGCACTTCGTGCTATTATTGATGTAAAGACTCCCGAAAAAACAGCAATCGCTATTCTTGCTGATAAGGAAGAGATCGGTTCTGATGGTAATACAGGACTTAATTCTGCTTTCCTTAAATATGTTGTGGGAGATTTAGCAAGAATGCAGGGTGTAGAGGTTAGTGTTGCTCTTAGAAATTCAAAATGTCTTTCTGCTGATGTTAATGCTGCAACCGACCCGACATTTCAGGATGTAATGGAAAGAAATAACGCCTGTCATATTAACAGAGGTGTGTGTGTAACCAAATATACAGGTGCAAGAGGAAAATCAGGTACAAGTGATGCTAATGCTGAATACGTTGCTTATGTGAGAAATATGCTTGATGGTGCAAATATTTCTTGGCAAAGCGGTGAGCTCGGTAAGGTAGATGCAGGCGGTGGCGGAACTGTGGCTATGTATATTGCCAACCTTGGTGTTGATGTTATTGACCTTGGTGTTCCGGTACTTTCAATGCACGCACCTATTGAAACAACCTCTAAATATGATGTTTATATGTGCTATAGAGCAATGTATGAATTCTGCAAATAAAATTAAGACCATACCTCTGAGTGTTCAGATAGGGATAAAACGCCTAAAAAGTAAATTTTTGCGGTCTAATGTGTTAAAAAGGCACGGTACGCGTCAGCGTTACCGTGCCTTTTTGGTTGTCAAATTTTTATTCCCAAACCGATTAATCCCTATTTGAACGCTCCAAAATTAAAAGTATGGTCTTAATTTCTTTAGTGCAGCTTTTTCAATACGGGATACGTAGGAACGGGAAATGCCCATTTTTTTGGCTATTTCCTGTTGGGTTAGCTCATCCCTTCCCCAAAGTCCATAACGAAGGGCGATGATTTCCTTTTCTCTGTCATCCAGTGCTATGGGAAGAATTTTTTTAAGCTTTTCAAGCTTTAACTTTGTATCAATTTCCTCCGCAATGTCGCTGTCGTCTGATATTATATCTGAGAGGGTTAGCATATTGCCGTCTTTATCTGTGTCAATCGGGTCGTTAAAGGATACATCCTGAGCGGTTTTTTTGCCTGCTCTGAAGTGCATAAGTATTTCATTTTCAATACATCTTGCGGCGTATGTAGCAAGGCGGTTTCCCTTATCGCTGTCAAAGGTGGAAATTCCTTTTATTAGTCCAATTGTACCTATGGAAATAAGGTCATCATTGTCGGTGTTTCCCGTATACTTTTTGGTTATGTGTGCTACAAGTCTTAAATTGTGTTCAACCAGCTTGTTTCGGGCATTAATATCGCCTTCCTTTGTTTTTTTGAGTAATTCCTGTTCCTCGACCTTTGAAAGCGGCGGCGGAAAGGCACCGTTTTTAGTAACGTGAAGTGCGAGAAAGAAAAAAACTGACAGTATTTTGCTGAGCAACTCTATAAACATAAAAAATCCCCCTGTTCCTTAATATATATGTATAGGAACAGGGGATTTTGTTTGTCCGCGGTATTTTAAGTTTTAGCAAACTTCATAACGATACTTGCCGGAAGTATTTTTGCAAGTATGCGGTAAAATTTAAAGAGAATGTGAGGTGTATAAACAGCTTTCTTTTTGGCTGAGTATTTAAGAGCGTTTACAGCAACGGCTTTGGGATTGGTTCTTGGTAGGGTATCAAACATTTTTGAAGTACCCTTTTCGATATTTGCTACAGGTAAAAATTCTGTGTCCATAGGACCGGGACATACAGCAAGGACATTTATGCGTTTTGACTTAAGCTCTTCTCTTAAAGCACGGCTAAGACTTGTCACATAAGCCTTTGTTGAACTGTAAACAGCCATACGGTAATTAGGGGTAAAAGAAGCTATGGAGGAAATGTTTATAATCTCGCTGTTTTCCTTCATATATGGAAGAGTAGCTCTTGTTAAATATGTAAGAGCGCAACAGTTCAGAGTTACCTGATTAACACAGTCATCTGCGCTGATGTTTTCAAAGTATTCAAGTTTGCCAAATCCTGCATTGTTAATAAGATATTTTACATCAGGTGCACTGTCACTTAAAAGTTGTGAATATTCTTTTAAAGAGGCAGTGTCCGTAAGGTCGAGAGAAAGCATAAAGCATTTTTCCTCACTTAGTTCTTTTGCAAGAGCCTCTAAGCGTTCTCTTCTTCTGGATATCAGCCAAAAGGATTCTATTTCGGGATATTTTTCCTTTATAGCCTTAGCAAATTCTTTGCCAAGACCGGAGGAAGCGCCTGTGATTATAGCAGTAATCATAATGTTCACCTTTACTTTATTTTCTTTTTAAAAACATTATATCACATTTTTTACATATATCAATGAGTTGACATTAAAACGATTATACATATATAATATAAATGGTGATTATATGAAAGACTTTAAACTGACCGCTTTAAAATATGCGGAATCTACCATAGATGAAAGCAGCGTTTTTGTAGACGGAAACAAGGGACGAGTTTGGCCTATTTCTATGTTTTTGTTTTTATTTGAAATAGGGGATAGAAAAATCCTTGTGGATACTGGCTGTAATGAGTTGGGAGGTTTTTTCCTCAGCAGATTTATTAAACCATTGGAACTTCTTTTGGATTATGGGGTATCTGCAGAGGATATAACAGACCTTATTATAACCCATTCCCATTATGACCATATTGCTTTAGTAGGAGAATTCAAAAACGCAACTGTGTATATACAGAAAAATGAGTATGAAAGAGCAAAAAAATGCTTCCTTGATACTCAGCGTATAGTAACCTTTGAAGACTTTGTAAACGTTACTGATAGAATTAAGGTTGTTTGCATAGGAGGTCACACAGTAGGTTCAAGTGTGGTTGAATTTGTTTATGAGGAAAAAAGGTTCGTTATAGCGGGGGATGAGTGCTACGTTAAGGAGTGTATCCTTTGGAATAGGCCAACAGGCAGCAGCGAAAATATAGAAAAAAGCAGAAAGTTTCTTAATGAATACAAAAAAGAGGAGTACGAAATTTTTTATTCTCACGATATGGATATACTCCCTTCAAGAAATGGTTTTCAAAGAATATTATAAGAAAAAGCTACTCATAGAAAATGAGTAGCTTTTAATGTGCTATGACTGAAGTGATTTGAGAAAATAAAATTCACCCTTCTTTTCCATTAATTCTTCATAGGTTCCAAATTCTACACATTCACCATTTCGTATAACGGCAATTTTATCGGCGTTGCGTATGGTGGAAAGTCGGTGCGCTACAATAAAAGTAGTTCTATCTTTTGTTAAATGGTCAATAGCCTTCTGTATTTCTACTTCAGAAGCACTATCAAGGGCACTGGTAGCTTCGTCAAAAATGATGACCTTTGGGTCGCGTATAATTGCCCTTGCAATAGCAATTCTTTGTTTTTGCCCGCCGGAAAGCTTATCTCCGTGCTCGCCAACACTTGTATTTATTCCCTTTGGTAGTTTGTCTATTACACTTCTTAGCTGTGATGCTTCAATAACTTCATCCAGCCTTTCTTTAGAAATGCGGGGATTGCCGTATGTAATGTTATCCTTTATGGTACCTGAAAATAAAATGGTTTTTTGGGGAACGACAGAGATAAAACGTCGGTAGCTGTGCAGGTCAATTTCTTCTATGTTCTTGCCGTCTATAAAGATTTCTCCTGCAGTTGCGGTATAAAATCCTGTTACCATATTTATAATAGTGCTTTTTCCCGAACCTGACTCTCCCACAAGGGCAATGGTTTCACCCTTGTTTACCTTAATTGAAAGACCGTTAAGTACAGGCGTGTTTTTATCATATTTAAAAAATACATTTTTAAATTCATAATTTCCTTCAAGGTTTTTAATTTTGGCTTTGCCGTTGTTGTCTTCAATGTCACCTGCGCAAAGTATCTCTCCAATGGAATTTACCGATTCAAGACCCTTTGCCAAAATGGGTAGAATAGCAACTATACTGTTAACATGACCGAGCAATGAGGTGAAATATGTCTGATAAAGGGTGATGTCACCTACACTTTTAATCATTCCTTTATAAGCGAGGAAGCCTGTAAAGAAAAGGCAAACTATCTGGGCGAGTGACATAAATACCCAAATTACAGAGCCGAAAAGACTTTGTATAAAGTCTAATTTATAACCTTTATGAGCCACATCTGTCACTTCGTTGGTGATTTTTTTGATTTCCTTATCTTCCAAGGCGTGAGCTCGTGTTACGGGAACGAGTTCTATCATATCTATAACACTTGATGAGGTGTTTTCTACAGTTTTTCGGAATTCCTTGTTTTTATCTTTAAGGGGTTTTTTGAATTTTGCCATAATAAGAGCAAAGAACGGAATACAGACAAGAAACATCAGAAAAACGGGAATGCTTTTTGTAATTACAATTGTCATAGTAACAGATATATCTATAATAACGCGCATAACTACGTTGAAAATCTGTGATGACAGTGCTTCTACATTTTCAACATCCCGCATTACCTTCGACTGAATTTTTCCTGTGGGCATTTCCTTGTGAAAGCCGATGGATAGCTGTTGAAGCTTTCTTATCATTGCTCCCCTAAGTCCTGCTTCCACTCTTCGTTTTGCTTTGCTGAAAAAATGAGAATGAAGCATGTGTGTGGGTATATTTTGTATTAACACTACGACGGCTATTATGAAATCAATAATAAGACGCATCCCGGAATTTTGCGGTCTTTCTATAATAACATTTATAACATCTGCGGTAACAAGAGGTATCACCCATACGGGCAGTTGTTTGATTATAAAAAATAACGACGAAAAAAACAGATTCTTGTAGTCACCTTTATATAACCCAAAAAGGATGTGTAGACCTTTGCCGTTATATTTTCGGTAACAATCAATAAACTGCTCTTCCCGTCTGAGAATATCTGTGCTGTTTAAAATCTTTTTTGATTTGGTTGAAGGCTTTTTCATACAAATCACGCTCCGTTATAGGAAAAAGAAATCTATTAAATTGTTTGTAATGTTCTTGCTTCAAGGCTGTTATAACACACAAGAATTTAAAAGTCAATCGTTTTTCATAAAAAACAAAAAGAAAATTTCACAGTCGTAAAATTTTCTTCTTTTTTTAT
Organism: Clostridiaceae bacterium; assembly: GCA_904501755.1. Classification (GTDB taxonomy): domain Bacteria; phylum Bacillota; class Clostridia; order Oscillospirales; family Acutalibacteraceae; genus SIG607. The sequence goes on along the minus strand of CAJGBV010000023.1, from coordinate 4,764 downwards.
TATTTTATGAATTTTTTTATTGCTTTGAGGGTTATATCGCTTATATCATGTTCTATTTTGCAGGCATCTTCAGCAGCAGTTTCTTTATCAACGCCAAGCTTTATAAGAAATTCTGTAATAACGGTGTGGCGCTCATAAATTTTTTCAGCAACAGCTTTACCGTCTTGTGTAAGTGAGAGGAATCCGTCTTTGTCTGTTGTAACAAAGCCGCCTTTTTTGAGAAGACCAACCGCTCTGCTGACACTGGGCTTTGAAAATCCCATATAGTCGCATACATCGATAGAACGCACGTGAGCATTATTTTTTGTAAGAACGTATATTGATTCAAGATACATTTCGCCCGATTCAAGCAGATGCATATTATCACTCCAAAAGTTATTTACAATAATAATATACCATATAAGGTATAAAAATGCAAGTTTCTCTACATTATATAATTGAGGTAATAGTGGTAAAAATAAATATTAAATTGACAAAGGTTTGCTTTGTGTGTATAATGGTTTTATGAAATGATGGGAGATGAAAAAGTGGAAAAGTTTGTGATTCAGGGAGGAAAGCCGTTAATAGGTGAAGTACATATCAGCGGTGCGAAAATTGCAGCCGTTGCTATTCTTCCTGCTGTTTTATTGGCAGACGGTCCTTGTATCATTGAAAACCTTCCCGCCATATCCGATGTAGAACTTGTTTTAAAAACCCTGAAAACACTGGGAGCCACCGTTAAAAAACTCAGCGAAGGAACAGTTGAAATTGACCCTACGGGAGTCAGTTCTTATGTTGTTACCAAGGAAATGAGTAGCGGTATGCGTGCTTCCAGCTATTTTTTGGGTGCGTTGCTTGGCAGAATGAATAAAGCCAAGGTGGCACCTCCCGGTGGTTGCGATTTCGGTGTACGACCTATTGACCAGCATATAAAAGGCTTTGAGGCTATGGGAACTACCGTCACTATAGAAAATGATATGGTGGTTTGCCGTGCTGATGAATTAAAAGGCGGTTATATTTATCTTGATATGGTTACAGTTGGTGCAACCATTAATATAATGCTTGCTGCCGTAAAGGCAAAGGGTATGACGGTTATTGAAAACGCCGCAAGAGAACCACATATTGTTGACCTTGCTAACTTCCTTAACTCAATGGGCGCTAATATTATGGGTGCAGGAACCAACGTTATTAAAATTCGCGGTGTTGAAAGACTTTCGGGCAAAGCCTATTCTATTATTCCTGACCAGATTGAAGCAGGAACCTATATGGTTGCTGCTGCCGCTACATGTGGCGATGTAACTATAACTGATGTTACACCAAAGCATCTTGAATCTATAATTGTAAAGCTTATTGAAGCGGGAGCTATTGTTGAACAGTTTGATGAAGCTGTTCGTATAAAAATGGAAAACAGACCGAGAAGATGTCAGGTTAAAACTATGCCTCATCCGGGTTTTCCAACCGATATGCAGCCTCAGATTGCTACTATGCTTGCTATTGCTGAGGGAGAAAGCACTGTTATAGAAGCCGTGTGGGACAATCGTTTCCGTTATATTGATGAGCTTTATAAAATGGGTGCACAAATCAAAGTTGAGGGCAAACGTGCTATTATAACCGGCAAAGAAGCGTTGATCCCTTCCTTTGTTAATGCTACCGATTTAAGAGCCGGTGCGGCAATGGTTATAGCAGGTCTTATGACAGAGGGAAAAACAACGGTAGGAAATATTGCTTATATTGACAGAGGGTACGAAAAGCTTGTCGAAAAGCTTACGGCGCTTGGTGCTGATATAAAGCGTGTCAGTGATTGAATGTCAGGGGAGGAATAGTCCTCCCCCTTATTTATATGAGGTGAGATAATGGCAAAATTTTGTCCGCTTTTCAGTGGCAGTAAGGCTAATTGTACATATATAAGCACTGTAAATGGTGCTTTTCTCGTAGATGCAGGGGCTTCTTGTAAATCGATTATAAAAGCGCTTGATGAAATAAATGAGGACGCTGAAAAAATAAAGGCTATACTTATTACTCATGAGCACAGTGACCATATAAAAGGTCTTAAATCGTTATGCAAAAAGCTGAATGTTCCTGTTATGGCTTCGAGTGCCACTCTGAATGCCTTGAGGAATATCGGAGCTGTGACAGAGGATACCGAACTTTTAGCTATTGATAAAAGCTTTGAAACTCAGCTTGGTATAATAAACCGATTTGATACTATGCACGACTGTGACGGCTCCAGCGGATACAGTATAGAACTTAATGAGGGCGTTAAAATTTCGGTGTGCACCGACCTTGGTGTTGTAACACCTTTGGTGAGGGAAAATCTTTACGGCAGTAATCTTGTTCTTATTGAATCAAATCACGATTTAAGAATGCTGCAGAGTGGACCGTACCCTCCTGAACTAAAGCTTCGCATAGCGGGAGAAAGGGGACATCTTTCAAATTCTGCTTGTGCCAGTGAACTTTCTCAGCTTCTTAAAAAAGGTACAACACGGTTTGTTCTCGGTCATATCAGCGAAAATAATAATCTTCCTGCTCTTGCTTTGAGAACAAGTCAGGCAGCCTTAATGGATGCGGGAGCCGAAAAGGACAGGGATTATATTATGTATTGTGCTTTAAAAGAAAACAGAGAAATACTTTATATATAGAAAATTAATCAAAAATAAAAAAAGGCTTGACTAAGGTTTACAAATATGATATAATCGTTGTACCTCTTAGGAGTCTTTTTTTTTGTGTGGGCTCTGTTCTGACAAGGTTTTTAAGATGCAGTGTGCTTTTTTCGTAGGCGACATATGCGAAAACAGCATTTTAAAAACTAAAACTGAGGGAGGCGTTTACTGCATTTATTGCAGCAAAAAAATATTTCCGTAAAGCGGGAGGTGCCGTTATGAGAGTAAAAATCACACTGGCTTGTACAGAGTGCAAGCAGCGCAACTACAACACAATGAAAAACAAGAAAAACGATCCGGACAGACTTGAAATGAATAAGTATTGCAAGTTTTGCAGAAAGCACACCGTCCATAAGGAAACCAAGTAAGGAGAGCTGAATATGATTAAAGTTGTCAATAAAGCTTGTCAGGTTCTTGCCGCACTTGCCGGTATTGCTGCTCTGGTTTTCTTTTTCTTTACTTTCGTTAAGTACAACATGGCAGATGGAACTACGGTTGGTGCCAGTGGCTTCCAGATAGCTTTTGGTACTGAGTTGTATAATGGTTTGGATGTTGCTAAGAGTTCTAAGATTCTTTTCAATATTCTGCTTACTATCCTTTCTGCCGCAACTGCAATTTTCACTTTCTTCTCAAAATCACAGGGGCTTAAATACTTTAATGCAGCTATTTCTGCTGTTGTTGCTGTGTTTATGCTTGTTGTATATTTGAGTGAGCCCTACAAGTTTGTAGATGCTCGTCCCTTTGATGTAAACAGCCTTGTTTACGGCTCGGTTGTAATCTTTATTGCTATTGCAATGTTTGTTGCAACCTTTGCTTCTGTGGGACACATTCTTGTAAGTGATTATATTGCTGTTCTTGAGTCCAAGGGTGCTAAAAAGCCTCTTCTTAAGAGAATCTGGCAGTTCTTTAAGGACTATAAGAGCGAAACAAAGAAGATCGTTTGGCCCGGAATTAAAGACGTTCTTAAAAACACAGGTATTGTACTTGTAATGTTCGTTGTTATCGGTGCAATTATCTGGATAGTTGACTTGGGTCTTGGTTCATTACTTAAAGCTATTTGGTAATGAGGAGGAACCGTGATGTCTGAATCTCAAGCAAAATGGTATGTTATACAGACAATGTCCGGCTATGAAAATAAGGTAGCTACCGACCTTGCTACTATGGTTGAAAACCGCAAAATGCAGGATTTAATCGTGGATATTAAAATCCCTACCGAAAAGGTAACAGAGGTAAAGGATGATAAAACCCGCGAGGTAGAGCGTAAGATTTTCCCCGGATATGTTCTTATAAAAATGATTGTTACCAACGATTCCTGGTATGTTGTTCGTAATATCCGCGGATGTACAGGCTTTGTTGGTCCTGAATCCAAACCGGTTCCTCTTACTGAAGAAGAGGTTGCCGCACTCGGCGTTGAGAAGCACACCGTTGAGGTTGGATACAAGGTTGGGGATCGCGTTGCTATTGTCAGCGGACCCCTTAAAGACTTCGCAGGCGTTGTTAAAGAAATTAATGTCGCAGATAACAGCGTTAGCGTAGGAATTGATGCTTTCGGCAGAGAAACTATTGCCGAGCTGGAATTAGACCAGATTGTTCTGGCAGATTAAATAATAATACGGGTTTCCGTTTATTATGCGGCTATTTCGCCGCCGACACCTATGGTGTCATAGTGGGAGGGGCATAAATACATTTTAAAATGTCCCGCCAAGTGTAAATAAACACTGTTACCACAATTTTGGAGGTGCAAACAATGGCTCAAAAAATTATAGGCTACATTAAATTGCAGATCCCTGCAGGTAAAGCAACACCGGCTCCCCCGGTAGGTCCTGCTCTGGGTCAGCACGGTGTAAACATTATGGCTTTCACCAAGGAGTTCAACGAACGCACAAAGAATGATATGGGACTTATTATCCCTGTTGTGATCACTGTTTACGCAGACCATTCTTTCAGCTTCATTACTAAGACTCCTCCTGCCGCTGTTCTTATTAAGAAAGCTTGCGGAATTGAAACCGCATCCGGCACACCTAACAAAACTAAGGTTGCTAAAATCACCAGCGAGCAGATTAAGAAAATCGCAGAAACCAAAATGCCCGACCTTAATGCAGCAAGTATCGAATCTGCTATGAGC
>CAJGBV010000022.1 GCA_904501755.1 Clostridiaceae bacterium | reverse complement strand
GCGTCCTTAAGACCTGGGATTAATGAAAACACTCTTTTTTGTTCGGGAAATTTAAGATTAGTTTGAAAGCCCACTAAATTATAAAGGCTTCCCTGAGCATTTTCTTTTCTTAGCTGAACCACCGCCCACGGACGATGATTTCTTCTCGGGTCGGTAAGCCCTACAGGCTTTAGGGGGCCGAAACGAATAGAGTCCTCTCCCCTTTTTGCTAAAACTTCAATAGGCATACAGCCCTCATACACTGTAAAGGGCTTATCAAAATCCTTAAGAGGTGCCGTTTGAGCGCTCACAAGCTCTTTATGGAAAAGTTCATACTCTTCTTTATTAAAAGGACAGTTTATATAGTCATCTGTGCCCTTACCATAACGAGATGCAGTAAAGGCAACCGACATATCTATACTCTCTTTAGTTACGATAGGTGCGGCGGCATCATAAAAGCTTAAATTATCCTCTTGACAGTATTTACCGATATTCTCTGCAAGGCTTTGCTCAGTCAAAGGTCCTGTAGCAATAACACAGTACAAATCCTCCGGTATTTCTTCAATTTTCTCATTTACAACCGTTATTTTGGGATGATTTTTCACCTTTTCGGTTATATAAGTAGAAAACAAATCTCTGTCAACTGCCAATGCTCCGCCTGCCGCAACCGATGTTTTATCAGCCGCCTCAAGACACACGGAACTCATTTTTCGCATTTCTTCCTTTAAAAGTCCTGCGGCAGAATCAATTCTTGTTGCTTTAAGTGAGTTTGAACAAACAAGCTCAGCAAACATATCACTTTTATGGGCAGGTGTTTTGTATTCTGGCTTCATTTCATAAAGGGTTACTTCATAGCCCGCATTTGCTATCTGCATAGCAGCCTCACAGCCTGCAAGACCTGCACCGATAACAGATATTTTATTTTTCATCTTTTGTTGCCTTTTTCTTTGTTACTCGTGTAGAACACTCTGAATTCATACAGAACTTTCTGCCTTTTGCACCTATAAGAATGTAAGAGCCGCACTCACTACAGGTTTCGCCACTGGGAAGACCCGGAGCCGCAAAATCGCACTTGGGGAACTGTGAACATCCATAAAACTTTTTGCCTGTCTTTTTAGAAACACGCTTAACAAGCTCACTGTTACACTTAGGACAAGGCTGTGTGATTTTTTCTTCAGGAAGAGGCTTTGTATTCTTACACTGAGGATAACCGGGACAGGCAAGGAACTTTCCAAAACGGCCTGATTTAACCACCATATTTCTTCCACAGTTTTCACAAATTTCCTCGGTTTCCTGATCAGGAACCTTAACCTTAACACCACTTGTAGAGTCCTCAGCCTTCTTAAGTGTAGCCGCAAAATCCTTATAGAAGCGGTCAACGGTTTCTACCCAGGAAAGCTTACCCTCATCAATTTTATCAAGGTTCTGCTCCATACCTGCAGTAAACTTAACGTCAACTATCTTTTTGAAATACTCTGCAATAAGGTCAGTAACCACCATACCCAGCTTTGTCGGTTTAAAGTATTTCTTTTCCTTTTCTATATAATCTCTCTGCACAATGTTTGAGATAATAGGAGCATAGGTAGAAGGTCTGCCTATACCATTTTCCTCAAGAGCCTTAGTTAGAGTAGATTCATTATAACGTGCGGGGGGCTGTGTAAAGTGCTGATAAGGTGTAATGGACTTACACTTAACGGTTTCGCCGCATACAAGCTCAGGCAGAGAAACCTCTCCCTCATCATCAGCCTCTTTAACATCATATAAAGCGGTAAAGCCATCAAATTTAACGGTATATCCACTTGCTTTATAAAGATAATCACCTGCGATTACATCAACAGAAACGGTATCCTGCAAACAGTTTTCCATCTGAGAGGCAATGAAACGTTCCCAGATAAGCTTATACAGCTTATACTGCTCTGCTGTAAGGGAAGCCTTTGCCTTTTCGGGAGTAAGCTCGGTAATAGTAGGTCTGATAGCCTCGTGAGCATCCTGAGCGTTACCCTTTGTTTTATAAACTCTGGGCTTTTTGGGAACATATTTTTCACCGTAAACAGAAGAAATAAACTTTTGTGCAGCAGCAGTAGCCTCTGCAGAAATACGCAGAGAATCTGTTCTCATATAAGTAATAAGACCCGTACTACCCAAACCTTCAATTTCAATACCTTCATAAAGCTGTTGAGCTATACGCATGGTACGAAGGCCTGTAAAATTAAGTCTTCTTGCAGCATCCTGCTGTAAGGTAGAGGTAATAAATGGAGGCAATGGTTGCTTTTTTCTCACACCTTTTTTAATAGAAGAAACTGTAAAGGCTTCATTTTCGGTTTCAGCCACTATTTTGTTTGCTTCTTCCTCGGTTTTAACAGCAATCTTTTCGCCCTGAGCTGTACCGTAGAATTTAGCTATAAAGCTTCTCTGTTTAGAAAGCTTTGCATCAATAGTCCAGTATTCTTCAGGAACAAAGCCTTCGATTTCTCTTTCTCTGTCAACAACAAGCTTTAAGGCTACAGACTGAACACGACCTGCCGAAAGACCGCGTTTAACCTTTTTCCAAAGGAACGGACTAAGCTTATATCCAACAATTCTGTCCAGCACTCTTCTTGCCTGTTGTGCATCAACAAGATTAAGGTCGATTTCGCGAGGCTTCTTCATACCTGTTTCCACACCATTTTTGGTGATTTCGTTAAAGCAAACCCTTAGAGGAGATTTCATATCAAGAGCAAGAAGCTGAGCAAGATGCCAGGAAATAGCCTCACCCTCACGGTCAGGGTCGGTAGCAAGATAAACTTCTTCGCTATTGGCGGCGGCCTCTTTAAGTTTCTTGATAACATCTTTTTTGTCGTTCATTTCGATATACTGAGGAGTATATCCGTTTTCTATATCAACACCCATTTTTGATTTAGGTAAATCTCTGATATGGCCGACAGAAGCCATTACCTTGTAATCACTGCCTAAATATTTCTGAATACTTTTTAGTTTACCGGGTGACTCGATAATAACAAGCTTAGACATTTTTTCTCTCCTTATGCTAATTTAAAGTATAGCGTCCGCCGGGCAAAGCTTTGATATATCCAAAGAGCTCAAGCTCACCCAATGCAGACAAAATATTATTTGAATTCATAGTTTCACTGAGCAAATCATCACATGTAAAAATTTGCTTATCTAATTGATTATATATTATTTTTGCGTTTTTGGAAAGACCTTCCGGCAATATTTTTTTATTTATTTCTCCGTTATTTATTTTTAACGGCTTGTTTTCATCAGATTTTTTGTTATTTATCTTTCTCACGGGCTTTTCATTCGGTTTGTATTCAGGCATTTTTGCCAACGGCTCATTTGTGGCCTTTTCGATATTTATTTTACCGCCAAGCCGTGTTTTATATTCACCGAATACATCATCCAGCTTAGTAATAGGTTTAGCGCCGTCAAGAAGTAATTTGTTTATACCCGAATATTGAGGCAAAGAAGGATTACCGGTAATAACAAAAATATCTTTGTTTTGCTCTTCGGCATGTCTTGCTGTAATCATTGTACCGCTTGACTCTTCAGCTTCAACAGCAATAATACCGAGAGAAAGACCCGACATTATCCTGTTTCTATAATGAAAAGAGCCTTTATTTACCTTAGTGTAAGGAGGATATTCGGTAATCAGACAGCCATTACCGGCAATATCATTTCTTAACTGTTCATTTTGAACTAAATAATTATCTCCAAAGCCGTTAGCAAGAACAGCTACAGTTGTACCGCCGTTAAGAAGCGCACCCTTATGAGCTGCAGTATCGCTGCCCGTAGCACCTCCGCTAACTATAACAAAACCGGCTCTGCTCAGCCGTCCCGCAAGGGAATATGCACATTTATATCCATAATAGGAAACCTTTCTCGGACCGACGATACACATTGTAGGAATATTGTCAAAATCAGGAAAACGCCCCTTCACATACAAAGCAAAGGGAGGATTGGGTATATTTTTCAGTATTTTGGGATATACCGACATATCAGGAGTAATAACCGTTATATTCTCCCTAATACACCTTTCATAAATGTCCTTTGCTTTTTGAAGAGGTGTACTGCTCATAACACGAAGCTCACGCTCATTAAAAATACCTGCAGCCATTCTCCCCTCTTCGCCTGCGGAAAAAACCGCTTTGGCAGAGGGAAACTTTTCCATAACATCAGATAATCTGTTATTGCCGTAGCCGAGAGCCTGTTGCAGCCATATCCAGTATATCACTTTACCATCTCCCACATAACAATAGCGGCGGCAGCAGCAGCGTTTAATGATTCAGCTCTACCCAGCATTTGTATGGTAATACTTTTATCACACACAGCAATTGTTTTATCGGTTAAGCCGTTAGCTTCATTACCTATAACCGCAACAGAAAATGAATTAAAGGAAATTTTACCCACCTTTTCTGCTTCACCATGAGCAACACAAGCGTAGGTAGAGGCTGTAGTTTTCTTTAAAAACTGTGGCATATCATCTGTAAAAATAAGGGGCAAACGAAGCAGTGTACCCATTGATGCCCTAAGAGATTTCGGGCTGTATGGGTCACAGGAATCATCGGTAATTATAATGCCGCTTATACCAAGTGCCTCGGCAGTACGGGCAACAGCACCGAGATTAGCAGGGTCCTGAACGTTTTCAAGGGCTATATATTTGCCCTTATGGCTTAATTCTTCTTTTCTTTCAGGCATAGCTGCAACAGCAAATATGCCCTGCGGTGTAAAAGTATCCGAAATATTCTTTGCCACCGATTCACTTATTTGTGCGACAAAATCCGCACAGGCAATAAATTTTTCAAGCTCGGTGCGGTGTTTTTCATAGGCGGCAGATGTAAAATACAGTTCATTAAGTCTGATGGAATTTTCACAGGCATCATCAATAGTTCTAAGTCCTTCAATAACGAAACAGCCCTCTTCTTTTCTGAAGCGAGAGGATGTCTGAAGTTTGCAAATGCGTTTAATACGCCCATTATCTTTACCTGAAATTTCAGCAAAAGACATATTATTTTTCCTACCTTATATATTAAAAAATTCGCCCAAGATATAACTTGGGCGATAGATTTACTTAGCTAAAGCCTTCTTAGCCTGCTCTGCAATTGCTGCAAAACCTTCGGGGTCATTAACTGCAACATCAGCCAACATTTTACGGTTGATCTGAACACCTGCAATCTTAAGACCGTTCATTAAAGTAGAATAATTCATACCGTTGATTTTAGCTGCGGCAGAAATTCTGGTAATCCAAAGACGACGGAAATCGCGCTTTTTCAGACGACGGCCAACATAAGCATAGTTGCCAGACTTCATAACTGCTTCTTTAGCAGTTTTAAAGAGCTTGGATTTAGCTCCGAAATAGCCCTTAGAGAGCTTTAAAATCTTTTTTCTTCTTTTGCGTGTTGCTAACGCACCTTTAACACGAGCCATTTGTAGAAACCTCCGTTAATTAATCGTTACTTTTCCTTATTTATAAGGAATTAATCTCTTAACAGTTGCTGTATTTGTTACATCAGCAATAACTGTCTTGCGAAGATTTCTCTTACGCTTTGTAGTTTTCTTGTTAAGAATGTGAGACTTGAATGCATGAGCACGTTTTACCTTGCCGGTTTTGGTAAGCTTAAAACGCTTTTTTGCACCACTGTGTGTTTTGATTTTAGGCATAATAAATCCTCCCTTTGAATTTCTGTCTTATTTAGCGGACTTTGGAGCAAGGAACATAAGCATATTTCTGCCTTCCATTTTAGCAGGTTTTTCAACGGTTGCAAATTCCTCGCAATAATCAGCAAATCTTGCCATTGTTTCCAGACCGATTTCGGGATGTCCCAATTCACGTCCACGGAAACGGATTGAAACCTTAACCTTATCACCGCTTTTAAGAAAACGGATTGCCTGATTTCCCTTTGTTTCGAAATCGTGAGTATCAATGGAAAGACCAAGGCGAACTTCCTTGATATCAAAGGTTTTCTGGTTCTTTTTAGCTTCCTTTTCGCGTTTAGCCTGTTCAAAACGGTATTTACCGAAATCCATAATTTTACATACAGGCGGGTTAGCATTGGGAGAGATATTAACAAGGTCAAGTTCTCTCTCATAAGCGGCAGCTATAGCATCTTTAATAGGAAGAATACCAAGCTGACTTCCGTCGGTATCAATCACACGAACCTCTTTAAACCGTATTGCCTCATTAATGGCTACTTCTTGTTTACTGCTGATAGTACGCACCTCCAAAATAAAACAAAAGCGTGAACGAAATCCGTTCACGCACCAAAAAACAACCGAAATTAACATTGAATTTCAGAAAACTTGATGACCCTTTCAGACATTAAACCTTGGGGTGAGAACGGATAGTTCTTCTTTTTACCGCATTATTGTACCACAGACCTTACTGTGTGTCAAGTATTTTTTTATTTTATTTCAAGCTCTTTTATAGAGCGAGCCTGATAGTTGATATTTTTAAGCAGCTCCGGCTTTGACAAAGCTACCGCCGCACCCTTTACAAGACTAAGTTCAGGCTCATCATAGGTAATAACCTCTATACCTATATATTCTGAAATAAGTTCTGCCATTCCAAACATCTTAGAACCGCCACCCACAAGATGAAGTCCCTTTTGCTTAATATCTGCCACAAGGTCAGGCTCGGTTATTTCAAGCACCTTTCGTATAGCGTTACAAATTGTTAGAGCACACTCATTAAGTTTTTTATAAATCTCACCCGAAGAAATTTCAAAAGCCTCGGGAAGACCGCTGAACAGATTTCTGCCCTTAGCTATTGCAGTAACCTCTACAGGACGCTTTGATACACAGCCCACCTGTTTTTTAATGCTTTCTGCAGTAAGCTTACCTATAGCGATATTACGCTTTCTTCTCACATAATTAATTATAATATCATCAAAATCGTATGACGCCGTCTTAAAGGAATCACAGGCAACTATACCTCCAAGTGAAAGAACCGCAATATCGGTAGTACCTGCACCTATATCTACAACAAGGTTTCCCGAAGGTGCACTGAAATCAAGACCCAAACCTATAGCAATAGCAATAGGGGCCTCAACAACGCTTACGCTTCTGCCTCCGCCGGCCTGAACAACATTTGCAAGAGAATGATGCTGAAGTTCAGTAAGCCCAGTAGGAAGAGTCGCCATTACCTTAGGACGAATAACCTTATTACCAAAGGCAGTATCCATATAATTTTTAAGCATAGCCTCGGCAATATCATAGTCAGCAATAAGACCATGCTCAATTGGGTGAATACACTCAAGAGTATCGGGAGTTCTGCCCATAGTCTGCTTAGCTTTATCACCAAAATAAACGGGAGCATAGGTTTCTGCATCAACCGTAACCACACTTGGCTGTTCAATAACAATGCCCGAATCTGAAAAAATAACGGTTTTTGATGAACCTAAATCTATACCTATATCACTGGGCATAAACGCCACCTCCCTCTAAGACAATTATATCCGTATTTTTTAATTTTTTCAACTGTTTTTATCACTTATAAGTGCTGTAACACAAAACACTTCATCTGCTCCAGCCATTAAAAGCTGACGGGCACAGGCATCCAGCGAAGCTCCAGTAGTTTTAATATCATCCACAAGAAGAATGTTTCCGCCAACAGCTTTACCCTTTCGGTAATAATTTTCATAGGCATTAAGAAATCTTGAATGAATTCCCCGTTGCTTATGCTGAGTTCTTGAAAAAAGAGTTCTGCCCAGCAAGGAGTGTTCAATGGGAATATCAAGTTCTCTTGATATATCCTCTGCAAGTATTCTTGACTGGTCATAACCTCGTTTGATTTTTCTGAATAGTCCTGTAGGAACATAGGTTATTCTACTGAACTCAATATGGCCGTAATCCCTTAAAACACTTTGTGTCATAGCGTGTGAATAGATGGGAGAAAGAACCCTTGCACCCGAAAACTTCAATTTGTAAAGACCGTTTTGTGCAACGCCCTTATTGTAAAATGGTGCAGTAATACGGGAGAAATGATATACATATCTTGAACAGTCGCATTTCTTTTTATTAAGTCCGCATTTAAGACACATATTTTTCCCGGTTCTTTCAAGAGCTTTTTCACATTCCTTGCAGATAACACTCCCGTTTTCCACACCCGAATTACAGTACATACAGTGTGACGGCACAAAGAAATCAAACGCCGATTTTATAAAATCCTTCATTATAGTTTGTCCTGAATAAAATCTTTAAGTAAAGTATATCTCAGCATTTTGCGATCGTTTTGGGACATTGCATAAAAGACTTCGCTTTTACCCACAACAACAAGAAGCTTTTTAGCACGTGTTACCGCGGTATACAAAAGATTTCTGTATTTAAGGCGTGTAGGAACATCATAAAGAGGAAGCACCACACACTCAAACTCGCTTCCCTGACTTTTATGAACCGTAACGGCATAGGCAAGTTCTATCTGAGATAAATCCTCCGTAGAATATGTAACGGTCTTGTCCTCAAATTTCACATCCACAGTACCCTCTCGCAGACTGATTTTCTCAACATAACCCACATCACCGTTAAATACACCTGTTCCCTCTTCTCCGTTATCCCGAGTCCAGACAATTTCATAGTTATTTTTTATCTGCATAACCTTGTCCTTTTCTCTAAGATAACAGCCCTTAAAAACAAGCTCAGGTGTTTTTTTATTTTTGGGGTTAAGCTGTCCCTGTAACACATTGTTAAGGTTAAATGTACCAAGAGTCAATTTTCTTGAGGGACAAAGCACTTGTATATCCTTTAGACAGTCAAACCCGTAAGCCGAAGGAAGACGCTCACAGCAAAGGGAAATCACTGTAGAGAGAGCCTCCTCACCGCTTTTTCTCTGCATAAAGAAGAAATCCGAATCTCTTATAAAAAGGTCAGGTTTTTCTCCGTCAATAATAGCGTGCGCAGTACGTATGATGGCGCTGCTCTGTGCCTGTCTGAATACCTTATCAAGAGTAACAGTTTCAAATGCATCGCTTGAAATCAAATCCCCAAGCACATTTCCCGCCGAAACACTGGGAAGCTGGTCAATATCTCCTACAAGAATTATTCTGCAGGAAAGTCTTAAAGCCCTTAAAACATTTTCAAAAAGAAGCGTATCTATCATTGATACTTCATCAATGATAATCACGTCACAATCAAGAGGATTGCTCTGATTTCTTGAAAATTTATGCTCTCCCTCATCACTGAACTCCACCTCTAAAAGTCGGTGAATTGTTTTAGCCTCACAGCCTGTAAGCTCACTCATTCGCTTTGCGGCTCTTCCTGTGGGGGCAGCAAGTTCTATTTTCAAATTCCTGTAACGGAAGGCCTCTATCATAGCCTTAAGGGTTGTGGTTTTGCCTGTTCCGGGACCGCCGGTAAGAACAAAAATTCCGTTTTCGAATGCCTTTATAACTGCACTTTTCTGCTTTTCATCAAGGGTAATCCCCATTTGATTTTCGATTAGTTCAAGTTCCTTTAAATTAAGATTGGATTTGCGTTTTTCTCTGTTTACAACAGACAGTCTTGCCGCTATGTATTCCTCGGCGGCATAATATTCATTAAGTGCAATAAACTCTCCTGAATCTATAGTAACACGTCTTATTCTTAGTGTACTAATCAGTTCTTCTATAGCTTTTTCAATAAGCTCTGTCTTAGCATCAAGAAGCTCGGATGAAACAGCTTTAAGCTTTTCTACAGGAAGACAGGTATGACCATTGCTTGTGTTCTTTCTCAAAACATATTCTATACCCGCACAAAGACGCAGACTGTCACTGTTTGGTATTTTGTAATAGGCGGCAATATCCTCTGCCTTTTCAAATGACAAATCAATCTTTTCTCCGCACAGAACATAGGGATTTGTTTCTATCTGTGACACAGCTGAGGTACCCAGCACCTTATATACTTTAATTGAGTCCTCCGAAGAAATTTTAAAACGCGACAAAAGCAGCATAACATCCCTTATACCGAATTGCTTAACAAATTCCTCCCCGATAGCCTGTGCCTTTGCAGGAGAAATTCCTTTTATACGAACAAGCTCCTGAGGGGCAGACTCAAGCACTGTCATTGTATCCTCCCCAAAGGTTTCCACAATTTTTCTGGCAGTAGACGGGCCTATTCCCTTAACAGAACCCATAGAAAGATAACGAAGAATTGCGGCGGCAGTAGTAGGCATATTTTTCTTAACAGTTTCAACCTTAAACTGCCGTCCGTAAACCGCATGAACGGTATAACTGCCCAAAACCTCAATATCGTCACCTGTGTTTATAAAGGGCATTGAACCCACAACAGTTACCTCTTCAGAATCACACTGTAAAAGAGCAACAGTGTAGCCGTTCGTATTATTTTGATATGTAATCTTTCTTACAATGCCTTTAAGGCTTTGCATTTCATTTTGAACTTCAGACACTCTGCTCCTCCAATACATATTTTACTATAAAAGGTAATTCATCTTTCCTGCAACAAATTATATTTTTATGGCATTTACTGAAAGCTTGGCAGGTTTTGTCAGGCTCACCTTCACAAATCATAATAAGCGCATCGGCATAATCATTACCGCACCAACGGTATTTTTCAAAGCAGTACATAAACTGCTCCTTTTCATTTTCTTTGTCAAGTCTTGTTATCAATAAGGTTTTATTTCTGCTTTTTGGACGGATAAGAAACAGCCATATTCTGTATGTAATATAAGCGGCTCCAACAGCTGAAAAGAAAAGAAAAACAAGTATTACCATTACTTCAATCATTTAACCACCTCCATATATACTATGCAAAAGGCAGATAAATGACAAAAGGGCTGAAAAGCCCTTTTGTATTATTTCTTAAATTTTACGGTAACCTTTGTTATAGAGTTTGCCTCTTTGGTTCCTGAGGGAAGAATCATCTGTGCCTCAAGGGATTTTCCGGATACAATAGAGGTATAATCAATTGGGGAAAGTTCAACCTTTTCAAGAGCCTCTATTACATCAGGCGGTCCCTGAACAGTAACCTTTGCAGGTGATACACTTTCTACCATCAAAAGACCCGCATTATCAGATGGCTCTCCCGAAAAGACAGGAACTACAGGAACGGTTTTTTCCATATAAATCGGAACTGTAACCTTCATTTCTTCATCAGGAAGAGTAAAGTAGCTGTTTTCGATTATATTTCCATCTTTATCATAAATAACAATGTCTGCATCATAGGTCTGACTCGCACTTATCTCGGCTTCTTTGTTTACTATTACCTCTACCCTGTCGATAAGGTTCATTTTACTTCTGGGACCTGTAATGGTAATTTTCTTGCTGTCACCAACATAATTAAGCATAGGTGTATCCTTATAAAGACCCTTTGCAGAGGTAATAAGGTCTGCCCTTGCAACCACATCAAAATCCTTTGTATCTACATAGTCAAAGGTAAGCTTAACACTTTTGGGACTTACCTCAACAAAGGTAAAACCCGAAGTACCGCCGGCTGACTGAGCCACAAGAGGAATGTTATATTCACCTGGTGCTGTAACAGCGCTTAAATCAGCGTTAATAAGAATATCCGACGGCTTAAGACCACTGACAATATAATTCGGGCCATTCACCGTTACATTGGCGGTTTTAACATAGTCCTCAGAAACAACCTCAAGTCCCATATTTCCCGCAAAGCTATCCTCGATACCAATATTTATAGTGATATTTGCAAAGGTAGATGTTCTGGTTTCTGTTTGATTAACCGAAATAACCAACCAGGCTACACAAGCAGCTACAAATGAAAAAATAGCTGTAAAGCGACGGTTTGAAAAAAGCTTACTAAGAGAGAAATTTTTTAGTTTTTCCATTACTTATCCTCTCCTTCGTTTTTCTTCACAGGCTTTATACGGTCAATAACGTTTTTGATTTTACTTACAATCGAGTCATTTTCACCCGATTCATCATTTTGAATTATCAGACGGTAAAGCTCTTCTCTAAGCCTTATCTGGTCAAAACCGCGTTCGATTGTACCGTTTTGAACAAGGGAGATTTTTCCTGTTTCTTCAGAAACCACAAGGATGACCGCATCCGAAACTTCACTCATACCAATAGCGGCACGATGTCTTGTGCCAAGCTGTGAGCTAAGATTAGGATTAGCCGTAAGAGGAAGAATACAGCCTGCCGCAAGAAGTCTGCCGTCACGGATAATAAGCGCACCATCGTGTAAAGGTGATTTTGGATAAAATACATTTCCCACCATTTGTGAAGAAGTATTGGCATCAATAAGAGTTCCTGTGTTTATAATATCGCCAAGAGAGGTGGTTCTCTCAAAAACAATAAGAGCGCCGATTCTCTGGTCGTGCATACTCTGAACCGCAACGCAAACACTGTCCACAGCCGCTTTAAGTGTTTCTGCATCGGTGGTATAGCCGTGACCGAAGTGACCGAATTTGCTTCTACCGATACGCTCAAGAGCACGTCTGAGTTCGGGTTGGAAGATAATAGCAAGGGCGATAATACCCCAATCCATAACCTTGGTAAGAAGCCACCTGACAGTAACAAGGTCAAACCAGATAGACAGCGTATAAGCAATAACAAGTATAATTAAACCCTTTACAAGCTGTCCGCCGCGGCTTTCTCTGAGAAAATGTATTGCCTTGGAAATGATGTAGGCAATAATTATAATATCAAGTAAATCAAAAATCGAAATATGAAGCACTGCATAAACAATCTGATTCCACAGTGTATATATTCCGTTAATAAAATCAGTCACAACATCATTCCCTCACTTTTTATTCACATTTATATTAACATAATATATTTTTTTATTCAATAGATAATTTAATATTTTAGTAAAATTTTAAAACTTTTTTGCAACAATATCCGAAAGCACATAGCAAAGTCGGTCAACCTGACGTGTATCCGATAATAATCCGGGTGCAAAACGCACAGTTCCGGTTTCCAATGTCCCCAGGGTTTTATGAGCCAAAGGAGAACAATGAAGTCCTGCTCTGACCGCTATATTTTTACTGCTGAGAAGAGCCGCAACCTCGTTACTGTCCATACCATCAACACAAAAAGAAACAACAGGAACACTGTAATTTTCATCAAAGCCTATAATTCTTATCCCCTTTTGTCCGTAAAGCTTCTTGCAAAGGTGTTTACACAGCCTCATTTCATGTTCTCTGATGCTGTCCATTCCACGTTTTTTAACAAAATCTATACCTGCAGAAATGCCCATTATTCCGGGAACATTAACCGTTCCGCTCTCTAACATTTCGGGCATATCTCTACCTTGATCAAGACTTATCGAATTACTTCCCGTTCCGCCTTCAAGAACCGTTTCATTTATGGGCGAAGAGGCTATAAGAATACCTGTTCCCATAGGAGCAAAAAGTCCTTTATGAGAAGCTATACAAAGATAATCAATTCCACATTTTTTCATATCAATAGGCAAAACTCCTGCACTCTGAGCTGCATCTACCCCAAAAAGAACTCCTCTTTTTTTGCATAGCCTTCCGATTTTTTCAATAGGTAAAACCCTACCGCAAACATTTGAGGCATGAAGGCAAAACAGCATTTTTGTTTTGGGTGTTATATAACGCTCTATTTCTTCCTCCAAATCCTGAGCAAATGCGTTAAAAATACTTAACATTACACCATTTTCTTCAAGCTTTTTGGCGGGTCGAGCCACTGCATTATGCTCAAGATTTGAAATAATAAGATGGTCGCCTTTGGTCAGCACACCTTTAAGAACGAAATTTATTGCCTGAGTACAATTAGCTGTAAAAACCACATTTTCAGGGCTTTCACAGCCAAAAAAAGCTGCCACCTTTTCTCTCACACCATATATTTTTTCTGCAACCTTTATAGAGGCTTTATGACCGCTTCTGCCGGGATTTGCACTGTAGCTTTCAAGTGCATTTTTAACAGCATTTACAACACATAAAGGCTTTGGACTTGAGGTAGCAGCATTATCAAAATATATCATATTTCACCTTCTTTCAAAAAAGCACAGGCTATAAAGCCTGTGCTTCACCTTGGGAGTATCTTTAATATTTTCACATTTGCCTGTCTTAAAAGTGATTCAATTTCTTTTATATTCCCTCGAGTTACTACCGAATAGCCACAACCGTATTGTTTTTCGGTAGCTTTCATTCTCTCTATTTCAGCAAATATTCCTTTTCTTTTCAATATTTCCCTGCCTTTTATGGCATTTGTTACCGTTCCTGTAGCAATAACATATTCATTCATTTTTGCCGCCTCATTTGAGCTTGCCTAGCCAAAGCATTCAAACTTGAATCAGATTTTGGAACAAGTTTTTTTGCTGTGGCTTCGTTAAAATACTCGTAAATCCGTCAGGATTTACTGTACTTTGTGCCTCGCCAATCAAAAAATCCTTTATTTACAAAATTATACGACCTAAAAGGAACAGTTTTTGAGTGAATTTTGGTGAAGCGAAGCACATAAGGCTGTCGCCTATGTGTGACAATGAGCCGAAAGACATCTAAAAACCGACCTTTTAGGCTGGTTCAAGTTTAAATGCTTTGGCTAGTATTGCACAGCTTCTGCAATACATTACATACTATGCTGTAAAGGGCTTTCTGTTACAGTGTAGTGATATCCTACCGTAACAATAAGCGGCAGAACAAAAAGACCTGCAAATCCGAAAATTTTAAGACCGAGAACCATTGACACAAGGATGACAACAGGGTGAAGTCCTACCTGTTTTCCCATAATTTTAGGTTCTAAAATATTTCTTACAACCGTTACTACAGCATAGATAATTACTAAGGAAACAGCCCTTTTAACCTTACCTGTCAGCACCGAAACAATCGCCCAGGGAATAAGCACAGTACCGCTCCCAAGTACCGGCAGCATATCCACAAGGGCAGTAATAGCCGCTATCCTTATTGGTGCACCGATTTTCATTATGAAAAAGCCTACCATCAACTGAACAAACGCTATTAAGGAAAGCAAAAAATATCCCTTTATAATTTTAAAAACCTTATTGACCGTAATCTCCCATATTTTTCTTATCTTATGCGTGTTTTCCTCACCCAGAGCAAAATAGGTATTTTCCTTTAGTTTTTCAAAATCCTTTGCAATATAACAACCTGTAATTACAGTAACAAATACGCTGAAAACCACAGAGGGCAACGAAGCGGCAAACCGTGCAAAAAAGGAAGAAATCCACTCCGACAATTTAACAAGCAGATTCTCGGCAAAGTTGTTTACTGTATTCGAAATATATTCTCCGTACTCCCCTGCCGTACCATCCGTAAGCTCTTTGATTTCACCGGAAAACCCTTTGACCGCCCCTGTCAGTTTTTCAATTAATACCGGTGCTTTATGTGTAAAGTTTGCAGCCAAAATATAAATTCTGTTACCGGCAAACACTATAATAAGAACAAGAGCAAGATATATCAGTATTACACAGCAAAGTGCCGCAGTCGACTTTTTAATTTTCAGTTTATAACTGATACTAACTGCGGGTTTCTGTACCAAAAAAGCAAGTACAGTACCTATAATAAACGGAAGAAGATAACCAAGACAAAATTTTAATATAAAATACAAAATACCCACAATAACAAAAACATAGGCAATAAAAACGAGAAATTTCTTTTTTCTGTCTAAGCTCAATTCTTCACCCTCATAACACTGTTGATTTTTTGATATGTATGATGTATAATCAAATAAAAACTGTTTTTGGACGGTGGACAAGATATGGAAAATTACGATATGCTGATAGTTAAAGCCTCTGCTCTTCCAGAGGTTTATTTAAAGGTGCTTTATGCCAAAGAACTACTCGAAAACGGCAGTTGTACAAATGTTAGTGCCGCCACACAGAAGGTAGGTATTTCACGAAGTGCTTTTTATAAATATAAAGACTGTGTGTTTGCCTACCATAAACAAGACACAGATAAAAATCTATGTATAAGTGCTATGCTAAGCGACCGTGCAGGTGTATTTTCTGCACTTACGGCTCAATTATACCAAGAGGGTGCCAACATACTTACCATCAACCAAAATCACCCTGTTGACAACATTGCCGCAGTTACCATAACCGTTCGTACCGATAATGTCACCGTTTCTATAGAAGAGCTTATGAATAGACTCAGAAAAATAGACGGTGTTATTTCAATTAAAATCATATAGGAAGCATTATGAAAGATATTTTATTAAAAACACAAAATGACATATTCAGTCTGAGAGTAGCGGGTATATGTTTGAACGATGGAAAAATCCTGCTCCATAAAACGAGTGATAACAACGGCTATTCTCTACCCGGTGGACATGTAACCTTTCAGGAAACTGCCGAACAAGCTATTATAAGAGAGTTTTCTGAAGAAATAGGTGCAGATATATGGCTGGGAAATCTAAAATGGATAGGAGAAAATTTCTTCAACCGAAGCGGATACCCTTGCCATCAGATATGTTTTTATTATACCGTTCATCTTCTTGATGCCCAAATTACAAAGAACAGAAAATTTATAGGAAACGAGCACAGTAAACCTATTTATTTTGAGTGGATTCCCCTCTCCTCTCTTGACAGAATAAAACTGTATCCCGAGAACATCAAGACTCTTCTCAACGATATTCACAGCAAAGAAATAAAGCACTTTGTTTGCAAACGAAAAACAACCTAAAAATAAATATAAAAAAGCGAGTCAACGACTCGCTTTTTTAATGTGTCCCAAAATCAAATATATCCTCTGTGGCGTCGGTTCCTGATTCGATAACATTTGTATATGCATCGGGTGCAATACCAACAATTACAGTCTGAGCGGCTATTACTCTTGTTTGCGCATTGAAGGTTGAGCGATACCAAGGTATTATGGTCTGACCATTCATTTTAACTATTATATGTATCTGATGAAGCACCTGATTAATTCCTGCACTGTAAAACCTGCTTTCAAAATCCGCTATAACAGTTGTTGTTATCTGCATTTTGAATTTCATTTCAGGCCCTCTGCCAACTGTATATTCATTCCCTATAATCGTACCTATGGGAATGGATAAGGTGTATCTTTCTCTTTTAGCGATTTCTTCTGCCACTCTTACAGAAATTTGCGATTTAATATAATTCATTTTAGCAGCCGATACCTCAAGAGAGGTCACCTGTCCCTCATTATCTCTGCAAAGAGTAACAAGGTCGCTGTAATCTATATCATCCTCATAAAAAATATCACTTACAATTTCATCCACAGTCCTTATCATTACAGTTTCACCTACAGAAGCACTGTAATCACATAAAACATTTCTCATTCGCCTGTCAACTATTAAAAAGCTACCCAGCAGTATAGAAAATATAAGAACGGTAACTGTAATATATTTAAGAGATTTTTTCTTTTTTCTCACATAAAAACACCTGCCCCTCCATATATAATATGAAGAAGCAGGTTGTTGGTTATTGGTTATCCGTGTATATGTTCCTGAACACAGTATTTAATTATATGCGCAACATTCTCAAAGCCGATTTTACTGTCAATACATAAATCATAAGAACGGGCATCTCCCCACTTATTATCAGAAAAATAATTATGATAGCTCGCCCTTTTCTTGTCTGACTTTTTCACCATATCAATAGCCTTATCAAAAGAAATATTCTCATATTCCATAACACGCTGAGCTCTTTGTTTAATATCAGCGTGAATAAATACAGAAAGAAGATTTTCCTTATCCTTTAGTATGCTGTCAGCACATCTTCCCACAATAACGCAAGACTCTTTATCTGCAATTTCTCTGATAATTTCAGCCTGTACGGCAAACACCTTATCAACAAGAGTAAGATTAGGAACGCCGCTTAACACACTTTCATAGGAATACGCTCCGAGAGATAAAGAATATAAAAAGCTGTTAGTGGGTTTTTCATCATAATCCTTTAGTATTTCAGCACTCAACCCACTGTTTTTAGCTGCTAAATCAAGAAGTTCTTTATCATAAAGTTTCACACCCAAATCCTCAGCCAACATCTTTGCAATTGCATGTCCACCGCTTCCGAATTCTCTGCCTATTGTAATTACGAAGTTGTTATTAGCCATTTCAGCCACCCTTTCTGTGCATTTTCAATAAATTATATAACATTTTGCTCTGTTTTTTGTAATTATATCACATCTTTTACTTAAAATCAATCAGTAATTCTTGACATAGCACAATTTATATTATAAAATAGTAAAGCAATATGCGGGTGTGGCGGAATTGGCAGACGCACTAGCCTTAGGAGCTAGCGGATCACCGTGCAGGTTCAAGTCCTGTCACCCGCACCAAAAATCCTCATTCGTAAGAATGGGGATTTTTACTTTTTCACTTTTCACTCTTCACTTTTCTCTACGCTTTTGTAAAGAGGATTTTTGGAAGTAATAAGTAATAGTGAAGAAGTTCGGTGTCTGCTTCGCAGACGAATTTGAGAAATTTCATAAAATGCCGATTTCGGAATAAACTTTATAAAATCACACTCTAAATGCCGAAATCGGCATTTTCTTTTTTACCGCATTTTCAGGTTTATATAGGTTTCACACTGTTTATTGACTGCTAAGACCAGTGTTTATGCGGGTTTACGCTTGATTACTATATCGCCACCCGCACCAATTTTAAAAACCGCCATAAATGGCGGTTTTCCTTTATTCATAAGGCTTTAGAGGTTATTTTTAAAAATTAATTTATTGAAAAAATATCGTAAAATACACTAAAAAATCACACAAAATAGTAAAAAGTTCACACGAAAGTTCACACGAAATCATACAAAAAAACTGTCACTTCATAATGACAGCTTTTTTGTACCGGTGCCAAATTTACCATCTGCCGTTATCATATACTAAATGGGAAATTTTTGCGGTATTTAAGCGGTGTAACACCAACATTATAAAAAAGGAATTAATTAACAAATTAATTCCAAAAACATATACAAAATTCCGTTTATATTTTATGTTTAACTTTATTGTTAAAGTGTAAAATAATAACATAAAAATATACGATGGAGGTTTGGTATGAAAAAAAGAATTATTACCGATCAAACAATATTCTCGTTCGAGAAATATTTAATCGAGAATGAAAAAGCAACCGCTACAATCGAAAAGTATATACGGGATATACGATTATTTGCAGAATATTCTATAGACAAATCATTAGATAAAACCCTTGTGTTAGATTATAAGTCATCTTTGGAAGAATCCTATGCTATAAGAAGTGCTAATTCTATGTTAGCGGCACTCAATTCCTTTTTTCGATTTCTCGGTTGGAGTGATCTTTGTGTAAAGCAGTTTAAAGTGCAAAATGAAGCATACTGCTCTGAAGAAAAGGAGCTTACCAAGGCGGAATATATTGCTCTTGTGAAAGCTGCCCAGCAAAAGAAAAACGAACGACTTTCCCTTATCGTGCAAACAATATGCGGGACAGGCATTCGTGTAAGCGAATTACAGAGTATAACTGTTGAAGCCGTAAGACGAGGCGAAGCAGTCGTTTCCTGTAAAGGAAAAACAAGAAAGATATTTATAGTAAAGGACCTAAGACGAAAACTGTTGAATTACGCTACGGCGCAAGGGATTGGCACAGGAATACTGTTTACTACCAAAAACGGAAACCCTATCAACCGCAGTAATATCTGGCGTGAAATGAAAAATATTTGCGAACAAGCAGGTGTAAATCCGCAAAAGGTGTTCCCTCACAATCTGCGCCATTTATTTGCCCGTACTTTCTATGGTATCGAAAAGGATATTGCTAAACTGGCCGATATTCTCGGTCACTCTAATATCAATACCACTCGTATTTATATAATTACAAGCGGTGCTGAGCATAAACAACGCATGGAAAATATGCGTCTAATTATATAAAAAAATAAACCGCCACACAATGCAGCGGTTGAATACAACATAATGGTTATTATGTTATCTATTATGGGCTTAAAAACCGATGTTAAAAAACACCGGCATCACATAATGGTTATTATGTTGTAAAAATATATCCGGATAATAACAACTTTACCAAAATCTAAAAATTGCTGCTAAAAATAGGCATAAAAACCATGACCTTTTGAAAATATAACCAAAAGGTCTTATTAAATATGTATAAAATCCGTTTATTTTATGTAAATTTTTATTTTTTAGGAAAATCGCTTGTTTTTTTAATTGTATTATGCTATAATACATCCTACTTAAAAGTAACGAGGTATTTCTCTTCGGCTTTATTTACAACATAATAACCATTATGTTATAAATAGCCGTTATTCATTAAGTGAATACATAATTCTTACAAAGTGAGTTATCTACCCTGCATAATATGGAAAACCAACCCAAGCGCCTGAGCCTAAGAGCCTGTGCCATTTAATCGTTTTATACGATTATGGTACAGGCTTTTCTTTTTTTCAGGTTATTTAACGCAACCAAGCAAAAAAGAGGTGATTTCATTTGCAAAACACTTTGCAAAACAATCCTGCAGAAACCGATATTAAAACGAAACGACAAAGATTTCTCTGCCCAATATGCAACAAACACACAATACTTTGGTTGTTACCGGACACCGAAATTAAGAATCTTCCAATCAAATGCAAACTATGCGGTAAAGAAAGCATTATAAATATTAAACTTACTTCAAAAGTTTAATTTTCATTCATAAATAAAATCATTTTCCATATATTTATAAACGACACACATCACAAGATTATGTATATAACCAGAACAAGCGCTGAGCGTTTGTATTATTTTGCCAATATTTGTAGTAAACACTTACAAAGGGGAAAAGAAAAATGAAACAGAATGATTTGCGTCAAGCACTCATTGATGGAACTATACATGTCATTGCACAAAACGGACTTGATAAAACCACAACAAAAGCAATAAGCAACGCAACAGGTATTAACGAGGTATATATTTACCGACTTTTCGATAATAAAGAAAAGCTATTCGAAAAAGCATTTGAACACTTAGATAATCAATTGCTTGATAAATGCCTACTCCACATTGATGTGATGTATATGAGAGAAATTGATTATGAGGCAAGAAGCAGAATATATTTTTTAGCAATGTGGCGATTTCTTATTGGTAATAGAGATGAAATTTTTATGTATGTACGCTATTATTATTCGCCATATTTCAAGAAGTACTCTGCCGAAATGCACAAGCAACGCTTTATACCGCTTGTAAACAAATTCAAAGATGCTTTTATTGACGAGGCGGCCGTACGGCTGATACTCAACCATATATTAAATGTAATGCTGGACTTTGCTTTACTGGTGCACAACGACGAGATGCCAAAAGAAGATAATTACAGCGAGCATGTTTTCCGTGTTGTTTATCAGTCGATAAAACAGTACTTCAGGCATGAAGAAGGAGTAGAACCCCAAAAATGAAATCAAAACCCAAAATGATACTAAAAATTGTTTCCAATTCCTTAGTGATATTGGTTATCGTTTTCGCATTTCTTCTTCACGGCACACAGCTTGTAGGATTGGAACCCTATTCGGTACTGTCAGGTTCAATGCAATCTGTCTATCCAACAGGCTCTCTCCTTTATATAAGGAATGTAAATCCTGAAACGCTGGTAGTCGGCGATGTTATTACCTATAAAATGACAGGCGGTGCTCTTTGTACCCATCGTATCATCGAAATTGTTCCTGATGAAAAAAATCCTAAAATTATTCATTTTCGTACAAAAGGCGATGAGAATGATACGGTAGACCCACTTGTTGACTCGAATAATGTAGTTGGAAAAGCCGTATTCTGTATTCCGTTTCTTGGATATCTTGCTATGTATATTGCAACTCCTCCCGGAAAATACATAGCCATTACTATTGCAGTAGCTCTTGTCCTTATTGAAATAATGATAGGTATTATTCTCGATAGCAACAGCGAGAAACAATCAAAAAAACAAAATTAATACAAAAAGGAGATTTTACAATGAAAAAATCAAAAATTTTAATCACAGTTCTTTGTGCAGTATTGATAATTACTGCATCCGTTTTAGGAACGCTTGCTTACCTTGCCAGTCAAGCTACAGTGGTTAATACATTTACCGTTGGTAAGGTAGACATCACTTTGGACGAAGCTAAAGTAAAAACAGACGGCACTTTGGACGGCACCGACCGCGTAAAAGAAAACACATATCACCTTGTTCCCGGTCAGACCTACATAAAAGACCCAACATTGACTGTTAAAGCAAAAAGTGAAGATTCTTATGTTCGTATGCTTTTGACCGTTAACTGTGCTGATGCTTTCGATAAGATTTATGCACCTAACAAAGCAGACCTTACCACGATTTTTAATGAATATAATGCAGGAAACTGGGTATTTGAAGTCGTAACAAGAGAAAATGACACACTTACCTATGAATTCCGTTATAAAGAAATTGTTGCTAAATCAGATACCGATACTGTCTTAGACGCTCTATTCGAGTCTATTACAATTCCCGGTACTTTTGATAGCAACGATATGGCATCTATCACCGACCTTAAAATCACGGTTATCGGTCACGCTATTCAGGCAACAGGTTTTGCAAACGAAGATGCCGCTTGGATTGCTTTTGAACATCAAATTAACGGATAATCTAAAACCCAACGCTTTCAATCAGTTTGAAATAAAAAATCTCAAGAAAGGAGGAACACGACAATGACAGGAAAACATTGTAAAAAAACTATAAAGCTTGGCAATAAAAAACTTGCTGTTATGCTTGCTTGCCTCGCTCTTGTCCTTTGCACTGTTATCGGTGGCACTTTAGCTTGGCTCGTTACCGAAACAAAACCTGTTGTTAACACCTTTACCTATGGTGATATTAATATCACACTCAAGGAAACCGACACTAACAAAGACAGTGATAACGACCCCAGCACCAATACCTACCCAATGATTCCCGGTCATACTATTGAAAAAGACCCCATGGTTACTTTCAAGGCGAATAGCGAAGACGCTTGGTTGTTTGTAAAACTTGAAAAGACCGCAAACTTTGATGATTTTATGACCTATGAAATGGCTGACGGTTGGTTAAAGCTTGATAATGTCCTCGGAGCATATTACAGAGAAGTATCTAAGGCTGATACCGATGCCGAATTCACTGTAATTAAGGACAATACCGTTAGCGTAAAGGGTGAAGTTACAAAGGAAATGCT
>CAJGBV010000021.1 GCA_904501755.1 Clostridiaceae bacterium | reverse complement strand
TCCTCATTGTTTACGGCAGCTCTTAAGGATCTTGCGATGATCTCTATTGCCTTGAGGTGGAACATATCGGAAAGCTCCCAAGCACCCTTGGTGATATAACCCTCAATCGCATGGGTAAGAGCATCCATACCAGTTGCCGCTGCCAGGCCCTTGGGCATAGTAGCCATCATATCAGGGTCAACAACAGCAACAACAGGAATGTCGTGAACGTCTACGCAAACCATTTTTCTGTTATTCTGAACGTCGGTAATAACATAATTGATTGTAACCTCGGCAGCAGTACCTGCAGTGGTTGGAACAGCGATAATAGGAACGCACTTGTTCTTTGTGGGAGCAACGCCCTCAAGAGAGCGAACGTCTGCATATTCAGGATTTGTAATGATAATACCGATAGCCTTTGCGGTATCCATAGAAGAGCCGCCGCCGATAGCTACGATACAGTCAGCACCTGCAGCCTTGAAAGCCTCAACTCCTGCCTGAACATTTTCGATTGTGGGGTTGGGTTTGATTTCGCTGAATATTTCATAAGCAATTTTTGCGTTATCAAGAACATCGGTAACCTTTTTGGTAACACCAAACTTGATAAGGTCAGGGTCAGAAGCAACAAATGCCTTTTTAAAGCCACGAGCAATAATCTCGTCAGCAACGGCAGCTACGGCTCCTGCGCCATGATAAGAGGTTTCGTTAAGTACAAATCTGTTCATTTTAAAAATCTCCTTTACGGTTTATTTTTATTTATTATACATTATCTTATCTTATAGTTCAAGAATTTTGTTTAATTTTTAACACATTTCTCAATTTCATCATCACTTCTGATTTTCTTTATCCATTTGCCGCTTCGAAGTCGAATGACACACCAAAATGCCTTTAATACTTGATCGATTTTAAGCGCAAAATAAATCCAGAAAGCAGGAAAATGAAAAACAAGCCCAGCAAGAATACCCAAGGGAATACTCGCTATCCACAAAAAGATATTATCGGCAAGCATAAGCACCTTGGTATCTCCGCCACCTCTAAGCACACCCTTTGTCATAATGCTGTTGGTAGCCTGAAAAACCACTATTATACTGATAGAAAGCATAAGTTGTCTTGCTATCTCCTGTGTTTGCTCAGACAGATTGTATGCAGCTATCATAGGTGAACTAATCAACATAATTATACCTGCTGCAACAATTCCAAAAACAAAGCCTATACCTAAAAAAGCATAGCCCTGCTCCTGAGCTTTTTTCTTATCCCCTTCTCCCAGTGTATAGCCTGTTACTATAGCTCCTGCCTGAGAAAAGCCCTGTGTCATTACCGAGCTCAACTGCTGTGTTACGGCGGTTACTGCATTGGCGGCAACAAAGCTTTCACCCAATCTGCCAATAACCATAGCCACCG
The DNA here is from genome assembly GCA_904501755.1 of Clostridiaceae bacterium. GTDB lineage: Bacteria > Bacillota > Clostridia > Oscillospirales > Acutalibacteraceae > SIG607. The sequence goes on along the minus strand of CAJGBV010000021.1, from coordinate 23,223 downwards.
AATTGTTGCCCAGTGCTAAAATTCCGTCACTGACAAGAACAGGAATACTGATTCTTATATATTCCTTCCAGAGCGCACCTACCAACATAAATAAATCTTTAATACGGAAAGCAATTTTCGTATCCTTAAAGAAAAGATAACCGCAGATCACACAGAACTCAAATATTCTTGCTATAAGAGTACCCAGTGCGGCACCTGCCACATCCATTCTCGGCATACCGCATTTGCCAAATATAAATATGTAGTTAGCACCCACATTAACAAAGAAGATGCCTATAGAAGTATAAAGCGGCAGCTTGACCTGGTCAACATTACGAAGAACTATTGTACAGGTAAGAGAAAGACCCAAAAGTGCATAACTGGCAACAGAGTATTTAAGATATCTGACGCCATAGGCGATTATATCGGCTTCCACCGTATATATTTTCATAATAAGTTCCGGAATAACAGCGGTAGCTACACTAAACAAAAGAGAAAGTGCAAGGCAAAGACGAAGCATAATAGCCACTGTTTTTTTAAGAGATGATGAATCCCTCATACCATAATATCGGGCTACAAGCACCGAAGCTCCCATTCCTATACCCATACAAAAAATATGGAAAATGGTTATAAATTGATTTGCAAGTGAAACGGCAGACAGTTGTGTCTGACCTATTGCCCCAACCATTATGGTATCCATCATATTAACGCCATTGGTTATAAGTCCCTGAAGTGCAATAGGAATCGCTATAGAGGTAACCTTTTTATAAAAACCTTTATCCTTTGATATTAAACTATGCATTTTAAACCTACCCATTTATACCTAACAGCTTTTGTGCGTTTTTGTGTTTGATTTTTTCTTTATCTTCTTCATTTATATTAAGAGAATTTATAAGACGCATTTCCATATTTGCTGTATGCCACGGGGTATCCGTTCCGAAAACCAACCTGTGTGCACCATGCTTTTCAAGTATTTTTTCAAAATAATATTTAGGCTGTGTACCGTATGCGTAAGAGGTATCAAAATAAACATCTTTACCGCAAAGATGTTTAATAACATCTTCTCCACAGCCCACACCGCCCCAATGCGCCACCACAACGGGAGAGGAAAACCATTCTATAGCCTTTGCCATTTTATCGGGAGTTGCTCCATAAGGCGGCGGATAGCCGTAATCATTACCTGCGTGGAAAACAGTTATCAGTCCAAGCTCGGATATTTTTCTGTAAACAGGTTTCATTTTAATATCATCAACATTAAAACCCTGATAATCGGGATGAAGCTTTACACCTTTAAGACCCAGTTCCTTTATTCTCTCAAGTTCATCCATAATATCCTCACTATAAGGAAAAACCGAGCCAAAAGCAAAAATATCTTTACCATTATTTATAGAGTAAGCAAAATCGTTAACGCTCTTCTGCTGATGAGCATTGGTTGCTATACTCAGCACAACCGATGCATTTACATTTTCCTTTTCCATAGAGCTTTTAAGAGAAGAAACCGTTCCGTCGGTATAGGGCTCAAGACCGCCTGATACATAGGATAACTTTTCTATCGCTCTTGAAGCTATTTTATCAGGAAAACAATGTGTATGAAAATCAATTAACATATTTATCACCAACCAACAGTATACTCCCTTTTTTTAGGTCTTTCAAGAAATTTGTTCGCAATATTGATATTTATATAAGTTTCTGTTATTATTAGATAAAATTCATCTTGAAGCAAAAGCCAGACCAAGATATATAATAAGTGAAAGAACGCAGGATAAGTAATATGAAAATAAAAAATGTATACACAAAAAACAGAGAAATAATTCATTATTTATTTTTCGGTGGTATCACCACAGCTATAAGCATTGCTGTTTTTGATTTTTCTATTGCTATAATTAAGTTGGACGTTCTTATTGCTAATATAATATCCTTTATCGTTGCAGTGTTTTTCGCTTTTGTAACTAACAGAAAATGGGTTTTTACACAAAAAGAAAAACAGCCTTTTTTAAGAAGTATGCTTTTGTTCTACAGTTCGAGAGTTTCAACCCTTATTATAGAAGAACTAATACTTTTTATTTTCACAAAAATTTTATCGTTTGATGGTATTGTGGTTAAAATTTGTGCTCAAATAGTAGTCATAATACTAAATTATATTATAAGTAAATTTATTGTTTTTAAAACAATAAATAATAAAGATACACAAAAAACCGCATAAACCACTGCTGAAAATATTACTACTGCTGTCCAGAAGTTTTTCTTCATTTATTGCCTCCGTATGCTTAATATATTACGGTTATTGACAGCAAAACAACACCATAATCAAAAAGCAACCCTGACCTTGAGCAAAATAAGGTCAGGGTTTTTAAATATATTAAATTCAGAAAAGCTTAGTCACATTCTTCCTCTATAAAACGGATAACACCTGATGACCAGCCGTGACACAGGCTATGGCGGAAACCTACATAGCAGTGTGCACCAAAGTCACCGTGTATATCCTTCTCATTCTCCTTTGGAAATTCATCAATACGGCAGGAGCCTTCAACCCAATCCATATTAAAATCTTCCCAGAATGTAGTAGCCCCTTTATCCAGCATTGCACCATAAAATTCCTTCATCATTTCTATAGCCTTTTTCTTATCAAAAGATGCTACAGCCTTAAGGATATAATAGCTCATAAAGGTAGACATACCCTTAGCAGAGCCTTCAACCAAGCGGTCTTTATCCGCCTGAGTCAATTCGGTAGCAAAGTATTTAAGACCTGTAACCTGCTTACTTGTTGCAGGCGCAATTTCGATTTTCAAAAGACGTTCTAACAGACTGTCTGCCACAGAGGTATCCTTTCCGAATATTTTCAATATTTCTATAGCCTTTTTAACAGCCATAATATTTATGGCGCGTACTCCGTGTAGCTCATCAGGTTGGTCATGGGTAGGCCAATCCACAAAATAAGAGAGATAGTTAAACTCACCATTTTCTTTAACGCAAGTCAGCATTTGTTCCACAAGACCTTCAAGATAGGAAATCTGCTTTTTAACAAACGCCTTATTCTGAGTTCTCTCAAAATAGTCAGCAAGAATAATAATCCACCACATAGAATACATTGGAAAATTATTCATCCAGGCAGGAAGCGGTGTTTGTACTCTGACAAAATCAAGTGATTTTTCAATGGCGGGAAATCTTCCGTAAAGGGTAGTCAGTGCAAGCATTTCAGGATGTAAGTCACCAATCCATACCAGTCTGTCCCTCTTTATACCATCCCATACATATCCGCTGGTGGCACAAAGGTCAACTGTACGCTTGGCAACCTCGTAAATTTCTTTTATTCGTTCATCCTTTCCTTTATAACGATAGACAGGTTCTTTATTAAGAACATTGCTCATTGCAACTACGCTCTTGATTACTGTTTTAGCGCTGAAATCCAAACGGACAAAACGGAAACCGCTGTTTGTAAATGTCATATCAGAAAGGGCGGGAAGAACATTTGTGAAATCGCGAAGAGCGTGGTCGTTTGTAGCATTTTGTGTGCCACCAAGCTCACTGCAGCACTCTGTCAGGCTTTCACCTAAACGAATTCTCACGGTAGCGTTATTTGAATAACAAGTTAAAATTCGCACACTTCCACAAATTTCGGTTCCGAAATCAAGAATTACAAATCCGCCTTCTTCAAAGACAGCTGTTTTTTTCTCAGAAAGGCCTATCTGCAAAGGCTGTTTAATTAAAAGATTATCCTGATTAACCACATTTGAGCACTTTATAATGCCTACAGGAAAAACGGCTTTTTTCATAAAAACACCTCATAAACTTTTTTAAAATTATATTCTTTTATTATTTATAAGTCAATAAAATGCAAAAAACTTTGTCAAATTGACAAAGTTTTTTCGCTTAGTTATTATGCTGTTTTTTAACAATCTCGCCTTTTAATATAACATCGGTTACATTCAGTTCTTTATCAAAAACAACAATATCCGCAAAATATCCTTTTTTAATAACACCTTTATCCATAAGTTTCAAAATAGCTGCAGGAGTTTCGGTAAGCATTTTAACCGTATCGGTAAGAGAAAAACCATAATGCATAACGCCCTTTTTAAGCAGAGTGTTTGATGTGGCAATACTTCCTGCAAAGGAAGAACGGTCTGGAAGTTTTGCTACACCATCCTCAATAATAACTCTGTTTTCAGCAGTTTTCTCACCAAGATAGCTTTCTTTTACATCAAGTCCTGTGGGACGCAATGCATCGGTAACAAGGGCAACCTTATCAGCACCTTTTAATTTAACAGCTAACTGAACCGCTTCCACAGCGGTATGATGCCCATCGGCTATAATTTCAATATAAACATCAGGGTCCAAAAGTGCAGCCTCGTTTATTCCTGCTACCACTTTTTGATTAATTTTTCTTACACTTGTTGTCGCATTGAAAAAATGTGTTATCATGGAAAAGCCGTTTTTAAAGGCTTCTTTAGCTTTATCACTGTCTGCATCACTATGTCCAATTGACAGCAGTATACCATTTTCCACCATTTTCCGAGAAAACATTTCCATATTTTCAAGTTCAGGTGCTGCAGTAATTCGTTTTATCACATCAAAGCCTTTGCTTAGCAGTGTATCAATTTCCTCATTTGATGGAGAATGAAGCAAATATTCCTTATGAGCGCCCTTCTGATTTTTTGAAATAAATGGTCCCTCAAGGTGCAAACCATAAAAATTACCGCAATCCTTTTCTACTTGTCTGTAAACCTCAATCAGCTTTATGATGTTTGCAAATTCCGTTGAAACAGCGGTGGGAAGCATAGTAGTTGTGCCGTTTATAAGATGAATATAAGATATTTTTTTGAACGCCTGTACATCCAAGTCCATAAAATCATATCCACCGCCACCATGCAAGTGTAAATCTATAAATCCGGCAGATACATAACAACCCTGTGCATCCATCACGGTACATTTTTCGTCAACTTTTCCCTTAAAATCGTCGTCAATTATTATACCGCGATTTATAAGTATGTCTTTTTTAACAATTTTACCCTGGCTAACAACACTACCGTTTTTAATAAGCAGGTAACTCATTTGTTGTACACTCTTATTTCAGGAACAGGTGATTGAAGTGCCACTTCTGAAGCATAAAGCATTGCATCCTTATGTAACTGGAATAGTGAACAGGGAACCTTTGCTGTAACAGAGCCGTGAAGTACCTTTCTAAGTGCGCCTGCATTCCAATCTCTCGGCATACACATTCTTACCTTTTTAGCCATAAACATTTCTTTCATACCCACAGTGATGCAGTACTTTGGAATAGCCTCTAAATCGCCACCGCAATTCATAAAAGAATTGATAGTTTTGGTTTCGGGAGAAATCTCCAGAACCCTTGTTTTGCGCTCTAAGAACTCTTCATTTGAAACATCCTCATCAGCTCTTGGGGGTTCGTTAAAGGCATAATGTCCGTTTATTCCAACACCGCCGAAAACCATATCAAGTTTACCGTATTTTTCAATTATCTCCATAGGCTTGTTAAGATTATGAGGGTCGGGGAAAATTCTGTTTTCGGGAAGAATATTTAATTCCTCGTCAATTCTTGAATAGAATATACGATCCATACCGCCTCTAAAGGATAAGGGGTCATTTATGTCAATATATTCCTTGTTATCATCAAGATACTCGTCCATATTAATAAATACACAGTTTTTTAAACTAATGCGGTACTTATTAACAAGATATACTAATCTGCTGTAGGGACCGAGAGGGCCGTAAGGAACAACCATTACTGTAGGTTCATTCTTAGCATTATTCTCCTGAATAGTTTCAAGAACCTCAATAGCTACCTTCCAGTACATATCCACCTCAGCTTCACATACATTAAGCTTTATATTGCTGTCTTTACCTATATCTTCTCTGCTGATTTTATTAATATCCATATTAAATTCCTCCTTTTTTATTAAGAATATCATCGGTTATGTTAAATTTATATAGTTTTGTTGGCTATATTTTAGCATTTTTCTGCTATTGACTTAAATAGTCTTAACCATTACAATAATTGTAATACACTAACATTTACATAGGAGTGATAAATTTGGATTTAATCAGTTCAGAAGCACTATCAACAGAATATCTCACTGTTAACAGTTGCGGCTGTCAAAAGCTTTACGATATGGATATAGGCAGTTACCGTCCCGACGGCAGAGTCGATTACCATATTCTTTATATTTATGAAGGCAGTTGTTATGTAACCATAAACAACGAAACAACTATCGCTCCTGCAGGCACGGTTATTATTTTTTTACCCTTTCAAAAACAGGACTATAAATTTTTCAAAAAAGACAAATCCATATCATACTTTATACATTTTACAGGAACTGCTTGTGAAAAGCTTATGGAAGAAATGAAACTCGACGAGCAAAACATTTTCCATTTAGGCAAAAGTCTACATCTGCAAAAGCTTTTTAATCTGCTGATTGACGAATTTCATCAAAAACAAAAATACAGCAAATACAGACTTCAGGGACTACTACTTGAAATTCTTTCTCTCATAGCAAGAAAAAATTCAATTATGCCTTTTGGTGATCCTGTAAAAAGGAAAAAACTAAATGAAGCCTGCAGTTTTATGTACTCCAATTTTTCAAAGGATTATTCGATTTCATACTATGCACAAATGTGCAATTTAAGTGATAGCCGCTTTTCACATTTGTTTACCGAAATGGTAAGTGTGAGTCCTAAGCAATATCTTATAAACATACGAATCGAAGCAGCAAAGGAGTTGCTTGTAAATTCAGACCTGACAATTTTACAAATCAGTGAAGCAGTTGGGATTTTAGATCAAAACTACTTTAGCAGAATTTTTAAAAAACAAACAGGGGTATCCCCTACTAAATATAGAAAAATGTATTAATTTTTATTTATATAACGGAAAAACCGCCTCTTGGGAGAGACTTCGTAAAGAAGTTTCTCCCAACTTTCTTTTTATATGAAAAATGACACTTTCAAGTTGAAAGTGTCATTTTTGGTTGTACATACTTTGCAATAATACCCATCTCAAAAAAACAATATCTTGAGTGGTATTGTGAGATATGTCTACAGTTTTATTTTGCCGTATGGCAAAGTGATATTAAAACCTCTGGTTTTAGTTATATTATATTCGCCATAAAACTCGCGAAGCGAATATAACTTGGGCGAAGCCCAAATATAATTGCGAAGCAATATAACTCGCCAAAGGCGAATATAACTGAGGCGCACTTCCTTACGGAGTGCGCCTCTTGCAATGGGCGGTTTTGTTAGCTAAAAAATTCAGTTTTTTATTATTTTAATATCTCCTGTATCGGTCTTTATCTCACATTTTCCACCGTTAACAGTTTTTGGAACCTCTACCCTGCCTGTATCCGTTTGTGCAATAAACTCCTTATCTGTAAGCAAACTGCCCGTAACATTGCCTGTATCGGTTGTAACAAAAACTTCAGCGGCGTCTGAACCGTCAAACCTCACATCACCTGTGCTTCTTTCAATATAAAACTTTTCTGTGGCAACAACATTTTTCAAGAATATATCTCCCGTATTTCCCTTTGATATAAGATTTTTACACTCAATATCCGTAAGATTTATGTCCCCTGTAGAAACCGTAAGGTCGAGCAAATCTACTGTTATATTCTCTACACCAATATCCCCTGTGCTTTCTTTAATGAAAAGTGAATCATATTGTGTTTTCGGAAGATAAACAGTTATTTGGGGCGTATCAAAGTTAAGTCCGATATATCCAACAAAGTCATACACACTTCTTTCTTCAATTAACTCTATGGTGAGGGTGTCTTCTTCCACAGTCACAGAATGTTTTGCATTTTCTTGTTCGTGACACACAACTGTACACTTGCCGTCATCAGACGAAACAAATTCAATATCGGCGGTATCTGTATTAATAGATATGCTGTTAAAATCCTCACCGATTTCATAAGTATTTGTTTCGTAATTAACTGTTGATAACTTCATAAAATCCCATTTAAGCGTTTTCATTATGCCTGTAAACAGGATACATCCAATAAATATAAGTGAAACTGCTATAATAAGCCATACCTTTGTTCTTGTTCTCATTGTGCAGCCTCCTTCACCCTAAAACAATTTTTAATCCATATTGCCATTTTCTTTGTAAGTATCAAAGTCCCCTTTGTTGCCGCTTTGCAACCGAAAAACGCAAAGATAGCAAGACCTGCACATAAAGCTCCTGCGGCAAGCATAGCAAGACCCGAAGCCGTGTTACCGCCGACGGCAAAAATGACACACACCAGTACGCCGCCAATAGAACAAGCGGCAAGGCAAACAAAAATTGACCACAAGGAAATCACAATAGACCACAAGCTAATATAAAGGGAAAAAATCACCGCCAAAACCGTAACCGCCAAGGAAAGCCATATAGGAGAGCCGAGTATTAAAAGCAAAATTTCAGGCGCCAACAGTTTTCTCTTTGGAGTAATTTTATCCTTTACAAGCTTAGTAAGAGGAATGTCTGCTATAATCCGCGATACAATTTCGTCAACACTGCCTGTTTCGGCTAATGCCTGTTCCTCAGATATCCCTTCCTCAATTTTATCATCTATAATTTCGCTGTAAAAACTCAAGCGTTCCTCTATGTCATCCTGCGGCAAGCCTGATAAACCCTTACGCAAACTTAAAAGAAATTCCTGTTTATTCATTATCCTCATCCTCCTTAGTTACAAATTGGTATATAGATAAAATTTCTTTCCACTCCAACCTAAAATCCTCAATACGCCTCAAGCCTTCGTCAGTGATACGGTAGTACTTACGAAGTCTTCCACCGTGCTCAACAGTGCGAACAGTCAGCATATTTGCCGATTCCAAGCGTTTTAAAATAGTATATAAGGTTGATTCGGAAAGCTCGATATACGGCTTCATATCTTTGATAATCTTATATCCGTAAGATTCCTCATTTTTTATTGCCGCCAATACGCAGACATCTAAAAGCCCTCTTTTCAACTGAATATCCATAACATACCTCCTGTTACACAATACATCATATCGCATAGTATTATATTTGTCAATAAAAAAAGCAGGTTTCCCTGCTTTTAAATATCAATATTATCTTTAATTTCTACATCGGTACAATTAACACAAACAACCGGTTCAAGCTCTTTTTGTCCACGTTCTTCAAAACGATTTTTCCTAACAGAAACCCCATCGGTTGCCATAACCCAAATAGTTTTGCCGTTGCAGTCCTTTATCACATTATCTTGAATAACAATATTCTTGTGCAAACTCTTAACCGTTTCATCACCGTTGCTGTGATTAGTCAGCACACTGATAGCAGGACTTTTTCTTACAAATCCACACTTTTCAATAACATTATGGTGCATATTAAAATTATAGGTAGGTCCAACCTCATACCAATAAGCAAAATCAGGCGCTGCCTTTACAGCTTCAGCTGACATACCATAGAATGTGCAATTTTTAATTTCAACGTTTTCGGTTTGTACAACAAAACCTCTTGCTCTAGTGTTTCTTACCATACAATTGTCTATTAAAAGAGACGGTGTAAAGGTAGTATTCTGTAAAGTATCTCCCTTTTTATAACTACCCGAAAGCTCAGTGAATTTCAAAATTCCATCCTTAAACGTTACAACGCGAAAAGTTCCTGTATTAGCCATAGTGATAGGATCGTACGTCCTTATTATATCTCCCGTTTCACACCATCTTTTCGGAAGAGTTCCATCGGGACTTTTTTTACAGTATCCGCAACGGATAGTAGTATCGTCAATAATTTCGGTTATGGTACCTGCCGTTGAATGAACGTTAAGGGCGTCATCACCCATTCCGTCAAACACACAGTTTTTCATAACAAACTTTCCATACAAGCCTGTAAGATGTATACCATCACAGTTACACGCCATAAGACATTTGCTATTTTCTTTAGTAACCATCTTCAAACCGTCTACCGTAAGGTTTCTGCATTTTGGAAGTACCACAATTCCCATACCTGCCGTAGAATGCATTGTAATGTCCTTTAACACAGTATCGTTACTGTCACTTAAAGTAATTGTACTTGGACCATACATTGTATGGCGAATACACATTTTTTCACCAACGCTAAGCTTTTCGTTAAGCGGTGCAGAATAATAAACCTTAAAGGTATTATTTCCCAAATAGTCATACTTAGCTGTCCAATAGGTGTTTGCAAGAAGAATTTCGCCCAAAATCAGTGTTATAATACTACTGTCGGGATGTTTCGAATAATAACCCATATGATAATCAGCCGAGCCGTCATTGTCCATGGTGTTAAAAGCCATAAGAATTTCGTCACCATTAATTTTATAGCTGTCATCAACCTTTAAAACAACCGTTTTATCATTAAAATCTATTTCTTTAACCGTTGCTGTTATATTACAGGGCACATCTGTATCCATAGTTATATTGGATAGAGTAACATTTTCACAACCCTTTATAAGAATTGGATTAACGCTCTCCTTATAATCAGCATTATTAAGGTATTTGCTTACAATTAACGAACCGCTTCCGTCAACAACGATATTCTTTTTGTTTTTAATTACAACCTGTCTTGTAAGATAATATTCTTTTTCCTCTAATCTGCAAACCTCACCATCAGGTGTTGAATTTATAAGCAGCTCCAGTTCATCACTGTTGCAAATCCTTACAGCGTTTTTCATTAATATCACCTATACTATGAATTTTTCTGAATTATAACATACAACTAACACCATAACAAGACAAATTTAAATGCATTTTTTACAGTAAAATTTAACTTTTCTTCATTTGTCTTAAGAAAGCTAAAATTGCAACGGATAAAAGTAATATTGAATAACCCAAAACCCACCATAAATGAGGCAGTATTTCTGCAAATTCCCCTTGCAGTACAGCCCTTTCAAGTTCAACTGAATGAACAAAGGGTAACAAAAAGGCTATTTTCTTGAATACGCCTCCTACAAGGTCAAGGTCAAACCACACACCCGATAACCACGCCGAAAGATTAGTAAGTAAAGCTCCGCAAATTCCTCCTACCTGTTTATCATTAAACACACTTCCGCAAAGAAGTCCGATTGCAATATACATAAGCGATATTGGTATAATGAAAACAATTGCCAAAACAATATTTACCGTGACTTTAAGCCCGAGAATTATTGCAGCAACATAACATATTATACTCTGTCCTACAGAAATAGGCACAATAGGCAGGGTATAAGAAAAGATAAAGTCAGCCGCAGTTAGAGGAGTAGTGTACAATCGCTCCGAAAAGTAGTTTCCTCTGTCCTTTGAAATAAGTGTTGCCGAAAAAAGCGACATAAAAGAAAGTCCAAAAACAGTAATACCCGGTGTTAAATGTTGTATTTCAAAAAGTTGCACAGGTATATTTGCCTGTATTGCACTTAGCAATAAAATAAGGACAAGTGGGAAGCCAAGACCAAAAAATAAATTTATGGGGTCACGCAGAATTTCTTTTAGATTTCTGTTTGCCAGTGTCAACATTCTCATTTTTCCTCACCCCTCACAAAATAAATAAAGGCTTGTTCAAAGTTATCCGTTCCAGCTTGTTCCTTGATTTTTTCTGCCGTATCACAAACGAGTAGTTTTCCGTTTTTCATAATACCAATACGGTCTGAAAGTGCCTCTGCCTCCTCCATATAATGTGTTGTCAAAACAATTGTAATCTTTCCCTTAAGAGCCTCGATAATCTTCCATAAATCTCTTCGTGCAATAACGTCAAGTCCTAACGTAGGCTCGTCGAGAAACAGTATTTCAGGTTCACTTATTAACGATAAGGCAATACTTAACCTACGTTGCCATCCGCCTGACAGCTTAGCCGCTTTCTTATTTACAACCGACTCCATACCCAAGAGATGAGTCAGCTCTTTTATTTTCTTTTCCTTTTTATCCTTGCTAAAACCGTAAATGCCACACATAAGCGCAAGATTTTCATAAACAGTCAGTCCCATTGCAACCGCTGTTTCCTGTGGAGAAACAGCAACAAATGACTTTATAAGCGAAAGGTTTTCCTCAATATTTTTTCCTTGAAGATATACCTTGCCCGCAGTTTTTTCAGTAAGACAGGTGAGTATTTTTATGGTTGTGGTTTTTCCCGCCCCGTTTAATCCTAACAGCGAGAAAAGTTCACCTTTGTTAACCCTCAAATCAAGACCATCAACAGCAGTTACATCTTTATATTTTTTTGTTAAACCTTTTGTTTCTATAGCATACATAATTTCACTCTACCCCATACTGTTTTCTTAAACCCTGATAAGAATCCGTCAACATTTTACTTACAAGTTCCCATTCAAGTTCTACAAATCCCGTTGCAAACATAACGGCTATACCGTGAACGTAAGCCCACATTTCAAGGTGAAAAAGTTTTAACTCATCATCTGTTAAACCTGTATTATTATAAACAATACGCTCCATTTCATCACCTATTTCAATAGGCATTTCCTTCTCTGTGGAACGGTCACGCATATAAAGAAGCTTAAAAAGTTCCTTTTCTTCTTTAGCAAATCTGATATACGCCATTCCACTGGCTTTATAATCAGGGTATTTTCCCTTTTGCATTTCATTTTTCATATATTCCCGACACAGCTCATCTGCTTTGGTTACAACAGCAAGTCGCAACTCTTCCATTGATGAAAAATTCGAAAATACCGGCTGAGTTGAACAATTCAGCACTGACGCTATATCTCGTGCATTTAGGGCACGTTCTCCATGATTTTTAACAATCTTAACAGCAGTATTTATAATTTCCTCTTTTGTAATCTTAAACTTTGGCGGCATACCGCACCTCCACAAAATAACATTAGTTATATAACATATATTATTTTATTACAAATCACTACATCTTGTCAAGTTTAAAATTTTACAAGACTTTTTTAAGTCATTGTGGTAAAATGATAAAAGCAACGAAAGAAGGGGTAAAATGTATTCTAAAGTTTATGTTGAAATAACAAACACTTGCAATATGAACTGTTCATTTTGTCATGGTACAAAAAGACCGCCAAAGAGGATGAACTATGAGGAATTTGAAACTATCCTTAAAAAATTAAAACCCCATACAAATTATGTTTATTATCATCTTATGGGCGAACCACTGACTCATCCCGATTTGGAAAGTTTCATACAACTCGCCACAGATATGAACTTTAAATCTGTCATAACCACTAACGGAACCTTACTTAAGGAAAAAGGACATATTCTCATTAATCAAAGGGTTCATAAGGTAAGTATTTCACTCCACAGCTTTGAAGGTAATGATAAAAACTTGCACCTAAAATACCTGAATGAAGTTGCCGATTTTGCAAAACAGGCAAACAAGCAAGGAATAATAGTTGTGCTACGCCTTTGGAATAAGGGTTATGACAACGGAAAAAATGACGAAACTATAGAATTTTTAAAAAATAACATAGATGGTGAATGGAAAGCCAATACCAAAGGTCTGCGTATAAAAGACCGACTGTTTTTAGAATATGGGGAACGTTTTGGTTGGCCTGATAAAGATGCAGCTATTCAAGGAGATAGCATTTTCTGTTACGGACTCCGCGACCACTTTGGAATTTTATCAGACGGCACCGTGGTGCCCTGTTGTCTTGACAGCGAGGGTTACATTACTCTTGGGAATATATTCGAGGATAATATTGAAGACATACTGGATTCTAAAAGAGCAAAAGCAATGGTTAAAGGCTTTAATCAACGCTCAGCCGCTGAAGAACTATGCAAAAGATGTGCCTATGCACAGCGTTTTAGCAAATAACTTTTTGTTACTGACTAAAGCACTTTAAACAAAAGCAAAATTTGTTTTAAACACCCTTTAGTAAATAATAACAATTTTAAAATAATATATGTTTTTTCGTTGCATTTTCAATTATCTTATGCTATACTTAACTCATAATTGGGAGAATATGGCTTTCATTTATTTCTCCACGTCAATATAAATATTGACGAAATTATGAGTATAATAATATAAAAAGGAAAAGAGGTAATTTTATGAAAAACTTAGACTTGAATAAGTATGGTATTACCGGCGTAAAAGAAATCGTTCACAACCCTTCTTTCGAAGAGCTTTTTGCCGCTGAAACCAATCCTGCTCTTGAAGGCTTTGAAAAAGGCCAGGTTACCGAGCTTGGTGCTGTTAATGTTATGACAGGTATTTATACCGGCCGTTCACCTAAAGACAAATTTATTGTTATGGATGAAAATTCAAAGGACACTGTATGGTGGACTACCGACGAATTCAAAAACGACAACCACCCCTGCAGCGAAGCAACTTGGAGTGTTTTAAAGGACATTGCTACAAAACAGCTTTCTGATAAGAAGCTCTACGTTGTTGACGTTTTCTGTGGTGCAAACGAAGACTCCAGAATGTCTATCCGTTTCATCATGGAAGTTGCTTGGCAGGCACATTTCGTTAAGAATATGTTTATTAATCCTACCGAGAAAGAACTCGAAAACTTCGAGCCCGACTTTGTTTGCTATAACGCTTCTAAGGCTAAGATTGAAAACTTCAAGGAATTAGGTCTTAACAGTGAAACCGCTTCTGTATTCAACATCACTTCTCGCGAACAGGTTATTCTTAACACTTGGTACGGTGGTGAAATGAAGAAGGGTATGTTCTCAATGATGAACTACTATCTGCCCCTTAACGGTATGGCTTCTATGCACTGTTCCGCTAACACCGATATGAACGGTGAAAACACCGCCCTCTTCTTCGGTCTCTCCGGTACAGGTAAAACCACCCTTTCCACCGACCCCAAGCGTCTTCTTATCGGTGACGATGAGCACGGCTGGGATGACAAGGGCGTATTTAACTTCGAAGGCGGTTGCTACGCTAAAGTTATTAACCTTGACAAAGAGTCCGAGCCTGACATCTACGCTGCTATTAAGCGTAACGCTCTTCTCGAGAATGTAACCGTTGATGAAAACGGTGTTTGCGATTTTGCTGACGATTCCGTTACCGAAAACACCCGTGTTTCTTACCCCATCGACCATATTGAAAAAATCGTTCGTCCTGTATCTGCTGCTCCCGATGCTAAGAATGTAATCTTCCTTTCTGCAGATGCTTTCGGCGTTCTTCCTCCTGTTTCTATTCTTACTCCTGAACAGGCACAGTACTACTTCCTCTCCGGCTTCACCTCTAAGCTTGCAGGTACCGAGCGTGGAATTACCGAGCCTACTCCTACCTTCTCTGCTTGCTTCGGTCAGGCATTCCTCGAGCTTCATCCTACAAAGTATGCTGAGGAGCTTGTTAAGAAGATGGAAAAGAGCGGTGCTAAGGCTTACCTCGTAAACACAGGTTGGAATGGTACAGGCAAACGTATATCTATTAAAGATACACGTGGTATCATCGATGCTATCCTTGACGGCTCTATCCTCAAGGCTGACACCAAAACCATTCCTTACTTCAATCTTGCTGTTCCTACTGCTCTTCCCGGCGTTGACACAAACATTCTTGACCCACGTAACACCTATGCTGATGGTAACGAGTGGGATGAAAAGGCAAAAGACCTTGCTTCCCGTTTCGTTAAGAATTTTGTTAAGTATACCGGCAACGATGCAGGTAAGGCTCTTGTAGAAGCAGGACCTAAGCTTTAATAAAATAACACAAAAATAGAAAATGCTCTGCCGTTGGCAGAGCATTTTTTTATATGCCTATACAGAAGTTAATAATACTTGTGAATTACTTAAGGAAAAATACTAACGGTGCAAGAGTTTTTGCTTCACACTTAATGCGAATGGTGTCGCCTTGTCTTTCAAACGGCACTAAAGCCCTGGTTGCATCGGGGTGCAGACATTCCACAACAGAAACCGACTCATTAACTACTAAAGGCACATCTTCCAAACAGTCAAAGCCCAAATTAAAGAAGACAACCATTCTCTCCCCATTAGGCAGATAACCTGCAGTTTTCTTTTAAGTATATTTTTATTTTGCTTTTCCAATACTTTCTCTTACTATAATACTGGGTTTTATTACTATATTTTGATTAGCCATAAAATATTTATTATCCAATTTTTTCTCCATAAGTGAATATGCAATACTGCAAATATCTTTAGGGTTTACGTCTATTGAAGTAAGGCTCGTTTCGGTAAAATTGCTCATATTTATGTTATCAATACCTATTACAGAAACGTCTGTTGGAACTCTTATCCCAACCTCCTTTAGTTTTTTAATAGCACCAAATGCAATATTATCATAAGCGCAAATCAACGCGGTATATTTTTCTTTTTCTTTAAGAAGTTTTTCGGCGCAGTCGTACCCTGCTTCTTCGAAACGTTTTTTGCTTCTTATTATAGAGCACTCTACCTCAGAAAATTTCTTTACATTTTCGACAAACGCCTCTTCTTTTAAAAGCGTCAATCCCTCGCCTAAAAAAGCAATTTTTTTATGTCCTAAAGAATATAGTGTTTCTATAGCCTCATATATGGCAACATTCATATCGGTAACAACTAAATCCACTTTATTGTCTACACTAAAAAAAATCGAAACAACTGGGGTTTCATAACCTTTTTTTAGCGTTGTTTTAAGACCAAGCACAAAAAGTCCGTCAACCTTTAAAAAAGAAATATAGTATTCAATAAGTTCAGCTTGTTTTTTAGTGCTGAAATCGTCGGTAGAAATAATACATATTCCGCCGTTTTTCTCAATAAACTCCTGAAGCATATTAACAAAAACACTGTAATACTCACCACTTATTTCAGGACAGATAATAGCTATAATTTTTTTATGATATTTACCTTTATAAAATTTACCGAAACAGCCCTGTTCTTTTGCAATGGTAAATATATGATGTTTGGTTTCTTCACTTATATCCTCTGCATCGCAAAAAGCTTTAGACACAGCAGACACCGACACGTGACACAACTTCGCCAATTCATTCATTGTCATTTTCATCACCAAACTCATTATATACTGTGAAAATTTCACGGTCAATAGTTTACGAAAATTTTTCGTAACGATTTTAGTATTTTTTTATAATAAGTTTGTTCACAATCAAAATTTTAAAGTATCTATCTTTCCAAGTAGCTCGGCTAATATTTCCTTACATCTTACAATTTTTGCTTGGCTATAGGCTTCACCATAATATTGTTGGTGTGATAAGAAAGTTCGCATTGTACGGTTATGGTTTAATTTTGTACCACTCGCTCAGCTTTAAGCTCCTTTCGTTTTAGCATAGCGTGGAGTTTAGGTGTATTATATCGAAGCGCAAGTGTTGGTAGAATATTTAAGAATAGATTAACTATTGCAACAGGAAACGCTATGGTCAATGCGCATACATTTGGTATAAATAGCATCGGCAAAAAACCAATAGGATACGATAGTCTATGGGTTAAAACGCCCTTATTACATTCGATAATAAACTTTTCTATGTACTCAGAATTATTGGGGCTCGCAAGATTTTTCTTGCTAAATCCACCAAGACCGCCAAGTTCCCAAACCTTATCTTTCCAATTTCGCACTTTAAGTTTTTTATAAAGTTTCTTTTCGGTTTCAGATACACTATATAAAGGATTATTAACTGCATACAGTTTATCTGACATCTTATTAATTATAATTGCAATAATTCCGTCAAGAGCAAATTGCGCTGCTGTGCATAAGACAACCGCTATAATCACATTATACCAAGTTGCCGTATTAAAGATAATATTGATTGTAGAAATGATAACCATCGCCACACCAATCACATAAAGATATAATTTCATACTTCACCATACTTAAGGGGCTTGCCGTAAAACTCTTCGTAAGTTTTAACCCAAGCCTCATAATTTTTATTTTTCATATCTTGTTTTGCTTCCCTTGGAGAAAGAGTTTCATCGGGATAAATAGCGGGTAAAATGTGCATCGTATATTCCTGCACGAAAAAGCCGTCCGGATCTAAAACGTCGCTATCTTCCATTGTTATAAAAATCGGCACGATAGGAGCCTTGTTTCGTGCAGCGAGAGAGAAAGCACCATCCTGCATAGGACGAGGTTTTTTATAGTTCCACCACATACCTTGTTCGGGATAGATAAGTATTGTTTCACCGCGTTTAAGCAGTTCAGCAAACGCTTTCATAAACTTCACCATCGTTGCCTTTTGGCTTGATAACGGCAAGGTGTTACAATGCCTCATAAACAGACCGAATGGCTTTGGCGGATTAGTATAGTTTCCTTCGCGAATTACTTTATAAAGCATCTTGCCGTTCATATAATCGCGAAGCGCCACCCAAACAGCATAGTTGTCACTTATACTGAAATGATTGCAGGTAACGATCTTCCCGCCCTTAACGGCAGTGAAATTTTCAATACCACGAACCTCTTTTATGATAAGTTGTCTGTTCGCAATCATTTTATCAAAGAACCTTGCACCGAAAATATTGGCGATTTTGTTCTTGATTTTACTTGAGAGCTTTTCATTAAGATAATCAATTTTATCCGGCATTAGCGGATAGGTTTCAGGATCATCTTCTACATCAAGATGCCACAATTCTTTTTCCTCAAGTTTTTCTATTCTTTTGAGTATTTCTAATTTATGCGCTGACTTTTCCATTTGTTTATCCTCTTACGCCAAGCATACTCGCGAAGGTATCGCTTGACTCG
This sequence comes from Clostridiaceae bacterium, assembly GCA_904501755.1. Taxonomy (GTDB): domain Bacteria; phylum Bacillota; class Clostridia; order Oscillospirales; family Acutalibacteraceae; genus SIG607. Next base: position 4,700 of record CAJGBV010000021.1, on the reverse strand, counting down.
ACAATTTTATTTGCATGTAAAATGATATCCGTCGCCATAGCATCATTGTCGGCTTTTTCTTTTTCTCCAAAAGATTCTTTTCTCTCCAGTATCACATCATAAAACGGGGAATGCTTTGCATACTCCCAAAAGCAGTCACCCTCTATTACATCATCATATTGCCACGGCTTTTTGTAGAGATTGTAATGTACGATATTTTTCTTGCCTTCACATATAATCTCGGCAGGAGCCTTATTCCACCCATTAGGCAAAAGTTGAGTTTTGCCGTAGCAAAGATAATTAAGATACGCTTGATCGGGATCAAGAAGGTCAAAATCATGTTTGGTTATGAGGTTTATAAATTCTTTCTCGATATCATTTTTTCTGAACGCTTCTAAATTTATGAGCAAAACACCCGCATTGAAATATGTATCGGGATTCACGCCGATTGCCTTTTGTGCATACAATCTAAACTCTTTTGTGGTGGTAACAAAATGGTCAACAACTGCACCCAATATGTTTTCACCAAGTTCGGTGTAATAAAGTTTGGAAATATCGCCCAAGACAACAAGGTCGCAGTCGAGATACACTATCTTGTCGTACTCAGGAAATAACGATGCGATAAAAAGCCGATAATACGTAACAATAGAAAAATGATAAACGTTCTTAAAATGCGACTTAATATTTTCAATTTGTTTTGAAATGTCAATAAAATCAATAACGAAGCCAGGGCGTTCATTTAATTTTACCTTAGCAATGTTTTCTTCTTTAAGTCCGGTATTCAAAACGATAATTTTGTAGTTATACTCCTTAGAAGCATTTGCAATAAGGGATGCAATAGCCACATCAAGATACGGTATATAATTATCGTCGGTTGAAAAGAAAATCGGGATTTCTTTTTCCATATTATCGTTCCCCTTTGATGATTATCAGAATAAATTCTATGATGATTATACCTGTGTAACGAAATTTAGTACACCTAACATTTCGGAAAGCCGTTCTACAAATCAGGTTTTCTATGGTAGAATCTTTATTCTGACACTCTACGCTCGGTAGAATTTCCGAAAAAATACATTTATTTCTTAAAAAAGGCGACGACTACAGCACCTGGACCTGCGTGTGTACCAATAACACTGCCCACCGTTGTATAACGCACTTCATCGAGATTGTCTTCCCAAATTTGACGGCTATCTTCGATATATTTCAGCAGAAGCGAATTGGAAATCCCACTATAGCCCAGTAAAACAGGTTTGCTGAAATCAATACCACCTGCTTTGTCAATTTCCTGAACGAGCAGGTTGTTACCCATTTTAGAACCGCGTGCTTTACCCAGCATATTGATTTCACCGTCGATAACAGAAAGTACAGGCTTAATATTTAACACACCGCCCGCAAAAGCAACGGCTTTAGAAATACGGCCGCCTTTTTTCAAATATTCAAGTGTATCCACAAGTGCAACTACAACAATCTTTTTCTTTTCTTCTTCAAGTATTGCTGCAATTTCCTTAGCACTCTTACCTTCATCCAAAAGCCTAAAAGCCAATTCAACTAAAATTCCGCTACCCATCGCTGCACTGGAGCTATCAACAATATAGATGTTTTCATAATCCTCAGCCGCTATTGTTGCACTTTGATATGTGCCCGAAAATTTAGAAGCAAGAGTTATTACCACTGCCTCTTCACCTGCTTTTTTTGCTTTCTCATATTCCTTTATAAAGGCATCGGGAGTCGCCTGACTTGTAGTAGGAAGTACATCACTTTCTACGAGTTTTTCATAAAAGGTTTTATGATCGATGGTAACACCATCAATATATTCTTCTTGACCAAAGTGTACCGTTAGCGGAACAACGTGTACGCGTTGTTCAGTTTCCGGTACTAAATCTGCCGTGGAATCCACAATAATTCTTGTTTTCATTTTTATTTCTCCTTATTTCTTTAGTTATTCTTTGCTTAGTATGGTCAATCAGACCCGATTAATACAAGCAAAAAACGAGAAGTTGAATTTTCAACATTCGACATTATATCACAGACTTGTTGAAAATGCAACAAGTCTGGAATAAAAAATAATAGGTAGAACAAGTCCATAAAACAGAAATGTCCCAAAAATCATACGACTTTTGGGACATTTCTGTTGACTTGCTATATCACGCATAAAAGCCGGTGGATTTTTAATTTGCCTATCCACTTGCTGCATATTTTTTACAACAGGTTTTAGTATATAAAGGGATAATATTTTTTGTGAAAGTATAGTTGCACTTGATTCTCAATATCAAGCTGCAATTTTTCATAAGTGCCATCCCTTTGGATTTGATTCATCTCCTTAATGACTGACGATGGAAATAGTTTTTTCATATTTTGTCTGATGATAAAAGTGGCTTGGAATCAGCGATTCCAAGCCACTAAAAAGCCATTTTGTATTATTCCCACTCGCTTAAATTCAAATAATATTGAAAAAAGCAAGTCGTTTTGAACCTAAAAATCGGGGTCCATAACCGAACAAACATTCGGTTTCTATAGGCTCTACAAATTTCAGTATCAATATAGTATCACAAAACGGCGAAAAAATCAACTCTTTTATAACGTTGAAACAAATTACCGGATAGACCTAAAAAATCAGCCCCTGCTAAATAGGTAGCAGGGGCTGTGTAAAATTATTTAACTTTTTTCTTTCTGCGGTAGGTTTCTAAAACTACTATGCAGGTAGCGCTGAGTACAGCCAAGAGCCACCACCAAGAGAGGTTTGTGTTATCACCCGTTTGGGGTGTGGACGGCTTCTGGACGGTTACAGCCTTGGTGGGTGCAAGGGTGCCCGCTTCCTCGTTCAGTACCAGATGCAGCTCCACGCCTGCGCCGTTTTGGTCAATGGACACGGTGTAGGTGCCGTCTTCCAACAATGCCACATCGGCTTTGTTGTCCTTTTTTAACTCAAAGGACAAATAGCCGATAACCTTGCTGTCCTTCAGAGCCGTCAGTGAATGTTCGCCCGGCTCTACGTCGGTAAAGACAAAGTTGCCTTCCTTGTCGGTCTTGGTGGTCTTTAGGGTAGAACGCAGTTCCAACTGAGCCTCGGCCAAAGGCTGACCGTTCAGCGTAACCTTACCTTTTACGGTGTAGGTATCCTTCGGGGCGACCGGTTCATCCTCGGTGGTGATGGTAATCACTTTATCCTCATAAACAGGCGCGAGGTCAAGATAGCCGCCGTGAAGCAAAGCTGTCACATCCACACCGCCCAGCGTAACGGACTTGATGGCCTTGCCGCTTTCGGCTCGGATCAATAATCTCGGTGTGCTGAGTCTTTCTACCGTAAATTCCTCACCGCTGACACCCTCATAAAACACCTTAGCATTTTCTGCCGAAACGGTGATCTTGTGGCTGTCGGGAACGGTAACGGAGATTACGGTGTTTGTTTCCTCGGCTTCCGGCTCTGCGGCAAAGGCGGTCACACCGCTTGTGCATAGCAGCAAGAAACATAACAGCAGTGCTGCTATTTTCTTCATAATGCCGCCTCCTTACTTGTTTTCGTAGGATACGGTAAAGGTAACGGTATCGGAATAATCACCTGCATAGGCGGCATTCCAATCGTTTGCTGTAATGTGAATAGAAAGCTCGGTCTTGTCGCCCTCTGTCAGATAAGTAGCAGATGTAAATGCAGCACCCTGGCTGTCCTTGATGGCGTAAGGAATGACCTTGGTAGCATCAATGCTGTTTTCCAGCTTGCCGTCGGAGGTCACCTCCACCTTGATGCACTTGTCGGGGTGGATCTGAGAAGCGGTAACCTCGATGGTGCCAAATGCGGTTTCGGTTGCGTTGAAGGCTACGTTTACATCAGCAGGAATGGTCACGGTGTAGGTAGGCGCGATGCTGGTGGTGATGTCAGCATAACCGCCGGTGGTGTTCGCCGCAAAAGCGGTGACGGACAGGCTCGCGAGCAGTGCAAAAGTCAGAACAATAGCAAATAGTTTTTTCATTTTGTTTTCCTCCCAAAATTAGTTAGTCTTTACTGCTACGGTAAAGGTAACGGTGTCTTTATATTCACCGGCGTAATCGGGGTCATTTGCCGCAATGTGAATGGTGGCAGTCTGCTCGGCCTTGTTGGTTTCAAACTCAGCTACCACGCCACCCGTGGCAACGGCAGCACCCTCTGCAGTGATGGTGTAAGCAAGGGTAGCACCCTCGGTGGTGGTCATTTCAAAATCGCTGGCAACGGTAACTTCGATGCATTCGTTCTTCTTCAGTCTTACACCGGCATTTGCGCCGATGGTGTAGTCGTTTTCATAGGTAACGGTGCCGTCCCCCGCAGTCTCTTTTGCCAGTTCCACAGCTGCAGGAATGGTCACAGTGTAGGTGTGGTCAACGTTAAAGGAAACCTCGGTAGAGCCGCCGGTGGTGTTGGCCGCCAACGCGGTGACGGACATGGTTGCCAACAGGCAAACAGTCAAAATAAGTGCAAATAGTTTTTTCATAGATTCTGTTCTCCTTTACTGTTATCTATATTGTTAAGGTAATCAACCCACCATCCAATATTCTTCACCGTCAACAATAACGACATCGTCCATAAATCCCCAGGATCCGTTAACTTGCACCGAGCCGTCTCCTGCGTCATAATACTTATCGTTGACATCATATTCGGACTCTGCCCACTGGCACAAGGTCATACCCTCTTCTGCCTGATATGCAGTGCCATCAAAGGTAAAGTTGATGATTGTTTTCGGCACATCCTT
>CAJGBV010000020.1 GCA_904501755.1 Clostridiaceae bacterium | reverse complement strand
GTTATGAAAGACGTATTGACCAAATCAATGCTGAACTTAATAAACACGGAATTGCTTCTATTGAAGAGGCTAAGAAAATCTGCGATGATGCAGGTGTAGATGCTTATAATATCGTAAAGGGTATTCAGCCTATCTGTTTTGAAAATGCTGCTTGGGCTTATGTTGTAGGCTGTGCTATCGCTCTTAAGGATAAGGCTGCAAGTGCTGCTGAGGCTGCTGAAAAAATCGGTCTTGGACTTCAGTCCTTCTGTATCCCCGGTTCTGTTGCCGACGACCGTAAGGTTGGTATTGGTCACGGTAACCTCGGTGCTATGCTTCTTCGTGATGAAACCAAGTGCTTTGCATTCCTTGCCGGCCACGAGTCCTTTGCCGCTGCTGAGGGCGCTATCGGTCTTGCAAGAAGTGCTAACAAGGCAAGAAAAGAACCTCTCAGAGTTGTTCTTAACGGTCTTGGAAAGGATGCCGCTAAGATTATTTCCCGTATTAACGGCTTTACCTATGTTCAGACTCAGTTTGACTATCATACCGGTAAGGTAAACGTTGTTAGCGAGATAGCTTATTCCGACGGCGAACGTGCAAAGGTTCGTTGCTATGGTGCAGATGACGTTCGTGAGGGCGTTGCTATTATGCATCTTGAGGGTGTTGATGTATCTATTACCGGTAACTCAACTAACCCCACCCGCTTCCAGCATCCTGTTGCAGGTACCTATAAGAAAGAGTGTATCGAACAGGGCAAGAAGTACTTCTCCGTTGCAAGCGGTGGCGGTACAGGTAGAACTCTCCATCCCGATAATATGGCTGCTGGTCCTGCTTCCTACGGTATGACCGATACTATGGGCCGTATGCACTCTGACGCTCAGTTTGCAGGTTCCTCTTCCGTTCCTGCTCACGTAGAAATGATGGGTCTTATCGGTGCCGGTAACAACCCAATGGTTGGTATGACTGTTGCTTGCGCAGTTGCAGTTAACGAAGCGCTTAATAAGTAATTCGTAATTCATAATGCATAAAAAAGGCTTGGAGGAAATCTCCAAGCCTTTTTTTGTAGAATTAAACACACAAATAATTTATTTAATTTCCTGTTCTAAATCATTAAAAAATTCAGAATTGAAAAAATCACCAACTGTAATTTCCAACCCATCACAAATTTTCTTTATAGTTGATATTGTAGTGCTATTATTTCTGCCGCAAACTATATTATTTAATGTTGATTGAGTTAAACCGCTAATTGTTGATAGTTTGTTAATTGTAAGATTATTTATTTGACATAATTCAAATATTCTTAATTTTACTGCTTCACCTATATTCAGAATAACAACTCCAAACTCATAAAAAAATATATATATGTATATATTAACCTTTTTAAGAGTTGTATTATATACTTAAAGAGCGGTTTTTATATAATTTTTGTAAAAGCAAATAAAGGAGTTGGAAGTCATAGGAATTATTTTATTTTTTATTTATATAATAGCAGGATATTGGGCCACGGGGCAAACAATTTATAAAAACAAAGTTATAATCGAATTTAAAGAAGGTGCTTTCTTTATGCGTCGTTTGTTTTACGGAATATTTTTAGGATGGATTTTAATACCTATAGCATTAATTAAAGCGTTTTCTAACAAATAAATTATACAAATTTTAAACCGCAATTTAGCAAAATTTATATGCAATCAGACACATCATTTTGAAGTTTTCACAAATGATGTGTCTATATTTTTTTGAATTTACATTTGAAAAATAGAACAAAAATGCAAAATGAATAATTACTTATTCAATGATATGAAGCTCAAAATCCATAAGATGTGCAAGTGTTTTTATTTCTTCTATAACGTTGCCTGAATCACTACACAATCAACTTTATCATTATAGAATTTATCTGCCCAATCCTCTGCAGCCTTTCTGGTACAAACTATATCTGATGGAAAAAGTTCGGCTTGTCCTTTAAATGCTTTTTTATAATCTTCACACTCGATAAGTTTTCGCTCAAAGTATGTACCTCTTTTTGTTCCTTCTCCCAATTCCATAAAACGTTCGGCTCCAATGAAAAGCAAACCGATTTTAGGAAGTCTTTTAATATTCATATTTATTCACCTTCATTTCCATATTTATCAACCGATACTACGTGATAACGAAGTTTGTTATAAAGACCCATCGTTTTTTAATTATTATTTTAAAAAACTTTTAAAGTTTCACCGGAACTTTTTCGGCGTTATAATCGAACAGAGTAGAATTTACACTCTGTTGTCTACAGTCTGAAATGAAATGTGCCGTATCGAGAGATACGGCACATTATTTTTTATGTATTTTACGGTATTTGGCGGGAGAGAGGGCAACAAGCGATTTAAACACTCGGTTAAAGGTGCGTTGGTCGGAAAAGCCGCTTATCATAGCTACTTCAAGGATGCTTTTGCTCGAAAAACTCAACAGGTGTTTAGCGTGCTCAATCCTTAAAAAATGCAGATATTTAGTAAAAGGACAAGATAACTTTTGGGTAAAAATACGGGATAGATGTTCCGCACTAACACCGAAATGCTTGCTTGTTTGTCGTAAGGTGATTTTTTTCATATAATTTTCAGAAAGATATTTTAAAACCTCCGAAAACAAATCGGCAGAAAGGGAAGCGGTGCCGCTTTGTGACTTTAGGCTTTTAAGGGCTTCACCGAGAATGATGTGAATATATCCCACCAAAATCTCGGTGCATTTATCCCCAATAAATTCGTTATAAAGCCCTTCACAAAGGGAAACAAATCTTTCGTCACCGCAAAGCAGAAAATTCTCATAAGTTTTTTCGCTAAAATCGGCAAAACTGCCAAGTAAAGCAGGGTCAATGATAACGGTATAGCCTTTGCCGATAAGATCGCCGATATACGAATGAATATCGTTTGAAAAGGCAATCATCAGGTCGCCTTTGCGCAGAATTTCTGTTTTGAAATTACAGGAAACTCTGCACTCCCCCTCACAGCAAACAAAAATTTCGATGCCGTGGTGCGCGTGGGGTACAAAGTCTAAATTATTTACCAAAGACACGGTTATAGGGTTGGATTTAATTTGAAATATCATAACTCATCCTCGCTTGTTTTCACGGCCAAGGATTTCGGGAAACCTTATCAAAGTCACCGCCCGTGAGGGCTTCCATGGATATTCTTGAAAAAAGCACGTGATTGTTGCGAGCGTGCACAAGACCTACGGTGGTTTCGTCAATAACAGAGAGGTCAGAATATCCCGGAATTGCATCTCCTGTCATTAGTTTAAAGCTGTTATCATAGGATTTGCCACCGTTAAGGCTTATGCAAATTTCCATATCCTTGCGTTCTTCGGTTGAAGAAACGTGGGAGAAAAGAACCGTGTTTTCATAACTGTTTTCGGCATTTAACCCAACAATAGAAGCGTCGCATGGTACGGCAGGCGGCAGGGGAGACACTGTAAACTCACTCCAACTCAGACCGCCGTCAAGGCTTTTTGCCTCAAATCTATTTTGAGAAAAGGTTCGGGCGTTCCAAATAAGACTGTCCGAAGTTTCGGCTATGCGAGATTCGTTTGCCAAACAGGCCTCGCCAAAGAAGCCATTTTGAGACCAGTTTGCACCATGATCGTCACTGTAAAGCATCGAAAGACAGTAGCCGCGTTTTTCAAGCTCGGTCTCTGGGCCGAATTTTCTGTGCCAAAAGGGGATAAGAAGCCGTCCGTTTTTAAGCTGTATTCCGTGACCGGGGCCGGGGAGGTTAAAGGGCATACCACCATTTTGCAAAGAAACGGTAATGTCCACAGGGTCAGACCAAGAATCCCCTTTGTTGTCGCTGAAAATATAATAATTTTCGGTTGCGGTATTGACCTTGTTTATTGCGTAAAACAAAAACAGTCGATCTATGTTTTTATCATAAACGGGGACGGGGTTTACATAGCAAATTTTGCCAAAGGAATCTAAAAGATTTCGGTTATCTAAAAAACTTTTTCCGCCATCCACACTCTTTTTCATATAAATATCGTGGGCACAATTTGCATCTCCGCCCTTTCCGTGGCGAGCTTCTGCAAAAATCAGAACGGTATTGCCGATGGCTACCGTTCCGAAAAGATGCATAATGGAAACCTCGCCCTTGCTGTGTCGCCAAAGCTCACATTCGGTATATTCCCATCTGTTCATAAAGCTGATCTCCTTTAAATGTCTTGGTTATAAATATCATAAATTATCTCTGTTTTCATAGCATTGCGCTATATTTTAATTTATTATATCAAATTATGACTACAATTTCAACCCTTATAGGCTTGTTTTACGTCTAATAAAATAATATAATAAGAGAAAACGCACAGGAGGTTTATTATGATATATCACGTTTCAAAAAATGGGTGCGACTTTAATATCGGTACTGCCGACGCTCCCTTCAAAACCATAAACAAAGCGGCAAGTGTGGCTATTTCAGGTGATACTGTTGTTGTACATGAGGGCGTCTATCGCGAATGGGTTGACCCTAAAAATTCAGGTGCTAATCCTAATAACCGCATTACCTATATTGCTGCCGAGGGTGAACATCCCGTTATTAAAGGTTCTGAAGTTATAACCGATTGGGAAAACGTAGAGGGTACTGTTTGGAAGAAGATATTACCAAATAGCTTTTTTGGAGATTATAACCCATACAATACTTTGCTTGACGGCGATTGGCTTTTAAGTCCAAAACATTATAAGTTGCACCTTGGTGAAGTTTATATTAACGGTGTTTCAATGTTTGAAGCAGAGTCTATGGAGGACCTTTACGCTGCACCTGTAAGAGAATACGGTTATAACGTTTGGCTGACTGATACTTACAAGGAAGCAATACCAAATCCTGAGCTTACACGTTATCGTTGGTTTGCCGAGGTTGACGACCTTAATACTACGATTTTCTGTAATTTTTGGGATTATAACCCCAATAACGAATTTATCGAAATAAATGTGCGAAAATGCTGTTTTTATCCAACTAAGAGTGGCAGAAATTATATCACCTTAAGCGGTTTCGAAATCGCACAGGCGGCTTGTCCTTTTGTTCCTCCAACTGCCGACCAGATAGGTATGGTGGGTGCAAATTGGAGTAAAGGATGGATAATTGAAAACAATCTTCTCCATGATGCTAAATGCAGTGCTATAAGTATTGGTAGAGAGGGAAGTACGGGAGATAGTGAATACTATAAATACCATAAAAAATATTCCCACTACTATCAAACCGAAGCGGTGTTCAGAGGACTACAGATAGGCTGGTCTAAGGATAACGTAGGCTCACATATTATACGAAACAACGTAATACATAGCTGCAATCAAAATGGTGTCGTAGGTCATATGGGTTGCGCATTCAGCCGAATTGAGAATAACCATATATATAATATAGGCATAAAGCACGAGTTTTACGGTGCCGAAAAAGGTGGCATTAAGCTTCACGCCGCTATTGACGTAGTAATCGAAAATAACTATATACACGATTGTTCTTTGGGTACATGGCTGGATTGGCAGGCACAGGGAACACGTGTTACAAAGAACGTTTATTATAACAATAATCGTGATTTTATGATAGAGGTTACTCATGGTCCATGCCTTATTGATAATAATATTTTGCTTTCTAATCTTTCGGTTGTAAATATGGCACAGGGTACTGCTTTTGTTCATAATTTAATGGTTGGTAATATGCTACAGGAACCTGCTATGGACAGACAAACACCATACCACTTAAATCATTCCACCGGTGTTTTGGGTGTGGCGCCTATTTTTAGCGGAGATGACCGTCTTATAAATAATATTTTCCTTTGCAAGTCACCAATAACAGAAAGATTTAAAACTATTGATAAAGTGTATGCTAAAAATAACGACCCTGAAGAATATAAAGAACTTATTAAAAAGGAATACTTTTTGGGTGATGCACCCGCTCTTCCGGTATGGATGGAAGAAAATGTGTATGGCGGCGAATCCGACCTTAACCGTTTGGAAAAAGGTTCAAAAGTTGTTGATGGTCTTACTGCAACTTTGGAGGAAAGCGATGGAAAGCTGTATCTTAATATCAATGTGCCTGAGGATGCTATTGATGTAAGTTGCCAAAAGGTTACTACCCAGCGTCTTGGTGCGGTTATATATCCAGAGGAATGTTTTGAAAATCCTGATGGTACATCTGTGGATTTCTCTGTGGATATTTTAGGGGAAAATCGTGCGCAGATTATTCATCCCGGTCCATTTGCTAATCTTGTAGCAGGTGAACAAAAAATATTTATACGTAATATTTAATAAAATTTTAAAACTATATAAAAAGACACATTTGTGTTATCGGTTCCACTTAACATGGACAACACAAATGTGTCTTTTGTTATGAAATAAAAAATATATTAAAAGTTGTTTATTCAATACCTTCGGCTTCGGTAAGTTCGGATAGTTCAAGAAGAACTCTTGTAGTAAAAATTTGGCAATTTATCCAATAGTTTATGCGTCCGTAAGCACAGTTTTCTCCAATGAAGAAGGTTGGAATAAGACCTGTTTCGCTGTCCTGCATACGAGTGATAGAATCGGCAAGAGCCATAGCTTTTTCTAAATAAAGACGTTCTTTGGTAAGGCGATACATATTTATAAATCCTCGTACAATAGTGGCAGTGCTTGAATCAATAGGAACATAGCATAGGTATTGCTCTAGGCCAGCAGGGGTGTGACGTTTATCAACAGGGCTGTTTGACCAATTTGGGAATTCTCCCCATACAACAAACTGGTCTTCCACATAACGCATCAAATCTTTTGCAATCTCAATTTTCTCGTTATCGTCACTTAGATTTTTTGCAATATATTCTATCATTTGGTTCGCGGTAAAGTGGGTTAGGTTATGATAATTTCCTGTAACGGCAACGTCCTCAAACTGACCTTCCCAGTTATAATTTTTTAAGCATATTTCACTTATGTACTGAACGTGAGCTTTAGATATTTTAAGCCATTCTTGGTCGTTTGTTAGTTCGTAAAGCTTTTGGAAAAAGACAACAAATTTGAAATCCAAGCACAAGTTATCTTTTAGATTTTTACCGCTTTCGCAGTCATAGAGCAAATACCAACTGCCTTCGGGGCACATATTCTTTTTATAAAAATCAGCTATTTTTAAAGCGGCATCATAATACTTTTGGTCCTTTGTTGCTTCGTATAACGCTAAATATGCATTTCCAACATGAATGGGATAAATCATCATTATTGTGCCTAAACATTTTTCTGCCGCAGGAGCAACTTTGTTTACGCTTTCGGCATCCATATTCTCAAAAGAGTATGTTGGAGGAAGACCTTCTAAAACATGACCTGCAGGGTAGGTAATAGAGAGAAGATAATCAGCGGCATTACGTGCTATACGCATAGCGTTTTCACTGTTTTCGGGATATTTGGTTGCATATTCAACCATTACCGAAATAACGCTTGAGTGCATTTTTGAAGGATAAGCATTGTGGCAGTAATCAGGCTTTGGCAAACCGTATTTAAGCCAATGCTGAGAAATTTCATCGTTATATAAGAAACGGTAAGAAGCAAGACTTGCTTCGCGATAGGAACGGGCTCTTTTTGGCAGAGCTTCTCTTCCCGGGAAGGGGTCGCACTTAAAGAAGGTTCTTGTTCCAACGGCTTTACCTGACTGAGATCTTACCTTTAATTCAACAAATCCTGTTGGTATATCTTTCCAAATAGGTGCAAGGGAAGCGGTAGGGAACTCTGAGGTGAAGGTATGTTCAACACCATTTTTGTCGGTTGCTATAAAGTTATATTTTCCACTGTATGGAATCCAAGGAAACTGAAAGGAAGGCGCAAAAGTAAACTGCGACGCATTTATATTCCAAAAAGGTCTGCCGTTAACTCCACCGGGATGGGCGGAAGTAGCTTCATTACTATACTCTTCAAGCGCTTGTTTTGCATAAATGTCCATAAAAATTCTCCTATTCCTGTTTTTTTATAGTATATATGAAAAAACAGTCTAAAACAATGGAATAAAACTATATTTTTATATAAAAAATCCACTTTGTTAAGCGATTGATAAAAGATTATTTATATGTTTCAACTTTTATAGCAGCATGGATGAACTTTGCAATATCCGTATTATCAACAGTTTTGTTGTTGAAATATTCGGTACCATAGCCTAATGCAAAAACACCTACTTTTGCATTAGTGTGTTGGTCTGTGGTAAAAAGGCTGTCGCTAAGCTCATAATCTCCGTTTGGTAATGTAACTCCTCCTGTTTCGTGGTCAGAGGTTACAATTAGTATTGTATCAGGGTTGTTCATACAGTATTTCAAAGCAACTGCAACCGCTTTATTAAAACTGGAAACGCCGTGAATTTTATTATCTATTATTTTGTTGTGTCCTGCTTTATCTGTTCCTGCGCTTTCTACCATAAGGAAGAAACCGTCCTTGTTTTCAAGACGATTAAGGGCTAATTCGGTTGCTTGGGCTAATTGAGAACTATCATAGCTGAAACTAACGTTCATAAAGCCAAAAAAGGCTTTTTCAAAATCTGGGTCGTTATTAAGAGCGCCTTCCCAGTAAGCTTGGTCGGTTGCTAAATTAATATCTTCTAAAAGAATACGATGATAATCGCTTTTGTTAATACTTTCGGTGAATATAGAAGCACTGCTTCCTATTAGTACATCAGGTGCAAAAGTAAGCAACTTTTGACAAATTTCATCTGTGTTACTGCGATCTGTACAATGAACCACGAATCCCGATGGAGTAGCACCGAAAACTGCATCGTTTGTAACTATTCCCACTTTTTTATTATAGTGTCTTGCAAGTTCTGATGTGTTTTCAACGTAGTTTCCGTTTTTGTCAATTCCCAAACGACCATTTTTCGCTTTTTCTCCAGTGGACAATGCTGTTGACGCAGCAGCAGAATCAGTGACGCCTTGAGCAGAATCCGTGATAGAGAAACCTTGGTTTGGGAGATGGTCGATAACCAGTCCGAAGTCGAACAAGGATTTTCCAAACCTGTTAGTCAGTATAATATCGTTTATTCCCATACCATCGCCAATCATCAGAATAATGTTTTTTGGTAAAACGTACTGTGTGTTAATTGCTTTTTCTAATTCGGCGGTGGTAAATTTAACTTTATTTTTAGAATACCATTCCTTAATTTTTGTTTCATCGTCTTTTTGCTCACTAAGTTGGGAGGGGAGGGATGAGTTTGTAGTATCGTTAGAATGACAAGCTATAAGAGAAAAAAGCAAAAATAAGTATAGTATAAGACTTAAAATCTTTCTCATAATAAATCTCCTCTTGAAATTTGCAATATTATAAGTGACGCAAACCTTTATCTAAAAAAAAGTCTTTTTGCGTTTGTTATTTGGTATAAAAACGGTCTTTATTCGTTTTTTGTGGGTTGGTTTCAAGCCTTTGTTTTTAATCAAAAACCTTTCGTGGTGTTTCCCTGTCAAAACGGATAGTCCAGGATTGCATTCTGAAACGATTGGACAAATATTCATCCTTAAAGTCAGGGGAATGTACCCAGTTGTTTTTATAGGATATGGTTTTCATCCATGGGAATTGGTCAAGGTCAATTTGCCAAGGACCGGGAGCTACAGTCACTTTTTTCTTACCGCAAAGAATTTCCATTGCAGCACGAAGCCAATCGGCAGGGCCTATAATTTTATCGTCAATTACTATTTTTTCGGGTAAAAAGCTATCGGTTATCTGATATGAGCCTTTTATTACTTCGTCTTTAGTAAGAGTGATTTCTTTTTCTATAGTATACGGAGTATATAAAAATCCGTAGACATCCTTGCAAATATGCTCATTTTTGCCTTGTAAAAGCTCTCTGCAGCCATACATAATATCAGTAAGGCAATATGAATCAGGTGTTGTGACAGGGAAGAACTCTTCTTTTAACTGCTTATTAAGTTCCACAATAACATCTTTAGTTATCTTTCGTACACCGCCATAGTGCTTTTTAGCAAGTTCCGAATATGTAGTGAAGTTAAAATGCTCGGGGTCACTTTTCAGAAGACCTAAAAGATAATCAAAGTTTTCATAGAATCTTTCAACATCTTCGTCGGTGTGGCGTGGGCTTTCTTTCCAGTTGTCAGGATGTGTATTAACACCGTTGTAGTTTATTCCGTCCCAAAAATTTTTAAGATATGCCATTTGAGGATGATGCCAGATAACAAATAGATCCTTCTCTTGTGTGACTTTGTAAATGGCTTCTTTTATTTCTTCCTTTGTCATAGTAAAGAGATGGTCCTCAAGCCCCCAGTTATAACCTGTAGTAAGAATATTGCAAAAGTTAATGGGTCTTCCTCTTTTGTCATCTCTGATAGTATCACCATCATAAACAGGAACGCCTAATTTTGCATATCCGTAGTGGGCAACATAAGAGGTGGAAATTCCGGGAGGACAAGCAGAAGGTATTTCATCTATATCAAAAATTGCTTTTAAAATATTTATGGCTCTGCCCTCGGTTTTTAAAAAAATATCAAGGGCAGCATTGTAATCGTCAAGGTCTGTGTATTCGCAAATGGTGGGATGATGAGAATGGTCAAGGGTATGGGAGGTTATTTCATGTTCTTTAAGAGCCTTGATAATATCCTGTCGTTCCCATTGCTCTAAAGCCATAGCAAGACGAGCAACAACATTAAAACAACCTCTGACATTGTGTTTGCTTAAAAGCTGAATACTGCGCAAAATGCCATCTGCACCGATTTTATGAATATAATCTTCTACATCGAAACTGAATATAATGTCTGTCATATTTGAGATCCTTTCAGTATCTATACCGATTTTAACCTTTATAATAACTGTAGCATAAATAATATAAATATGCAACAGACTAATTTTAAGAAGAAAGGAATTCTTTATATATATTATATTGTTGCAAAAAACTACGGGTTGCACTTTTTCGGCGTGTCCTCTGTGGACACGCTTTTTAATTTTTTATGAGGGTGATTTTTATGAGAGATTTAATTCTTTATGAAATGTTTTCATTGGTAGGCAGATGTTTTGAAAATAATAAGACTGCACTGTCAAAAACGCGCAAACCTATTTGTGAAAATGAAGAAACCTGTAAAATGGTCGAACTTGCCTATAAGGTTGCACAAAAGAGTAAATTTGATATTATGGCGTTTAACAGAGAAAGCTATATTGAGGTAAAGCTTATATTTGATGATGAAGAAACCTTTATTAACAATAAAAACCAGTTAGCAAGAATTATAAGAGCTTGCAAAAGTTTAAATATAAAACAAGGGGAAAAAGCCGACGAGGGAAAAGTGGTAATTAATCTAATTTTTGATAAATGAAAAAAGAATAAAAATTCTTGACATACACAAGTGACTATGGTATAATCGTAAGGCCGCATATTGAAGGCTCTGTTAAGTTATGCCTATTTTGGCATACGCCTTACTGTAGCGAGACTGAAATTAAGGCAGGTGCAAAAGAATGTACGCAATTATTGAAACCGGTGGAAAGCAGTACCGTGTAACTGACGGTGATGTTATCTATGTTGAGAAGCTTAATGCTCAGGATGGCGCTGAAGTTGTATTCGACAAGGTTGTTGCTATCAATGACGGTGCTCTTAAGGTTGGCGCTCCTTATGTTGAGGGTGTAACCGTTAAGGGTGAGGTTCTCAAAAACGGCAAGGGTAAGAAGATTACTGTATTTACCTACAAGCCCAAGAAGGGTTGCGCTCGTAAAAAGGGCCATAGACAGCCGTACACTAAGGTTGAAATCAAGGCAATCGGTTAATTTGCTTTATGACCAAAGTTAAATTTTTGGCTGATAAAGGTCATTTGATTGGCTTTTCTATCAGCGGTCACAGTTCTGTCAACTGTGACGATATTGAAGGAAAAATTGTTTGCAGTGCAGTTTCATCTGCCGCATATATGACAGCTAATACCGTTACCGAAATAATCGGTGATGAAATAGAAGCAAGGGTTGATGAAGCCTTAATGATAATTAAGGTGAAAGCTCCTTCCGATAAAGCTATAGCGGTTTTAGAGGGCTTCAGACTTCATATAGAACAGCTTTCTTCCCAGTATGATGACAGAATATCTATCATTTCGGAGGTGTAGTTATGTTAAAGATTAACATTCAGTTATTCGCCCATAAAAAAGGTATGGGTTCTACCAAGAACGGTCGTGACAGTGAGTCTAAGCGTCTTGGTGTAAAGCGTGCCGATGGTCAGTTCGTATTGGCCGGTAACATTCTTGTTCGTCAGCGCGGCACACATATCCACGCCGGCAATAATGTAGGCAAGGGTTCTGACGATACTTTATTTGCTCTTATCGACGGTAAAGTTAAGTTCGAGCGTGTTGGCCGTGACCGTAAGCAGGTCAGCATTTACGCTGTAGAGCAGTAATTATTAATGGGCTCAGGTGGATTCCTGAGCCTTTTTATTTTAAAAGGTTGATTTTTTATGTTTATTGATGTAGCAAAAATTCATCTTAAAGCAGGAAACGGCGGTAACGGCTGTGTTTCCTTTCACAGAGAAAAATATGTAGCTGCAGGTGGACCTGATGGCGGGGACGGCGGCAGAGGTGGAAATATTATTTTTAAAGCTGATGATAATCTGTCCACACTTGCAGACTTCAGATATAAAAGAAAATACTGTGCCGATAATGGTGAAAACGGCAAGGCTTCCCGTTGCACAGGTAAATCTGCAGATGACCTTGT
This sequence comes from Clostridiaceae bacterium, assembly GCA_904501755.1. GTDB lineage: Bacteria > Bacillota > Clostridia > Oscillospirales > Acutalibacteraceae > SIG607. The sequence goes on along the minus strand of CAJGBV010000020.1, from coordinate 16,524 downwards.
TATAAATGTACCAAGGGGTACTCTTATTAAGGATACAGAAAGCGGAAAAATAATTGCCGATATATCGGGAGATAATGAGGTTATTATTGCAAGAGGCGGTAATGGCGGATGGGGAAATCAGCATTTTGCTCATTCTACACGACAGGTTCCGCGTTTTGCTAAACCCGGTGCTCCGGGGGATGAGCTTGATGTAACCCTTGAATTAAAGCTTCTTGCCGATGTAGGACTTATTGGTTTTCCTAATGTTGGTAAATCCACCCTTGTTTCTGTTGTAAGCGAGGCAAAGCCGAAAATAGCAAACTACCATTTTACCACCCTTACTCCCGTATTGGGTGTTGTTAGAATGGGTGAAGGAAGCTCCTTTGTTATGGCGGATATACCCGGTCTTATTGAGGGTGCAGGCGAGGGCGTAGGTCTTGGCCATGAATTTTTACGCCATGTTGAGAGATGCCGTCTTTTAGTTCATGTTATTGATATTGCAGGCAGTGAGGGCAGAGATCCTATTGAAGATTTCGAGAAAATCAATAAAGAACTTAAAGTGTTCAGTGAAGAACTGAGTCAGCGTCCTCAAATAGTAGTAGGTAACAAGTGTGACCTTACCGATGACGAAACTGTGGAAAAAATTGCAAAGCACTTTAATGATTTGGGTTATGATTTCTTCCCGATAATGGCGCCTATTAAAGAGGGAACAGGTGAGCTTATTAATCATATTGCCGCTGTTCTTGCAACTCTTCCGCCTATGAAACGCTATGAAACAGAGATTGAAGCTTTTGAAACTAATCTTGTTAAAAAGGAACTTCGCACCTTTACTGTTCGTAAGGATAATGGTGAATACTTTGTTGAAAACTGCGATTGGATTGAAAGAATTATGAATACTGTTGACCCTGATGACTATGAATCTCTTCAGTATTTTGAGAGGGTTCTTCGTTCAAGCGGTATAATTAAGGCTCTTGTAAAGGCAGGAGTTCAGGAAGGCGATATCGTTCACGTTAACGATTTTGAATTTGAGTATGTATTATGATAAAGCTAAGGTGAAATTGCTTAGTCCTTCAACGCTGTCCTTTGTAGGCGATGCGGTATTTGGACTTCTTGTCCGTGAAAGACTGGCGGAAATAAATCGTCCGTCAGGTGAGCTTCACTCTGCCTCCGTGCGCTTTGTCAGCGCCACCGGTCAGGTAAGAGCTTTTGAAATTATCAAAGACATTCTTACCGAAGATGAAATTGCCATTTTTAAAAGAGGAAGAAATTTTCATACAGGCAGAACACCTAAAAATGCCAGTGGCGGTGATTATCATATTGCTACAGGTGTTGAAACTCTTTTTGGGTATCTTCATCTTATTGGAGAAGAAAACCGCGTTAATGAGCTTTTTACTTTAATATGGGAGGATTTTTCGGCAACAATATAATCAGGTGTTGCTTAATGAAAAAGAATTCTGTAAAAAAACTTGCAATAGATTTTATTTATTATATTGTTGGTTCTATTATTTATGCTATAGCGATTCCTATGTTTATTGCCCCTGCTCACATAAGTCCGGGTGGCTTTACGGGAATCGCTTTAATTTTAAATTTTTTGCTGCAAGTTCCTACGGGAATGACTATGCTTATCCTAAATATTCCTCTTATAATAGTTTCTTTAAAAAAGTTTGGAGTTCATTTTATAGCAAGGACGGCAGTTGTTACTGTTATGGTTTCGCTGCTGCTTGATATAAGCGAAAAATATATTATAGCTTTTGATGGCGATATAATTCTTTGCGCACTTTTTGGCGGAATACTCATAGGTTTAGGACTTGGTATTATAATTTTACGCGGTGCTACCACAGGCGGAGTGGATATAATAGGTAAATTTGTTAATTCTAAATATCCACATATTTCTATAGGCAGAGTTATACTTGTAGGAGATGCGGTAGTGGTGGCGGTTTCGGCACTTTGTTATCGGGACTTTTCAGGGGCATTATATTCAGGGGTATCAATGTTTATTACCTCGGTTGTTCTTGACCGTGTGCTGTATGGTGCTGACAGAGGTAAGTTGGTTTATATTATAACAGATAATGCAAAGCCTATATGTGACAGAATTTTAAATGAAGTCAGCCGTGGAGTAACAAAGCTAAAGGCAAATGGTGCATACACCGATAAAGAAAAAGAAATTTTAATGTGCGCTGTCAGACGGCAAGAGGTAGCACTTATACACACCCTTGTAAAAAGTGCAGACCAAAATGCTTTTATAGTTGTATGTGAGGCGGGAGAAATTCTCGGCACAGGCTTTAAGGAATGAAAAAACGGATACAAAGCAAATCAAAAACTTTGTATCCGTTTTTATATGGTCAATTAGTTTTTATGGTTGTTATCTTTCTTGTTTTGGTCGTTCTTATTCTGATTGTTTTTGTTCTGGTCCTTTTTGTTCTGATTGTTATCATACTGCTTATTCTTATCGTTCACAAAAATCACCCCGCTTTCGTAAATAGTGTTTACAAAAAGCAGGGTGATATTCTTTTATTTTTCAAAAAACAAACGGTAAGCATTTTCTCTTGTAATTTTAATAACCTCTTCCTTGCTTATTCCTTTTATATCGCCAATTTTTTCGGCTATATAGAGAATAAGGGATGAATCATTTCGCTTACCTCTAAATGGTTCGGGCGCAAGGTAAGGAGCATCGGTTTCAAGAAGAATTTTATCTATAGGAACAGCTTTTATAACTTCCGGCAAATTTTTAGCATTTTTAAATGTTATAACACCGCCCACACCGATATACATACCAAGATTTATTATTTCCTGTGCCATTTCTACACTGCCTGAAAAACAGTGAAGAACACCTTTGGGTTTATATTCTTTTAGTATACTGAGAGTGTCACCATGAGCTTCTCTGTCATGAACTATAACAGGAAGATTAAGCTCTTTGGCTAAGTTAAGCTGAGAAATAAAGCCGTCCTTTTGCTTTTCTTTATTTTCTTTATTCCAGTAATAATCAAGACCGATTTCGCCGATAGCCACAACTTTATCACACATAAGTTGTCTTAGAGCAGGAATGTCGGTATCAATTCTTGTCAGTTCCTCAGGATGAAAACCTATAGCGGCATAAACAAAGGGGAATTTGTTGGCAAGAGCAATACATTCCTTTGAAGAGGGAATATCGGTACCACAGGTGATTATTTCACTAATGTTTTTTTGTTTGTTTAACTTGATGAGCAGTTCTTCTCTGTCAGAAAACTGCTCATCAGTGTAATGAGAATGTGTATCAAAAATCATCTTATTTTACTGCCGGCAGGAATATCATCTGCAAAAATAACTTTAACATTTTCTTCATCAATATCGGCAGCTAATATCATACCCTGTGACTCAACACCGCAAAGTACGGCAGGCTTTAAATTGGATACAAGGATTACGGTATGACCGATAAGTTCCTCAGGAGTGTAATATTTAGCAATACCGCTTGCAACTGTACGGGGAGTGCCGCTGCCGTCATCAAGAGTGAGCTTTAAAAGCTTTTTAGCTTTTTTAACAGGCTCACATTCCATAATTTTAGCGGTTTTAAGCTCTACCTTCATAAAGTCCTCAATGCCGATTTGAGCAAGGGTAACGGCATTTACGGCTTCATTTTCTTTCTTAGCTGCCTTCATTTTTTCTTCCATTTCCTTGGCTAATTCCTCAAGAACCTTATCGGTATCAAGACGGGAGAAAAGGGGAGATGGAGTTCCAACTGCAAAGCTATTTACAGCGTTTGTTTTCATTTCGATATTATCACAGCAAATCTGGTTTCTTATTTCCTGTGCGCACTTAGGCATAATGGGGGTCAGAAGAACAGATAAAAGTCTGATGTTCTCCAGCAGATTAAACATAACTGCTTCAAGACGGGATTTTTTATCTTCATCCTTAGCAAGTGCCCAAGGCATTGTTTCGTCAATATACTTATTGCATCTTCTTGCTAAATCCATAAGGGTTTCACAAGCATCTGCGGTGTGATATGAATCCATTTGTGAATTGAATTTCTGCATAGTTTCATCTGCAAAAGCATAAAGCTCATCGTCCAGTGCGTCTTTTTCGCCGCTATTTGTTACCTTGCCGTCAAAGTATTTGTTTGTCATAGCAATGCTTCGGTTAACAAGGTTTCCAAGAGTGTTTGCAAGGTCGGTATTGAACTTGTTTATAAAGGCTTCATAGGTGATATTTCCGTCCTGTGCAAAGGGAACTTCGCTTAAAAGATAATACCTTACAGCATCACTGCCGAAACGTGCAGCTAATTCATCGGCATAAATAACATTACCCTTAGACTTACTCATTTTATCTTCGCCGAAGAGTACCCAAGGATGACCTAAAACCTGTTTGGGCAGAGGCTCACCAAGAGCCATAAGGATAATAGGCCAATAAATAGTATGGAAGCGAACTATATCCTTACCGATAACATGTAAATCAGCAGGCCACAGTTGTTTGTACTGTTCAGTGGGGTTTTCTGTATCATAACCTATTCCTGTAATATAGTTAGAAAGAGCGTCAATCCATACATAAATAACGTGTTTATCGTCAAAGTCTACAGGTACACCCCATTTAAAAGAGGAACGGGAAACACAAAGGTCGGTAAGCCCCGGCTTTATAAAGTTGTTTACCATTTCTGCTTTTCTTGCGGCAGGCAAGAAGAAATCGGGATTTTCGTCATAGTACTTTACAAGACGGTCGGCATATTTTGAAAGCTTTAAGAAATAAGCTTCCTCTTTGGAGTCAATAACCTCTCTGCCGCAGTCGGGACATTTACCGTCTACAAGCTGAGAAGCGGTGAAGAAGGACTCACAGGGAACACAGTATTTGCCCTCATAAGAGCCTTTATAAATATCGCCCTGTTCATAAAGCTTTTTAAAAATCTTTTTTACTGTTGCCTCGTGGTCAGCATCGGTGGTACGGATGAATTTATCATACTCTGTATCAAGACTGTCCCAAACTGCCTTTATCTGAGAAGAAATGTCATCAACATAAGCCTTGGGCTCAATTCCCTTAGCCTTTGCGTATTCTTCAATTTTCTGGCCGTGCTCATCGCTTCCTGTCATAAGGAAAACCTCATAGCCTTCCATTTTCTTATGACGGGCGATTGCATCGGCAAGAACAATATCATAAGCATTGCCGATATGTGGTTTTCGGGAAGTATAAGCAATAGCAGTTGTTATATAGAATTTTTTACTCATTTATATCACTCCTATGGTTTTGTAAAAAGATATGCTATCGTGCTTATGATAAAGCAGATAAGCTGATAAGCGGCAACAAGCAGACCTGAAATATAAAGGGAAGTATTTCCAAATATAATATATCCGAAAAGTATAACTCCCAAAACAACTGAAATATAATGTAAAACCTGAAGCAGAGAAACCGCGTGTTTAACTCTGCTTGCACAGAAAAGCACTGCACAAAGCCCTATAGCACCTGATTTGACAGATGCACCAGAGCTTATATTTTCACAGTAATTAACAGCACTCTTATGCATATGAACACCGCTTCCACTCATAATCTTTAAGCTGTCATCATAAAGATCGAAATAATCGCAAAGCATTTCTTCGCTTATGTTCTGGTCGCAGTTGCTTATAAGCAGAGTAAGTCCCATTGCGGTTATTTTGTCAAGCTCCTTTGCAATGGAAGGACTTGGAACATAGCGAAGAACTATGAGTGCGAGTGCTTTTCCGTCACAAGCAAGATAAACAGGGAAGTAGCCATCTCTGAGTATTTTCTTATCCACCTCTGCATCGGGAACAGGTATTTCGTGGGCAAGCATAAGATTTCTGTTGCCTATAAATATGCGTCGGTCACCAACCCAACCTGTTATACCCATTCTTTCTTCATATTTAATGGAATCGGCAACAGGAACTGTTACTTCCTTATTTGTTTCCATAATGGTTTTGAAGATGGGAGCCAATGGACTTTTTATAGAGCTTGTTATAGCACAGGCAATAGCAATGGTTTCTTCAAGATTATTTTCGCTTAGGATTTTCATATCAGCAAGTTTTATACTGCCCTTTGGGAAAAGCTCACAGCAATCAAGAACAAAGGCGTTTGCCTCTTCAATTTGTCTTGCTGACTTAATGCCGGTAAGCATAGCACCGTGCCGTCTAAGGCGCATTGAAGCACTGCTAAGCGGTAAAGTGTTACAGGCAAGTGTGGTAAAGGGGGCAAACAACGCTGCAAAAATACAGGCAGAAACTACACCTGACATAAAATTACTGCGATAGAAGCCTAAAGTTATACCGGCAAAAACCGAGAAGCAAAGGGAAATGTAGAAGAACAGTTTTGCTTTACCATCAAAATCTTTATCAATGGTGCTGTTTTTCATAAAGTCACAGATATGTGCAGTAGGCTGTTTTGCGGCAATCAGTACATCACCATCCACAGCTTTTCTTGCCATAGCAAAGGTGGTGGGTACATCATCAATAAGAGTGACAGCGTATTTATCCTTTGCGGCGGCAATTTGAATAAAGTTCTGGAACATATACTGACTTTTTCTAAGTCTGAAGTAGCTGCCGAAAAGCAGCGACAGTACCGTCATTGCGGCAATACCGTAAGGAACCTCACTGGCAATACGAAAAGCAAAGGACATTATAATTCCTACTAATGAAAAGACTGTTGACAGTGCAAGATTAACCTCTGCCTTTGTACGATGAGTTGCAAGGCTTTTAAGGGAAATGAATATGTCAATATTGGAAATTAGTGCTATAGCCACTGCAATGCTTATAAAAACAGTCAGCAGTGTGCTGAAGGTGAGCATAGCGTCAGAAAAAACAGGTAAGAGAAATATTGACAGAATAATGGTGCTTAGCAGTGTACCCATAAAGGAAAGAAAGGCTTTTTTACGGGCTTTCAAAAGGGTTATACGAACTTTCTTTCGGTCATCCTGACAAACAAATTCAACCTCAGGCTCGAAGGTATCCTGTGTTAAAGAGATATTGTCAAACTCCTTGCTGTGAGCATCGCTTTTATGGAAGAATTCCTCTGCAATAACAACATCTCTGGTATTGCCGATTATTTCATCACTGAGTATTACGGGCATTGTTCCGGTAAAGGAAACAGGATTTGAGGCAACGCCTTTTTCATTGTTGTCAATGTCTGAAATATCAGGCATATTTGCCTTTTCAATTGCCTTGAAAATAATGGTTTCTTCAAAGGGCTCGGCTTCATTCTCGTCGTTTTCTTCGGGCTCCTGCTCTTCAGGCTCTTCAATACCTAAAATGGATTCCACACTTTCAAGCTTATATTGAGGTTTTTCTTCGGGAAGAGTATCTTCCTCTCTGCCGTCAAGTATAAAGGGCAGACAGCTTTCAAGTATGCTGGGCTCTTTTTCTGCTTCCTCGTTAACCTCGGGAACAAGAGTTATTTTTTCGCCTTTTTTCAGTACTGTTTCATCACAAACCTCTTTTTCTTTGGGTTCGGACAAAAAGGAAGAATCAACATTGAAGGCGGGAGTGAAGGAATCTTCGTTATCGGTTTTATTTTCCGCCTCTTTTTGCTGATTAAGCATTTTCTTTCTTAAAGCATCCAAAGGATTTTCGGTTGGTTGATTATGGGCTTCGTCGGTTTTTTTACCAACGATTTCGTTTGCAGTAAGGATATTTGGTTTAGGTGCGTTTTGGTTACGCTTTTTAATAAGGCTATAGAGGTCCTCTTGCTCTTCGGAGGCAATTATATCCAAATCGTCTTTCTTTTTTCTTGAAAAAAGACCCATTACGAAGTACCTCCATTTTTAAGATTTCTTTTACGCACTATTTCGTACATAAGTACACCTGCGGCAACGGAAGCGTTAAGGGAATTGATTTTGCCGTACATTGGCAGGCTTATGATTTCATCACATTTTTTTCTCACCAGTGCACCGATTCCTTTGCCTTCGTTTCCTATAACAATAGCGCAAGGTATATCATAGTCAAAATAAGTATAGTCCTTGCCGTCCATATCGGCACCAAAAACCCAGATGCCTTTTTCTTTTAGCTTGTCTATTTCATTTGAAATATTTGTAACACGGGCAACGGGCATATATTCAAGGGCACCACTTGCAGATTTTGCAACGGTGGCGTTAAGAGAAGCGCTTCTGCGTTTGGGAATTATTATTCCGTGAGCACCGCAGCATTCAGCAGTACGGATAATAGCGCCTAAATTGTGAGGGTCTTCAATTTCATCGCAAATGATTATGAAAGGCGGTCTGCCTGACTGCTGGGCAGCTTTAAGAATATCCTCAACCTCGGCATAAGACTGACTTGCAAACTGAACCGCTACACCCTGATGGTTAGCGCCGCCGCAAAGAAAATCAAGCTTTTGAGGGGAAACCTCTTTAATAAGTATACCCGCCTGTTTACATTTGGCGATTATTGCAGTTACACTGCCGCCGCTAACACTGTGGGCAACAAGAAGACGGTCGATTTCTCTTCCTGAGCGTATTGCTTCAAATACAGGATTTCTTCCACATATTATCTGCTTTTCACCGTTTTCCTCGTTTTCCGAATCGTTTATAATTTCTTTTTCCATAAGGATAAAGTCAACTCCAAATTTAATATATAATTATACTAATATAGTATAACACACGCCGTAAAGAAAAAAAAGAGGTTTTTTGCAAAATTGTATTATTTTTTACCATTTGGTAACAATATATAAAAAGGAGTGTTTTATGTGTCAGATTATATTAAGGAAATTAAAGGTTTTCAGTTACTTGATTCCCGCGCTAACCCTACGGTAGCCTGTTTTGCAGTGACGAATAGTGGAGCTAAGGGATTTGCAATTGTTCCCTCAGGCGCTTCTACAGGAATTCACGAGGCGGTAGAGCTGAGGGACAATGACAGTAAAAAATATTTTGGTAAGTCGGTAAATAAAGCCGTAAGCAATGTTAACGATATTATCGGCCCTGCTCTTACATCGCAGAAATTATCGGATATAAATGATATTGACAGATTTTTGATAAATCTTGATGCCAGTGAAAACAAATCCAATCTGGGTGCTAATGCAATACTTGCGGTTTCTCTGTCTTGTGCAAAGGCTCTTTCTAATTCTTATAATCTTCCTCTTTACCGTTTCATTGGCGGACAAAATGCAAAGAATCTGCCTGTACCTATGATGAACATTTTAAACGGCGGTGCCCACGCTTCAAACAATATTGATATTCAGGAGTTTATGGTGGTTCCCTTTGGTATAGAAAGCTTTGCCGAAAGACTGAGGGCAGGCAGTGAGATTTATCACAGCCTTGGGATTATTCTTAAAAAGAAGGGGCTTCTTACAGGAGTAGGTGATGAGGGCGGTTTTGCACCAAGCCTTGACAGTGATGAAACTGCTCTTGACTGTATTATGGAAGCTATAGAAAGTGCAGGATACAGTGAAAATCAGATAGGAATTGCCCTTGATGTTGCATCGAGCGAATGGGTGGAAAAGGGAAGCTATACTCTGAAAAAAAGAGGTACCGTAATGACGGCAGAGCAACTTTGCAGTTATTATGAAAACCTTTGCAATAAATATCCCATTATGTCTATTGAGGATGGTGTAGGCGAGGATGATTTTGAGGGCTGGAAACTATTAACACAGCGTCTTGGGGATAAAATTCGTCTTGTGGGTGACGACCTTTTTGTAACCAATACAAACAGACTTAAGGAGGGAATAGAAAAGGGTATTGCTAATTCCATTCTTATTAAGCTTAATCAGATAGGAACACTCAGTGAAACCCTTGAGGTTATGGAACTTGCTAAAAAATATGGATACAGTAATATTGTGTCCCATAGAAGCGGTGAGAGCGAGGATACCTTTATAGCCGACCTTGCGGTAGGTGTAAACGCTCCCTTTATAAAATCGGGCGCCCCCTGCCGAAGCGATAGAGTGGCTAAATATAACCGTTTGCTTATAATTGAAAGTGAGATATAAAAACAACAGTTTTTTATAAAATAACACAGGGGACGGTTCTCAATAACACAGGGGACGGTTCTCTGATTGACAAATCAAGGCTTCGCACTTGAGATAGGCTCCGTCGAAGACGGTGATGGATGAGGTTGCGACCGCGTCCTGTGGACAAGTAAGGTTGCGTAACGAAGTGTAGCGGTAAAAATTGTTTATCGTAGTTGTAAATGATATAAAAAAGTGTCAGTGTTAAACACTGACACTTTTTTACTCTACCTTTATTCTTGGTACTCGCTTTGAAACACCGCAAACTATTTCGTAGTTTATTGTGCCGCAGATTTGAGCAATTTCGTTTACCGATAAATCCTTGCCGAAAAGGGTAACCTCGTCACCTATTTCGACTGAGTCAATATGGCTTATATCTACAACCATCTGATCCATACAGACTCTTCCGACAATTTTTGCTCTTTTTCCCTTTATTATAACCTCGCCCTTATTTGAAAGCGCTCTGGGATAACCATCGGCATAGCCTACCGAAACGGTAGCAAGTCGCATTTTTTTGTCGCTTTTAAATGTTCTTCCATAGCTTATAAAGGTGTCCTTGTCAACCTCTTTCACCTGAGAAACAACGCTTTTAAGGGTCATAACAGGGATAAGCTTTTCCTTAAACTCCATATCTTTATCGGGGGAGAGTCCGTAAAGAATTATACCCGGTCTGCAAAGGGTGGAATGTTTATCCTTTTCGTATAAAAGCCCTGCTGAATTACAGCAGTGAACGGTTTTTATACTACTGCATTTGCTTTTTATAATCTCTACAGCCTTTACAAAACGGCTGTACTGAAGGGCGGTATATTCGCCCTTACTGTCACCGCTTCTGTCTGCGGCGGCAAAATGAGTGAAAATTCCTTCGAAAACAAGTCCGTCAAGACAAAGAATTTCGTCTATTTTGTCAATTCCTTTAAGACTGTCGTTTCTACAGTCAAAACCGATTCGTCCCATACCCGTATCAAGCTTTATATGAACCTTTACCTTAACACCCGACTGTGTAGCAAACTCTGACAGCTTTTGGGCATAATTTTGGTCGTAAACCGTCTGAATAATACGGTTTTCACAAAGCTTAAGCGCGGCTTCAGGTGGGGTGTAACCTAAAATAAGAATAGGAAAATCTACCCCTTGAGAGCGAAGCTCAAGAGCCTCGTCAATATTGGAAACGGCGAAGCAGTCAGCCCCTGCATTTATAAGGGCGGGAAGCACGATTTCTGTTTCGTGACCGTAGGCATCAGCCTTTACAACACACATAAGACCGCTGTCTTTCGCACTGTTTTTAATAACATTGAAATTATGTACAAGAGCAGAGGTGTCAATTTCTGCCCAGGTACGATGCAAGAAAGCCATAAAAAGACCTCACTAATCGTTTATTATACTGATTATACCAAGTTTTATTATTTTTGTAAAGCCAAAATAAGTTTTCTTGAAACAGGTAATGCAAGAGCGGTTATAAAACCCCATAAAACAGTATATAAAATACATATTTGTCCAAGAAAATTAAACTTTAAGTTGCTGTAATCCCATATATTTTTATTCAGCATCAGATTGAATATTACACCTATAAAAAGCTCTACCGTTGTTATGGCAAGACTGCCCATTATACACTTATATAAAAAATTTACATTGGTAAATCTTTTTTCTATTTCGGTAATAAGTGTAAAGCAAATACCCCCAGCAACCGCCATTGTCCAGTGGGTGCGTCCACGCCACAAAAGTTCAATACAGCAATAACCCACAGAACCTATGGCAAAAACAGCGGCAGTATCATATTTTTTGAAAAACTGTGAAAACAAAACCTCACCCCGTCACTTTTTAGATAGTGTTGCACAGAGTGAGGTGTTTATTCATTTATCTGCGTCTTCTGCCTACGATTGCAAGCAGTCTGAGTAGCTGAGCAAGAGAAAGCAGTAATGCACCAAGATAGGTCATAGCGGCGGCGGTAAGCACAGCCTTTGCACCGCGTATCTGATTGTCGTCATAGAGGATATTGCAGTCTTTTATAATCTCTATTGCCCGTCTTGAAGCGTTAAGCTCTACAGGCAGTGTAATAAGCTGAAACAGTGTGGAAAGAGAAAAGAATATTACACCAACAAAGGCAAGAGGGTAGAAGCTGAGAAGAAGTCCCAAAAGTATAAGCGGCATAGCAAGTCGAGAACCGAAATTTGTTATGGGAATGATTTTGGCTCTCAGCTTTATAGGACCGTAGCCTGTCGCATACTGAAGTGCGTGACCTGCCTCGTGACAGGCAACACCCACAGCCGCAACAGTGGCACTGTCGTATACGCCCTCACTTAGTCTTATAACATTGGTTCTTGGGTCAAAGTGGTCGGTAAGCTGACCTTTGCAACGCTCAATTTTTACATTGTAAATACCCTGACTTGCAAGTAGCTTTTCAGCAGCGGCGGCACCTGTAACATTTGAAGTAACCTTACTGTATTTAGCAAAAGAGGATTTGATTTTTACCTGAGCTACAACAGTAATAAGAAGTGCAACCACCAAAAGAACTATGGAAAAGGTGTAGAGAGAATCTGAGCTTGTGCCGTAATAAAAATATGGATAAAAAATATTCAAAAATTACGCATCCTTTCTACTTTATTATTGTGCAATCAATTTCATAGTATGCGTTTTCCTGAGCATTTTCTCCTACCGATTTCATACGGAAGGTATCTTTGTCTGTAAATTCCACAACATAATCTGTGATACGGTTACTTCCTGACGGACGAATATCTAATTGCTTAAAGGTGAGCGGTTTACCCTTTTCGTCATAGGTAAAGGCATATTCCGTTACATAACCGTTTGCATAACGCTGGGATACTATAAAGCCGTTTTGGTCAAAGATGATGGTAAGAAATTCTGTGCCGTCTTCTTCACGGAAAATGTATTTATTATTTGTAATACTTTCGGCAGTATAGCTTCTTTCAATAGAGCTTTCGTACCTTTTGGTAAAGGTAATCATTGTGCCCTTTTCATCATAACCGTAAACATCGGTATAGCTTTCACTTAATCCGTCAAAAAAAGTGGCATTAGTGATAGCAGGTTTATTGTCATAGGTGTAGGTGTAGTCGTATTGAACTGTGGTTTTTCCGTCTACTACATAGCGAAGTGTATCAATACGGTACACCGCCTTTTTGCCGCAACCCGCAAAACAGGTTACTGACAGAATAATGACAAAGGCAATGGATATAAGTCTTTTAAACATTGAAAAGGAATTCAACTACGTCACCATCCTGCATAACATATTCTTTGCCCTCTGTTCGTACAAGTCCTTTTGTACGGGCACTGGCAAGGGAACCACATTCGTTAAGGTCGTCAAAGGCTATAACCTGAGCACGAATGAAGCCTCTTTCAAAGTCGGAGTGGATTTTACCTGCTGCCTGAGGAGCCTTTGTATCCCTCTTTATTGTCCATGCTCTTACTTCCTTTTCGCCTGCAGTAAGATATGAAATAAGACCTAAAAGGCTATAGCTTTTCTGAATAAGACGGTCAAGACCTGAATTTTCAAGACCTAAGTCAGAAAGGAACATAATTTTTTCTTCCTCGCTCATATCGGCAATATCGGCTTCCATCTGGGCACAAATAGGAAGAACCTCGGCACCCTCCTTTGCGGCAAGCTCCTTAACAGCAAGGAAATGGAGATTGCTTTCGGGGGATTTGCCTGAAAAATCCTCTTCGCTTAAATTAGCGGCATATATAATAGGCTTTGTAGTAAGAAGGAATATTGTATCAAGTATTTCCTTTTCGTCCTTGTCTACTTCCATGCTTCTTGCACTTTTTCCGCTTTCAAGATGGTCATAAAGCTTCTTTAAAAAGTCAAGCTCACTCTGAAGTGATTTGTTGCCCTTTAGGTCTTTGGTGGTTTTGGCAATTCTTCTTTCCACCATTTCCATATCAGAGAAAATCAGCTCAAGGTCGATAGTTTCAATATCTCTGAGAGGATTGATATTTCCATCAACGTGAATAATGTTTTCGTTTTCAAAACAGCGTACCACGTGAACTATCGCATCAACCTCTCTTATATTGGCAAGGAATTTATTACCAAGACCTTCACCCTTTGAAGCACCCTTTACAAGACCTGCAATATCAACGAATTCAATAATTGCGGGAACTACAGGGGGAACCTTACTTCCCTCTGTATACATATCTTTGAGTACATCAAGACGCTTATCGGGAACTGCAACCACGCCTACATTAGGCTCAATAGTGCAGAAAGGGAAGTTGGCAGACTGAGCACCTGCGTTTGTGATAGCATTAAAAAGTGTGGACTTTCCTACATTTGGAAGACCGACAATACCTAATTTCATTTAATTTTCCTCCATAGTACATAACATTACAACATACATTATACAGGTAAAATAAAATATTATCAAGAAAAAATCAAAAAAAACTTTAAATTACGAAAGATATAATATATAATAAGAGTATGATGAAAGGAGTGTGTCTGTAGTGCATACCGATTTTACAGTATCTCTTGAAAAAATACTTAAAGAACTATCACTTGAAACCTTATATCTTCCAAAGGCTGCAAGTGAAATAATGATTAACAGTGCGGAAATTAACCGCCCCGGAATTCAGCTTGCAGGCTTTTACGGGTATTTCGATAACAAGCGTATTCAGATTATTGGAAAAACCGAAGAGGGTTATCTTGAGGAGCTTGATAAAGAAGAACAGGAAGCTCGCTATGCGACCTTTCTTTCCCAAAGACCCCCTGCAATTATTATAGCAAGAAGTCTTGATGTTCCTGACTTTGTTATAGAACTTGCAAAAAGATACGAAGTGCCTGTGCTTAGAAGTAAAGATTCTACTTCAGGTGTTTCGGCGGCGCTTATTGCTTTCCTTAATCTTCAACTTGCTCCGAGAATTACACGCCACGGTGTTCTGGTTGAGGTTTACGGTGAGGGTATTTTGCTTCTTGGGGAGAGCGGTGTAGGTAAGAGCGAAACCGCTATTGAGCTTGTAAAACGCGGACATCGTCTTATTGCAGATGATGCTGTTGAAATACGAAAGGTTTCCAGCAAATCCCTTGTCGGAAGTGCGCCCGACAATATACGTCATTTTATTGAGCTTCGCGGAATAGGAATTATTAATGCAAGTCGTATCTTCGGTGTTGGCTCGGTTAAGCTTACCGAAAAGATTGATATGGTAATTAATCTTGAGCCTTGGGATGTAAACAAGGTGTATGACCGAATGGGACTTGAAGAGAAAACAATGGAAATTTTGGGAATTACGGTACCGTCGGTTACAATTCCTGTAAAGCCCGGACGTAATTTGGCAGTAATTATAGAGGTTGCTTCTATGAACAACCGACAGAAAAAGCTTGGATACAATGCAGCCGAAGACCTGCTTAAAAAGCTCGGTATGCTTGAAGGTGACGGTGGCGAGGATACCCCCGTTGACCCATATCAATAAATAACCAAATTGGAGGAAATAAAAAATGTATACTTTAGGAATTGATTTAGGCGGAACAAATATCGTTGCAGGTGTAGTTGATGAAAACTACAAAATCATTGCAAAGGGCAAGGTTAAAACCAACTGCCCCCGTCCCGCAGAGGAAATAGCCGACGATATGGCTAAAGCTTGTTTTATGGCCTGTGAGAATGCCGGTATCTCCATTAAAGATGTTAAGGCTTGTGGTGTAGGAAGCCCGGGTGCTATTAATCCTATTACAGGAATTATTGCAACCGCAAACAATCTCGGCTTTAAAGATGTTCCTCTTGCAAAAATGTTAAAAGAGCGTACCGGCGTTGATTTCTATCTTGAAAATGATGCTAATGCTGCGGCTTACGGTGAATTTCTTGCAGGTAGTGGCAGAGGTGTAAACAACTGTATAGCCGTTACCCTTGGCACAGGTGTAGGCGGCGGAATTATCATTGATGGTAAGTTGTTCTCAGGCTCTAACTATGCAGGCGGTGAGCTTGGTCATACAGTAATAGTAGTTGATGGTGAACCCTGCTCCTGCGGTAGAAAGGGTTGTTGGGAATCCTATGCTTCTGCTACTGCTCTTATCCGTCAGACCAAGGCTGCTATGGAGAAAAACAAAGACAGTATTATGTGGGAACTTGCTGACAATAATATTGATAACGTAAACGGCAGAATTGCTTTTGACGGTATGCGTAAGGGTGATAAGGCTGCCTGTGAGGTTGTAGCAACCTATGAAAAATATGTTGCAATAGGTCTTGCAAACATCATAAACATTTTCCAGCCTGAAAAAATCTGTATTGGCGGCGGTATTTCCAACGAGAAGGAAACCCTCGTTGCTCCCATCAGAGATTACGTAAGCAAGGAAATCTACACCACAATGGGCAAACCCTGTGAGATACTTCCTGCAGAGCTGGGTAATGATGCAGGAATTATAGGTGCCGCAGCACTCTATAAGTTATATGAATAAATAAGGACGGCTTGAAAAATCGGTCATAGCACTATTTTTTCACTCGGGGCGGTATAGAATATACAGCACCCTCCCTTAAAACAGCACTCTGACCGATTTTTCTTCGCCGTGGTGAAATTTGCGGTCATAGCACTATTTTTTCACTCGGGGCGGTATTAAATATACAGCACCCTCCCTTAAAACAGCACTCTGACCGATTTTTCTTCGCCGTGGTGAAATTTGCGGTCATAGCACTATTTTTTCACTCGGGGCGGTAT
>CAJGBV010000019.1 GCA_904501755.1 Clostridiaceae bacterium | reverse complement strand
CGAAGCAACAATGTGTATGTATGAGGTCTTAAAGGCAGGCGGACTTACCGGAGGACTGAATTTCGACTCCAAAACACGTAGACCAAGTTACACCGCCGAAGATATGTTCCACGCCTTTATTCTTGGTATGGATACCTTTGCATTAGGACTTATTAATGCAGCAAAGATTATAGAGGATGGTAGAATAGATTCCTTTGTAGAGGAAAGATATTCTTCCTTTAAGACAGGTATTGGAAAAAAGATAGTGAATGGTAGCACTTCGTTAGCAGAACTTGCAACGATTGCTGAAGATATGGGCGCTCCTGCGCTACCTTCAAGCGGCAGACAGGAGTATCTGCAAAGCGTTATCAACGAAATTATTTTTAAATAAACAAAATTGATTCAAACAAAAAATCTCCTTGTTTTTACAGATAGTAACAGTACAAATTTGTAAAACAAGGAGATTTTTTATTATATTTCATTTTAAAAGTAAATTCCTGCAGTATAAATTCCCTTTTATCACAAATTATAGTATCACGATTTAAAAATTTATGAAATAAAGCCTCCCTTGTGCAAAGGGAGGGGGACCGCTTGCGGTGGAGGGATTGTAAAAATAAGACAATCCCCCAATCACCTACGGTGACAGCCCCCTTTACACAAAGGGGCCTTTGTTGAAAAGGAGATTTTTGTATATATGAAAGCAATAGGAATTGTACGTCGTATAGAGGAATGCGTTATAATAGGGCAAACCGCTTGAAACCCGCATAAACACTAAGGTTTTCGCTGGTTTGCCCCACTGAACGCATTGGTGTCAAAAACGGTTTTTGGTGGTCTTTACACATAGCAAAAGAGAGGTGAATTTCACCTCTCTTTTGCGCGTTACAATTTAATATTTTTTAAAATATCCTGTTTGTTCTTTTCAAACTCTTCTTCGGTAATTATTCCTTTATCCATGTATTCTTTCATTTTAGCAACTTTCTTATAACATTTTTCGCGATATCTTATACTAGAGGAGTTTCCTTTTACTTTATTGTATATAAAAATTATTAGAGAAACTACACATATAGCTGGTAATATAAAAAATGCCATAGAATCATTGATGATATAGAAGACATCATTGTCTACATAAGCTTCTTCTGCAAGAATATGTACGACAATTAAAATAGGAATGAACAGTGTAGAAACAATAGCCGTTATAAGCGAAGCCTTTAAACGAGTTGTTGGTTGCGTTGATTTGTCCATCTTTTGGAGTTCATTTTGGACTAAAATCTCGTTATTTTCGGCTTTTTGTGTAACAATCACGTTATTAAATAGTTTTACATACAAAATACAAATTACAGCAATCAGAATGAATACAAAAAACAAATTGATTTTTGTTGCTGCAAAAAAGATGAAGTAAAAATCAAAAGCACCAATAACTAACGCAGCTATTTCAAATCCTGTTCCCTTTTTTTGTTTTCTTTTACGAAAGTATTTTGATAAAAGAGGGAAAACCATAGCAAGAACACTTAGTATTATCCAGGGTATAAATACATTTGTTCCGTCGAGTAAAATGGCATACAGAACAAAAGCAGCAGCACTAATTAATAATGATGTAATAGAAAAAATAGAAATTCGCATTTTACACATTCTCCGTATTTTTTGTTTTTATTATAACATAACTATCACTAAAAAGCAAATATAGTCAGTATAAATTCCCACGAGTTACAAATAATAGTATCACGATTTGAAATTGAAGGAGTTTGTATATATGAAAGCCACTGGAATAGTTAGAAGAATCGATGACCTTGGTCGTGTGGTTATTCCGAAAGAAATCAGAAGAACTATGCGGATTCGTGAGGGAGACCCATTGGAAATATTTACCGGTACAGGTGGTGAGGTGGTATTTAAAAAGTATTCGCCCGTAGGAGAACTATCGGATTTTGCCGCATCCTATGCTGAGGCTCTTGTCAGACATTGTTCGGTACCGTTTATTATCTGCGACAGGGACATCTGTATTGCGGCGGCAGGGATTTCTAAAAAAGAGGTGCTTGAACGCAGACTCTCCCCTGCTCTTGAAGAGCTTATTGAATCCCGTCAGGAAGCAACCATCCCCTCTGACAAAAAGACAGAAGCTCTTGAGGGACTGGGTTACAGTCTGCTTTTTGCCGCACCTATAATTTCAAGCGGAGATTTAAGCGGCTGTGTTGCCCTTATAGGTGATTCGGGAGCAAATCCCAGCGACAGTGACATTAATCTTGCACGTGTTGCGGCATTATTTTTAGGCAAACAAATGGAAGAATAAAAAAGACTTGATTTTTTAAATAAACAGTGGTATAATACCATTGGATAAGAAAGGAAACGAGTGAGCGGTCAAAAACCGCTCACTTTTCTTTCGTGAAATTTAAGAGGTGATTATTTTGGCAAATATTGCAGATACTGTTACTTCTCTTATAAGGGAAGCAGTAGAGGCTCAGGGCGTGTTTCTTTGGGATGTACGCTTTGTTAAAGAGGGTGCCGATTGGTTTTTAAGAGTCTTTATAGATAAAGAGGATGGCATTTCCATAGACGACTGTGTAAATGTTTCCCACGCTATCGACCCTATAATTGATGAAGCCGACCCTATTGACAGGTCCTACACTATGGAGGTTTCCTCACCCGGTCTTTGCAGAGAGCTTACAAGAGCTGAACATTTTGAAATAATGCAGGGCGAAGAAATCAAGGTAAAGCTGTATAAGGCAATAAACGGCTCAAAGGAAATTACAGGAACTCTTGTTTCCTTTAATGACACTTTAGTAATTAAAACCGATGCAGAAAACATTGAACTTGACAAAAAGGACATTGCAAAGGTTTATCTTAATGATGATAATTTTTAACGGAGGTATAATGGAAAATGGCTAAAAAAACTGTTAAGAAAAAGGAAAATGATTATTCTGAGTTTTTTGCAGCACTTGCTGCTATGGAGGAGGAAAAAGGTATTCCTCAGGAATATATTGCTCAGAAAATTGCAGAGGCTATAGTTGTAGCTTCACGTAAAGATTACGGCGGAAATGATGTAGTGCAGTGTACTATTGACCCTGAAAACAAGATTTTCAGTGTAGTTGCAAGAAAAGAAGTTGTAGATGAGGTTGAAAACCCCTACACTCAGATGTTAGTAGAAGAGGCTGTTAAAATCGACCCCAACGCGCAGGCCCAGGGATTTGTTGACATTAAGCTTGACCCTGCTAAGTTTGGCAGAGTTGTTGCACAGAATTCAAGAAACAACTTCCATCAGGGTGTAAGAGATGCAGAGCGTGGTCAGACCTTGGCTCAGTTCCAGAGCAAGACAAAGGAAATCGTGACCGCTTCTGTTCAGCGAATTGACCCCAAAACAGGCAACGCAACCATTCTTATAGGTCACGCAGAGGCTACCCTGCCTAAGAGCGAACAGGTTCCCGATGAGGTTATTAAGGAAGGTGACCACATCAAAGTTTATATCGTTGATGTTAAGGACACCGAAAGAGGACCACGTGTAATGCTTTCCCGTACCCATGCCGACCTTGTAAAGCGTCTTTTTGAGGCTGAGGTTCCCGAAATCTTCGACGGCACAATTCAGGTTAAATCCGTATCCCGCCAGGCAGGCTCCAGAACAAAAATCGCCGTTTACAGCGCTGACAGCGAGATTGATGCAATCGGTGCTTGTATCGGTCAGCACGGCGCCCGTGTTAATAAGATTGTAGAAGAATTAAGCGGTGAAAAAATCGACATTGTTAAATACAGTGACGACCCTGCCGCATTTATAAGCGAGGCTTTATCCCCTGCAAAAGTTCTTTCTGTTGAAATCGTTTCAGAAGACCCCAAATCCTGCAGAGTTACTGTTCCCGATTCTCAGTTATCTCTTGCTATCGGTAACAAGGGACAAAACGTTCGACTTGCCGCAAGACTCACAGGCTGGAAGATTGACATTCATCCCGAAAGCGGCTTCTATGTAGGTGCTTCAGAGGAATAAGCTATGGTTAAAAAGATACCTATGCGTCAATGCACCGGTTGTGCAGAGCGAAAGCCTAAAAACGAGCTTATCCGTATAGTACGCACCCCCGAAGAGAACATAGTCTTAGACTTTTCAGGGAAACTAAACGGCAGAGGTGCATATATTTGTAAAAATGAGAATTGCCTTACTCTTGCCG
Source organism: Clostridiaceae bacterium (assembly GCA_904501755.1). Lineage (GTDB taxonomy): Bacteria > Bacillota > Clostridia > Oscillospirales > Acutalibacteraceae > SIG607. The sequence goes on along the minus strand of CAJGBV010000019.1, from coordinate 26,057 downwards.
TTAAAAAGAAACGCATTGATAATGCCTTTGGTGTAACTGTACCCCAAGAGGTACTGGATAATCTCAAAAAGGAGCTAACATCAGGTGAATGACAAAACCCTTACTTTGCTGGGTTTCGCCAGTAAATCCGGCAACCTTTCAAATGGTGCCGACTGTGTTAAGGAAACGCTGAAGAAACACAAAGCAAAGCTTGTTATCATAGCAAAAGATATTTCGGACAAATCACGCAAGGAGATAAAGTTTTTCGCATCACAAAATAACACTCCTGTTATCGATGCCGATTACGATACCGATACTTTATCTCACGCCACAGGTAGAAAAGGCGGTATTATAAGTGTGAACGAATCCGGTTTTGCAAATGCAATCAGAGGAGGAAATGCTAATGGCAAAAATTAAAATCAGCGATCTTGCTAAAGATTTGAATATGTCTGCAAAAGATCTTGTTGCGTTTATTGAAAAGGCTACAGGTATGGAAAAGAAAACTGCAGGCAGTGTAGAAGAAAATGAATTCAGTATCATTATGGATAAGCTGACAGCCAAAAATTCTGTCAAAAGCTTTAATGAATATTTTGCAATGGGAGCAGAAGTCCACGAAAAGAAGGCTGCTCAGCGTCAGGCCGAAAAGGATAAGAAGCTTGCCGACCAGATGGCAATTCTCGAACAGCTAAAGGCAGCACAGGCAGCTCAGAATGCGGCTAAGGAAGAAAAGAAAGAAGAAAAGCCTGAGCCTAAAAAAGAAGAAAAGAAAGAGCCTAAGAAGTCTGTTCAGCAGCCTAAAAAGGAAGAGAAAAAGCCTGAGCCTAAAAAGGAAGAAAAGAAAGAGGAAAAGAAGGAATTTAAACCCTCCGATCCCAATCCCTTTAAAAAGCGTGAAAAGAAGGAAAATGCAGGCGCTGCTCCTAACAGAGGCCCTGCTGAAATCCGTCGCGTTGATACCCGTACAAACACCATTGATATGGAAAAATACAATGAAAAGTACGAGAATATTGCTCCCGCAAACTCTATGAAGGATAATTTCTCCAAAAAGCAGAAAATCCGTCAGAAATCTCAGGACTACCGTCGTCCTCAGGGCGCAAAGAGAGAAACCGAAGCTGATAAGTTAAGAAGATTACAGCTTGAGAAAATCAAGAAGACACCTATTCTCGTTACTGTGGGTGACGAAATTACAGTAGGTGAGCTTGCAGAAAAATTAAAGAAAACCGCCGCCGAGGTTATCAAAACCCTTATGAAGCTTGGTATGATGGCATCTGTTAATCAGGTAATTGATTATGATACTGCAGAAATTGTTGTAACTGAAATGGGCGGAAGAATTGAAAAACAGGTTGTTGTTACCATTGAAGACAGAATTATGGACGATACCGAAGATACAGAGGAAACCTTAAAGCACAGAGATCCCGTTATTGTAGTAATGGGCCACGTTGACCACGGAAAGACCTCTATTCTTGATGCTATCCGTAAGTCCTCGGTTGCTTCGGGTGAGGCAGGCGGTATTACTCAGCACATTGGTGCTTACAGAGTAAACTATGAGGGTAACAATATCACCTTCCTTGACACCCCCGGTCACTCTGCATTTACTGCAATGCGACTTCGCGGTGCTATGGCTACCGATATTGCAGTTTTGGTTGTTGCCGCTGACGACGGTATTATGCCTCAGACAATTGAAGCTATTAACCATGCTAAAGCCGCAAATGTACAGATTATCGTTGCTATAAATAAAATGGATAAGCCCGAAGCCAATCCCGACAGAATTCTTCAGCAGCTCACAGAGCATGAGCTTGTTCCTGAAAAATGGGGCGGTGACGTAATCTGTGTTCCCGTTTCTGCTAAAACAGGCGAAGGTATTGATACACTTCTTGAAAATATTCTTCTTGTTGCCGATGTTATGGAGCTTAAGGCTAATCCTGACAGACGCGCAAAGGGTATTGTTATTGAAGCTCGTCTTGACAAGGGCCGTGGTCCTGTAGCTACTCTTCTCGTACAGGGTGGTACACTTCGTCCCGGTGATATTATCGTTGCAGGTACAACCGTTGGTAGAGTTCGTACTATGACCAACGAAAACGGCAAGGCTTTAAAAGAAGCAGGACCCAGTGTACCTGTTGAAATTACAGGTCTTACAGAAACTCCCGCCGCAGGCGATTCCTTTGATGCTGTTAGTGATGAAAGACTTGCCCGTGAGCTTGTTGAACAGCGTAAAGCTAAGATTAAAGAAGAAGAGTTTAACGCCGCAACAAAGGTTACTCTTGATAACCTGTTCGGCAAACTGTCTGAAGGCGACCTTAAGGAGCTTGGTGTAATTATCAAGGCTGACGTTCAGGGTTCTGTTGAGGCTGTAAAGGATTCTCTTGTTAAGCTTTCTAATGATGAAGTTCGAGTTAAGGTTCTTCACGGAGGCGTTGGTGCTATTAACGAGTCCGACGTTGTTCTGGCAGGTACCGGCGGAGCTATTATTGTCGGCTTTAATGTTCGTCCCGATGCAGTTGCAAAAGAGCTTGCTGAGAGAGATGGCGTTGACATCCGTCTTTACAGAGTTATTTACGACTGTATTGATGAAATCGAAGCCGCTATGAAGGGTATGCTTGCTCCTAAAACCAGAGAGGTTGTTATCGGTGACATTGAGGTAAGAGATACCTATAAGATTTCTAATGTAGGCACTATTGCAGGTTGCTATGTAACAAGTGGCAGAGTAACCCGAAATGCTTCCATAAGAGTTGTTCGCGACGGTATTGTTGTTGCTGAAGATGCCATTGCTTCACTCCGCCGTTTCAAAGATGACGTTAAGGAAGTGGCTCAGGGCTATGAATGTGGTATAAGTCTTGAAAAATTCGGCGATATTAAAATCGGTGATATTTTTGAAGCCTATATTATTGAGGAGTACAGAGACTGATGGCAGGGTATAAAATTGACAGAATAACCTCTGATATCCGTATCGCAATGGCAGATATTCTTCGGGATATCAAGGACCCCAGAGTCAGCAAAATGTTAAGTATTATAAAGGTTCAGGTAACAAACGATTTATCCTATGCTACCTTCTATGTCAGTGCAATTGAGGGCAAGGAAATGACCGATTCTTCCGTAAAAGCCTTAAAGGGCGCTGCGGGATATATCCGTAGAGAGCTTGGAAATAAGGTAAAAATGCGTAAGGTTCCCGAAGTACGTTTTGTCGCTGATGATTCTATTGCCTTCAGTGCGCATCTTTCATCTATTCTTAACTCATTTGAGGGAGGCGAAAACGCCGATGAAGAAAACAGTTAAGCTTTGCCCTGACAGTTCTTGCAAAGAGCTGACTCTTACTCAGGTTTGCGATTTTTTAAGAAGCCACGACGATTACCTTCTTCTCTGCCACGCCACCCCCGACGGTGACACACTGGGCAGTGCCTTTGCTCTTGCCCTGGGACTTACCGCTTTCGGCAAAAAATGTATGATAAAATGTGCTGATAAAATACCTCAAAAATACAACTATTTCACCTCACATTTTGAGAACAGAGAAATTGAGTATAAAACCGTGGTTGCAGTTGATGTTGCCGATATAGTTCTGCTTGGTAGTCTTGCTCAGGAATTTGTCGGCAAAATCGACCTTTGTATCGACCATCATATTTCAAATACCCGCTTTGCAGATAATCTGTATTTGGACAGTGCTGCGGCGGCAAATTGCGAATGTATCTATGATATATTCCACTGTATGCCTATGCCCTTTGATAACATTGCTGCCTCTGCTATCTACACAGGCTTGTCAACCGATACAGGCTCTTTTAAATATGCAAATGTAACAGCAAAAACACATAGAATTGCGGCTGACCTTTACGGCTTTGATTTTTCACCAAGTGAAATCAGCCGACTTATGTTTGATACAAAATCCCGCGGAAGAATCGAGCTTGAAAGAATGGTGCTTGACACTGCACAGTTCTATTTTGATGAAAAATGTATGGTGCTTGTTGCAACCAAGCAGATGCAGGAAGAAACCGGCTGTGACGATACCGACCTTGAGGGTGTTGCAGTAATTTCCCGTTCTGTTGAGGGTGTTCTTGCAGGTGTTTCCATTAAGGAAAAACATGGTGGAACCTATAAAATTTCTGTTCGCACCTATCCCCCGCTTAATGCTTCGGAAATTTGCAAAGAGCTTGGGGGCGGTGGTCACAAAAATGCCGCGGGCTGCAGTCTTACAGGCAACCTTGAGGATGTAAAAAAACAGGTTTTAGCGGTTATCGGCAAAGCACTGGAGGAAAGTAATGCAGGGTCTTCTTCTGATAAATAAGCCTGAGGGCATAACCTCTTTTAAGGCAGTGGCTATAATAAGGCGACTGACAAACACAAAAAAGATAGGACACACCGGTACGCTGGACCCTCTGGCTACCGGTGTTCTACCCATTTTAATAGGAAGAGCTACATCTCTTTGTGATTATCTTTTGAACTGTGACAAAGGATATATTGCTACAGTAAAAGCCGGTATAACCACCGACACACTGGATATAACGGGAAATGTCCAAAGCACCGCTTCGCCCGACTTTACAACTGATGATTTGCAAAAGGCTATTAAACGTTTTACAGGGAAACTTCTTCAGTATCCCCCTGTTTTTTCGGCAATTAAAAAGGACGGAGTGCCTCTTTATAAATTAGCACGAAAAGGTCAGGAGGTAGAGGTCCAGCCCCGCGAAATCACCATTCATAGCATAAAGCTTTTAGAGTTTAACCCTAATGAGCACACCTTCAAAATAGACGTTATCTGCTCAAAGGGTACATATATCCGTTCTCTTTGCAGAGATATTGGGCAGTATCTCGGGTGCGGAGCCGTTATGACAGAGCTTATAAGAACAAAAACAGGAGCCTTTACCCTTGAGCAATGTGTTGACCTTGATAAACTTACCGAGGAAAACATAAGTGATTTTCTTATAAGTGAGGAGCTTGCCGTTGAGCATCTACCTTGCATATATGTAAGCGAAAAACAGGCAATAAGATTTTCTAACGGCGGAAAGCTTGGCTTTGAACGACTTAAAGGTGAAATAAAAGACGGCGAATTCTACCGAATAAAGCACAATGATGATTTTATCGGTATAGGCTTTGCCGACGGCGAAAACAAAGAAATTCGCATTAAATGTCTTATTAATCCCAAAGGATGAATTTTATGAAAACAGCAATTGCACTTGGCACCTTTGACGGTGTTCATATAGGCCACAAGGCTGTACTTCAGACCGCTGCAAACAGCGGTCTTACATCCATTGCAGTTGCTTTCAGGATTCCTCCAAAAGCGTATTTTCAAAACGAAGGTGTTATTCTTACAAGAGAGGACAGAAAAACCGCCCTCATCAAAGATATAGGTATAAAACAGGTGGAATATCTTGATTTCAACAAGGTAAAAGATATATCGCCCGAGGACTTTTTCGATTATTTATATAAAACCTTTTCTCCTGCCCTTATTGTATGCGGATATAATTATACCTTCGGCAAAGGTGGAAAAGGAAATACAGAACTTCTTAAAAAGCTTTGTGAACAAAAAGAAGTTGAGCTTAAAGTTATTGATAAAGTATCTGTAGACGAACAGCCTGTTTCCAGCAGCTATATAAGAAAGCTTCTGAAGGATGGAAAAACCAGTGATGCCGTAAAGCTTTTACCCGACGGCTTTTTTATTGAAGAAATAGTTCTTCACGGGGACAAGCGTGGCAGAGAAATGAGCTTCCCCACCTTTAATCAATACTACTCTAAAGATATGGCTGCTGTTAAATACGGAGTTTATATGACAAAGGCTATAATTGACGGAAAAGCCTATTTCGGTATGACTAATATCGGAATTCGTCCTACCTTTCCCTTGGATGCCCCTCTGTGCGAAACCAATCTTTTCGATTTCAGTGGTGAGCTTTATTCAAAAACAATACGCCTTTATCTGCTGCGTTTTATTAGGGAGGAAAAGAAATTCTCCTCTCTTGAAGAACTCAAAACGGCAATATATAATGACAAACAACAAATACTTCGGCTTTTGAGAGGTGAAAAATAAATGTATTTATATGAACTTCACTGTCATACAAAAGAAACCAGTAAATGCGCTTCTTCGTCCGGCAAAGAATATATAAAATTTTTTAAGGAGCAGGGCTATAGCGGTATTTTTATAACCGACCACTTTTTCAATGGTAATACCTGTGTTGACCCACTACTTCCTTGGGAACAAAGGGTTAAGGAATTTATGAAAGGCTACGAAATAGCCAAACAAGAGGGAGAAAAACAAGGAATTGATGTTTTCTTCGGCTTTGAGTACAGCTATAACTGGTGTCATCTGCTGACCTTCGGCCTCGATGAACAATGGTTACTGTCTAACCCCGATATTCTATCCCTTTCCCCTGCCGATTATCTTAAAAAGGTAAGAGCTGACGGTGGAATGGTTGTTCACGCCCATCCTTTTCGTGATGGTATTGAGCTTGTCCGCCTATTCCCCGACCTTGTTGATGCTGTTGAAGTTTACAATGCCAGTCAAACTGAAAAAGCAAATCGAAGAGCTTTAGCCTATGGTGAAATGCTGGGACTTCCCTTTGTTGCCGGCAGTGATATTCATTCTACGGCTAAAAACACTCTTGGTGCGGTAGGTTTTGACAGCAAAATAACCGATATTAACGATTTTATAAACAAAGTCAAAGTCGGTAAGGCTAACATAATAAAAAAAGAAATCTGCAAGTAAGCTTTCATTACTTGCAGATTTTTTTGGTTGATTATTTCAAATACTGAGGGAACTGCATATAAAGTGTGATATCGCCGCTTATGTTTTCGCCCTTTAAATATGAGCCGTAAACCCGATCATGAACCACCTTAAATCTCTCGTCAATAGGAGGTGCTATTCCGTAATGATTTCCCGTAGGTCCTACCACAGCGTCATTAATACAGTACTGTTCAGGGAATAAATATACAGTTGCATTTTCAAGACCTTTAACATTTATCTTTCTACGATATTTTTTATTTCCCGGAACACCCTCACGCACAGATACAATACCGCTGTCCTGCTGAACATAAACACGGCACTCAAGATGCTCACATCTACCGAAACGGTACTTTCCTGCACCATTTTCGATTATTGCATCGCATCCAATAAATACGGGGATACCAAGTGGAAATTTAAGGAACATATCAAGTGCGGTGGTCTGATTGTAAAGCGAGAAGAACAATGCATTATCACTGTTTGCAATAGTCATTGTAGTGGTCTTCATACCCTTATGGAAATTATTAAAATCAATAGCATATCCAAACTCTTTAAGCTTTTCTCTTATAAGAGTTGGCTCACTCTGTTCAACATCCACCTTAACCGCCTTAATATCCTTTACAGACTCTATATATTCTGTAGTACCATAAAGAATTACCCTGCCGCCATCCTTAATGAATTCAACAAGTCTGTTCTTTATCTCTTCTGTTTCGGGGACGGGGGAAATTATAACACTTCGTTTATAAAGTTCAAGAGAATTTTTAAGAAAAATATCGGTAGAAACTACACAGTTAAGCGGGAATGAATTATTAATAGCGTCAACTATGTACTTATCGCCTTTATACATTTGTTTAATGGTCTTTTCCTCAAAAGCGGTGCTGTATTCTCTTACGGGATAAAGCAGAACCAGAGGCGCAGGACTGTCGCCCGCGTCCTTTTTTGCCTTTATAAGATGAGGCAAAGGCTCATTTACACAACTGTCAGGCATTTCACCAAAGGAATTATCAATTGAGAGTATATTAAGTTTATCAGCGGACTGAACCTTACCCTCCTCGGTTATACGGGTTATCGCCATAGGCAGATAAATATCAATAGGCTCACTGCCATAGCGGTCATACCAAGGAGTATTTACCCACCACGGATCGTGAATATAATAGCGGAAAAGGAAATCTTTTCCGGGGAGTTCGCAAACCCTTGTTAAATGACCCATTATTTCAAGACCGTAGTTATCGTTAAGAGCCGCCCAGGGAGAGTTAGGTGGCGGGTCAATATTAAATCCGCCCTTATAAATATCGTAAATCGGCACAGCGTCGGTAGAATAATCCACACCAACCGTATTATTGGTGCCGCGTACCCTTACAGGATAATCGGGACATCCCTCTCTGAACAGCTTCCAGAAATGAAATACCTTTTCTCTTGTTTCCTTTAGTTTTTCAGGATGATAGGTTTCGCCATCATACACCCTGCCCTGCAGGCTCCAAGGGTCAGCAGAAAAGCCAAAACCGTTAGAAAGCCAGACAAAATCCATATCCATATCCTTAAGGAATTCGTTACATTGCTTTCCTAAAAACAATCCGAGAGGAGTGTCCTGAGGAATACCGTCCGGATAAGCGGCATAAGCCCTGTCATCTGCATTAAGTGTAGCGGTACAGTCAACGAAGCCCAGCTTATCGAGGATTTGTCCTGTGCATATTTCGGTATGACGATTATACTTGAAATCAGACTGAGCAAATTCAGGGCCGATATCAAAGGTGTCACCCACCAAAATTTTTGCATTTGGAAGAGCCTTTTTACCTTCCTCCTTAAACAGTTCTACAATACGCTTCATAGTACCATATGTAATAACAGGAGGATTTTCGATGTAGTAATACTTATATTTATGGGGGCAAACAGCATCATCACCCGTAGGGTTAAGAGGAAGATTTGCAGTACCGATATATCTGCACCACTCCATCTCAGCGCTCATATCCTTATTATACTCAAGTATTTCACTTCCGTCACTTGCCCAGAACATAATAGAAACTGTTTCGCAGTTTTTTATAAGTGGCTTCCATTGTTCAAAAACACCCGCGCAAATATTTCTGATATACTCATCCCCCGTTTGCTTAAAGGGTTTAAAGCTTACTTCAAGAGTTACGTGTTTATACATACCTTTTACCTCACAATAACTGCCTCAATGCCGAGAACATCAGCAATCTTCTTAATGGTATCAGCATGATGTCCTATACCCAGTGCATAGTGATGTGTGGGACCCTGCATAACCCATTTTTTGATAAATTCCTTTGTGGTAGGCTCAAAGAAACCTCTTGTATTGGTATTACCTGTTGGAGGAATGGGACCTTTTTTAGACTCTCCCTCACCAATTACAAACTTAAACTTACCATCATAAGTCTGAGTAATGCCAAGCATTGTAATGGGGCCTTCCTTAATTTTAAACTCTACACTTGCACCGCTTCCGGGTTTGCCGTGGAATTTAGTAAGGCTTCTTAAAATTGGCTTTCCGTCTGCAATAGCAATGTGGTGAGGGCCGTCGTGACCAACAAGAATGAAATCCTCTTCGAAATCAAAGGGATGGAACTCTGCAAAGCTTCCGCCAATGCCGAGATTATCCATAATATACATAGCAACCAAAGTTTTAATATCAAACTCACCGCACATTGGAGTACCCTGAGCATTAAGAATAGAGTTACCTACTATAAAGGAGGTCGCTACCTCTCTTGCGAGGCTTCCCTCTTCTCCCTCATAATAATAAGCAAGGCCGTCAAGGGAATATGTATCAATAAGTCTATCAAGTGCGGCGGCACCCTTTGCTGCTCTGTTCAGGTCGGCATCAGTCAGCTTCATTGTAACAGGATCGCTCTTGGGGTCAGGCATATCGAATTCACGGCAGATAACTTCCTTTTTCTTTTCGATTTCCTCGTCTGTTACCTTTTTATATTCTTTAATAACATCATCAATCTCAATTAGCGGGATATGAAGCCCGAAAGCAGAGGAAACAGCAGTGGGGTCAGCGTGCATATCGTACATTGATTCAAGAACGTGTCCCATAAGGCCAAGTCTTGCACCCTTAAGAGCATTAAGCACCTTTGCAATATCGCACCACTCTTTAATTTCCTTTTCTGCCTGACTATCATCATAAAGACAGCCGATAATAACATCCTTAACAGGACGTCCCATACGGATAGCCACACCTGTGAATTCAGGCACAGAGCAAATATTATCATTTTCAAGCTGCATAAAGGTACAAGCCTTTGTGTAATCCATTGCCATTCGTGGCTGAAGTGCAACGAGAACTATGGGAGCAGTTGTGTTCTGCACAATAGGAGCAAAAACAGATGAGGTTGCATAGGTAATCATATTTGTAAATATGACATCTATTTTATCACCTGCAATTTTGTCCGCCACCTCAAAAGCCTTGTTGTTATTTCCCACAATACCGTAGTCAATAACCTCAACACCGTTTTTCTTTACAAGCTCAATTGTATCGGCGTGATACTTGTTAAGGGACTCCCTCAGTCCCTCAAACTGTTCAAAATAAATTTCGTGAATAACCGAGAAGAAGGCTATTCTTCCCTCTCTCTTCTTTTTTCTTTCAATCATTATATTCCCTGCCTTTATATTATTATATATCTTGATTTTAGCACAAAAACCCTGTATAATCAATATGACTTTCTAAAGGCAAATTAGCATAAAATAAAGGTGTGGTATTGTGAAGCTAAGCGAGATAAAACCCTTTGCGCGATACATTCGACATTTAAAAATCACAAAAAACAGTTCATTCGGTCAGGTTATTCCCATTGACTGCCGTATTTTCTACGTTAAAAAAGGTACGGGAAAAATAAAAATAGCAAACAAAATTTTTACCCTTTGCGAAAATAGTGTTCTATACATAAACTCAGGCGTGCCCTATTCACTTCTCAAAAGCGATGTGCGTTATTTAGCAATTAATTTTGATTTTACCTTTAATTTTTCACACATCACTTCCCCTCTTCCGCCTGTACCGATAAAGCAAACCGAAAACTGCTTACCTCTTGAGAAAATAAAGATTGAAGATGCGCAGTGCTTTGACAGTTTCTTTCTGTATGAAAACGCCTTTTCTATACTTGATATTATGGAAAAAGCCGAAGCCGCCTTTTATGCCAAAGAGCCATTTTACAACATTTCTAACAGTGCTCAATTAACTCAAATTCTTATAGAGCTATATCGACTCAGCCTGCAGCAAGGTGCATATCAAACAGGCTTTGACGGTGAAAAAATTGCCGCTTATATAAAGGAGCATCTGAGTGAAGATATTTCGAACACATGTCTTGCTGATGCCTTTGGTTTTCATCCCAATTACCTAAGCAACCGCTTTTGCACTCATTTTGGCAAACCTGTCCACGCTTATATACTTGAAATGCGTATAATGAAAGCTATCGCTCTTTTAGAATCGGGCAGACACAGTATTGGAGAAATAGCTAAAAAATCAGGTTTTTCGGATGCCAACTATTTTTCCCGCTATTTTAAAAAGGTTACAGGCGTTTCCCCACGAAAATTTACCAGACGTTAGATATTAGATGCTAAAGTCTAATATCTTACAACCTTCTGCTACATCGTATAGGAGGATATTCCTTAATCCCTAAATCCCGGTCCCTAAATCCCGGTCCCTAAATCCTAATCCCTAATAAAAAAACAGCCCGAAGGCTGTTTTTTATTTTCCTGTAAAATCTTTGTCCACGGTTATTACACAGACAAAGGTTTCATTTATTTCTTTTGCAAGGTCTTTTATCTTATCCTTAAATTCTCTTTCACTTAAATTTGCCTGACTGGGCAATACGGCGTCGAAAATAAGGTTTGTTCTTGTTTCTCCCATTGGTGTCATTCTGAAATCATGAAGGCTCGCCTGTGGGTGTATGGTTTTTATTTTCTCACTAAGCTGACTTCTGAGAAAACCCACCTCTTCACTTTCGGTATCAATGGGGTCAGTATGTATAGTCAGTTCCACTCCCAAGCGTTCATAAACCAGTTTTTCACACAGGTCTGCCTGTTCGTGACAGTGTACAATATCAATATTCTGTGACACCTCAACGTGAACAGATGCAAGACATCTGCCGGGGCCGTAATTATGTACAATAAGGTCGTGAATAGCCTCAAAATCAGAAAAAGACATTATAGTTTTTTCAAGCTCACAAAGAAGCTCTTCACTTGGCGGCTGACCGAGAAGCTTATCTACCGTTTCTTTAGCGGTCATAATTCCGCTGTAGATTATAAAGGCACCTACAATAACGCCCATAACAGCATCAAGGTTAAATGGTAACTGAGCAAAAGATGTAATTGCGGCAGCAACCATAATCACAAAGGTAGAAATGCTATCATTAAAGCTGTCCTGTGCAGTTGCCATTAATGCCTCTGAATCAATTTTCTTTGCCAGTGACTTATTGAAGAAATACATCCACAGTTTAAACGCAACCGAACACACAAGAATAACAAGGGTTGTAATTGTATACTTTGGAGCGCTCTGCCCTGATATAATTGCCTGTGCAGAGCTTTTAATAAGCTCAAAGCCAACCAGCATAATTATCATAGCTACAATAAAGGCAGACAAATATTCTATTCTGCCGTGGCCAAAAGGATGGTCCTTATCGGCAGGTTTAGCCGCCATTTTAAAGCCTATCATTGTAACGACACTTGAGCCCATATCGGTAAGATTATTAAGTCCGTCTGCCATTATAGAAATACTTGCAGTTATTGCACCAATAGCAATTTTTACACCGCACAGAAGCAAATTACAGATTATTCCTACAATACCCGAAAGGGTTCCATAGCTTTCTCTTACCTTTATATTATTGGTATCCTCACTGTTTTTTACAAAAAGTTTAACCAAAAGGTTTGTCATATTTTACTTCCCTTACTTCCCTTTGTGCCAGAAAGCTTTACGCCTGCAAGAATATTTGTATCAATTGTAAAGGTAAGCTCTTCCTTTTTACGCTGTCTTCTGAAAGCAAGTGAAATCATACGGTCAAGAAGCTCCTTATAAGGAACACCGGTAGGCTCCCAAAGATAGAAAGAAAGTGAACCCGGGATTGTATTTATTTCATTTGCATAAACAGTATCGGTCTGTGTATCTATAATAAAATCAATTCTCACTACACCGGCACAGCCCAGAGCCTTAAAAATTTTACAGGCAAGCTCTCTTATCTGCTCAGTTCTTTCCTCACTAAGCTCTGCAGGAATTTTACGGGACAGTGAAGCCATACCCTTACTTGCACCTGTTTTCTTAGAGCCTTGAGTATATTTATCCTCATAAGAAAGAATTTCATCGGTCATAAAAGGCTCTTCACAAACAGAAGCGATACACTCGTCGCTGTCGCCAAGCACTGAACAGTTGATTTCTCTGAGTCCCACAACGGCTCTCTCAACCAGCACCTTATCTGCAAAGGAAACGGCAAGGTCAATGGCATCAAGAAGGGCATTTTTATCATTTGCCTTGCTTATATCTACGCTTGAGCCGAGATTTATAGGCTTAACAATAGCAGGAAGCCCGATTTTCTCAATTACTTCTTCTACTATTTTGTCCTTATCCTGTGCATATTCCCTTGCATAGAAGGTAACGCATTCAAGCACAGGAAGATTAAAGCGTTTTAAAACATCCTTAAACACCGCTTTATCCATACCCACAGCACTGGAAAGAATATCACAGCCAACATAGGGTAGGTCTAAAAACTCAAAGAAGCCCTGCATTGTTCCGTCCTCACAGTTTGTACCGTGAACAATGGGGAAAGCGACATCAACAGGTATTTCTTTAGCCTTTGAAAACACCTTAGTTGAAAGCCCACTCATTATAACCTTTCCGCCTTTTCTTAAAAAGGTAACGGGTTTACATTTTTTAAGAAGAGCTGGAATATCTTTATAATTTTCAATATCAAAAAGAAGTTCTCCTGTAAAGCTTTCGCCATCCTTTGTTACATACACAGGCAAAATATTATACTTTTCCCTGTCCATACTTGCCATAGCCTGAACTGCAGAGATAATAGAAACCTCATGTTCAACACTGCGGCATCCAAAAAATACAGCTAAATTTATTTTCATAAGTATCCCCTCACTTAAGATAATTATCAGGTAAATCGTTTTCTATAAGCACAACCGTATTACTGTCAGCCATAGTAATATACTTTTCATAAGCCTCTTTAAAGGAAGCGGCTACAAAAAGCTTATCCTCGTCATAACCCTTTGACATTATGCCTTCCTTTAAGGGACGGCTTCGCTCAATTCCCACAAGAATGATGAAATCAGCACACTCACTTGCCACCTGACCGAGTTTAAAGTTATGCTTATATTCCTCATCCCCAAGCTCAACAAGTCCGGGAGTAATAAGCACACGCTTCATAGGTGAAAAGCGGGAAAGCACACGACAAGCCTCAAGACAGCCCACAGGGTTTGAGTTATAGGCATCATCTATAAGGGTTGAGCCGTTTGCATAACGCTTGATTTCAAGGCGGTGTTCGGGAGCGGTGAGTCTTGACACTGCAAACTTAATACTTTCAGGACTTACTCCATAACTATGAGCCACAGCAGCAGAGCCAACAATGTTAAGCACATTATGACTTCCCAGCAGCTTTGTTGTTATCTGTACCGTTTCACCCAAAAGGTGCAAATCAAAGGTAACGCCGCCGGCACTGAATGAAATATTGTCAGCATAATAGTCATATGAGGAATTTGTTCCGTAAAGAACAACCTCTTTGTCACCTATCCTGTTTTTTATTTCCTCACTGTCACCGCAGACAAAAGCCTTACCGTTTCTAAGCTTTACACTGTCATAAAGCTCAAACTTTGTGGAAAATACATTATCAATACTTAAGAATGTATCAAGATGCTGAGGGCCGACAGTAGTAATAAGAGCGGTATCAGGGTTTACAAGGTCGCAAAGTTCCTTTATATCCCCTGTCTTTTTAGCACCCATTTCACATACAAAAATTTCGGTCTGAGGCTTTAAGTATTCCCTTACAGTTCTTACCACGCCCATTGTGGTATTGAAATTTTTGGGTGTTGTCAGTACATTGTATTTTTCTTTCAGCATTGCTGTCAGTATCATTTTGGTTCCTGTTTTGCCAAAGGAGCCTGTAACACCGATAACCTTTAGTCTGCCGTTATAAGAATCAAGTATTTTCTTTGCATCTTTAACATACCATTTACCAATACTCTTTTCCACAGGGTAAAGAAGCACACATAAAAGAAATACGCAAAGATACGGGAAAACACAAAATACAACATTAACACTTAAAAACAAATATGAAACATCTTTAAGCAGGAAAAACTGAAGCAGAGTCAGCAAGGCAAGAAGTATACCGAACACGAAGTACATTCTTTTTACCCTTGCAGTAAATTTAAGGGGTATAATGGAATTTTTCTGAACCCTTGCACTTTTGATTATTGAAAAAACCATATAAACGGCAAGGGCAACGGTTATTACGGTTATACCCTTATTAATTATAAAAACGGCATAAAGGAGAAAAACAATTGCTCTGAATACTATTTTTCTTTTCTCATTTTCTTTAAGCCAGGGCAAATAGCGTTTGGGGAAATATGAATTTTGCTGAAACATCTGCATTTGCAGAGTCAGAGAAAACATAGCCGCAACACCTGCCAAAAGTGCTGCCAGTGCATAGAAAAATCTCATAGAAAAGATAAACTGTATCAGTTCATTCATTTATATCACCCGATTTTTAAAAAACTTTTAAGAATTGCCGCGGTTTGAACAGGATTGTCAAGGAAAGCAAAATGCCCTCCACCCTTTATAACACAAAGTCCGCTGTCTTTTATAAGGGATTCTATAACCTTTGCGTCACTTAACGGTGTTGCAGTATCATTTTCACCCCATATCAGAAGTGTGGGACAGTTAAAATTCGTCAGCAGATGTCTTAAATCCACATTAACCACATTAACCAGGGTTTTTCTCAGTACCTGCGGGGCGGCTTTATAATCAGCACTTCCGAAATATCCCTTTGCCTTTTCAAGCAGCGGTGCAGACACACCCTTTATAACAGGCAGAGAAAGTGTGTTTTTTATGAATTTATAGGTATATATTCTAACCTTTGTTTTAAAGCTTTTTTTAGGGATAAGTCCCGCACTGTCAAGAAAAATAACCTTAACAGGATTAATTTTTTTCTCACCCACAAGCTTCATTATTACCCTTCCGCCGTGGGAATGACCTATCAGTATAGGGTTTTCAATATTCAGCTTTTGGCACAATTCAAGCACAAAATCACAATAGTCATCTATTGTCCAAGGTTCTTTCATAACCTCACTTTGTCCGCAACCGGGAAAATCGGGAGCGATAACTCTGTACTTAAGGCTTAAAAGCTCAATAATATTATTAAACGGCAAAACAGACGAGCCCCAGCCGTGAAGCATTAAAACGGGGTCGCCCTGTCCTTTTTCAACATAGTTAATTTTAAGGTCTTTTACAGTTATTTCCATAAAACCGTCCTTAGTTATGTTTAAATAATTTCGTGGTTTACTGCCAGTGAAGAATTTCTGTAACGCTTATCCTCTGTCACTTCTTTTATAACGGTGACAAAATCGGGTATGGGGAAACTGTCAGTTTCGCTTTCAAGCTCTACCTCCATAAAGGCTTTATCATCCCAAAAATCAAAAACATCTATCTCATAAACGAAACCGTTTTTTTCGATAGCATATCGTGTTTTCTTTATGGTGTTGGTGTTTTCAGCCTTTTCTTCAAGCTCTGCTATATATTCAGCCTCGCTTATTTCCCATTCCTTTTCTTCTCTTTTAATATCAGAAATATGCTTTTTGACGGTTTTTATATAACAGGTTTTTCCCTGACTGACTATTTTTCTTATTCTGCCGCCGCCACTAATATAGCTCTGCTCAATTTCCATAACAGTACAGTTATCCATCTTGCTAAGCACAGCAGTGTCGGGGTATTGTATAAGAAATTTTCTCTCTATTTCAAAACCGTTTTTTTGTAACATAAATTCCTCGCTGTAATTAAATTTATTCTTTATTGGTTTTGGGTATGTTTGGAAACTCTATTTTTTCGCTTCTGTAAACAGGAGTTACATAACGCACCGCATTTTTTATTACCTTTTGTATATGCTCATTATAGTAAGTCGGAAAGGTTTCGTGTCCGGGCTGGAAATAGAAAATCTTTCCGTTATTTCTCTTAAAAGTGCATCCCGAACGGAACACCTCGCCTCCTGAATACCAACCGATAAAGAGAAGTTCATCAGGCTCAGGTATACCAAAAGGCTCAGCGTATGTTTCTTCCATTTCAAGCTCGATATAGTCGGGTACATCTGCAGTGATTGGATGAGCGTGGGTAATAGTCCACAGTCTTTCAAAATCCTTGCTTTCTCTCCAGCTCAAATTTCCTGCTGTTCCCAGCAGCATTTTAAAGGGCTTTGAATTATGAGCAGAGTGAAGAGCAATAAAGCCCATTCCGTTATGTACCGCATCCCTTACCCGTACAGCCACCTCATCAGGCACCTTATGGTGTGCGGCGTGTCCCCACCAGATAAGCACATCGGTATTTTTAAGCACTTCCTCAGTAATACCACATTCCTCATCATCAAGAGTTGCAGTATGAACCACAATATCCTCTTCCTCTGAGAGAAAGTCTGCAATAGCCTTGTGCATCCCAAAAGGATAAAGTTCTTTGCACTTAGCATTTGATTTTTCGTGAACAAATTCGTTCCATACCGTAACTCTAATCATACCATTCACCTTTTTATATTGTTTTATATTGTACTAAGCAACAGCACCCAGGCAAGACCGTAATAAATCACAACAGCAACAAGGTCGTTTACCGTAGTAATAAGAGGGCCTGAAGCAACTGCAGGGTCAATACCGATTTTTTTAAAAACAATGGGAATAAAGGTTCCCGTAAAGCCCGACACAGTCATAGCGATACACATTGCAAGACCTACACATCCGCTTGTAAGAAAAGCTTCAGAAAAAGCATAGCCTTTTACAAAATGTATAAAAAGACCGATTACAAGAGCAGACAGTGCACCCAAAGTCAGCCCACTTGTAAAGCCGATTTTCAGCTCCTTTATAACCATTTTAAATTGCTCTTTAAAGCTGAGGGTTTCTCCTGTAAGACTTCTGATGGTAACAGCCAGTGACTGAGTACCAACATTACCCGCCATACCGAGAATAAGGGACTGAAAAGCAACTATAACCGCCAGTTCTTTTACAACATTTTCAAAAAAGCCTGCAACGGTAGATACTGCAAGACCCAAAACAAGAAGAACAATAAGCCACGGAACACGCTTACCCATACTTGTAAAGAGTGTTTCCTTTTCATCCTCTTCACCACTAAGACCGGCAAGTCGGGCATAGTCCTCACTGCTCTCATTATCTATAATCTCAACAATATCCTGTGAGGTTATAACACCCAGCACCGATTTATCCTCGGGAGAAAGCACAGGAATAGAGTCCTCTGAATATTCTCTAAGTTGGTCGATTGTCTGAGAAATATTTTCATTTGCATAAACGTAAGGGTAAGAAGTAACTATAAGGGATTCAAGCTCGGTTGTTTGTCTTGCAAGAATAAGCTCTTTTAGTTCAATAGCGCCGTAAAATCTACCATCATTGTCCACAGCGTAAATTGTAGATATATTGTCGTTATCAGCCGCCTGCTTTATAAGCTCACGCATTGCCTGTTTAACGGTGATAAAAGCGTTTATTACTATAAAGTTAGTTGTCATACGGCTACCGAACTCATCCTCTTCATAAGAGTCAATAAGCTCAATATCCTCTTTTATTTCAGGGTCAAGAAGTTCGATTATTTCCTGACGCTTATCTTCCTCAAGTTCATCAAGTACCTCTACCGCATCATCGGCGTCCATGCTCTCGATAATGTCGGCAGCCTCATCACTTTCAAGCTCATCAATATAGGTATCAACATCATCAAGATAAGCAAATATATCAGATACAGCCTCAGGCCCCAAAATGTCGTAAAGTCTATCGCGTTCCTCAGGACTTAAAAACTCAAAAGCATCTGCAATATCATTATCGTGGTAATCCTCAAGCCTTTCGCCGATTTCCTCATCAGTAGCCGAGCTTCGAATTACAGCAAGAATCTCCTCGGTATAGTCACGATTTTCAAAAATCGCTTCTTCCTCAGGGAGAAAAACTTCTTTTCTTTCTTCCATAAAATGCCTCCATAGTCAAAGCACCTCACAGAAAAATTAAAAAGCTTTCTGCGGGATGCAGTTATTTAAAATTCTACTTCGGGGATTCGCTCCTGCGTCCACGCAGACCACCTCTCTTTGCTAAAAAATTACATATATAGTAATTATATCACTATAATTGTTTTTTTGCAAGAAGTTACATATATTTTTTAGTATTTTACAAAGCGGCTTTTTTATGTTAGAATATTATCGGTGAATTTGATGAATGATTATAAAAATACTATTGAAGTTTTATCTCCCGTAGGAAACGAAGAAATGCTTTATGCCGCTGTACGAGCAGGGGCAAATGCAGTATATCTTGGCGCAAAAGATTTTAATGCGCGAAGAAATGCAGACAATTTCAGTGACAGCGCTTTAAAGGCGGCTATTGATTACTGTCATATAAGAGGTGTAAATGTATATCTTACCCTGAACATTCAGCTTAAAGACAGTGAACTGCAAAAAGCATTAGAACTGTCAACTAATGCTTATAATATGGGTGTTGATGCGCTTATAATTGCTGATTTAGGTCTTGCGGCTCTGCTTCACAGAAAGCTTCCTCTTCTCCCTCTTCACGCCTCTACACAAATGACTGTATGTAATAAAAGCGCTCTGCCCACCCTTAAAAAACTGGGATTTGTTAGGGTTGTAGCGGCAAGAGAAATGAGTGAAAACGAACTTTATGAGCTTTGCGAGGAAGCCAAAAAGCTTGATATGGAAATAGAGGTTTTCGTTCACGGCGCACTTTGTATGTGTATGTCGGGACAATGTCTTTTATCTGCACTTCTTGGAGGCAGAAGCGGTAATCGCGGACTTTGTGCAGGGCCCTGCCGTCTTCCATACAGCGATGCTTTCGGCAATGAATACACCCTGAGCCTTAAGGATTTATCCTTACTTAACCATATTGACAAATTAAAGGAAATGGGTGTTACCTCTTTAAAAATAGAGGGCAGAATGAAGCGCAGCGAATATGTTGCCGCTGCCACTGCTTCTTTTAGAAGTATGGTTGACAGAGGTTATGTTGACGAGCAGCTTAAAAGCTGTCTTGAAAATGTTTTCAGCCGTTCCGGCTTTACCGACGGATATTTTACAGGAAAAACCGGCAAAGCTATGTTCGGTATAAGAACAAAGGATGATGTCAATCTTTCCCCCGAAACCTACCCTTTTCTCCACGAAATGATTCGCTTTGAGAGAAGCAGCGTTCCCATTAAAATATATGCCGAAATAAACGAGGATGCTCCTGTAAAAATCATATTCGATGACGGAAAAAATATCGTCAAGGTATCGGGAGATGCTCCCGAAAAGGCTATTAACCGTCCTATTACAAAAGAATGGGTAGAGGGGCAGCTTATAAAGCTGGGTACAACGCCTTACTTTGCCGAAAGTGTCCATATTGACCTTAACGAAAATCTTATGGTCAAAGCTTCTCATCTTAATGAGCTTAGGAGAAATGCCTGTACGCTTCTTGATGAAATGCGCAGCAAAATCGAAAGAAAACCCGAGCATCCATTTTATATACCCGAAGTATCAGAAAACAAGGAAAAAAGCCGTAGTCTATGGATAAAACTGAATGACTTATCTTTACTTCCCGAAGATTTATCAGAAATTTCCGCGGTGCTTTTACCTATTGAGAAAAGCCACGATTTATCTCTTTTACCTCATAGCATAACTGCAATAGCCGACATTCCAAGAGCAGGACTTTTCGGAAATGCCCTTGAAGAAAGACTGAAAAAAGCCAAGGAACAGGGATTTAAGGCGGTATTAATTCAAAACATAGGACATATTGAATCAGCAAAGAAAAGCGGTCTGACTATTATAGCAGGACAAGGCTTAAATGTTTTTTCTTCAAAAACCTTGCTGACACTTAAAAATATGGGAATAGAAAGTGCTGTACTCTCTCCCGAACTTACCGCTTCTGAGATAAATAAAATATCATCACACACAGAAACTGTATTATTTGCCTATGGAAGACTGCCTTTAATGCTTACTAAAAATTGTCCTGCTTCCTTTGAAGGTTGCAAAGGCTGTAACTCTGACAGGTTTTTAACAGACCGAAAAAATGTACAACTTCCCATTACTTGTCGTATGGGTTATAGTGAGCTTTTAGGCGACCGCCCAATTTGGCTTGCTAAAAGACAAACGGAATTTTATGTTAATAATTTTCTTCTGTACTTTACCGACGAAAGCAAGGAAAGAATAGCGCAGGTAATAGAGTCCTACAAAAACAACTCCCCTGCCGATGTTCCCTTTACAAGAGGAATGTACTACAGAGGAGTGGAATAACGATATAAAGCGGAGTGAACCACTCCGCTTTTTTACTTGTTATTTATAGTTTTTAAAACACTGTCTGCGATGTCTTTCATCCCTTGGATTGTAGGATGACCGCATTTTTTATCAATCTTTTCGAAATATACAGGTGTTATGCCGTATTTTTCACAAGCTTTTTTCATACAAGAAGTAATTTCTGCTTTGATTTCGGTGTTTATCAGGCAATATATTTTTGCCTGTGGCAAAGTTTCCTTTAAAAGCTTTAAAAAGAAACATACAGCAGGCAACACAGAATATAACTCACTATCTGACCAATCGCTGTATTTAATTTCACCCAAAGGAGCGTTTGACCAACTGTCGTTGGTTCCGCCAAAAACAAACACCGTATCAATTTGGTTTTTAACAAAAAAGTCACTTTTTATAAGCTGATTTAATCTGTATATAAAAGAAGATGTCTTAGAGCAGTCGGTATTATTATAGCCTGTATAGCCAATGGTCGAACCTGACCAACTATTATTTAAAACAAGATTTAAGTTTAATTCTTTGACAACTTGGTGCCACCAGGTCTGCTCTACCTTTGTTACATCTGTTTCGGGACGTTCATTTTCGGAATAATATATTGCATAATTATCGGGTACAAAGTTTTTAAAAGTAGAATAACTATCCCCGAAAATAATAGCATTGTTTTTCATTAAAACCCCTCCTAAACACCATAATTTTACACTTTCAAAACCCAAATTGCAAGTAAAAATCCACTAAAATACAAGTAATAACACGATTTAAATTAAAAGTAATTTATATATAAATGCAACAGGGATTATGGGAAGGATTGAGGAATGAGATATAATTATACCAAAGATAGAAAGACCACATAAACACTATGGTTTCGCATACTTTTTAAAGAAAAATTCCGGACGAAATATAATATGTTCTGACCTATATATAACAAAATCGAGGTGAACTTCACCTCGATTTGTTGTTATAAGCCTATGTTTTTTCTGTATTGTGTAGGTGTGATTTCAAAGTTTTCTTTAAAACAACGATTAAAACTTCGTAATGAAATAAATCCGCTTTCATACGCACATTGGAGGATGGATTGTTCTGTGTTTTCCATAAGGTAGCAAGCGTGGCTAAGGCGATAGTTAGTCACATAAGAATTGAAAGAAAGACCTGTAGCTTTTTTAAAATAACGTGAAAGATAAGAATAGTTATAACCGATTTTCTTTGATAGATTTGACAACGAGCTGTCGCCTCCAAAATTCTCCTCGACAAACGAAAAAATTTTATATAGTAAATTTTCATTTTCAATTTGTTTTTTATCATAGATAGCGTTTTTTTCAAATTGTCCGCATAACGAATATAAAACACCCTTTTTTTCAGCAGAGGATGAAGCTAATTCTAAACCCTCCAAAGCCTTTATAAGATATTCATCCGGCTGAAATTTGTTATTTTTAGGAAGCTTATCATACACCTTGGTGGCATAGGCTCGTACAAGGTGGGGGGAAAAGATGCAAAGAATGTGTTCACTTTTTGTCGAGTCTAAAGAGTGTATTTGATTAGGGAATATAAAAACTGCTTGTTTTTCTTTAATAACAAAGCTTTTGTCATCAATAGTTATTCTCATTTTTCCCGAAAGAAGAACGATAATTTCAAAGCACTGGTGCAGATGAGGTGGAAAACTGAAATCTCGCCCTTCCTCTATTTTTAGGTAATCGGGTGAGCCTAAATGATTAAATTCATAAAACATTTGTATCACCAATAAGTCAAATTTTGTCTATATATTATATAATATGTTGCAAGAAAAATCAATATTTCGGTAGTATAATAAAAAAAAAGCAAAGGAGATTTTTATTATGCTATGGTATTCTTCGACAGAAGGCGAAAAATGGGTTGCCCAAAATAATCTTACAGATAAAGAGGGCTGTGAAATAATAATAGGAGAAGAGATGGGGCACGCCCTTTTCGGTTTTGGTTGTTGCATAAGCGAAATTTGTGCAAAAGCGGTGCTTTCTCTTTCTGAAGACAAACAGAAAGCCATTTTAGATGAGCTTTTTTCAAAGGATGGTTGTGGGTTTGATTATTGTCGTCTTTCAATCGGTGCTAATGATTTTGCTGAAAGCTGGTACAGCTATAATGAAACCGATGGCGACTACTCTATGAAAGATTTTTCAATCGAAAGAGATAAAAAATACATTATCCCTTTGATAAAAGAAGCCCAAAAGCGCTCTCCTGAACTTGAGTTTTTTGCTTCACCCTGGAGTCCCCCTACCTGGATGAAATTTCCGAAAGTATATAATTATGGACGCTTAGTTCAAACACCTGAAAATCTTAAGGCATATGCCTTATATTTTAGAAGATTTATTGAGGAATATACAAAGCAAAACATAAAAATTGCGGCAATAAGCCCTCAAAACGAATTTTTTTCAGACCAAAAGTTTCCATCTTGCGTATATTCTGCAAAAGAGCTTGAAAGCTTTATGTGCTATTTGGTAGACGAAGTTAAGGATTTAACCAAGGTTTACTTCGGCACCTGTAACGGTCCCAGTCCTTATGCAGAATATGGACTTCATAACCAGTACCTCAATTATTTTATGCAAAATCCTAAACTCCGAGAGGGGTTAAAGGGTGCTGCATTCCAGTGGTGCGGTAAATATTCAATAATGCAGGCAAAAGAAGATTTTCCTCAACTCGAACTTATTCAAAGCGAATGTCAATGCGGTGACGGTAAAAACACCTGGGAATACGCAATGTATACCTGCCATCTTTTACATCATTATTTTGTCAACGGTGCAAGGGCCAATATTTATTGGAATATGGCTTTGGATAACGATGGTCTTAGCACATGGGGCTGGAAACAAAATTCTCTAATAAGTGTAAAAGACGGTGAATTTGCCTTTACTCCCGACTTTTACGTAATTAAGCACTTTGCTAAGTATATAAAAAGAGGAGCCGTTATGTTGTCGGTT
This sequence comes from Clostridiaceae bacterium, assembly GCA_904501755.1. GTDB lineage: Bacteria > Bacillota > Clostridia > Oscillospirales > Acutalibacteraceae > SIG607. Next base: position 1,974 of record CAJGBV010000019.1, on the reverse strand, counting down.
AAAGGAGAAATGAGTTCTAATACCTCTGCCTTCAAAAACCCGGACGGATCAGTGGTAGCGGTAATTTTGAACCCCTTTGAGTTTGAAAAGGTTATAACCATTGCGGGCAAAAATTATAATCTTAAGCCCCGTTCCTTTAATACAATTGTATTATAATAATCTTGTTCGAAAAGGTGCGAAGTTATCATGGGATATTATCTTGGTGCGGATTTAGGCACATCTGCTCTTAAACTTTTGCTTGTAGACACCAATGGAAAAATCATAAAGGAAACAACAAAGAACTACCGCGTTTGTTTTCCAAATCCCGGCTGGAGCGAGCAAAACCCTGAGGATTGGTGGAGCGCGTTTGTTTCAGGTGTAAAAGAATTAATAAATGGAATAGATACCTCACAAATTAAAGGTATAGGCGTAGGCGGTCAGATGCACGGTCTTGTTGTTTTGGATAAGGACGACAATGTAATTCGCCCTGCAATACTTTGGAACGATGGCAGAACAGATAAAGAAACCGCTTATCTTAATGAGGTCATTGGAAAAGAGAAGCTTTCTTCACTTACTGCAAATATTGCTTTTGCGGGGTTCACCGCTCCTAAAATTCTATGGCTTTTAAACAATGAGCCTGAAAATTTTACAAAAATCAATAAAATTATGCTTCCAAAAGATTACCTGAACTATAAACTGACGGGCATACATAGTACTGATTATTCAGATGCCTCGGGGATGCTTTTGCTCGATGTTAAGAATAAACGTTGGTCTAATGAGATGCTTAAAATCTGCAGTATATCCAAAGGTCAAATGCCAACGCTTTTTGAAAGCTTTGAAGAAATCGGCACAATTCTTCCTGATATTGCAGCTCAATTAAATCTTAATGCAAATATAGTGGTTGTTGCAGGAGCCGGGGATAATGCTGCGGCGGCAATTGGCACCGGCACTGTAACCGACGGCAAATGCAATATATCCCTTGGTACATCGGGCACGGTATTTGTTTCGTCAGATAAATTTTCGGTAGATAAGAATAATGCTCTTCACTCTTTTTGCCACGCAAGTGGTAGCTATCATCTAATGGGTTGCATTTTATCGGCAGCTTCATGTAACAGTTGGTTCTGTGAAGAAATTTTAGGAAGTAATGATTACGTTAAAGAACAGGCAAATATAACCGACGATAAGCTTGGCAGCAACGACGTTTTCTTTTTACCGTATCTTATGGGCGAACGTAGCCCCATTAACGATACCGATGCAAGAGGCACCTTTACAGGTATGCGTATGGACACAACCCGCGCAGATATGCTTCAAGCGGTACTGGAGGGTGTGGCTTTTGCCATACGCGATAACTTTGAGATTGTAAAAGAACAGGGAATAAATATCACATGTAGCAGTCTTTGCGGCGGTGGTGCAAAATCAGAATTGTGGCAAAAAATTTTGTGCAATGTTCTTAATGTTGATATCACCCTCTTGCAAACAGAACAAGGTCCCGGATATGGTGCTGCAATGCTCGCAATGGTGGGTTGTGGCGAGTTTGACAATGTAGAGGAGTGTGCTGCTAAATTCGTAAAGATTAATAAATCAATAACTCCTGATACTAAAATAAATGCACGCTATGAAACGCAATATAATAAATTTAAAGAAATCTATCCAACACTTAAAAATCTGTTTAAAAAAATAAAATGAGGTGTAAAAATGGCTGAAATTTTTTCCACTATTCCAATAATTAAGTATGAAGGCGTTGGCAGTAAGAATCCCTTTTCATTTAAGTATTATGATGCCGACCGTATTATAATGGGCAAACCGATGCGTGAACATCTGCCCTTTGCTATGGCGTGGTGGCACAATCTTTGTGCTGCAGGTACCGATATGTTTGGCCGTGATACAGGGGATAAATCCTTTGGAGCCGAAAAAGGCACCATGGCTCATGCAAAAGCAAAGGTTGACGCGGGCTTCGAATTTATGAAAAAACTTGGCATAGAATATTTCTGTTTT
>CAJGBV010000018.1 GCA_904501755.1 Clostridiaceae bacterium | reverse complement strand
AGCCTTATTGAGCCTACCAATGAGCTTAATAATATTAAAAAAGTCATTGGTGTAATAAGCGGTAAAGGCGGAGTGGGTAAATCAATGGTTACCTCCTTACTTTCCGTTGCTATGAGAAATAAGGGTAAACAGGTTGCTATTCTTGATGCTGATATTACAGGTCCATCCATTCCAAAGGCATTTGGAGTAAATGAAAGAGCAGAGGGTAACGATTTGGGTATTTTCCCCGCCGTTACAAAGGGCGGTATAAAGCTTATGTCCATTAATCTTCTTCTTGAAGATAGTGAGGCACCTGTTGTATGGCGAGGCCCTGTTATTGCAGGCGCTGTAAAGCAGTTCTGGAGCGATGTTATCTGGAATGATGTTGACTATATGTTTGTTGACTGCCCTCCCGGAACAGGCGACGTTCCTCTCACCGTTTTCCAAAGCCTGCCCCTTAGCGGAGTTATCATTGTAACCTCTCCTCAGGACCTTGTTTCAATGATAGTTAAAAAGGCGTATAAAATGGCTGAAATGATGAATATTCCTGTGCTTGGCATAATTGAAAATATGAGCTATATTAAGTGTCCCGACTGTGATAAGAAAATTCGTCTTTTCGGTGAAGGAAAATCTCAAAGTGTTGCCGAAGAGCTTGGAGTTCCTCTCCTTGCAGAAATGCCTATAAATCCCGATAATGCAGTTATGGTAGATAACGGCTGTATCGAAAAAGCAGATGTATCTGTTATGGATAAGGCAGTAGAGGTGCTTGAAAAATTATAATAATACACGGCAGATTAAATTATTAATCTGCCGTTTTCTCTGTATAAAAGCCCTGCGAAAAGAATAAGTGAGAATTCCTCAGGACAGATAGAAAGAAGCTGTGCGGGTAAATTTGCGTTATAACAACAGGGCGTTTCGCTGTAAAAATCAGCATCTACCCTGTGGGAAGAGAGTATTGGCATTATGCCTGTTTTTTTGTATACGTTATGTGCAAACTCCGGAAGTCGCTGCCCTACAAAATAAACCATTTTTGACAGAGCGCAGATTTCGATTAGTTCTTCTTCACTTATATTGTCACAGCTAATGCATACTGTTTTGTTTGGCTCTTTTTTTAGTTTTTTAATTAGAATTTGTAAAGATAGCTTTTGTAGGTATTCTTCGGGAATACTGCTATGGGGAGTATAAATATTATGTGGCACGACAGCTTGTAGCCTTTGCTCATATTTTTTACAGTTTTTTGTGTAATAAAGCCTGTAAACGCATATCTCACCCCAGTCGGTGCTGTATAGGTCATAATGCACTTTTGGTTTTCTTTTGAAAAGTTTTCTTTTTATAGGCTTTTTTAAAAGTAGACAAAGCATAGATAAACCAACCTTTACTTGACAAAATCGAGGAATGATATATACTAATATATAGTAAAATAAATCTATTTTTAACTCAAAATCAGAGGTAATAAAATGAATATTTTAATGAAGCTTAGAAAAACCATAATGTTTATAGTTAAATTTATGATTATAGCGGCTATGGCTTTGGGATTTATGAATATATGGTATCGATTTTACGGAGATTTTCTCTATTCCTGGGGCAGTAACTTTGTGGTAGCTTTTTCTTATCTGCTTATACTTGTTTTGTTTTCCGAATTGTATGGTGCTTTTAAAATCGGTGTTAACCGACTGCATGAGGTAACCTACAGTCTTTGCCTTGCGGCTGTATTTACAAATGTTATAATGTATCTTGAGCTTTGCCTTATAGCAAGACAACTTATTGATTTGCTGCCTTATGTATGGGGCTTTATTTACCAGATTGCTATAGCTGTAATAGGTACAACCTGTGCCAACACTATATATTTCAGACTTTACCCTGCAAGAAGAATGATTGCTGTTTTTGCTGATGATGAAGAGGGAACAGCTATTATCCGCAAGGTTTCCAAAATTCCCGACCGTTTTAATATTGAAAGAGGCGTTTCTGTCAACCGAAAGAGTGTTGAGGAAATAAAGGAAATTATAGACGGCTTTGAGGCGGTACTGCTTTGTGATATAGAAAAGGAAAAGAAGAGTGAGCTTCTCCGTTACTGTTATGCTAAATCAAAGCGTACCTATGTACTGCCCTCCAGTGCGGATGTTATTATAAGAAACTCCGACCAGATACAGATTTTCGACACTCCCATTATGATGTGCCGAAACCGTGGGCTTCGTCTTGAACAGGAGCTTATTAAAAGAGCGGTTGATATTTTTGTATCGGTAGTTGGTATTGTTATTACTTCTCCCATAATGCTGGTAGTGGCTCTTGCTATTAAGCTTTATGACAAGGGCCCCGTATTCTTTAAACAGAACCGCGTTACAAAGGACGGTAAGATTTTCAATGTGCTGAAATTCCGTTCTATGATAGTGGATGCCGATAAGGACGGTGCAAAAAAGGCAGAGAATGACGACGACAGAATTACCCCTGTAGGTAAAATTATCCGTCCATTCAGAATTGATGAGCTTCCTCAGTTCTTTAATATCCTTTTCGGTGATATGTCCCTTGTGGGACCGCGTCCCGAAAGAGTTGAAAATGTTTATGAGTATACACAGAAATATCCTGACTTCAATCTTCGCCACCGTGTTAAAGGCGGACTTACGGGATATGCTCAGATTTACGGTAAATACAATACAACTCCTGAGGATAAGCTTAAAATGGATTTAATATATATTGAACAGTATTCAATATTCCTCGATTTCAAGCTTATTCTTATGACAATAAAAATTTTATTTATGAAAGAGAGTACAGAGGGCTTTGATGCAAAAGCTAACGCACACTTAAAGGCCCCTGACAGAAAGGAAGAAACAGAAAAATGAGTTTTCACGCAGCACTTGTAGTTATGGCAGCAGGTATGGGCAGCCGTTTCGGAGGATTAAAACAGCTTGAGCCTATTGGCAAAAACGGAGAGGTTATACTTGACTTTTCGGTTTATGATGCTATTGAAGCCGGCTTTGATAAAATTGTGTTTGTAATAAAGCACGAAATAGAAGAGGATTTCAAAAGACTTGTTGGTGAGCGTATTGCCAAAAAGGTAAAGGTTGAGTATGTTTTTCAGGAAATAGATGCTCTGCCTGAGGGCTATACCGCACCTGAGGACAGGACAAAGCCCTGGGGAACAGGTCACGCAATTCTTTGCTGTAAAGATGTAGTTGACACCCCCTTTGCAGTTGTTAATGCTGATGACTATTACGGAAAAACAGCTTTCTCAAAGATGTATGATTACTTAAAGGAGGAAACAGGCGAGTTCGGTATGGTGGGCTTCCGTCTTGTTAATACCCTTACCGAAAACGGAACTGTATCAAGAGGTATTTGTTCTGAGAAGGACGGCTTTCTCACCGAGGTTGTGGAAAGAACCAAAATTGATGCAAACTGCCGTTATACCCTTGACGGTGAAAGCTGGACTGCTATGTCCCCTGATACCGTTGTATCAATGAATATGTGGGGCTTTACACCTGATATTTTCGGATATCTTGAGAAAGGCTTCAAGGAATTCCTTGATGAAAATCTCCGAGTTCCTAAATCAGAATACTTCCTTCCCAGTGTTGTGGGTGAGCTTATCGAAAGTGGCGAAAAGAAGGTAAGAGTTCTGGTGGCTGAGGATAAATGGTACGGCGTTACCTATAAAGAGGATAAGGAAGCTGTAGTCAGTGCAATTACCTCTCTTATGGATAAAGGTCTTTACGATAATATTTAAAAATTTAACCGCTGTGGGAGTTCCCACAGCGGTTCTTTATTATGCTTGTTAACTTTTTTTAATGATTGCCGCAAGAACGGTTATGTCGTCTTCTTTTTTATCGGTTCTGCGTCGCTTTGCGCATTTCGAAATACGCTCCGCAAGAGCCTGTGCACTACCATCCCCCCAGCCTTCAAGCTCTGCAGTTATCCAGTCGGTGCCTTCGCTTACGGCACCGTCCGACATCATAAGGATAATGTCCTGTGTTTTAAGTGTTATAACTGCTCTGTCAAATGCAACACCACGAAGAATTCCTGCGGGAAGTGAGGTGCTTTGAGCCTTGGCGGCTTTGCCGCTTCTTCTTACTATTGTGGGTGCCGCCCCCGCTTTAAGAAGCTGAGTTTTTCCTGTAAACAGGTCAACGGCTATTATATCTATTGTTGCAAGAGATTCATCGGTTGACTTAAACAACATTGCGGAGTTAAGTATCTTTAAAGCAGCGTCAAATTCAAAGCCTGCCTTTATAAGTCGGCTCATAAGACCGCTTGCCATAGCACCGTCAACTGCGGCTCTTCCGCCTGTTCCCATACCATCGGAAAGTATAAGAATAAGCCGTCCCTTGCCGTCAAAGAAATAATCGTAAGCATCACCGCATATAACGTTTCCTCCCGAGCCTATCTGATTAACACCCACATCGGCAGTAAGCCGTGCGTGTTCACTGACTGTAATGTATGCACACTTTCCTGAATGGGTTATACAGGGTGGGTCAAAATCTCGGTCACAGGCAATGCAGAGGGTTTGCATAATATCTGCTCGGTTAAGAACGATGTTTGAGGCGTTTTTGATGCATATATCTACGGTCATTCGGTCGTTTTTATCAAGCTTTACACCACATTCGCTTACAACAATATCAATATTTTTGAGTGCCCCTGCAATTCTTGCGGCGGCTAAGGTGTCGTATCTTTCATCGGTTTCAAACTCCTTTGAAAGAGAAGTTAGCATAGAAGAAAGGCCTGAAAACTGGTCGGTTACAACGCTTCTTACCTCATCAATTCTTTTTTCTGCCGAAATTGCGGCAGCATATTCGCTGTAGTATTTGTAAACACAGGTACACATTTTACTAAGCCGTATACATCTGCATTTAAATTCCTCGTCAAGAAAGCGTTCGGGTGCCGTTTCTCCGCTTCTTACTGCCTTAGTCACAGCAAGAACTGCCTCTAAGGTTTGGCTATGCTTTGCTTCCCAGCAGTGAACGCGAAGCGAACAGCCGTTGCAGGCTTCATTTTCTATTTTTGTAAGAACTGTTTTAAAGTCGGGGGAATTGATTTTTGAAAGCTGTGCAGATACATTTTCAACGGTAGCAGAAACGTCCTTTAATGCTTGTCCCGCAAAGGAAAGTCGCATTGTGAGGGCTTTTTTTAGTCCGTCAGGACGGATAACCGTTACCTTTGCGGCAAAAATTTTCCCCATACTTCGCAGTACCGTTTTAGGCACTAACAAATAAATAGCGCAGCCAAGTATGGCTTCAATAAGAATTCCTACAGTATCAAGAGAAAAACCTCCAAGTACAGCCCCGATAATCGCGGCAGAAAGAAATCCGAACACCTCGGCGATTTTACCTATGTCGGCAAAAACTCCTGCCATAAGTCCACCGAAGCTAAGCATTACCGTAACAGGTGTAGTGGCGGCCGAGAGTGCAGAGCTTAAGGCGGCACAAACCCCTATAATAGCACCTGTTCCTGCCCCTGCCTGTCGTGCGGCAAGAAGAATAAAAAACACAAAAATAATCCGTCCGATACTAATTCCTCCGGGTGCAATAGCGCTGACGCCCGACAGAACAAGTGATATTGTAATTATAACCGAGGTTAGCTGAGGAGTTGAAAGCCCTGTATCGTTATTAAGTATACGTTTTGCTCCCGAGTGAATAAAATATGCTCCTCCTGCCGAAAGCAAAGCTTCCATAAAGGCAAAGGCTACACCGCCCTTTATTCCGCTTAGAACTGCAACTCCTGTAAAAAATACGGTAAGCACAGAAATAAAGGAGGCAAACAGGGGATTTTCCTTAGTGAACCGAATCTTTGATGTCAGAAGCCGTATTGCCATAACCGCAATAATTGCGGCGATATAACGAAATCCACTTTGGTCGGTAGTGGGAAAAAGAGAGCCGATTATCGCACCAAGACTTGCCGATGGCATATATATGTATGGACAGCCCGCCGCTACCGAAATGCCAAAGGGTAAATATTTTCCTGTTACCGATACACTTGATGTGAATATACCGCATACCAAAAAGATAATGTGTTTTACAGCCTCAATAATCAGCTCATGTCCTGTAAGGCTTGTGCTCATTTGTACCTTTTTAAATTTTTGTTTTATAATAGTTGCAGAATCCTTCATTTTTACACCTTCCATATTTTTGGCTATATACATTATAAATCAAGTAAGGTGAATAAAATGTCGCATCCCTGCAGTGAAAAATAACTATTTTTGGCGAAAAAACAAAAAAGTTATACCTTTAAAATTTATTGCAATATGCCTCTTTGTGTGGTAAAATAAATCGAATAGGCAGGTGATACTATGGCAGAAAGAACTATTGCCGCTATAGCTACTTCCTTGGGGGAGGGCTCTGTGGGTATTATAAGGATTTCGGGAACCGAGGCTTTTGATATAGCCGATAAGGTTTTTTTGAGCGTTTCGGGAAAGAAAATTTCGGATATATCGGGATATTGTGCACTTTTCGGTGAGGTAAGAAATGGTGAAAAGCGTATAGATGAGGCAGTTGCACTTAAGTTTGTTGCGCCTAAAAGCTATACGGGAGAAAATGTTGTAGAGCTTTCTGTCCACGGCGGAACCCTTCTTGTTAAGGAGGTTTTAAGGGCAGTGCTGACTGCGGGTGCTGTACTTGCTCAGCCGGGTGAATTTACAAAACGTGCTTTTTTAAATGGCAAAATGGACCTTGTAAAAGCCGAAAGTGTTATGGGACTTATTAAGGCTTCTAACACCAGTGAACTTAGAATTTCTCAGAGCGTTCACGGCGGCGGTGTATCAAAACAGCTTAATGCTATTGAGGAGAAACTTGTTTCTGCTGCTGCAAGTATTGCCGCGTATTGTGATTATCCTGAGGAGGATATAGGACAAATTAATGAAGAAACCTTTATTCGTGAACTGTCCTGTGTGGCTTTATCTTTTGAAAAAATGCTTAGTGAGTACGATGCGGGTAAAGTTTTGCGTGAGGGAATTGAAACCGTAATAATAGGCAGACCTAATGTAGGCAAATCCACCCTTATGAATTTACTTAGCGGACAGACAAAATCTATTGTAACGGATGTTGCAGGTACTACCCGTGATGTTATAGAAGAAACCGTTATGTTGGGGGAAGTGCCCCTGCATCTTGCTGATACTGCAGGAATAAGAGAAAGCAATGACGAGGTTGAGAGTGTAGGAGTCAGTCTTGCAAGACAGCGACTTGAAAGCGCTCAGCTTGTTTTAGCGGTATTTTGTGCAAATGACAAGCTCACAGACGAGGATATAAAGCTCCTCGAAGAATGTAAGGATAAGCCTCTTATCGTAATAATTAACAAATGCGATTTGGGTGAAGAGATTATAGGCGATTTTGCAAAGGGAACCGAAATTGTAAGAATGTCAGCAAAATTAGGACAGGGAATAGACGCCCTTAAGGATGCTGTTGCAAGGGTTACGGCAACCGAAAATCTCAGTCCCGACAGTGCGGTGCTCATAAGTGAGCGACAACGGGATTTAGCTAACAGAGCTATGCTTTGTGTAAACGAGGCATTAAACTGCATAAAATCGGGTGTTACTCCCGATGCAGTTGGGGTATGTGTAGACGAGGCTCTTGCCTGTCTTTATGAAATGACGGGAAAACGGGCAACAGAAACCGTAACCGAGGAAATATTCAGAAAATTCTGTGTTGGTAAATAGGAGTAAGAGTTATGAATAGCTATAACGGATTTCACATTAATAAAGATGCTGTGAAAACCAAAAAAATAAAATTTAATTATAAAAGGTTTTTGAAAAACCCTCTTTTGAAAGGGGCGCTGGTACTTGTACTGATTTTTGCATTGGTACTCACCTTTCTTAATGTAGTGCCTCTTAAAAAGGTGACTGTGGTAGAAAAGTGTGTTATGAGCGACACCCTTGGCAATAAAGAAATAAGCTATTACAATAAACAGGGAAAGATTGAAAAAACCGAGCAATATAACGGAGATTTAAAGTATTCCCATAAGATATACACTTATAATAAGGACGGACAGATAGAGAAGGTAGAGAACTATTATAACGATATCCTTTTTGATACCGTAAAATATTCTTATGCTGATGGTCTCCTTATTGAAAAAATAAATGAGGGTACGGAAGGTAAGCTCTTTAGTAAAACTGTATATACCTATACTCAGGGCACGCTGGCGCTCAGCACTGTTTTTGACGAAGAAAATAATGCTGTAAGCGAAACTCAGTATATTTTTGAAAAAGAGCGTTGTATGCAGACAAAGGAAATAACACTTTCTGACTCATATACAGTTATTACCGATTATGTATATAATGGCAGTAAGGTGGAAAAGGAAACAAGAACAGCAGATAACGGGATGGTAAGTACCGTGAGATATACCTATGATAAATATTCAAATGTTTTGTCAAAAACCTCTGCGGTTAATGATTACTGTCTTTATACATATACCTATACAACAAGAAGGGTGCCTGTGCTGTAATTATGATTACTTATAAAGCAGATGAATTTGATATAGCGGTTATAGGCGGCGGTCATGCAGGTATTGAGGCTGCCCTTGCTGCTGCGCGTCTTGGCTGTAGCACCGTTATGTTTACCGTAACTATGGACTGGATAGGTAATATGCCTTGTAACCCCTCCATTGGCGGAACGGCTAAAGGACACCTTGTGCGAGAGCTTGATGCTTTGGGCGGTGAGATGGGCAAGGCGGCTGATAAAAACACCATTCAGAGCCGTATGCTTAACCGTGGTAAAGGCCCTGCCGTCCATTCACTCAGAGCACAAATTGACAGGCGTAATTATTCCGAATATATGAAACACGCTGTTGAATTGCAAAAAGACCTTGATGTTAAACAGGCTGAGGTAATAGATGTTGCGAAAAACGGCGATTTCTGGGATGTAACAACAAAGCTTGGGGCGAGATATACCGTCAAAGCGGTTATTTTTGCAACGGGAACCTTCCTTGCAAGTAAAATTTATGTAGGTGAAGTTAACTATAACAGCGGTCCTGACGGTCTTGCGCCTTCTATGGATTTGGCTCAATCTCTCAAAAATCTCGGACTTCCCTTAAGACGCTTTAAAACAGGTACACCTGCAAGAGTGGACAGGGCAAGTATAAATTTCAGTGAGCTTGAAATTCAGTATGGCGACAGTGAAATAACACCGTTTAGTTTTTCTACAAATGCAGAAGATATTGATAATAGCAGTGTTTGCTATATTGCATACACAAACAACGATACCGAAGCGGTAATCAGAGAAAATCTTGACCGTTCACCTCTTTACAGCGGTGATATTGAGGGTGTCGGCCCGAGATACTGTCCCAGTATTGAAGACAAAATCGTTCGTTTTGCCGACAAAAAAAGGCATCTTTTGTTTATTGAGCCTTGCGGTAAGAATACCGAGGAACTGTATTTACAGGGTATGTCCTCATCTTTACCCGAAGAGGTTCAAATTAAGTTTTACAGAACCATAAAGGGCCTTGAAAATGTAAAAATAATGCGAAATGCTTATGCGATTGAGTATGATTGCATTGACCCTCTTGCTCTTTCCTATACACTTGAAATAAAGGAACATTCGGGACTTTACGGTGCAGGTCAGTTTAATGGTTCTTCGGGATATGAGGAGGCGGCAGTACAGGGCTTTGTTGCAGGTGTTAACGCCGCTCTGAAAATACAGGGTAAGGAGCCTCTTGTTTTCTCCCGAACCGACAGCTATATAGGAACCCTTATTGATGACCTTGTGACAAAGGGGTGTTCCGACCCCTATAGAATGATGACTTCAAGAAGCGAGTACAGACTTTTGCTCAGACAGGACAATGCAGATGAGAGAATGATGCCGACGGGCAGAAAACTGGGACTTATAGGCGATAAGGACTGGGATGCTTTTCTTTTAAGAAAAGAGCAAAAGGAAACGGAAATAGCCAGACTTAAAGCTACCACAATTGCACCTTGTCAGTCCCTTAATGAATATCTTCAGTCGGTTGGGACGGCACCTATGACAACGGGTATGCGTCTTGCCGAGCTTATAAAAAGACCTCAGCTTTCTTATGATGCACTTTCTTCCTGGGATAAAGAGCGTCCCTGCCTTACCATAGATGTAAGGGAGAAAATCGAAACCGAAATTAAGTATGAAGGTTATATCGCCCGTCAAAAATCAGCGGTTGAAGAAATGCTCAGGCTTGAAAGAAAACGCATTCCTGAAAATATTGACTATGCTCAGGTGGGCAGTCTGCGTCTTGAGGCGGTAGAAAAGCTTAGTAAAATAAGACCTGAAAATATCGGACAGGCTTCCCGCATATCAGGGGTTAGCCCGGCAGATATTTCGGTGTTGCTTATTTTTCTTGAAAAATATAAAAACGGAGAAAATTAAATGATAGATTTTCCTATAGAAAAAATTATACCTGCATGTGAAAAAATAGGTGTAGTTCTTGATGAAAAGGCAGTTAAAAAGCTTAATATTTATGCAAATTTGCTTGTAGAGTGGAATGAAAAAATGAATCTCACTGCTATTACCGACCCGGATGAAGTGGTATGGAAGCATTTTTATGATTGTATACTCTTCTTTAAAAATGTAAATTTACCTCAGGAAGCTGCGGTTATAGATGTTGGCACAGGTGCAGGTTTTCCCGGTGTTGTGCTTAAAATTGTGAGAGAGGATATAAAGCTCACTCTTCTTGACGGACTTAATAAACGCCTTGTTTTTCTCTCGGAAGTGTTAAAGGAAATAGAAGCTGATGCTCAGATTGTTCATCTTCGTGCTGAAGAGGGAGGAAGAAAGCCTGAGTATAGAGAAAAATATGACTTTGCGGTATCCAGAGCAGTGGCAAATATGAATGTGCTGAGCGAATACTGTCTGCCATTTGTTAAAAAAGGCGGTCATTTTATAGCTCTAAAGGGCCCTGCAGGTAATGAAGAGGTAAAAGAGGCAAAGGGAGCTATAGCTCTTCTTGGCGGTGGAGAAACCAAGATATACTTTGAGCAGGAACAAATGCTTGGTGACAGAACTATTGTAGATGTAAAAAAACTATCGCCTACACCACCTAAGTATCCAAGACCATCAGGAAAAATCTCAAAATCTCCCCTAAAGTAAATGAAAAGTTCGCAAAATAATTGTTTTTGTTACATAGTTTGGCAAAAAAATACTGAAAACAATGGTAAAAGCTGTGATTTATGAAAAATCACAGCTTTTTTTGTCGATGGCTTTTTCTTGGAAAAAAGGACAGGCTATGGTAATATATATTTGCAAAAGATAAGTCGGTTGCAAGGAGGAAAAAATGAACTCAACAAAGCTTGTTTTTTTAAATCCTGCCGAAATAATACCTCCCCTAAAGTCAAATGCACAAGAGGACAGATATAAGCTCTTTTTGCTTAGCGAGAGTATAAGGGAGAATGGACTTTTAATTCCTGTTACCGTAGCTCCCGGTGAATACGGATATAGAGTTATAAGCGGGGAAAGACGTGTTAAGGCTTCCATTATGGCGGGTCTTAATAAAATTCCTTGTATTGTTACTGATTTTGAGGACGAAACCCTTTTCCGTGCGGCAGAAAGCCTGTCGGCTGTAAAGTTTGATGAAAAGGAACTTACGGCACTAAATGAAAAATATGGTATTTCTTATGTTGCCTCAGCTCTTTCTATGACTACGGGAGAACTTAGTAAAATTATCGAGCCCAATAAAAAACAGGAAAAACCAAAAGAAGAAAAAATACAAATAAAAGAAAAAAAGCTTCCGCCCATAAAGGATACGAAGTTTCTTATAAACAGTATAAAACAGATGATTGACAGCGTAAGCAGTGCGGGAATTCCCGTAAAATATAAGCAGAGCGAGAATGAAAATTGTGTTGAAATTAAAATAAAAGTAACTAAAAACACATTAAACCCACAGCTTACAATTTTTTAATTTGCCCCCCTATTCATCCCTATCCCCTTTTTAAACAGACGGCGCCGTTATTTATAACGGCGTTGTCTGTTTTTAGTCGGTATTGTTCATTGTTAAATCTGATTTTTTATGATAAACTAAGCATGAGGTGAAGAAAAATGATAGAAAATTTTCGTGGCGAAGAATATATAATGCATCGCTATAAAGACAACCCTATTATAACTGCTGAGAATTTCCCCGTACCTGCAGTATCGGTTTTTAACTGCGGTCAGATAATGTTTGAAGGGAAATATCTTCTGCTTATTGCAGCTATTTATAAAGAGGAAACCGAAGATGGTAATCTTACAGGTATCCATGTTGCAATGAGTGAGGATGGAATTAATTTTGATATTAACCCCGAACCTCTTTTCAAAACTATCGACTGGACAAACGGGGCGAAGGGCATCTATGATGGCTGGGTAATTGACCCCAGAGTAACAAAAATAGACGATACATATTATATTGTTCGTCCTGCACAGATACGTCCTCCCGTTGGAAGAGGAATAGGCCCCGGAGATCTGCTTTTCAAAACTAAAGATTTCAAAACAGCCGAGTTGATTGAGTGTATAGCGCTTCCCCCAAACCGTGTGCCCTGTCTTTTCCCTGAAAAGATTAATGGTATGTATGCAAGAATTGACCGTCCTTATAGCGTTGTCAGAGTGTGTGAGCCCGGACATAGCCTTGATGACGATACTACCCACGGAATGTGGATTTCTTATTCTCCCGACCTTAAATTCTGGGGAATGCACAGACCTCTGCTTTATCCTTGTATGTCCTATGCTAACTATAAGGTAGGACCTACACCTCCTATTAAGACAAAGGATGGCTGGTTAGAGATTATTCACGGTGTGTATAAGGAAAACAGAGAGTGGTGCTACAGCCTGTCTGCAATTCTTCTTGATTTAGACGACCCCACAAAGATTAAAGGTATTCTTGATAAGCCGATTCTTACACCTAATGAGGATTACGAGATTTACGGAAGATCCGGAAATACAACCTTTTCCTGCGGTGCAATAGCAGACGAAGAAAAGGATGAAATCAGAATTTACTACGGTGCGGCTGATGAAAGAATTGCTCTTGCAATAGGCTCACTCAGTGAGCTGCTTAGTGAACTTAAGAACAGCCCTCCCGAGAAGTTGCCATTATTACAAGACTAAGAAAAAACCGAGTCATTGACTCGGTTTTCTTTTATAATATTTCTACTCCATTTTCTTTACATTCTTTAATCATTTCCTCGGGCCAGAAAGAAGACTGAACTTCACCGATGTGTGCTTTTCTTAAAAAGAACATACACATTCTCGATTGACCTATTCCGCCGCCGATGGTATAGGGGAGTTTGCTTTCAAGAAGTGCCTTATGGAAAGGAAGTTCTTTTCGCTCACTCACTCCTCTGATTTCGAGCTGACGAAGTAATGCATCTTCATCAACCCTTATACCCATAGAGGAAAGCTCTAAGGCTATATCAAGCACAGGATAATAAACGATAATGTCACCGTTAAGGGTCCAGTCATCATAGTCGGGCGCTCTGCCGTCGTGAAGCTCACCATTATTGAGAGCACCGCCAATTTGCATAATAAACACAGCGCCGTGCTCTTTAGCGATAGCATGTTCTCTTTCTTTGGGAGTAAGATTTGGGTATAAATCGTAAAGCTCTTGTGTGGTTATAAAAAAGATTTTCTCAGGCAAAAAGCGGTCGATAAAATCATATTCCTCTGCAATATATGTTTCGGTATGCTTAAGTGCTGCATAAACAGCCTTTACGTTAGCTTTTAAAGTATTAATGTTGCGGTCTGCTTTGTCAATAACCTTTTCCCAGTCCCACTGGTCAACAAAAACCGAATGAATGTTGTCAAGGTCTTCATCGCGTCTTATGGCATTCATATCGGTATAAAGCCCTTCGCCGCGACAAAATCCATATCGGGAAAGAGCATCTCTTTTCCACTTTGCAAGAGAATGAACAATTTCCATAGTGTGACCTGTATCTTTAATATCAAAAGCCACAGGACGCTCTGTGCCGTTAAGGGTATCGTTCATACCACTGTTTTCGTCAACAAAAAGGGGGGCGGAAACGCGGATAAGGCCAAGCTCAATAGCAAGGTCCCTTTCAAAGAAGTCCTTAACCTTTTTAATAGCAACCTCAGTTTGTCTTAGGGAAAGCAGAGATTTATAGTTTTTGGGAATTTTTAAAGTATACACTTATAATAACCTCTTTTTTGAAATATGTATTATTATCTCACAAAACGCTTGTGCTTTCAACTGTTTTTTTATTCTAAAGTAAACAAATATTAATAATTTATAAATTTTTTGTTGCAAAATAGATTATATTGTATTATAATGTACAGGTAAATTTAAAAAGCCAAGAGAAACTTGCAGGAAAAGCTCTGCTGCCGAAGGAGTAACACTCTCAGGCTCGGGTAACCGAAAAGACTGTAAGCGGATGGCACTCTGGAGAAGTCCATTAGATTGGATGCCGAAGGTGAAAGGGCAAAAGCCCAAATCTCTCAGGCAAAAGGACAGAGCTAAACAAAATAGCCTAATTGGGTTATTTTGCTCCGGAGCTGTCTTTGCAATAGTGAAGGCAGTTTTTATTTTAGACAAAAGTCTAAGGAGGAAGAAAAAATGTTAGACAAAATCGCGCAAATAAACGGCGAAATAAACGGCGTCGTTTGGGGAATTCCCGGACTTATACTTCTTATCGGTACCGGTATTCTCATGACATTGGTTACCAAGGTGTTTCAGGTATCTCGTATTGGACACTGGTGGAAGCAGACTATAGGAAGTCTTTTCAAAAAGGACGTAATCGGTCACAGTAAGGAAAAGGGTTCAATTTCTCCTTTCCAGGCTCTTTGTACTGCTCTTGCCGCAACTGTAGGTACAGGTAATATTGCGGGTGTTGCCGCTGCTATTTGTATCGGTGGTGCAGGTGCTGTATTCTGGATGTGGGTTGCTGCTTTCTTTGGTATGATGACCAACTATTCCGAAAACGTTCTCGGTATGTATTTCCGCAGAAAGAATTCTAAGGATGAATGGTCCGGCGGTGCAATGTACTATCTTGCTGATGGTCTTGGTGCCAAAAAGGGTTGTAAATGGATAGGTAAAATCCTTGCTGTTCTTTTCTGTATCTTTACAATGCTTGCTTCCTTTGGTATCGGAAGTATGGGTCAGGTAAACAAAATCGTAGCCAATGTAGCTGCTGCCTTTGATGTAAAGGCTCTCTCTGCTATTGAGGTTATGGGTGGCGTTTCTCTTTATAATATCATTATCGGCGTTGTAATTATGGCTCTTACTGCTCTTATTACCCTTGGCGGTCTTAAGAGAATTGCTTCTGTTGCTGAAAAAATCGTTCCCTTTATGGTTGTTCTTTTTGTAGCAGGTTCTCTTATTATTATCGGTATTAACTATCAGGCTATTATCCCTGCTTTCAAGGCTATTTTCGTTAATGCCTTCAGTCCCGAAGCATTCGTAGGCGGCGGTATCGGCGGTGTTATTATAGCTATGACCAACGGCTTTAAGCGTGGCGTATTCTCGAACGAAGCCGGTCTTGGTTCCTCTGTTATGGTTCACTCCAACTCTAACATTAAAGAGCCTGTAAAACAGGGTATGTGGGGTATCTTTGAGGTATTTGCCGATACAATGGTTGTATGTACAATGACTGCTCTTGTTGTACTTACCTCCGGTGGTCTTGAAGGCGGTGCATTCAATGTTGCAACCGGTCAAATAGCAGAAGGTCTTACCGATGCAACTCTTGTTGGTGGTGCATTTAATTATGTATTCCCTTGGGGCAATATCGGTCAGAGATTTATAGCTATCGCTATGTTCCTCTTTGCTTTCACTACCGTTCTCGGCTGGTCACACTACGGTTCAAAAGCTTGGGAATATCTTTTCGGTGCAAAAACAACCGTTATATTCAGAATAATTCACGTTATAACAGTTATCTTCGGTGCAGTGCTTTCTTCTTCACTTGCTTGGGATATTTCCGATACCTTCAATGGTCTCATGATGATACCCAACCTTATCGGTGTAGTTGTTCTCTTCCCGCTTGTTATGAAGATTACAAATAACTATGTAAGCAGAAAAATCAAGAAAAAAGATGTTAAGCCTGTTCTTTCTTATGATGCACAGTTAGAAGAAGCTGCTATAGCAACTCTTGATGAAGAATAATTAATTGAAAACCGCGTTTTTACGCGGTTTTTTCATTGACATTATCTAATACCTTTGATACTATTTATTTAGGAGATGATATATATGAAGGTAGAGGTTATAACAGATGCTCTTACTATAGTAGGAGAGGGTCCTGTTTGGGATGACAGAAGAAATAAGCTTTATATGACCGACATACTCGGCAAACGTTTTCGTACTGTTGATTTAAAAACAGGCAGCGTTGAGGACAGGGTTATGCCTCAACAGATAGGCTTTATATTTCTTGGCGAAAAAGGTGAAATCTATTGCGGTGCTCAAAAGGGAATTTATGAGATTACGGATGGTAATTTCGAACCATTTTGCGTTCCTGAGATACTAAAGGGTAATCGTTTTAATGAGGGTAAGGTAGGCCCTGACGGCAGAGTGTACGGCGGTACAATAAGCTATGATTTCTCAAGTGCTTTTTACCGACTTGACGGCAATGGTACGTTAACCGAGCTGTTTGATAAGGTGGGTAATTCCAATGGTCTTGATTGGGATTTAGATAAGGGATTGCTCTATTATACCGATACCCATACATATAAAACCGACTGTTTTGATTTTGATGGCAAGGGGAATATATTTAATCGCCGTACCGTGTTTGAGTATAAGGAAGGCTCCCCCGATGGTATGTGTATTGATGAAAACGGCAATCTTTGGACAGCCTTGTGGGGTGTAGGTAAGGTTATTTGCTTTGATCCATCTACAAGCAAGGTGTTGGAGGAAATAGCACTTCCCGCAACCCAGCCATCCTGTTGTGCCTTTGCGGGAGAAAATCTTGACACACTTGTTATAACAAGTGCGGCTCACGGAAGAATTATAAGAGAGGAAAATCTCTCAGGTGCACTCTTTGCCGTGAAACCCGGTGTAAAGGGTAAAAAGGTTAATAGGTTTGTTAGGAACTAGGAACTAGGGACTAGGCTCTAGGGAATAGGGAATAGGGAAAACGGTAGGATAAAATATCCTACCGTTTTGTATTTTAAGAAATAAATATCTGAGCAGAAAGTGGAGCGCTGATTTGCTGAATATCGGCCTCAATTTTGCCCTCTGAGAGTGTTTCGCCCATACAGCTTACTACCTTGTAAATTTTGTTCTTTGCGCCCTGTACCGAAACAAAATCAAATCCTGTGGCATTCAGAATAACGGCCGTATCGGTTTTAACCTGAGTTATCACGTTACAGTATGGAACAATTACCGATTTGTTGCCTAAAGTAGAGGCGGCAACAGTATAGTTCATTTCAGGGTTATCTGCAGTCAGTTTACCATCAATCAGTACTTCTCTCCACTGTTTCCAGAAAGAAAGATAATGTGTGAGCATTGTTATATGGTCTTTTGGAAGCTCTTCTATTTTCATGGAAATCTGAGGAACTGTGAAAATAGCGCTTACAAACTGTAATGCTGCGTTTTCAACAGGGTCGTCAAGATGCCAAAGCAGCATATCTGAGTGAACGGCAGTTTTACCCGAAGTCAGACGAAGATTTATTGAGTCTGCACGGTTTTTATAGGAATCGTTAGGACAGTCGGTTACTCTAAGCATATTGCCGTATTTTCTGATAGAAGGTCCAACGTATGTCTGACGGAATTCAAGCATTATATCGGGCTTTATTGCAGTAAGACTTTCCTTAACACCGCACATAAGGGTATCAACCGCTTCTTCAAGGGACTGAATATCTCTTCTTTCGTCATATTCAAGGGATTTTCCGTCAAGCATAAAGCGGTCAATAAAGTCAAGCTTCAGTCCGTCCAAGTTCCATTCTTTAATAGCGTTGCTATAGGTTTCAATAAGAAACTCACGAACCTCTTTATAACGGGGGTCCATAGAAAAATAGCTGTTGTTGTCGCCTGTTTTATCAAGAATCATATCCTTGAATTTTTCCCAGTTTTTACTGTGTATTCCAAGATAAGGAACAGAATACCATATAACTGCTTTCATACCTGTATCCTGAATACGCTGTATAAAGGTTTTCATATTGCCCACCTTAGATGCAGCAGGCTCCCAGTCGCCGCAGTAAGCGTAGCCGCCGCTGCTGTCGTCGGTTTGCCAACCGTCGTCAACAATAACGGTATCCATACCCATAGCCTTTGTAAGAACACATTCTCTTATAATACTTTCAACCTCAAGATTTTGGTGATAACTGTACCAAAGGGAATTAACAGGCATTTTTGCTGCTTCGGGGACAAAGGCAGGGGTGTATCCGCAGTCATTTTCCCACCAATTAACAGTATCATAAATGCTGTCATAATATGGAATGTCACGCATATCAATTCTTATTGTTGCGGTGTAATCGGTAATGGAGTTTGTAGGCTGAGTAAAGAAAAAGGCGGTTATTTCGCTGTCTGCTTCAAGCTCTCTTACACCCGAAGTTATGCTTGTAGGAATTTTGGCGTCCGAAAGAGCGATACACATTCTGTTTTTGCCTGAAAGTGAAACAAGCTGATGAAGCGGCATCCAGGAGGCAAGACGAGCATTGGTAACCTTTGGAAAATAGTTTCTGTCAAGACATCTCCAATCTCTCAGCGATGGAGAAAATGTGGAATAAATGTCGGTAGTAGGAATGCGAAAACGTATTCCAAAGCGGTTTGGAATAACCTGTTCATCGCTGTGCCAGTTTACATTTAAAAATATAATGCCGTCTTTTACGGTTTCCTTTAAAGTGATATTTGCATTTTTATTTTCAATAATCTGATAATTCATATTGTTTACCTGTTCTTTCTCCACGTTCCGATTGAAAACATCAGAAGTATTGGGTATATTTCCAGTCTTCCCATAAGCATAGCAAAGGAAAGAATGATTTTAGAAAAAGCACTGTAATCGGCAAAGCTGCTCAAGGGGCCGGCTGCATCAAAACCGGGACCTATATTATTAAAGCAGGAAACAGCCGCACTGAAGTTTGTTTCAAAAGAAAAATTGTCAATCGAAATAAGCAGGAAAATTCCTAAAATGCACAGCATATAAATTCCAAGATATGCCGTTACGCCATGACGGGTAATATCGTCAACAGCCTTTCCTTCGAATTTTACGCTTCTTATAGAACGGGGATGAATAAGTCGCTGACATTCTTTTTTAATGGTTTTAAATATAATAACCACGCGGGAAAGTTTAAATCCGCCTGCAGTAGAGCCTGCACAGGCACCTGTAAACATAAGTATCAGCAGAACGGCCTTTGAAAGACTTGGCCAAAGGTTAAAATCCGTACTGCCGTAGCCTGTGGTTGTAATAATCGAGGAAACCTGAAAAGCACTGTGACGAATTGTATCGGAAAGACTATCATAAAGTGGGAGTGTATTTGCTGTGATAATACCGGCAGAAACAAGTACCATAACTATATAGGTCCATAATTCTTCGCTTTTTAAAGCAGAAGAGAAACGCTTTATAATACAAAGATAATAAAGATTGAAATTGATACCGGCTAAAAACATAAAAATAGTAATTACCCACTGAACGTATACTGAGTAAGACGCCATTCCGTCGGCTTTTATGGAAAAACCGCCCGTAGCCATAGTCGAAAAGGAAAGCACACTGCTTTCAAACAGGTTAAGTCCGTCACAAAGAAGCAGTATTATTTCTAATACGGTAAGTGCAATGTAAATGAGATATAAAACACGGGAGGTGTTTTTTACCTTAGGTACGAGCTTACCAACTATGGGACCCGGCATTTCAGCTCTTATAATATGGATGGAACGGTCGGACAAATTTGGGATAACTGCAGTAACAAATACAAGCACACCCATACCACCAATCCACTGCGAAAAGCTTCTCCACAAAAGACAACCGTGAGAGAGTGCCTCCACGTTTTTAAGAATAGAAGAACCTGTGGTGGTAAAGCCGCTGACTATTTCAAAAACAGCATCAATGTATGATGGTATTTCACGGCTTATATAAAAGGGAAGAGCGCCTACCAGTGACATGGCTATCCAGGCAAGTGCTACAATAACAAGTCCCTCTTTTGCATAAATAACATCGGTTTTTGGACGGAAAATAAGTGTAAGAGCAAATCCTAAAGCAACCGCGAAAAGTGCGGATACTAAAAACGCCCACATTGATGATTCATTATAAATCAGTGAAACAATAGCAGGAAAAAGAAGAAGTAAGGCTTCTATCTGTAATATCTTTCCTGTTAAAAATAAAACCATTTTTCTGTTCATAGGCTCACCTATCTTATTATATCGGAAAGTTCGGTCATACCAAGGGTAGAGGAAATAATTATAACCTTATCATTTTCTTGCAGACAATCTTCACCTGATGGGAGAATAGCCTTGCGGTTTCTGATAATTCCCGCAATAAGCGTGCCGCTTTTGGTATTAAGGTCCTTAAAGGGTATGCCGATAATGTCACAGTCAGCACTTACAATAAACTCAAGAAGCTCTGCCTTGCCATCCATAAGCTGATAAAGGGTTTCAATTTTGCTGCCGATTGTGTTTTCGAGTCCTCTTGCATAACGCACCAAAATATCAGCGACTATGTTTTGAGGTGTAACTATACTTTCTGCACCTAATTTCTGAGCAAGAAGAACGAATTCCTTGCGGTTTACCTTGGTGATGATTTTAGGAACGCCCATTGTGGAAGCAAAGTAAGAAATAAGTATATTTTCTTCATCCATACCCGTAAGAGAAACAAAGGCATCGGTGTTTTTTATTCCCTCTTCCAAAAGAAGCTCTTGTTGTGCACCGTCACCGTTGATTATTACAGCACCGGGGAGGTACTCGCTGAATTGTTTGCATTTTTCGGGGTTAAGTTCAATGATTTTAACATCACTTGAGCCGTTGAGCAACATTTTGGCAAGATAATAAGAGGTTCTGCTGGCACCGAGAATCATAACATCCTTAGCTTGTTTTTGCATAATACCCAAGGCCTTAAAGAATTTAAGAATCTCGGCAGGTTTTCCTGTTATACCGATTCTGTCATTGCTTTTAAGGATAAAATTACCGTCAGGAATGAATACCTTGTCACCGCGCTGAACAATGCACACAAGTACATTAACCTGATATTTTTTTCGCATTTCAATAAGGCTTAGTCCGTCCAACACAGAATCGCTCTTAAGCTTTATTTCTACCATTTCAAAGGTTCTGCCTGAAAAGGTTTCTACCTTTGCGGCACTGGGAAGTTTCAACAGACGATAAAATTCTCTTGCGGCAAGCAGTTCGGGATTAATAGCCATATCGAGTCCCAAATGATGTCGCATAAAGCCAAGGCTTTTATCGTTATACTCAGGGTTTCTTATACGGGCAATAGTATAAGATGCCCCCATTTTCTTAGCAAGAAAACAGGCAAGCATATTCATTTCATCTGAGTCGGTAACGCTTATAAAAAGCTCAGCATCTTCAATACCTGCCTCACTCAGTGTTTCGCAGTCAGCGCCATTTCCGCAAACACCCATTACATCATACAAATTGGTTATTTCTTCTATTACTGATGGGCTGTTGTCAATGGCTATAACATTGTGCCCTTCGGCTGTTAAACTGTCAACTATGGTAGCTCCGATTTTTCCGCAACCTACAACGATAATTTTCACTGTAAAATCTCCCATAAATAAATTTTTCTTAATTATACTACAATACTATTATAATTGCTACATATATTTTAAAAAATAAAATGTCCCGAAAATACAGGGTATGTATTTTCGGGACAAAATGTTATTTTTTATCATTTTGAAAGCTTATAAATTTATAGCTTTCAAGAATTCTGAAAAATTGAGCAAGGCGCTCATAAAGAGGTTCGGCTTTTTCACCAAATTGTTCCTTAACTTTTTCACCTATGACGATAATATCGGTTTCGCCGTCAATAAGCGGCCAAATAAAGCTTCCGTTTTCGTCAAGGTGAACATAGGAAATTTTAGGTCTGCCAAAAAGCTTCTGAGCAATGCGGTTTGCCCAACCTGTATTTTCTATTTCTAAGGTAACGATACCGTCTTTATCGGTGGTATAGTTAATAAGAGAATTTTTCACAGGTACTTTCACAAGATAGTTTTTATTTATAACAATCTTCTTTTTTTTCATTATTTGTCAGCTTTCTTATCTTTTTTCCAAACGCTGAAGGAAAGAAGAGAAAGAATTACAAGACCGAAGAGAACAAGGCAGCCGATGTTTGATGCCCAAGGCGGAAGATTCAGCATGCCCGAAACATCTATCTTGTCAGCAACACCGAATACGGCAAACAAAGCAAGGAGAATACCTACAAGGCCTTCACCGGCAATCATACCTGAGCTGAAAAGGATACCGTTGTTAACGGCCTTTTCGCGCTTTTCGTCGTTCTTAATCTTATCAACAAAGAAACGGATGATACCGCCAACCATAATGCAGGCGTTAAGCTGAACAGGCAGATAAATACCAATAGCAACAGGAAGTACGGGAAGCTTTAATATTTCAACAATTATGGCAATGAAAACACCGATAAGGATAAGTCCCCAAGGAAGATTTCCGCCCATGATGCCTTCAATAACCATCTTCATAAGGGTGGCCTGAGGAGCTGCGATTTCTTCGCCGCCGAATCCCCAAGCAGAGTCAAGAAGATTAAGGGTTGCACCGATAGCAAGAGCAGCGGCAACAACACCGATAACCTCGCCAACCTGCTGTTTCCATGGAGTAGCGCCTAAAAGATAGCCTGTTTTAAGGTCCTGAGAGGTATCGCCGGCAATAGCGGCAACAATACAGATAATAGAGCCAATAGCAATTGCAGCCTGCATACCGGAAGCACCTACTGTTCCTGAGAACTTAAGGATAAGTGTTGCGATAAGAAGAGTTGCAATAGCCATACCTGAAACAGGGTTGTTACTGCTACCAACAATACCAACCATACGGGAAGATACGGTTGCAAAGAAGAAACCGAATACAACTACTATAACAGCACCGATAGGAGATACGGGAATAGCAGGAACTAACCATACGAGAAGGGTGAGAACTACTATCATACCAAGCACTATGCCCATATTGATGTCCTTGTCGGTTCTGAGTGAAGAAGCAGTGCCTTTAACAGAAATGCTCTTCATAGCGTCAGCAAAGGTGCGAACAATAAGGGGAAGTGACTTAATAAGGCTTATAATACCGCCTGCAGCAAGAGCACCTGCACCGATATAACGAATATATGAACTCCAGATACCGCTTGCGCCACTTTCGGCAAAAATCTGACCGATGGTCATATCGGTGCTGGGATACATAATAATATCAGAACCAAAAAGCACGATAATAGGAATAAGCACCATCCAGCTAAGTACACCGCCGGCAAACATATAAGATGAAATCTTAGGACCGCAGATGTAACCAACACTCATAACAGCGGGATAAATCTGAGTGCCTATAGCACTGGGGTAAAGCTTTTTGATGTTAAGGGAAATTTCACCGGGAACGGCTTTAATACCGTCGATAATAAACTTAAAGAGCGCTGCAAAGCCCATACCTGCAAAAACGGTAGAAGCGTTTGAACCACCCTCTTCGCCTGCAAGCATAACCTCTGAACATGCCTGTCCTTCGGGATAGGGGAGTGTACCATGCTCACGAACGATAAGAGCGTTTCTAAGGGGTATCATAAAGAATACGCCGAGAAGTCCGCCGATAAGAGCAATAATGGTGATGCTTAAAAGACTGGGTTTTTCCATAATGCCCTCATTTGCCCAAAGATAAAGGGCAGGCATTGTGAAAATAGCACCTGCGGCGAGAGATTCGCCAGCGCTTCCGACAGTCTGAACCATATTGCTTTCCAAAATTGAGTTTTTGCGCATAATCACACGGATTACACCCATTGCTATAACTGCTGCGGGAATAGAAGCGGAAACTGTCATTCCTACTCTAAGACCCAGATAAGCGTTAGCGGCGCCGAATACAACCGAAAGAATAATACCCATTATTATAGAAGTAACTGTAATTTCAGGGGTAACCTTTTCAGCAGGAATATACGGCTTAAAGCTGTTTTTGTTATCCATAAATTTTCTTCCTTTTCTATTTATTTGTCAAACCTCAGAGTGCTGAAGCTACATACACAAAAAGTATACCAAAAAAAACAACAAAAAGCAAGGCTTATTTGAAAGGTGCGATAAGTATTCTTTGACCAAGTGGGTGCAAATCACATATAATGTAGTGCAGATGTGTTTTTCTGCAGAAAGTGCAGGTGAAAAAATGACTGATGTAAATTGCTCATGCGGATATAACTGTGTATTATTTGCGGCGGCGGCAAGTCTTGTTGTAGGAATAATTACTGCTATACTCACAGTAACAGCCACTATAATTGTTGCTCCTGTTTTCTACTGGGTGGTGCTTGGGGTAGCTATCCTTTTCCTTTTAGTATCATTAGTAACCTTACCGTCAATCTCAAATACTCAGAAAAGATGTATATGCGCTAATGTGACCACTTTGCTTGTAGGTATTATAGGAGCAGTGTTTACAGCCCTTGTTCTGTTGGGTGTAGGCTTTGCCGCAACAAGTGTATTAGGTGCCATTGTTACAGGCGCACTGCTTACTTTCTTTTCACTTATAATTACTACAGTTGCTTGTATCGTAAGATGCTTTGCAAACTGCTCAAGCTGTTAAAAAAACTGCCTCTTCTGTCAGAAGAGGCAGTTTTTAATTTTATTCTTGTTTGCTTACAAGTCCTGCTGCATCAGAAACAGGGAGCGAGAATACAATACCCTGAGCCTTTTGTTGCATACCCATATTTTTGTATAGGGTATGCAGAACGTTGTCTTTGATATTCTTCTCCACAACCATCATAAGTATTTCCTTTTCAGCATGAATGGTAATGCCAAAAAAAGCAGCTTCGTCTTCTCTTGCAACACCTCTGCCGTTTATTATGGTTCCTCCACGGGCACCTTGTTCTCGGGCTAAGTGCATAGCATCCTCTGCATAGCCTGTATTAACTATAGCAAAAATAACTTCATAATTATCAGTAGTCACAATTAATCCTCCCTGCCTTGCTTGTTGTTACTAAGGAATTGATACATATTTACACCGATAACACTGGTTAGCGGCACTGCAATGGAAATTCCTTTTCCGTTACGTATGGATTGGAACTTACCCTCAAGACATTTCATAACTATATCTACCATATCCTCACGGACAACACTTATAATAACGGCTTTATGAATATTAAGTCCTAACATATCTACAATTTCGTTTGTTGCGGTGCCCTTTCCGCCCGTAACCATCTGAAAGTTAATTTCAAACTGACTGAGCACATCAAGATAAAACTCTGCTTTTGCACGGTCAACCACAGTTATTAACATTTTCAGCTTTTTGATGGAGGATTCGTTTACTGTATTTGCCATAATTTTATCTCCTACATAAAATTGATAATCTGCTCGTCGTCTGCCTGAAGAATTCGTTTCATAGCACGTTTCTCTTTAACCTTATTGGAAACTATAGCCTTAAAGCCCAAAAGCTGAATGGTTATAAGAGGTGCCATTGCTACAAGAGCTACTATGCCAAAGCCGTCACGCAGTACGGCGGCTTCACTTTGGAGGGAAACGCATACACCGATAGCAAAGGGGAGAATAAAGCCTGAGGTCATAGGGCCACTGGCAACACCGCCTGAGTCAAAGGCAATAGCGGTATACACAGGAGGCACAAACAAAGAAAGAGCAAGTGAAATAAAGTAACCGGGGATAATGTAGTAAACCAGAGAAAAATCAAATATTATCCTGATAACGCTGAGGGCAATGGCGGCACCCACACCGATACAAAGACCTATCGTCATAGATTTTTTTGTTACGTATCCGCCTGTAACCTCTTCAACCTGAGCATTCAGCACGTGAATGGCAGGCTCAGCCATAACCACTAAAATTCCCATAACCAGTCCGATAACTGTGAGTAAAGCTGGGTGTAAAGAGGAAAGCTGTGTGCCGATTTTATAGCCGATAGGCATATAGCCCACATTAACGCCTGTAAGGAACATTACAAGACCAAGATATGTAAATACAACACCCACACCTATTCTCAGCAGTTGACGTTTGGGTAGCTTTAAAAAGAAAATCTGACAAAGCAGGAAAAAGATAACAATAAGCCCCAAGGCTATAGCGACCTCTTTTGCCACGTGACCTGCATTTTCGAGATATGCACCTATAATATTTTCACTTATAGAGCCATAGCTTACGGTATAGCTTAGGTTATTGTCGGCGAAAATGCCCAGCACAAGCACTGCAAGAATGGGCCCTATAGAACAAAGAGCTACAAGACCGAAGCTGTTTTCCTGACTTTTTCTATCACCCAGAACACTAGAAATACCAACACCCAGTGCCATAATAAAGGGAACGGTAATGGGACCTGTAGTAACACCGCCTGAGTCGAAAGCCAAGGGGAGTAAATCAATGTTTTCGTTAACACAGAGCATAAGAGCCAGTGCAAACAAAAGCATATAAAAAAGCATAAGAATATTGGAAAGTCGGCGTTTAAACACTATTCGTAAAATTGCAATTATAAGAAAAGTACCTACGCCCAGACCCACAGTGTATATTAAAAGCTTTCCATTCATAACAGAGCTTACCTGATTTGCAAGGACCTGTAAATCAGGCTCGGCAATGGTTATAAGCATACCCAGTACAAAGCATACCGCTAAAAGTAAACTGATGGTTTTTTGTCGGGAAAGACCGGCACCGACGTGAACACCCATAGGAGTCATTGCTATGTCTGCACCAAGATTAAAAAAACCAATGCCTAAAATAAGAAGAACCGCACCTACAGTAAAGCTGATTAACTCAGCAGAATTAAATGAAAAGTTGGGAAGTAAAGAAAAAAGATAAACAATAAGCGTAATGGGCAAGGCCGAAACAAGAGCCTCGCGAATCTTTGACCATAGTTCTTTCAATTTACTTCACCTGCCCAATAATTAAATTACACATAATACATTAAGTATACCATAAAAAAACCGTTCTGCAAAGAAAAAAATTATTTGGATTTTGAGGCATATTCAAAAGGGGTTATACCCATATAGCCCTTGAATACCTTTATGAAATAGGATGAATCGTAAAATCCGCACTGCTGGGCGACAGAGCATACCGATTCGCCGATATGCAGAAGCTCACAGGCGTGAGAAATTCTCACAGAGCTTAAATACTCATTAAAGGTAATTCCTGTTTGTGTTTTAAACCATTTGCAAAAATAATAGGTGCTGAAGCCAAAATGAACGGCGGCTCGCTCAAGAGTTAATTTTTGACTATATGAGTGTTCTACCCAGTCCACTATTTTGATTACAGACGGATTATACTGCATATCGCTTTTTTGCAGGTCTGTTTTTATGGAAAGGTTTTCAAACAGAGCCAGTAAATTACTCAGCTTAGAAGAAAAAGAGAGTTGTGAATTCAAAATATCAGAAATAATATCCCGTATTCTGTCAAAATTGTGTGAGTCAATTGCATATGAAGTCAGGCTTCGGTTATCAAGCGACAGCATTTGTTCAATATTTAAAATCGGTTTTAGCTTTTCTATGTTAATGTGAAAAGCACCTACCATATCACAGGGCAGAGAACCGCCCTTTACATAGACATAGGTGTGAGGGGTTCGGGGAGGAATGAAAAAAATATTCTTTTCTTTAAACTCAAAGTGTCTGCCGCCTATAATTGCTTCTCCCTCAAAGCCGCGATTAATATAAATTTCTATAGTATCACCGTAGTGCATAGGGGAAATAACGGTATGATTGAGAAGGTCGGGTACTTCCTTTTTCTCATTAAAATACCATAACTGCTCCTGCGAGATTTCTTTTTTCACTATAATACACATCCTTAGGCTGTTATTTTACCGTATAATTACAGGTTTGTCAAAAAATAATTTTGATTAATGACAATATTATACCATTTTTAAGCAATGTTTTCCATTGTGTTTTTTGAAAAAATATGGTTGAATTAAAAGAAAAAAGGAGAATTGTTATGAAAATAAGAAAGTGTATGTCTTCTTTGATAAATAACACACAAAAAACAAAAAAAGCTATAGCCCTTGACCCAACAGAGTATGCCGACCTTTTGTTTGGTGTTGGCAGTGCAACCTCAGCGGGTCCATCACTTCCCTCAGGCTCAATTCATCCAAGCCCCGAAACAATGGAAAACGATAATGGCGGATATCTGCGAAATCAGGCTATTGTAGGTTTTGGACACGCTTATGTATCAGGTACGGGCGGCACCAAGTGTTACGGAAATTTTTTACTTGCCCCTATGACCGATACTGTGGAAATTGATAACAGTAAGCGTGCTGTCTATGCGGAGGAGGGCAGTGAAGAGGCAAAATGCTATGAATATAGTGTGACACTGGAAAACGGTATAAAAGCCAGAGTTTCGCCTACACACAATGCCGCTATACATACTTTTGAATACCCTGCAGGAAAGATACCTATTTTTCTTATTGATGTTGCTCGTAAAATGGAAAATGACGCCGCTATGAAGGAGGGCTATGTGACAGTAGACCCAGTAAGTAATCAGATATATGGTGGAGGTTTGTATTTCGGTAACTGGAATGACGCTCAGTGGAATATGTATTTTGCTTTGGAATTTGACGGTAAGGCTGCCCAAATCGGTACGTTTTTGGATGAGGCTTTGACGGAAGAAACCAAAACGGAAAAAACAACCGTTTCTATTAATGAACTGCATAGGCTGGGAGCTTATGTCAAATTCCCTCACTCAGATAAGTGTCCCACAACGGTAAAGGTTAAAATAGCCATTTCCTTTGTCAGTGCTGAGCAGGCACAGGAGTTTTTGCGTGAGCAGATTCCAGCGTTTGACTATGAAGCAGTAAGGGAAGCAGCTCGTGAAAAATGGCGTGAGGTAATGGATGTTATTGAGCTGAAAACTGATGATACTGCTCTGCTTCGCCGCTTTTATACGGCGATGTACCATATGAATATTCAGCCGCGGGACCGCACAAGCGACCATGGATATTGGGATGATTTCCATACCGTGTGGGATACCTGGAAAACGGTATTCCCTATGTATAGCTTACTTTATCCTGAAAAAATGAGTAAAATTGTGGAATCCTTTATTGACAGAGTTAAAACCAACGAGGAAAAGGGCAACGGCATTGTTCTGGGTGACCAGTTTATGACGGCTAAGGAGGGCTTGGCAGGACAAGGCGGTAATGATGTGGATAACGCCATAGCTGATGCCTATCTTAAGGGCATACGGCTGACACGCTATGACTGGGAAGATGCTTACAAGGTACTTCTTGCAAGTGCTCAGCGTATGCGTTCACGGGAATATATTGAGAACGGCTATGCAAGTAATTGCAGAAAAACGGCATCAGGCGTTGACTATACCTGGAGATTCAGACCTGCCGCCGCTACTATGGGCTTTGCCTTTAACGATAAGGCTGTTGCCGCTGTAGCAAGAGAGCTTGGAACAAAAGAAGAATATGAGTATTATGAAAAACGCTCGGCAAACTGGCTCAATGTCTGGAACTGCGGCCTTGAAAGCGAGGGCTTTTTCGGATTTCCTCAGTCCCGTAATGAAGATGGTGACTTCGACTTAGATTTTGATGCCCACGGCGGTTATAATACCCATTTCTATGAAGCTACGGCTTGGGATGCTTCTTATATTAACTATAATGATGTACCTCGTTTGGTTGAGACTATGGGCGGCGCAGAAACCTTTACCCGCCGTTTGATATGGGCTTGTGAGCATAGCGTGAATTATTACAATGATGACCATGGAAAAGAGGGGTATCTAAACTTTACCAATGAGCCCTCTTTCCAGATACCGTGGCTGTTTTGTACCGACGAGATACGCCGACCCGATTTAGCGGCTAAGGTAATAGACACAGTTATTGCCCGCTTTTCACAGCTGAACGATTATCCCGGTGACGAGGACAACGGCGGTATGTCTTCCTATTATATATTTTTAATGTGCGGCTTCTTCCCCTATGCCACCACAGAAAATTACTATCTTCACGGCACAAGAGTAGAGGAAATTGTGTTCCATCTGGGAAACGGTAAGGACTTTCGTGTGACAGGTGAGAATGTAGGAGGAAGTAATATATATGTGCAATCTGCTACCTGGCAAGGTAAGGAACTTAATGAGTGTAAATTGACTCATAGTCAGATTATAGAAGGCGGCGAATTGCACTTTGTAATGGGCAATAAGCCATCAAATTGGGGACATAAGAAATAAATACATTTAAATAATTGTAAAACCACCCATTCCAATTGAGGAATGGGTGGTTTGGTTCTGTGGTTACGAACTATTATGATGCCAACTATTTCAAATCATAGTCACCATTTTTTAACCGCTTTTTTAGTTCTTCCAATATTTTTTCATCATATTTTGTTTTTGGGAGTTCCACTTTGCCGTATTTTTTTACGAATTCTTCTTCCGCAGTATCATCTAAAAATAGAATCAAATCATCATTTGAACTCATTGTTTATTCTCCTTCAAAGTCTTACAACTTGAAATTAAAATTCGCCTAATGCCACCGCAAAGATTTCTATGCTTTTTATATGTATCTTCATCAATGGCATTTGTATTAAACAAAAGTTGTAGCCAACCTTCTGTTTCGCTACATTCTTTTAGTGCTATTTCAAATTTAGAAAGCATGTCGGCTTTGCTCTGCCCATAGTTTGCCTCTCGAATATTTGCATAAACACTGCTTGAACTTTTACGAATTTGAAATATAGTATTAGATGGTGCTTTTAAATTTTGGCATAACAACTCAATATCCGTCGCAAGTTGTTCAGAATAAACAAGCAAATAATTTTTAGGCATAATCTCACTTCCTTTGTGATGATTATAGCACAAACTTACTTACAAATCAATGCGAAGCATTGTATATCATCAATTCCGCAAGGAATTGCATATCATCAAGACGAAGTCTTGTATATCATCATTGCGAAAGATTTTTGATACACGCTGACGCGTGATGATATACAGTCCTGACGGACTGATGAGATACAAGAGCGGTGTTGCCGCCCTTGATGATATACAGCCTGACGGCTGATGATATGCCATTGCTTTCGCAATGGATAAAAAATAAGACGGTCAAAAGACCGTCTTATTTTTGGTGGGAGAGGATGGATTCGAACCATCGAAGTCAGAGACAACAGATTTACAGTCTGCCCCCTTTGGCCGCTCGGGAACTCTCCCATATTAAGTTTGCGTTTTGGAAGCTCTGTTGCCACCAAAATGGAGCTGGTGGACGGACTTGAACCCCCGACCTGCTGATTACAAATCAGCTGCTCTGCCAATTGAGCTACACCAGCATATTCAGTTCGTCACAACCCGTGACACGCGTATTATAATAACATAAGAATATGGAGTTGTCAATAGTTT
>CAJGBV010000017.1 GCA_904501755.1 Clostridiaceae bacterium | reverse complement strand
TCGTCAACACCCATACCTACCATAAGAGAGGTGGAAAGAGGCTGAACAAAGGTAAACAGACCAAGGTTTGTGCCGTTTACATTGTTTTTAATTGTGTTAGCAGAGGGAGCATAGATAAACTGATAGCCCTCCTTAAGAAGCGCCCATGCTTCAAGGTCATCACAGAAGGTATCAACAAACCAGTTTGCCGCAACAGCCACCATTTCATCCTTGGTTGCAGTGATGCAGATTTTATTCCCAATTACTGCAACGATAAAGTCAGAAGCACTGTTTTCACGGTTATCGAGAATTCTCTGCTTGGCTTCAGCAGATTCTTTTCTTTTTGTATCGCCTACAAGGATTTCGAGATTGCCCTCAAAATCCTCATAAGCTGTATCCTTAGTAATGGTAACGCCCACGTCAAAGTTATCTTTTATAGCGGCACGTACAGCCTTTGCGGCATCCTCTACTACAGGGATGGTCTTTTCGCCCGAACGAACAACGGTGTAAACAAAACGTCCATCCTCATTTACGCCCGAAGCAACGGGAGCAGCATTTGTACCTGCACAGGCAGCCAGAGAGGCAACCATAAGCACAGATAATATAATAGCAATAATTTTCTTAATATTCATTATAGTCACCCTCCTTTTATGCCTTAGCCTTTTTCTTCTTTTTCACAAGGATAATTGTAACAACTGCTGCAGCGGCAAGTATAATCACGCCACCTGCAATGCCGATAATTATCCAGAGCATTGAGCCGTTATTATCAAGATACAACGATACGTCAATTATACTTGTAATATCTACTGCTGTATCATCCTTCTCAATAATGTTGCCCTTTTCGTCGCGTTTAACGGGAACATATTCGGTGAAAGCAATAGGAGTAGAAAGCGGAACAGATTCATCAGCAATAGAGAATGTAAAGTCATCCATAAACAGCTCTACATAACCCGGAGTCTGAACACAAGCAAAAGCCTCAACCGAGTTGAAGGTATAGCTTACCTCATGCCACTCTCCGTCAAGCAGTTCCTTAATAGAAACAACGGGATAATAGTCACCTGTTGTTGTCCAGGCGTATCGACTGCTTCTGCCTGATACAACCTTAATTGCACCATCGGTATGATAGTGTTTTCCAAGCTTAACCTTAAAGGAAACGGTATACTTCTGAGAAGCGGCAATCTGATTGCCGAGAGTGAGAATTACAGCATTTTCAAAGTACATTGTGTTACCCTTGCGGTGCAGACTGTAGTTACCGCTTGTAACATTGTTCATAGAATTGCCCTCAAGAGAGCCATCATAAATCTCATAGTCGAAGTCATAAAGGGTATATGAATTCTTATAGTTTTCCACAAGGGACAGATAATTACCGTTATCAAAGCTTTCGACTACCTTGTAATCGAGGAAACGTGCATATATTGCAAAAGGAGCATCCGCGAATACCATTGCTTCTCTTTCGAGCTTGGTATAGGTTCCGTCAAGTTCCTTTGTGAAATAACCGCTGAAGAACATTCCCTCCACCTCGGGATTTTCGGGAAGCTTGCTTGCAAAGGAGGTGCCGGGTTTACCTACAATGGAAGTAGGTACGCTGTCACAACCGCCGTTTTCAACCGAAACAGCGCTCATACCCTCAGGAACAGTTCTTATTGTAATATCGTCAAACCATACTTTCCATTGGTCTGCACCCTTTACAACAAGGAAAAGCTGAGTGTAATTTTTATAGGAATCTTTAATAATACTTGTGTCAAGAACAAAGGTCTTGCTCATCCACTGACCTATATTCTGTTTTGCTGCAGATGCGGTTATACCAACGGAAGCACCTACATAAGTCTTAGCATTAATTCCTGTCCAGGCATTATTAAGGCCTGCACCAACAAAACTAAGATTCAGCGAGCCCGAAGGTGCAGACTCTACATAATAGTAAACTGTTACTATATACTGCTTAGTCGGGTCAATTGTAAACAAATCTCTTCCCTGTGCAACAGCAATAAAGGAGGCACCGTTATTATGTTCCTTTGTTCTGTCAAAGAGAACTGCCTTCTTACCGCTTTTTGCCTTGGCAAAATCAAGAACCTCAGCATCGCCTATGAACCAGTTTCCTCCGTTAACAAGACTGAACTTCTCATAAGAGTAAACAGCCAGGTCAGATAGATTCCACTTTGCATAAGCAGTTATTGCTGTATCGGCAGCAAGGTGAGTGAGAGTAAAGGGAACGGTACAGTCAACATCAGAGTACCAACCGTCAAATTCATAACCAACACGCTCAGGTGTAGCAGGATAAGTTATCTTGTCCCCTACCTCACCTCTTACAATAGTGCTAGGCTCGCTGTTGTTAGGCTCGAAGAAGATATAGGGAGCTGTAACAAGCTCAATGGATACATTATCTATACGAACATCTGTATAGTTGGTAATATTATTATTGACAGTGTTAAGGATAAGATAGAGTCTATCGCCCACAAGAGTACCGCTTTTAAGAACATTAACAGAGATATAGAACTCTGCCTTGGTCCACTCACAGCCGCCCTTTTTAATGGTGGTTGCAAGACCGTCAAATTTCTTACGAACAGAAGACCACCAGATGTTAGAGCCACCTACAATGGGAGTAATAGTAACATCAACATTGGTATCCTTAGTTGCCATATAGTAATAGGAAACGCGGTAAACGGCGCCATCCTTAATAGGATTTTGGATAGGTGTTATGTGGTCATACTGAGTACCGCGGGAGGCGTGTGTTACAAGGGTATCGCCCATATAATAGGTTTTGGGACCGTCAAGCACCCAACGAAGTGCGGCATCATCGTTATAGCCAACGCCCTCGCCCTTAAGAACGGAATAGAATTCTCCCGAATCAACCTTGAATTTTTTATAATCCTCAACGATAGCCTTCCACTTTACATAAAGGTGGGTTATTCCCTGGGGAACTACATCTGAAGTGAAGGGAACGGTTAATGCCTCGTCAAGATAAAGACCTGCTATAACAGAATTGGTTTCGGTAAAGGACTTAGGCAAAGTCAAAGGCTCTCCTGCCTTAGCTTCAATAGCATCATCAAGAATAACGTCGTTTCCTGTATGGAAGTAAACAATATCGCCTGCTAATTCTTCAACAAGAATGTTATCAACAAGTGCATTTACATAGGTTTTCTGGGTAGCGTTTGAAGAGGTAAACTCAATATAGAGGGTAGTACCCGAACCTACAATATCAGCAGTAAATATAAAGGTATACTTTTGCCAATCATTATCGTCAGCAGCCACCTTTAACATTGGGGTCTGAGCATTCCAGGAGCCACCCCATATATTACTGTCAATACTGGTTACAAGGCGGATATTATATCCGTCAATGCAGTCGCTGTCTGACTTATAATCAAAGCTCACACGGTAAACAGAACCGCTTTTAACCTTGCCGATAGTAGCAATATGGTCTCTCTGGCCAGCACGTTTATAATATAATTCTCCATTATTATAGGCTGACGGCATATCACCGATAAGCGTCCAACGAAGAGCATAATCGTCACCGTTGCCTACTCCTGCAGAATTTTCAACAGAAAGCAATTTACCGAAATTATTACCCGGTGTTGTATTATAAGGATAATCCTTAAAAGTAATGGGAGCGCTGCCCCAACGAGCATAAATGGTTGTACTGTTTCTGCCAAAAATAACGGTTTCAACAGGGGTTTTATAAGATGCATCGGCATACCAACCCTTAAACTCAGCGCCCTGTGGGTGAGTGAGGGTAGGAAGGGTAACAGTATCACCGCGTCTGCCAACAAGG
This sequence comes from Clostridiaceae bacterium, assembly GCA_904501755.1. GTDB lineage: Bacteria > Bacillota > Clostridia > Oscillospirales > Acutalibacteraceae > SIG607. The sequence continues at coordinate 38,017 of CAJGBV010000017.1, read as the reverse complement.
TCAATATCCTGCTGACCGTTAATACCTGTAACAACGGTTACTAAGGATTCATAGGGCTGCACAACGGCTTTGATTTCAATATCATCAAAATAGAGAACTGTATCTACGTTGTTCTCCATTCTGACACCCAGATACATTGTAGTAGCACTTGCCGACTTATAATTAGTGGTAAAGGCAAAGGAAACCTCCTGCCACTCTTCGCTTTGCTCATAGGTTTTATAACCGCTCTGGTATCTTACGTAATTTGCCCAAGCGTTATCAGAACCCGCAGACAGCATATAGAAATCAAGCTTTGAGCCAACCTTTTCAACCTTTACCTTAAAGGTAACGGTATATCTTGTGTTATTTTCAAGACCGTTTCCAAGCCATATAAAGTTATCGAATTCATAGTAACGACCTGCAGCATTATACGCATTTATGTCGTCTTTATCGCTTACCATCTGAGCATCCCAATCGAACTTTACAGCATAATTACTATCTGCAGAAGCGGTAACCTCGCTTTGCTTAGACATAGGCAGAGCGAAATAAAGGTTGTTGCTCTTTGTCTTATTACCGCTTGCCTCGGTTTTAACGGTATATTCATTCTTGGTATAATTTTCAAAGTCCTGATTTATTCCCGGAACCTCGCTCTTCCAGAACGAATAAAGGGTAGCACTTGCAAAGCCGAACTTACCTGAGGTATGCTCCTCGGTATAGCCCTCGGTTGTGTACCAGCCCATAAACCACTTTTTACCCTCACTGTCAACAGGGTCAGCGGGATATTCAAAGGGTTCTCCTGCCATGCCGTCAAGTACAGTTTCGGTGTTATCAAGAGTATTCTTAAAGGTAAGGGTTACAGGAGCCTTCCAGCCTGTATAAACTACAGTTTTGGTTTTTGCAAAAGCAACCTTTTCTACAGCCTGTGTACGCTCTTTATCGAGGAACCAGCCGCTAAATATATGGTCAGCCTGCTGAGCCTTATCTGATACATCGGGAAGGGTGTATTCAGTACCGATTTCACCTTTGACAATTTCGGTTGTTCCCGAATATTCATCAATAAGAACAATTACACCTGTGGTATCAGCAAGCTTTGTTACAGAAAGGTTATCAATTTCTGCACGGAAGCCTGTTCTGGCCGTTCCGTAAAGCGCAAGAGCAGTATCTGCTCCCTTAAAATCAGCGGGAGTAGTAAACTGATATGTAAATTTCTGCCACTCTTTACCGCAAGCAAAGGTCTGAGTACCCTCCTGAGAGGCGACGGTATAGGCACCGCTTTCAGCCTTGGTGGAAATAATCTTAACAAGGGAAGTACCTATTGTACTGCAGTAGTTAGTATCATTTGTGGTGAATTTTGCACCGTAACCTAAAGAAACATAACACTCATAAGGTGTTTTAGCATCATCTGTAAAAACAGAAGAGGAAACACAGCGAACATCCATAGTTACAATATAGGTGGTGTTTGGAGCAAGATTATAGGTCTTATACTCATTACCCACCTTTTTGTTAAGACGGATAGCACCTGAGGTTGCCCAGGTCTGAGTTTGAGTACGGGTAGACACAAGTACCTTATTAGATGAATTATCGACTGCGGCATCTGTATATATACCCCAGCCAACAAAGCCTACACCGGTATTCTGAAACTCGGTTTTGTTCGCGTCGCTGTTTGAACTACCCAATGTATCGTCAAAGGTGAAGAGGGTTACTTCATCCTCGACAACATCAAGAGGGTTAGCCGCACTTGCGTTGAACACAACAGGCACATAAAGGGCGCTGACAAACATAGTCAGTGCGCAAAAAATGCCAAGTACGCGACTTAACAGCTTGTTTTTGTTATTTTGCATACAAATTCTCCTTTTCTCTTTTGTACAAACAGAAATATATTGTTATACAATGTGATATTAGCACATTAAATCCAAAAAGTAAAGACAAAAACGATTATTTTTTGGACATTTGTTGATATTTTTAGATGAAAAAGGGGATTAAACGGCGGGAGTAAACCCCCTACTACGTTGTAGCCATAAAATATTATTGAACATTCGTGGAGCGGTGCCTTGGTGCCGCCGTAATACAACGGGAGGATAAATTATCCTCCCCTACGCAGTAGCCGTAAATATGTATTGAACGGTGTAGGGGCGGATAGATTATCCGCCCGTCAGGGCAAAGGTATAACACACGTTCTTTATACATATCCTAAAAATTGATCTTCTTTCAAAAATGTTAATATATTTGAAAAATATAATTTTATGTGGTACAATGCTGTTGGAATAAGGTATGCCTTAACGGTAGGCGGCTAACCCTTTGATGTTTCAGGGGGTACATACCCCCTTGAAATATAAGGGGGTGATTCTATGGAACAAGAAACATTTATCATAATTCTTATGGTGCTTGTGATTGGGTACATTTTTAGCATAAAAAAATAACCGCCCCTCTACCAAAGTCGCGGTTATTTTCAACTAAAACTTAGGTTAACCGTCTATACGGCGTACCTTATTTCATCTATATAATACATCATTATTGTGTATTTGTCAAGCACCGTCTTCGACGGAGCTTCTCCCAAGGGCGAAGCCTATTAAGCCTTTTCCTAATCCCTAATCCCTAAATCCTAACCCCTATTCCCTAAAAAAATCACCCCACTCATAAGAGTAGGGTGTGATTTTTTTAATATGCTCCGTTAATCGGATGGTCAGGATAGAATACCTTTCTTGTTCCTGTTGCCTGTTTTTCGGGCCACATTGTTATCATCTGACAGTTATAAAGGTCAGACTGATAAATTCTAACATAGTCAATTCTATGCTCGTAGTAATCGCCATGTTCATTTTTATCATAGGACAGTCCGTAGGAAGCTGAACCCATACCTACCTCGGTAATGAAGTAGTTCATAAGGCAGTGAACTGCAACAGACTTGTTATCCTCATACTGATAGTCAAGATAAACCTTACCATCAAAGCAGAATTTCATACAGCTATCATCCCAATAGCAAGAATAGATATGATAGTCATCGGAAAGCACTCCGCCGTAGCGTTCGGTATCATAAGTCTTTTTCTTATTATTAAGGCTCTTACCGGAATAAACCGCGCTACCATCAAGTGAGTTATGGGTTGAACCTGTATGACCACCTTCACTATCTACCTGACTCCACCAACGGTGAACGTTACTATGGAACCCTTTATCGCTACTAAAGTTTTCAAGAATATCAATTTCGGTCATACAAACTCTTGTGTGGTCCTGACCGTGACGTTTAAGACTAAAGTTAGCACCGTTTACCCAATAACCGCTGTAGGCAGGGGTAGGAGCTAATTTACCGTGAATTTCCATAAGACCGTAACGATAGGTCATTGTAAAGTAGGTAGAAATTCTCGGCATCATAAAGTCGATGTCATTTACACGCTGAGTACCAAGAACAAGGTCACCGTCAGCCTGGAAAATAAGCTTTTTAAGGTCACTGCCCTTATAGCCTGTTTCACCGTAAAGGTCTATCTGATACTGAGTACCGCCAAGATTGGAGGGAGCAGTCGCACTACTGTTGTTATTGTAGTCGCCCCATTTGGTTAAATCAATGGTGGTGGACTCAAACTCATCATACCAGTTAAGAGTATATGCACCCTTTTCGGTTGCATCATACTTGCCGTTAAGGGTATAACCGTCGCTCCAGTTAACGCCCTTACCCTCAGCCATCTTTTTAACTTCGTCAAGGAAAGCCTTTACACCGCGGCTTGTTGCAAGTTCGTTACCGCCCTTGATAACAACCTTATTGCCGACAACCTTAACAATATAATTGTCGCCCTCAACAGAAATGCCCTTTGAAGCTTCTCTCGATGTATCACCGATAAGAACCTCATAGGTTTCTTCCTTATCAATATCCTCAACCTTACTTAAGGAATAACCGTAAGCGTTATAGAAACTAACAAGCTCTTCAGCATACATACCCGAAAGATAAGAAATCTTTACAGGGAGAACTATAGTGAAGTTACCAAGGTCAACTCCGTTTATAATATTGGAAGACAAGTCCTCTGAAAACTTATGCTCATAAATAAATTCATAATCGGTTGTGAGCATCTGGAAGGTTTCAGCACTTTTGCAGAAGGTGTTAACAAACCATTCTGCCGCATAGGTGATTGTATTCACGTTAGTAGCCTGAATACAAATCTTATCACCAATAACCTTAACAATAAAGTCGCTTGAATTGTTCTGACGGTTATCCATAAGACGCTGCTTTGCAATAGCGCTTTCTTCTCTATTGGTGTCACCCACAAGAATTTCAAGGTTACCCTCAAAATCCTCATAGGTTGAATCCTTAACAATAGTAACACCCATATCGAAATTTTCTTTTATTGCAGTACGTATAGCTTTTGCCGCATCTTCTACCGCAAGAGCTTTGCTTTCAGCAGGTCTTACAACTGTATAAATAAATCTACCGTCCTCATTTACACCTACAGTAAGGTTGCTTGAGGCAGAGCCACAGGCTGCCAGAGAGGCAACCATAAACACTGCAAGGATTAATGCGATAATTCTTTTAATATTCATTTTTACCCCTCCTTTTATGCCTTTTTAGCTTTCTTTTTCTTAAATACTATAAGCAGTACCACCACAGCGGCGATTAAAACAACGCCTGCAGCCACACTGATTATAATAACTGTAGCGTTTACGCCCGAATTGCCACCGAGCTTTAAGGATGTATCTACAATAGACATTACATCAATTTCGCCGGCTGTTACTTCGGTGATATTACCATTCTCGTCACGTCTTACAGGAACATACTCTGTAAACTGGATAGGTGTTGAAACAGGGGTGTTGTCTGTAATAAGCTCAAATACAACATCATCAATAAACAGCTCTACATAACCAGGTGTCTGAATAGCGAAGAAGCTTTCTACAGAGTTGAAAACGTAGGAAACATTATGCCACTCGCCATCGGTAAGGTCTTTAATTGCTACTACAGGATACCAGTCACCTGTTGTATCCCAGCTATAATTCTGGTTTCTTGAAGAAGCAACCTTAATTGCGCCGTCGGTATGAAGATTTTTAACCATCTTCACGTTAAAGGAAACCTTATAACGAGCACCTGAAGCAATGTGATTATCGGGAGTAAGCACAGCCGAAGATTCGAAGTAACGAGAATCACCTTTTCTATGGAGGCTATATTTACCGCTTGTTACATTATCTTTACTATTGCCATCTTTGGTTGCATCATAAAGCTCATAGTCAAAGTCGAAAACAGTAAGACCGGAATAAGCATTTACCGCATCAATAAAGGAGCCTTCGAAATCCTGTGTAACCTTAAAGTCAATAAATCTTGCGAATACTGTTTTTGCGGTTTCGCCGAACTTCATTGCTTCCTCTTTAAGCTCGTTATATACACCCTGTGTATCCTTTTCGAAATAGCCGAGGAAGTATTTGCCCTCTACCTTAGGAGCCTTGGGAAGCTTATCAGCAAAGCTTGTGCCAATCTTTCCTGTAAGAACGCTTGGAACATCCTTACTGCCGCCGTTATCAAGAGCTATAGCACCATAGCCCTCAGGCACAACGGTTACCATAACGTCATCAAGAAGGAATATACCGTCCTGACCGCCGAGAACTTTCATGAAAACAGTATCGTATACAATATTTGACAAATCGAGAGCAACGGTCTTGGTATACCATACGCCAACCTCTTGTTCTTTAGTTGTGAAAGAAATTTGCGGAGTAATAGCTGTTGTTCTGTCCCAACAGTTAACATCTCTTGCTGTAACGAAAGTCATACTAAAGCTGGATGTTGCCTTCTTTGTTGCACAGTAGCTGAAGGTTACAAGATACTGTCTGTTTTTGTCAACCTTAAACTGCTCGTTTCCGTTAGCAATAGTAGCATAGGAGCCGCCGACGTTAAGCACGCCGTGTCTGTCAAATTCAATAGCACCGCTACCTGATTTAGCGTATTTACTTGTTACCCATAAAGCACCCTCCATATAGTATTTACCGGGGGTAAAGGGCTTGGGAAGGAAATCGTAATCCTCAAAATCATAAGTAAACTGACTTGCAAGATTGTAGCCCGCATAAACCACAGCGGTCATACCCTCAGTATAGGTTTTTGCAGTAAAGGGAGTGGTACATTCCTTATCGGTATACCAGCCCTTAAAGGTTTTACCGAAGGCAACAGGTGCTTCGGGATAGGAAATAGCTTCTCCAGCCTTACCGTTTACAAACACATTAGGCTTGCCGTTTTCAAGGTTAAACATTACATAAGGCGGTTCAACCGTTTCAACAAATACATCATCAACCAGCACGTCTGCTACTGTAGAAAGCTCAGCCGAACCAACATTAAATACAAGGTAGAGGGCAGTTGCTTTTTCACCCTTACTGTTTGTAAGCAAATCGGTGGTGATATAGGTGGTAAAGGTCTGCCATTCAGTTGCCTCACCCTGCTTTATGGTGTTTTCACCGCTGCTATACTTAGTTGAAGTATCGGGTGCCCAGATATTCGGATAAAAACCGCTATAGGGGATTATAGAAACAGAAGCATTTGCATTAAGAACTTTATACTTATAAGTGATTCTGTATACAGTATTGTTGGCTACATTTGTCTTAATGGTAAAGATATGGTCAGGATTGGTAACACGGGTATTGTAATAAACAATTTTGCCGTCTTTATTACTGTAAACATAATCGCCCTTAAAGTCAAAGCGTACTGCATTATCACCGTCTACACCAAGACCTGATTTATCAATGCTAAGGAGCTTACCGAATCCGCAGTTATCCTTTTTAGTAAAATAAGGATAGGTCTGGAAGGTCATAGGGCCTACCTTCCATTTAGCGTAAACAATTGTTTCGCCCTCAGGAATAACGGTTGCGGTAAAGGGAGTGGTGCACTCCTTATCGGTATACCAGCCGAGAAGCTCGTTTTTATCGTACTTAACGGTAGGAATCTCAAAGGGTTCTCCTGCTTTGCCCGCAACAGCACCCATTTCCGCACCAAGAGCATTGCCGTCAAAGATAATATAGTCGCCTGAAATTTCTTCAACAATAACATTATCAACAACAACGTCGACATAAGCATCTTCGCTAATGCTGCCTACATTAAACACAAGGAAGAACTGGTTGCCGTTATTCTTAAGGTCTGACTTAACCACATAAGAAACAGTCTGCCAGCCCTCAGCATTCATATTGGCATACTGTGTTACATTGGAATATTCACGATAATAATCGTTAGCCCAAATATTAGCCTGACCGCTGCAAAGCTTAAATATAACCTCTGCGTTAGCATCGATTATTTTATAGTTATAGGTAATTTTATAATAGGTATCATTCTTTACATTCTTAGCAATGGTTGCACAGTGGTCACGATCACTTGCACGGGTAGCATAATAAACGTTCTCACCCTTATCATTAACCTTATAAACATAGTTACCCTTATAATCAAAACGAAGTGAATAATCGTCATCTATACCAAGGCCCGAGTCATCAATATGAACGAGTTTACCGAAATAACAGTTATCGGCTTGTGTAGAGAAGGGATAATCCTTAAAGGTAATCGGTACTGCTCCCCATTTTGCATAAATGGTATAGGAAAGTCTTTCGTATACAGCGTTTTCAGCAGAAATGGTACATTTTTCGTCAAGATACCAACCCTTAAACTCTGCACCCAAAGGATGAACAGGGGTGGTAATCACAACAGCCTCATTACGTCTGCCAATCTGCTCATACTCAGCATTAACGCCGTCAGAGATAATTACCTTTGACTGATAGGGCTGCATAACAGCTTTAATCTCAACATCATCAAAGTAAACAACTGCATCGGCATTCTTAGAAAGCTTAACAGCCAAATACATTGTATTTGCGCCTGCATTTTTATATGCGGTGGTAATATTAAAGCTTATTTCCTGCCACTCATTTTTTACATCGGTACTCTTAACGGTTTTTCCGTTATAGGTCTGCCAGTTACTCCAGATATTATTATCAATAGCAGAAACAGCATAGAAAATAAGGTCAGCATCAGCCTTTTCTACCTTATACTTAAAGGTAACAGTATACTGAGTTTTATCATCAAGACCTTTACCAAGCCAGAAGTACATATCCATTTGGTTATATCTGGTTGATGTGCCGTAGGTAAGAGGGTCATTAAGAACCATTTCCATAGAGCTGTCCCAGTCAAACTTAACGGCATAACCGCTACCGCCATAGGTAACAGCACTCTGCTTTTCCATCATATCAGCAAAGTAAAGACGGTTTGATTTGGAAACTCTTCCGTTTGCTGCAGTAGAAGGAATCCAAGCCTCTTTGTTATAGTTTTCAAAATCCTGTTTAAGTTCAGGAATTTCGCTCTTGAAAAGAGAATATACGTTTTTACTGGTGTAACCAAATCTGAGTTCGGTAAATTCAGCGGTACAAGCTTCGGTAGTATACCAGCCCATAAACCACTTCTCTCCTGTTTCGTCAACAAGGTCAGCTGGATATTCTATAATCTCACCGGGAACTCCGTTAACAGGAATATCCTCACCCGTAAGAGCGTTTTTAAAGGTATAAACAACAGGAGCATCCCATTTGGAATAAACAACCTGTGCATCCTGAGTAAATGTTATCTGTGTAACAGACTGTGTTCTGTCAGCATCAGAATACCAACCTTCAAAAATATGATCAGCCTGATTTGCTTTATCACTTATATCAGGCAAGGTATAGATTTCGCCAACGTTACCAATGAAAGCTTCGCTGTTACCCGAATATTCATCAATAGCGATAACAGCACCTTGGTTTGCTCCAAGCTTTGTTACGCTAACATCATCAATATAGCAACGAATTCCACACCATTTATCCAACCAGATAGTAAGAACATTATCCTTACCGCCGAAATCAGCAGGGGTTTTAAGCTCGTATGTAACGGTTTTCCACTCGTCTGAATATGGTGTATCAATTTTTCCTGCTCCTGTATTTAAGCTGTAGGTTTCAGAACCACAGGAGGAAGAAAAAATGTCAATGGGTTTGTTGGACATTCCGTTAACATAGTTGGTGCTCTGACCAGCAAAAGTAGAGTCAAAGGAAGCACCCCAACCAATCGACGCCGCAGCAACCTCACCGCCATGCATATTTCCTCCCTGCTTAACACCTGCAGAAACCTTGATTTTAAAGGAAATAATATAGGTCGAAGAGGTATCGAGTCGATAGAGGCCGTCTTGGTTATGCAAACGATAGCCACCCGGTACAGCCCAAGTGTTATCGGTTTCGCCTACCAGCATATTACCGGAAACATTAAAGCCCCAACCGTAATAACCAACACCGTCATTTTCAGCAGCGTTTTTATTGGTTGTACCATCTACACAATATGAAAAATCATACACGGTAGTCTGACTACTTGCAAAAGCATTAAGGCTTACAGGCACATAAAGACAGCCGATAAGCAGTACGATACATATAACCGCACTTAACACTCTGCACAAAACCTTATTTTTTGTCATAATGTTTTCTCCTTTTACAACGGATATTTTTACACAATGAATATATCACAGAATGTCGCTTTTGTCAATTCGATTTTTCAAAAAATGTCCATAAAAACAAAAATATTTTTCTATTTGTCCATGCGAATTTTTTAATTTATATATTTTTCGATATAAATATTGTGCTATGTATGGCGGCGTCTTGGTTATGGCACGAAAAAAGGCGGGGATAAACCCCGCCTTATAAAGTGTAAACTTTATTTTTAAAATTTAATTACTGAGCAGCAATTACATCTTCAAGAAGCTTGTTAGCAGTATTGGAAGCAGCATCAAGCTTGCTGGATACAGTTGCAAGGTTTACAGAAACCTGTGCAGCAGTACCGTCGATAAGGTCTTTAACAAGATTAAGCTCGAAATAGGATGGATCTGTTACACGACCTACACCAACAGACCAACCAACCTTATTGATATCGCCCTTCTCACGAAGATGGATATACATTTCCTTAGCCTCTTCATTCTTGAACATCTGATCTATATCATAGTGATCCTGATTCAAGAAGTAACGAAGGAAGTATGCCGCACCCTGAGCATTCTTAGCACCCTTACAGATACCATAAGCACGGGTAGAGCTGGTGTAAGGATAATCAGCATCATCAGCATTAAGCTTAGGAAGAACAGCAAAGCCTAAATCATCAACGTCCATTGTATAGAACCAACCGGGGCTCTTTCTAAGACCGTAAGCACCGCAAATCTGAACAGCGTGAGTAGCCTTAGTGATACTGTCGTCATGGTTAGAAATAATGGAAAGAAGACCTGCATCCTTACCTCTCATAAGGTAATCAATAGCCTTTTTGCTCTCATTGGTCTGAATAGCGTTTTCAAATCTGTCAGTTTCAGAATTGAATATATACTGACCACCGCCGTAAGCTGCAAGCCAGTTATCGAACACGATAGTAGCGCCGGGGCCGCTGAGACCGCAAGCAGATTTAATCTGCTGCATAAGAGTCCAGAGTGTATCGGTATTCCAGTTATTCTCAGCAACATAATCAGCAGGAGTCTTAATACCATTTTCCTCAAGAAGAGTCTTGTGGAAATAGGTCATAGCACCTGTCATAAGCCAAGAGGAATTAGCACCGTTTACAAGATAGTAGTTCTTACCAACATGGAAGAGCTCACTTGTTCTCTGATCCCAGAAAGGATCGGTGGGGTCAAGACCGTTAGTCTCTTTAGAGAGAGGCTGAAGAAGGTTAAGGGTCTTGGGGAAGTCACCATTTTCAACAACTACATCAGGGGACTGTTCTGCAGCAATAAGAGCAGTCATCTTAACAACATAGTCGGACTGGTTAACCTGTACCATTTCATACTTCATACCTGTTGTCTCTTCAAAACCAGAAAGACAGATAGAGGTATCGGTTTTTGCATGGTCAATCCATGTAGCAAACTTAACGGTAGTTCCGCGAAGCTCAGATGGCATATCAAGGAAATACTCCTCTTCTGCCTGGCTTGCAGCCGCATTGTTACCTGCGGGGTTTTTTGCTTCAGAACCGCCGTTGCCCTTACAGCCAACCATAGCACACATAGAAAGTACCATAGCAACTGCAAGAAGAATGGTTAAAATTCTTTTTAACATAGCATTTACTCCTTTATATAAAATTTGAGTATCTTCATTATAAATCATCAAGTCGCATTTGTCAAACAAAAAACGCTTTTTTCCAATAATATTATTTATCCCTCTGAATTATTTCCTCAATAAGAGTGTTCGCCTGAGCAACGGCACCATTTATAACATTGTCACAGGTCTGAAGATTAACTGCTATTTGTGCGGCTGTGCTGTCGATAACAGTTTTAAGCATTGAGCCGTTTGAGGAATCGGGGTCGGTAATCATTCTCACACCTCTGTTAAAGGTTACGGTGGAATAGTCGGTCTTTGCTCTCAGCTCCTTATAGAAAGCAAGAGCTTCTTCGTTTTTAAAGCCCGACTCAAGAGGCACATGGTCTTCATTAAGATAATAACGCAGATATATGCCTGCTCCCTTAGGGTTACGGGAGCCTCTTACAAGTCCGTAGGCATGGCCTGAAGCAACAACGGGATAGTCGGTATCATCGGCATTTATTTTAGGAAGATAGGTAAAGCCCAAATCATCAACATCCATTGTATAAAACCAACCGGGACTGGTCCTTAGTCCGTATGCACCGCAAATCTGCACAACACAGGTACCCTTTGTAATATCATCATCGTGGTTATCAATTATCTTAACAAGTCCACTATCCTTAAGCTCCATAAGCTTTCTCAGACTTTCTCTCATAGTAGCGCTTGTAACGGTATTTTTAAAAGTACTGGTGGTTGGGTCCCACTCAATTTGCTTAGCTCTATACATTGAAGTCCAGCAGTCCACCGCAACCGAGGCAGGTTCTCTGGAAAGGGATACAGAGCCTTTTATTTTTTCAAGCAGGTTTATAAAGGAGTCAAGATTCCAGTTGTTTTCCTTTATGAGCTGTTCGGGGCTCTTTATTCCGTTTTCTTCAAGAACCGTTTTATGATAATATGTAATAGCACCCGAATTATTCCAACATGACTTTACGCTTTCCACAATATAGGGCTTACCGCCTACAGTATACATATTAACTACACCGCTATCCCAAAAAGGATCGCTTAAATCAATACCTGTGGTTTCCTTATCAATAGGACGAAGTACCTTTAATGTTCGGGGGAAATCGCCGTTTTCGGTAACCACATCGGGAGCTTGGTCGGCAGATATAAGAGATGTCAGCTTTACAATATATTCAGCCTGAGGCACTTGAACAAACTCGATATTTATACCTGTGGTTTCAGTGAAATCGGAATACACCTGAGCCTTATTAAAGTCGTCATTGCTTCCCCAGGTTGCTATCTGCACCGTAGTTCCGTCAAGCTCGGCGGGAACATCAAGGAAGAATTCCTCTTCGCTATCCAGTGTAACATCAACCTTAGAGCCGCTTATCTGAGGCTTTTCCTCTTTACAGCCCACAAGAGCAGTAAGAGAAAGCACCATAATCAGCGATAAAAAAATACATATAACTCGTTTCATACATACACCTCTTTTTCTTTACACCAATATTGTAACACAGACGAAAATATTTGCAAGAAAAAATATTTGTGCATTAAAAAACGGCAGGAGATTCCCTCCACCAACGTTCGTTGGTCCCTCTCCCTTTACAAAGGAGGCTACCCAGCCCCAGTCCCTAAAAAACCGTCCGCGGAATTTCCGCAGACGGTTTTCTGTAACTTTAGAAATTTCTATTTATGGTTTCACCCTCACGCTGATAGAGTTTTATGGAGTAAATTTTATACTCTATAACATCTCTGCCGTCGCTGGTGACATCCAAAATACCATTTTCGTATATTGAATCGTAATAGCTGGAATTATTAAGGTCGCCACCCAAAGACCAGTTATAACCGTTCCATCTAGGACAGAAGGAGAAAAGAACATTTTGCTCCTTATGGAAGCAGTCCATACACCTTGCTGTTTAATGTTTTTATAAAATTACCTTTACATACTTCTTTTTACCCTTGCGGACAAGAAGACCTTCCTTTACCTGCTCCTGACTATAGAAAGTATTTGGGGCAGAAACCTTTTCATCATTTACGGTAACACCACCCTGAGTCACTAAGGTTCTTGCTTCACTCTTGGAGGCACAAAGACCGCTCTTTACCATAATATCAAGAATACCTATTCCGTTTTCGCCGAAATCCTCATCACTTAAGGTATGGGTTGGGATATCTGCTGAATCCTTACCGCCGGCAAACATACTCTGTGCAGCAGAAAGAGCCTTGTCAGCCTCTTCTTTTCCGTGAACAAGATTTGTCAGTTCATAAGCCAGAATTTCCTTAGCCTTATTAAGCTGACTGCCTTCCCATTTATCCATTTCATCAATCTGCTCAAGAGGCAGGAAGGTAAGCATACGGATACATTTAAGAACATCATTATCTCCAACATTTCTCCAATACTGGAAGAACTCGTAAGGAGAGGTTTTATTGGGGTCAAGCCATACGGCATTGCCTGCCGTTTTACCCATTTTCTTGCCCTGACTGTCGGTAAGAAGTGTTATAGTCATAGCATGAGCATCCTTACCAAGCTTTCTTCTGATAAGCTCGGTACCGCCAAGCATATTACTCCACTGGTCGTCACCGCCGAACTGCATATTACAGCCATAGTTCTGGAAAAGATAATAGAAGTCATAGCTCTGCATTATCATATAGTTAAACTCGAGGAAGGAAAGGCCTTTTTCCATTCTCTGCTTATAGCACTCTGCCCTGAGCATATTGTTAACCGAGAAGCAGGCGCCAACCTCTCTGAGCATATCTACATAATTAAGGTTTAAGAGCCAGTCAGCGTTATTAACCATTGTAGCCTTGCCCTCGCCAAATTCGATAAAGCGTTCCATCTGACGCTTAAAGCACTCGGCATTATGGTCAATATCTTCTTTTGTCAGCATTTTTCTCATATCGGTTCTGCCGGAAGGGTCGCCTATCATAGTAGTACCGCCACCAATAAGAGCAACCGGTTTATTACCTGCCATCTGCAAACGCTTCATAAGAGTGAGCGCCATAAAGTGACCTGCAGTAAGGCTATCTGCGGTACAGTCAAAGCCGATATAGAATTTAGCCTGTCCGCTGTTTATCATCTTTCTTATTTCATCTTCATTTGTTACCTGAGCTATAAGTCCTCTGGCAACAAGTTCTTCATAAATTCCCATTTTTCTTTCCTCCTAAGCCAAAGAAATTATATATTATTTATTTATTTTTGTCAACCGCAACTATTGAAGTTATGCAGGAAATATGGTAATATCTTATGTATAAGGATGGTGCAAAAATGCTTAAAAAATTTATTTCTTACTATAAGCCTCATAAAAAGCTTTTTATTGCCGATATGGTAGCCTCTCTTCTTATTTCTGCAATAGGAATGGTTTACCCTATAATCACTAATCTTATGCTTAATACACTTATTCCCGAAAAAAAGTATAACCTTATAATTGTTGCGGGGCTTGGTGTTTTAACCCTTTATGTCATCCGTATGTTACTTCGATATTTTGTTCAGTATTACGGACATCTTATCGGCACTCGTATGCAGGCACAAATGAGAAGAGATATGTTTAAGCATCTGCAGAGTCTTCCCTATTCCTATTTTGATAAAAACGAAACGGGACAAATACTCTCCCGTATTACAAGTGATTTATTTGATGTTGCAGAGCTTGCCCATCACGGCCCTGAAAATCTTATAGTCAGTTCCATAACCGTTATCGGCTCTTTTATTTATCTATGTACCCTGAATATTCCTCTGACACTTATAATCTTCGTGTGCGTTCCCTTTCTTATTATTATCTCCTCGTATTTCCGCAAAAGAATGAGAGAGGCTTTCAAGGAACGCAGGGTCACCACTGCAGGAATTAATGCCGCTACCGAAAGCAGTATTACGGGAATAAGGGTAACAAAGGCTTTTGCCAATAATGAAAAGGAATTTGAAAAGTTTGACAAAAACAACAATCTTTTTGTAAAAGCCTGTCACAAATCCTATAAAGCTATGGGACAATACCATTCAGCCTCTACCTTTGTTACCGATGTATTCAATGTTGTTATAATAATTGCAGGTGGACTTTTCCTCTACGCCGATAAAATTTCTTTTGGTGACTATTCCACATTTATAGTATCGGTAAACCTCTTTATCAACCCCGTAACCCAGCTTATCGGCTTTATGGAGCAGTATCAGAACGGTGTTTCGGGATTTTCAAGATTTATTGAAATAATGGAAGAAGAACCCGAAAAGGAAAATGACGGCGCACAGGAAATAAAAAATGTAAATGGAGAAATTTCCTTTAAAAATGTCAGCTTCTCATATAAAACAGAAGAAAGCGAAGTGCTGAATAATGTTTCCTTGGATATAAAGCAGGGTGAAAAATTTGCTCTTGTAGGACATTCCGGCGGTGGAAAAACAACAATGTGCCACCTTATACCCAATTTTTACAAGGTTGACTCAGGAGAAATTACGGTTGACGGAATGAATGTAAACGATATAACCTTTGAGAGTCTGAGAAAAAACATCGGTATTGTTCAGCAGGATGTATTTCTTTTTTCCGGCACAGTGCGGGAAAATATTATGTACGGCAGACTTGATGCAAGTGAGGAAGAAATGATAGAGGCGGCAAAGAGAGCCAACATTCACGACTTTGTTATGACACTTGAAAAAGGCTATGATACCGAAATTGGCGAACGGGGTGTAAGACTCTCAGGCGGACAAAAGCAACGCCTCAGTATTGCACGTGTATTTCTTAAAAACCCTGCTATACTTATTCTTGACGAAGCCACCAGTGCACTGGATAACACCACAGAAATTCTTATACAGGCAGCTCTTGACGAGCTTTGCAAGGGCAGAACAACTATTGTTGTTGCCCACAGACTTAGTACCATTCGTACCGCCGATACTATTGCCGTAGTTGACAGCGGTAAAATAAAGGAAATAGGCACCCACGATGAGCTTATCGCCAAAGAGGGAATTTACAAAGATTTATATTCTTTACAGTTCCGGCAGTAGATTTGTTCACATTATTATAGTAAAATAATAAAATCAAAAAGATACAGTGTTTTTTAAGTTACAGAAAATTTTAAACGGAGGAAAAATATGCCCTTAAATAAAACTATTAAAGACTACTCGGCAATAACCGATACAATAACTAAATATTCCCGTCTTTGTGTGAACGACTGTCACATAAAGCCCGAAATGTACCTCGAGCACAAGGTAAACCGCGGTCTTCGTGATTTAAACGGAAAAGGTGTTTTAACAGGACTTACAGAGGTTTCTGAAATTAACTCCCGTAAAACAGTTGACGGCAAAGAGGTGCTTATCCCCGGTGAGCTTTTTTACCGCGGCTATAAAATTGAAGATCTTGTTGAAGGCTTTGTAAAGGATAACCGCTTCGGATTTGAAGAAACAATATATCTTCTGCTTTTCGGTCAGCTTCCAAACAGCAGTGATTTAGAGGAATTCAATATGATACTGTCAGACTATAGAAGTCTGCCTAATTCCTTTGTCAGAGATATTATAATGAAGGCACCATCAAACGACATAATGAATTCTCTTGCAAGAAGTGTTTTAACCCTTTATTCTTATGACCGCGACCCTGATAACACTTCCATTCCAAATGTACTTCGTCAGTGTCTTCAGCTTATTGCCACCTTCCCGATGCTAAGTGTATATAGCTATCATTCATATAACTACTATAACCGCAATAACAACAGCTTTTTTATACACAATCCCGAGCCTCACCTGTCCACTGCCGAAAACATTCTTCACATGCTGAGAATTGACAGCAATTACACCCCTCTTGAAGCAAAACTGCTTGACCTTGCCCTCGTTCTTCATGCAGAGCACGGCGGAGGAAACAACTCCACCTTTACAACCCATGTTGTATCCTCCTCCGGCACAGATACCTATTCTGCTATAGCGGCAGCACTGGGTTCTCTTAAGGGCCCCAAGCACGGCGGTGCAAACATTAAGGTATGCACAATGTTTGAGGATATTAAGAAGAATGTAAAGGACTGGGAAAACGAAGAAGAGGTTTACGCTTATCTTAAAAAGCTACTCAGAAAAGAAGCAGGCGACCGTTCAGGACTTATTTACGGTATGGGACACGCGGTATATTCGGTAAGCGACCCCAGAGCTATGATTCTTAAAACCTATGTTAAAAGTCTTTCTGAGGAAAAGGGTCTGGACAAGGAATACAGGCTGTATACTCTTGTTGAGGAATTAGCCCCCAAGGCTATTGCCGAGGAAAGAAAAATTTACAAAGGCGTTTCGGCAAATATCGACTTTTATTCAGGCTTTGTTTATGATATGCTCGATTTACCCCATGAGCTATACACACCACTGTTTGCCATAGCAAGAATTGTTGGTTGGAGTGCTCACAGACTTGAAGAGCTGATTAATGCGGGTAAGATTATCCGTCCTGCATATATGGCTGTCCAACCAAGAAGAGAATATGAGGAATTAGGCGATAGGGACTAGGGACTAGGGACTAGGGATTAGGGTCTTGGGTCTAGGGTCTAGGGTCTAGGGAATAGGATTTAGGGAATAGCAAAGGGGCTGTCTCACTAATAAAAAGTGAGGCAGTCCCATTTTCTAAACTATTCCCTAAATCCTATTCCCTATAGCCTATTCTTCAAATCTCACTTTACATCCCAAGGCTTTCTGACACTCAGTAAGGCCTTGTCCTACAATATTTTTTGTTCTCTCAAAAGAGCCTTGAGCGGTACTCTCGCTAAGAGAAAAATCCTTATAAGAGGTGGCGTTTTCCAAAGGATAAAGGGTATACTCTGCGGTATAACCGCTTCCTGTTTTATTAACCCATGCAGGAATTATATCCACACCGCCAAGCTTTACTTTACCATCGCTATACTTATCAAATGTATAATAGAACAACATTCCGTCTTCGGTATGCCCTGTAGGGCAGCTTTTATAAAGAGCAGAAAGACGCTGATTTGAAACCGAATTACCCATAGAATAAAGACAAACCGTTTTATGAGTGCCGTCAGAGGAGGTCAGCATTTCAATGGGCTGAATAACATGGGGATGTCCACCCACAATAACATCTACACCCATATCGCACAGTTTTTGTGCGATATTTTTTTGCCAGGTATTCTCTTTAAGCTGATATTCCTCCCCCCAGTGCATATAGAAAACTACAGCCTCTGCACCCTGAGTTTTCATATCAGCTATAACAGTCTTTGCCTCACTGTAAAAATCCTCAATATGATTATAGGAAAAAGAGTTAAGCAGATTATTTGCCTGTTGATTTATAACAGCTCCGTTTATGGATTTTCTCGAAATATCCTCATTTTTATTTTCGTATGTATAACACGCCATACCGATTTTTATGCCGTTTACATCCTTGACGGTATAAATAGGCTCCTGCTCTGTTTCTCTTGTGCCGATAAAGGAAACACCCTTTTCCTTTAACACCCTTGCGGTACGCTTTATGCCGTAAAGACCCGTATCATAGCAATGGTTATTTGAGGTAAGAAGCATATCAATTCCGGCTTCTTTAAGGTCATCAATAAGGGAGTCGGGGGTATTAAAAGAGGGGTATCCCCTATATTCACCTGATTCGCTGCCGCCCAAGGTCACCTCTAAATTAGCAACGGTAAGGTCAGCGTTATTAAAATAACCCTTTACTTTTTTATAAAGACAGGAAAAATCATATTCATTTGTTTGAGTATTATACGCGCCCTTAAGCACAGGACCGTGAATTAAAATATCCCCTGTATTCACCACAGTAGCACTTGATACAATATACGGCTCCTTGGGTAATTGCTCTGTCTGAGAATACACATCTTCGGGCGAAGAGCTTGTCTGTGCAAAATCAATGAGCTGTCCTATACCAAGACTTGCAAGGCTGACAATGCCCACTATAACAAGCGCACAGGCAAAAAGAAACAAATTGCGTCTTATAATTTTTTGTTTACGAGTAAGCTTTTTTCTCACTTTTATTCACCACTAAGAGCCTTAAGCAGCTCAAGACCGTTTTGACTGCTCTTTACTGCAGTTTCATCATTTTCTATTAAGGTTCCCTCTATATTTCTACAATAAAGAGAAAGTCCCTTTGGCATCGCTATTTCCTCACTCAGCGTAACCTTTTCATAAAAATCCTCATTCAGTTTTACGCCATCGGGATTAAGCAGATTAATGTCGGTAAGTGTGTTTAAATGCTCAAAACCGCTATCGCTTGTGATAAAGAGCATAGTTTCCTTATCGCCCACAATAATGCTCTGCAATTTTTGCTGCATAGTTACCTGATACTGTGCCGAAGAACCGCCTGCCTGATAAGAACAGTTCATAATGGTGACAACCACCTTGCCATCCCCGTTATAATCCTCACAGTACTGTTCAAAATATTCCTCAATTGCTTCAAGATACATATCGGGAACAATATTACTGTCGTATATTGCGATTTTTATATCGCTTTTTTCCCTGTTTGCACACTGTGCGCATACAAAAGAAACAAGAGCCACCGCCACTATAACGGCAATTACGGGTATTTTGTAATAGTACCAGAAATGGCTTAGCTTTTGGGCAAAGGTTATAGGTTTTATTTCACCGCTATAGGCAACCCTTTCTTCGCTTTTGTCCTTGTTTTCCTGTTGCATTTTTTTAAGCTCAAGAAAATCCTTTCTTGCCTTATCACGTTGACGCAGGGTATCGCTTTGTTTTTTATTTTCTTCCATTTTTACCTCACTGTGCAGGGTTATTTACAACGCCTATAAAAACAGGAACATTGCAATTTGACTCAAGTATCATAAATATAAAAGGTCTATCAAAAACAAGGCTTTCCGCCTGACTCAAACTGGTTTTCACCGCCATTTCAGAGCTTGAAACAGCACCTGCACTTGTACCCTGATTGTCAACCTTTATATAGGTTTTCTGTATAACCTTGCTAAGATAAATATTCTGCTTATTATTCATTTTACCCATAGCAGAAAAATCTGCTTTTTTTCCGTCAAAAGCCAACTTAATGCCCATATTCGAAAGAGCATCGTTTGCTTCAAAGGAATATTCAAAGCTGAACTTAGGCAGACTGACAATTACATCCTGTTCTTTATAGTTGTTTGCCATAACCTTTATATCATCACCGCTAAGATACGCGATATAATCATTTATATTTATGTTTTGTGGAGGAAGCACCGCAGCAAACAGGTAATTTGCCATTGCATAGGGCTTAACAAATCCCTTTGCACCTTTATATTCTATATAGGCACTTTCTCTGGAGGTCATCATATCTACACTAACCTTGTTTCCCTGCAAGGTGGTGAACTCGCCTGTTGCTATGGAGCTGTCGGGATACTGATTGCTCCAAGGACTTTCAAAGGTCAAAGCATTAATAAGGTACATAACCGAATTTTCTTCAATGTTGTCGATTATGCCATTTATATTACCTGCCGAACTTTCCTTAACCCATTCGTTTATAAGATTTTTACCCTCTTGGTCAAAACTTATTTTTCTTGCAGCAGCACCATAATAATCCGCACTTGTCTGCAAAAAGCTTTTCTCAATATTTAAAGTTTTGCTATTCTTATACCAAATGGAATTGATGGACAGCAATTCCTTTCCTATAGCATTATTAAAAGTATACAAAGACTTATTAAAGTCCTCGGCGCCATTATTTGCACAGAGCACTTGGCTAATTTCATCAGCCGTTTCTCCCTTTGCACCATTTAAGACCATACCAAGTGAATTGGAAAGAGATAACGCTGACACCATAAAATTATCACTTTGAGTAGCAGAAATTTCCCTCAAAAGAGATGCAGACATATCAAACTGTCCCTTTATGAAAAAAGCGGACACATCTGCTGACGTCTGTATTTTTTGAGGCACTATTTCTACCATTAAATCGGTAGTTCCCGATGAACCGCAACCGCAAAGCAACAGCGACACACAAAGTAAAACAGCAGTTGTTTTTAACATTTTTTTCATCATTTACTCACCCCAACGCTTTCCATTTCTAGTATTTGTTCATTATAAAAAACCGATTTCTTTTGAAGCTCTTTATCAAGGGTTTCAAAACCGTATATCTCGGTAAGGGTTGGCGTAGCTGAAAACAGATTTGTGCCAAGACCAAGGCGTTCGCCCTCGATTTTAACCCCCATTGCAGCAAGGGTTGTGGGGAACATATCAAAGGTGCCGAAATTGCGGTTTTTCTCCTGAACAGGCTTTACCGCAGAATTAATTATACAGTTATAAACTGTACGTGTATAGTTTTCATCTATATCCTTTAAAAATTCGGGGTCCATTGTCAGATGGTCGCCGCTTATAACAATAGTTGTATTCTCATAAAAAGGTTGTTCCTTTATCCAGTTTACAAATTCATAAACCTGCTTTGAAGAACAGGAAACAACATTTGCATACTGTTCCTCATTTACTTCCTCGCATATTTCACATATATATCCGTCGGGGAAATGAGTATCTGAAGTAAGCATAGTAAAATTAAAGGGTTTTCCCTCTTCGTAAAGTGCGGTTATTTCCTCTTTTGCAAAGCTGAAAACCTTATTGTCCTCAAAGCCCCACCATTCTCTGTAGTCTTGTGGAAGTCTGCCCTCGGCTTTAAGGGAATTTATATCAACTATATTATAGTTTCCGTGGTCGGTAAAATAGGTTTTTCTTCCGCCAAATTCCGCATCACTTCCCACAAGAAGCGTCTGATTATAGCCGTTATTTTCCAGCACCTCGCCTATAGTTGTAATTCCCGAAAGAAAGGAATTATTCCCTCCATAACTGTCACTTACTACAGGCACCTTAATTAGCATACCCGAAGTCTGCGCTGTCATTGCGGCACTGGTCCATGTAGTTCCTGCAAAGGACAATGCACCGCCAATACCGTTAGAGTGGGAAAAATTCACATTTTCCTCAGCAAGACTGTAAAGCTCGGGAATAAAATTTTGGGTTATACCGCCCCCAGCTGAAATATCGCCATAGGTGTTTTCCATAGATTCAAGAAAAATGTATATTACATTCCTTTTATTTTCGGGAAAGGTTAATACTGCTTTATTGGGGTCAACGTAATTCGCCTCTATAAAATCAGATTCGGTAGAGGTGGTCACAAGGTAGCTTCCAACCTTTAGTCTTGCAATAAAAAAGGTCATAGAAACAAGCAAGGATGCAAGAGCAAAAGGCAGCGCTACCTCGCCAAAAAATTTACAGGTTTTAGTAGCACAGTATTTAACATATCCCTTAAAACTGCCCAATTTATTTCTCAGTCTGCCTGACAGCACATAAAACAGAAGAACTTCTATTACAGTAAGCAGAGCGCCAAAACCACCTACACGTATATAAGCGCTGTTCATCAGGCTTTTATTGGCACCTACAGCGGGAGATTTAAGCTGAAAAAGTATCTGGTCAAGATAAATATTATCGTATTTACCGAGAAGCCACAGAGTCAGAAAGAAAAGCACATTACCCAGTACAAGAATAACAAGTGCGGTGATAAGCTTTTTATTAATTGGTTTTTTCTCTTTAGCCAAAATAACCCTTCTTTCATAAAACATACACTTATATTTTATAACATTATACCTGATTAGTCAATAAAACCACTATTTAATTTACAGTTTTGAAATAAAAGATTTATTATTTTATGTTGACAACTGAACAAAATAATTGTAGAATGTAAGCATAGACAATGTGTAAGACTCGCGTATTTTGAATGTTATTATATTATAACAACTTAAAAATGCGTGTTTTTTTTACACAAATGTTCAAGAAACGCCTTAATTTCTCAAAAATGAACAAAAGAGGTGCCGTTAATGCTTAACAAAAGCGAATTTGAAGTTCTTCGTTTCCTATGCGAAAACTGTGAAAGCACAACACAACGATTAATTGCAGAGGAAACAAAACTATCTTTAGGTGCAGTAAACAAAATTATTGCAAAACTAAAAAAAGAAGGATTCATTACCGATAATTATATTGTCACTCAGTCAGGAATTGATGTAATGGCACCGTATAAGGTTAAAAATGCTATTATTCTTGCAGCCGGAATGAGTAGCAGGTTTATACCTGTTTCCTACGAAATACCCAAAGGTCTGATATCCGTAAAAGGCGATATTATGATCGAAAGAATTATCGAACAGCTCAAAGCTGTTGGAATTCAGGAGATTGTTATTGTTATTGGATATAAAATGGAAAAATTCTTTTATCTTCGTGACAAATATAATGTAAAGCTCGTGGTTAATAATGAATTTGCTTCAAAAAACACACATAGTAGCGTATATGTCGCACGGGATTATTTAAGCAATACTTATATCTGTTGTTCCGATAACTATTACCCCAAGAATATGTTTCACCGATATGAATACAGAGCTTTTTACTGTTCGGTATACATCCCCGGTATAAGCTATGTTGAACGAGCTTTTCAATTTGATAACAACGGTTTAATATATGACACAAATAAACCCTCAAATAATCAGTGGGTTATGTACGGTCACGCTTATTTTGACACTAATTTTACCAATGCTTTCAAACCTATTTTGGAAGATTATTTCGGCAGACCCGGTATTGAATATATGTACTGGGAAACCATATATGCAGAAAATGTCAAGCAGCTTCCTATGTGGATAAGACAATGCAGCAATACTGAAATTTTAGAATTTGACAGCATGGAAGAACTTAAACAGTTTGACCGCAATTATATATACAATAACAAGGTAAAAGTATTTGAAAATATTTGTAAGGTTCTTCACTGTGATATAAGCGATATAGAAGATATAGAAACCATAAAAAAAGGACTTAATAATCAATCTTTTAAGTTCATTTGTAAGGGCGATAGCTACATTTACCGTCACCCGGGTGCAAACGCATCAAGCGTTATAGACCGTCACAAGGAGGCTTTATCCTTAAAAGCAGCAAAGGAATTAAATGTTGATGACTCCTTTGTTTATATTGATGAAAACGAAGGATGGAAGATTTCTAAATTTATTTCCACCACCGAAATTTTTGATTTCCACAATGAAAAGCATATAGAATTACTGGCAAACAGTCTTAAAAAATTACATTCCTCAAATGTTTCGGTAGGCTTTGGCTTTAACTATCAAAAAGAGGCTGAAAAGATTATAGATATCGAAAAGCACCTTGACTCAATCGAATATAACAAAAGTTTACTGGAAAAGAAGCGTATGCTGCCAATCTTTGATTATCTGTCCAAAGATAAGTGGCAGGTATCACTGTGTCATAATGATATTTATGAGCCTAATCTTCTTGTCAGCAATGATGGTTTATGTTTAATAGACTGGGAATTTGCAGGGGATGCGGATATTGGATTTGATATATGTAAGCTTTTCTCAGTTATCAATCCTCCTTATGATGAAATCGACAAATGGGTTTATCCATATTTTGAAAGAGCTATCACAGAAGATGAACAACTTCACTTAATCGCCTGTGCAGCGGTAATTTATTATTATTGGTTTGTCTGGGGCGGGTTTGCAGAAAAAAACAACGAAGGTGTTTCTGCATATCTTCTGGAATGGTATGATAAAATGAATGAATACAGAGATTTAGCACTTAAGTTAATAAAAGAAAAAACCTTCAAGGAGGAGCAATAATGGAAATAGGTATTGCCGTTTTTATCGGAGTTTGGTTTGTTTTGACAGGTATTATAGCTACGATTGCAGTTTTTAAGGACTATAAAAACAAATAAAAAACAGGAGAACTTAATATGAATATTTACTTAATAGGCATGGGCATTACGTTGGTGCTATACCTGATAATCGGAGCTTTTATCAGCCGAAGCGTTAAAGATGCTAATGACTTTTATGTGGCCGGAAGAAATGCACCATCTTTTCTAATAACAGGTTCCCTGGTCGCTTCATTTATTGGCGTAGGCTTATTTATGGGAGATGTGGGCGAATCATATAGCGGTTTCTTCGCTCCAATTATGGTCGCAGTAGGCGTTTTATCGGTTGGATACATAATTGGTTCTGTATTCTTTGGACGTTATCTTAAAAGAAGCAATGTTATGACTATTCCTCAATACTTTGAAAAACGTTTCGACTCCCCAGCTTTAAAAAAGCTATCCACAATTACAGGTACCATTATAATGTTGGTATACAGTCTGTCTACCGTTCAGGGTATGGGAACTCTTATCTCTGCCGTTGCAGATATAGATTACAATTTAAGTATTGTAATTGTTGTAATAGTTTTCACATTGATAACTATGTTTTCAGGTGCAAAAGGTGTTCTTATTACAGACACTATTATGTTTGCGGTATTTTCACTAGCAACCATAATAGGTGCAGGATATATTGCAGTCAAAGCAGGCGGTTGGACTTCTGCTGTATTGGAAATGGCAACCTATGAAGCTATCCCCGGAATTTTGTCAGGCAGTGGCAACTTGGATTACTTTTATCCTACAGGCACAGAAAATATGATATGGGCCGTAGGTTACGGAATAGCTTGGATGGCTGTGCTTATGGTTGCTCCTTGGCAATCAAGCCGTTATTTGATGGCAAAGAATGAGCACGCTGTAATTCGCTCAGGAATAGTAGCATCCGCAAGTGTATTTATAATTGAGCTTCTTATGTGTATGGCAGGAGTTTTTACTCAGAAGCTAAATCCGGGAATGGAAATGCCCTCCCGTGCGTTAATATGGGCATCCTTAAATCTTATGCCGAAAATTTTAGGAATTATTGTTCTTTCAGGTGTATTAGCATCTGCTGTCTCATCTGCAACAACCTTCCTATCCCTTATCGGTTCAAATATTATGAACGATATTTTTACTATAAAAAACGAAAAAAACAAATTGCTATACGGCAGAATAGTATTGCTGATTATCAGCACGATAATTTGTGTTTTGTGCGTTTATAATCCTCCACAAATTTTCTGGATAACCTATCTTGGTGCAACCATAGTTGCATGTTCTTGGTTACCTGTTGCTTTAGCAAGTGTATGGAGCAAACGTGTTACAAAAACAGGTGCATTCTGGGGTATGCTGGTTGGCTTTATCGTAAGTGCAGTTATGAAAATTTATACTTCTGTAGCAAATGTTCTACTGCCGATTTATTTTGACCCATTCTTTGTAGGTATTGTAACAGGTATTATTGCAATGATAATAGGCTCAGCATTTACTAAGGTTACTGACAAAGAAAAAGAAGAACGTGAGTTATTATTCGTTGTTCCTGAAGAAGATAAAAATCCCTCAGAAATTAAAAAGACAAAAATTATGGTTGCCTGTACCATTCCTTTAGGCATAGTCGTAACAATTTTGATTTTAGCACTTTGGGTTATTCCCTATCTAAACGGACTAAAATAATATTTACCGCAGTTTAATCAATCAATTACGAGGTATAGAAATTATGAAAGATTTAACAGATTCATCAAGTATAGCAGAACATTCTATGGATGAAAGTACTTCTCAGTTTATTTCTGATTTGCAAAAAACAATATTAGATGTTTTTGAAGAAACAATAAGGATTTTCGATAAGTACAACCTTAAATATTCTTTAGTTGCCGGTACACTTTTAGGTGCGATTCGTCACAAAGGCTTTATTCCTTGGGATGATGATTTGGATATAATTATGCCAAGAGAAGATTTTGAAAAATTCAGAAATATAGCCGCTAAAGATTTAAAAGAAAATTTCTTTTTTCAAGACTATACTACTGATAGCGAATACCCCAGTTTGTACGCCAAAGTCCGTAACAGTCAAACAACTCTTATAGAAAACGGATATCGCAATCTTAAACAGATGAACCACGGAGTGTTCATAGACGTCTTTGTAGCTGACAAATACAAAGAAACTCTTAAAAACAAAATCAGAAAGAGAATAATTAAAATCTGTTCTTTGATTTTACTTTATCAAAAAATAGCAGGGGCAAATCCTTTTGCTAAGGTGATTGCCAAGCTATTTCCCAGAAAACCTCTTTTCAGGTTAGCCGAAAAAATCTCAACAAAAATAAATTGCGAAAAAGATACCAACAAATATATTATGCTAAACCAGTATATTATGCCTGATGGTATTTTTGACGAGTTAATTGACGTTCCGTTCGAAAATCTTAATGTAAAAATCTCTGCAAAATACGACGAGATGCTAACCGATATGTTTGGCGATTATATGAAACTTCCTCCTATGGAAAAGCGTAAACCCAAACACATTACAAAATGGTTTAGTCTTTCTGTACCATACAAGGAGTATATCAAAAACAATTTGTGATTGTTAAACCTTATTAAAAACTTTTCTATTTACAAAAATTCCGAAGAATTTTCATCCTTCGGAATTTTTATTTCTTATTATTTACAATTTTTTTATTCATAAAGCACAGAACTAACCCTTGAATTACCGATAAAAAAATAGTACAATTAAGAAAAAGTCAAAAAGAGGGAAGATTATGATAATAATGAGCGTTGACAGAGGAAAAGCACGAACAGGAATAGCCTATAGTGATATAGGCGAAAGCTTCGCTTTTCCCGCAACCGTAATAACCCAGTACAATGAGGAAAAATTAGTAGAACAAATAACCGAGCAAGCGGTTTTGTTAAAGGCTCAGCTTATTGTTGTAGGACTACCAAAGCGAACA
Organism: Clostridiaceae bacterium; assembly: GCA_904501755.1. GTDB lineage: Bacteria > Bacillota > Clostridia > Oscillospirales > Acutalibacteraceae > SIG607. The sequence continues at coordinate 10,554 of CAJGBV010000017.1, read as the reverse complement.
GACGGAAGTCTTGGAGATAGCGCTCAGGAATGTATCGCCCTTGCTGAAAAGTTAAAAATTTCTACAGGACTGCCTGTTGAAATGTACGACGAACGCTTTACTACTGTTTCTGCACACGCTGCCCTTAATGAAACAAACACAAGAGGAAAAAAGCGTAAAGCTGTTGTTGATGCCGTTGCTGCTACTATGATTTTAGAGGATTATTTAGCCTTTAGGAAGAGATAAAAAATAACAGGGACAGCCCTGTTATTTTTCTTATTTTTGTATTACATAGCTTGGCAAACTATGGCCCGGTGAGTATCCCTTTTTCTTTTTAAGGAGTACGCCCCGGGTTAATTTATTCTCCCCGAAACGCTGACATATTTCATTTATTTCCTCCTCTATACGACGTTGTTTTTCGTCCTGTTCTATTGAGGAAAATATATCGGTTTGCACCGCCGTTACACCCTGTCGTAAATGTATGGCTCTCAGCCCCACACTTCTACAGGGAAAACTTGCATTATCCGAAAAAAGCCTCATTGCTTCTCTTGCAAGGGTAATTCCCGTCTGGGTACCGCAGTCTATTCGGGCAGTATATTCGTTAACTTTAAGGTCAACTCCCCGAACATTTAATGCCACTGCGTAAGCGTACATACCATAAGAGCGTAGCTTTGACGCTATTTCCTCACCGTATAGCATCAATTCTCCCCACAAATCCTCTCTGTTTCTTATATCGTGGGAAAGCGTTCTCGAACGCCCTATGCTTTTTGGACGGTCACTGCTTTTTGGTGTGCAGACAGGAGAATTATCCATTCCCATTGCACAACGTTTAAGAGCAACACCATTTTTGCCGAGATATTTCTTTAAAAGTATTTCATCACAAAGGGTTAAATCCCCAATAGTGAAAATGCCTTTGGAATTAAGGGTAGAGCCTGTGCTTTTCCCCACATAAAGCAAATCTCCAACAGGCAGATGATATATTTTTTCTTTGAAATTTTCTCTCGATATAACGGTGAGTCCGTCGGGCTTTTTCATATCAGAGCCAAGCTTTGCAAAAACCTTATTAAAGCTCACTCCCACCGAAGCGGTTATTCCAAGCTCGTTTTTTATATCCCTTTTGATTTTTTGTGCAATTTCCTCACCTTTTCCGAAAAGTAATCTGCTTCCCGTTACATCAAGCCAACATTCATCCATTCCAAAGGGCTCTACCATATCGGTATAGCGGTGATAGATTTCCCTTGCCTTTTTTGAAAATTTTTCGTATTCATCATAAAGAGGAGGCAGTATATAAAGCCCTGCACACTTCTGTTTTGCCTGCCATATAGGTTCGGCGGTTTTTACACCGAATTTTTTGGCTATTTCGTTTTTCGCAAGTATTATTCCGTGACGGTTTTCCACGCTTCCTGCCACCGCAACAGGCTCGTTAAGCAAGGTCTGATTGAAAAGCAGACTCACCGATGCAAAAAAATTATTAAGATCGCAGTGTAAAATTACCCTTTCCATTTTTGTCCTCCATTGTAGGATGTAAATTTTCAAGTGCTCTGTTATGTAACCTTTCCACCTGCCTTTTGCTGTAGTTAAGCATAGCGGCGGTTTCTTCAAGACTCATTCCGCAAAGGTATTTCTGGGCAAGTATCTCAGATTCCTTTTTATTGACAACGCCGTCAATATCCTTTTCTATAGAGTCCCTTATAAGTCTTGCCTGTTCCAAGCTTTTCTTATAGCTTTTCTTTTTATCTCTGTTTCTGAGGGTCAATATATCGTATCTTCTTATCCTCGCCTGTTGCAAGGGATACGACTCAAGATATTCTCTCTTTTCCTCTATTGTCATTTCTCTCACAGCATCTTAGCTCCTTTCAGGGCGTAATACTGTCCGTAGCTAAGCTTACATCCGTTAAGTCTGTTATACTCATCTACCTCGTTTACGGCTTTAAACAATGGACTTGTCCTTCTATGTATTTTCATTTCTTCCTGACGCGCAAACATTTTTTCGCCCGCCCGTTTACAGCTCTCGCAGCAATACTTTTTACCGGGTACGCTTACTTTTGCACCGCAATAGCTACAAAAAATGCCTTTCTTCTCCCTATAATTCATCCCATCGCAAAACGGACAAAGATGAACTCTTTCGTATCCCTGCCCCCTCTCTTCAAAATAAACCTTTACATATTCAAACTCTTTCTGACAGTCGGGACAATAATACAAAATTTTTTACCTCCATTTTTTTCTTGACTTCACGCTCATTACGTACTATAATGATTTTACGGAATTCCGAACGCGAAATATATTATAGTACGGAATTCCGTAATTGTCAAGGGGTAACGGCATTTTTTTATTTTAATTTTTATGGGGGATTTTGTAAAAATGGACGGAATTTACGAAAGAATAGCCGAATTATGTAAAACAGAGCAGATAACTGTCACCGAGCTTTGCAGAGAATGTTCAATTCCCAGAGCTACAATGTCAGATTTTAAGCAGGGCAGAAGTAAAACCCTCTCCGCCTCTGCCCTTTCCAAAATTGCTAATTATTTTGAAGTAAGCGTTGAATACCTTATTAAAGGCGAGATTTCCAAAGCAGGAAAAGAAGAATTAAAGGTTGCTCTTTTCGGCGGCGGCACCAATGTTACCGACGCTATGTGGGAAGAGGTTGTACGCTATGCACAGTATATCAAGGAGAGGGAAAATGGATCTTAATGAGCTTTATAAACTTGCAGAAGAAAAAAATGTAAGGGTTATGGATTTTTCTCTGCCTGAAAATAAATCGGTATGTATAGAGGTGGACGACGGCTGTTTTGTTGGGGTTGACCCTGCTGTGTTTTCCTCAACAAGAGAGGAAAAGGTAGTTCTTGCCCATGAGCTCGGCCATATCCAAACAGGCAGCTTTTATGCAGTTGGCAGCGACTTGGCAATTCGCTCAAAACAAGAAGCAAAAGCAGAAAAATGGACAATAAACAATCTTGTTCCCTTAGAAGAGCTTAAAAAAGCAATAAAAAACGGCTGCTGCGATGTGCAAAGCCTTGCCGAGCACTTCGAAGTAACCGAACAGTTTATGTATAATGTAATACTTCATTATGGAAAAAACTAAAAGCCGTATTCGCTATGAATACGGCTTTTATTACAGTTTTGTTACTGCTAATTACATTACAGTAACACTCATTGACTATAAAGGGATTTTTTGGTAAAATAATAGTGTAAAAAAAACAGAAAGAGGTGAGTCCGATGGGTATAGAAGAAAAACATTTTGCATTTTTGAAAAAATTAAATAAAGGAGAAAAGCTTTATGAAGTACAAAATGTATTTAAAGGTCATAAGCGTTATTCTTGTTTGTGCTCTTGTTTTACAGAGTATACCTATATCCGTTGCGGCTCAGACTCAGGATATAGCTGAGCAAACAACAGAAGAAGCATCGGCTTATGTAATAGGTGAAGACATTTCAAAGCGTGAAATGTCTGTAAAGCATTTCCGTATGAGTGACGGAAGCTATACGGCAGCTGTTTACCCATATCCTGTTCATTATGAAAATGAGCAGGGCGAGCTTTTGGATATTGACAACAGCCTTTATGATAAAACTGATGAAGCAGATAATGTTCTATCTAATGTACAGAATGGTTTTTCTGTCAAGTTTATGAAAAAAAGCAACCCTAATAAGCTTTATACTTTAGATAAAAACGGATACAAAATTAAGGTTGCTATAGAAGGTGCCCAAAAGGTATCACTTCGTAAAACAGAATCACAAAAGTGCATTTCAAACTTAGAAGATTTTGCCTTAGCAAACATAGGCAGTAAGGTGATATATGAGGATATTTTAGAAAATGCAGATATTGAATATTCTCTCGTTTCTAATGAACTGAAGGAAAATATTGTTTTAAAGAAAGAAACAGATTTTAACAGTATTGTATATACATATCATCTTAACGGAAGCCTTGAAGCAAAGCAAACCGATAGCAAAAGCATTACTATTTATGATAAGGACGGTAATTATGTTTTGGAGCTTTCTGCTCCTGTTATGTGGGATGCACAAGGAAACTACAGCGACAGTTTACACCTTGAGCTTTTAGAGGTTAAAAACAGTAAAATAAGAATTAAGCTTTACTGGAATATGCCTGAAAATGCAGCCTATCCTGTTACAATAGACCCTATTATGCGACTTTCGGCTGACAGAACAGCAATTCAGGATGTACATATAGTAGCAACCAATCCAGATGCTAATTATAATGTTAATAATCATTTAAGGGTTAGTCACGACCGATATACAATGATAAAATTCCCTATGCCTGAACTGACAAGCGGGGATAAAATTATTAATGCTCAGCTTGTACTGGCACCATACGGAGCCTTTGATAGCGATCCAGTTTACAGTAATGAAAATTCATATTCCCCGCCGCTTTATATAACCACTCATAAAATACTTAGAAGCTGGAATGAGGAAACTGCTACCTATTCAAATGTTAATCCTGAAAATAATTTTTATGACAGCACAGTACAGTCTTACCGTATAGTAGACGGTGACGACAGCTATTATACTTGGGATATAACAAGACTTGTAAACGAATGGATAGACGGATACAGTGAAAACTACGGATTACTTCTAAAATATGCTTATCCTACCAGTGACGGAAGCCGTTTTGATGCTTTCTTCTGTTCCACCAATGGCAGATATCTTTCTGCATCAGCATGTCCTGACATAGTTTATCAGTATGTTAATACAAGTGGAATAGAAGACTACTATTCCTATCATACACAGTCTGTAGGCTATGCCGGAACAGCGTATACAAACGATTTTACAGGTAATCTTACACTTGTTAACAATGTGCTGACAACAGGCGGTACGCTTAGTCCAATAAATGTTTCACTGGTATACAATTTGTCAGAGATAGGAAATGATACTGTACCCTACGGAGCAGGCTGGAAGCTTAATTGGGCACAAAAAATAGATAAATCTGTAACCTCTAATTATGATAATACTCCGTATTTGAAATATACGGACAGTGATGGTACAGACCATTATTTTAAGGAAGATACTTCTACGTCTGCTTGGACTGATGAAATAAACCCCGATAGAAAGGTTTATTACATCGAATCGTCTGAAGATTACCGAATGACCGACAGTAGCGGTACAAATATGCACTTCACTCGTAACGGTTCACTTGACGAATGGTATCTTTATAAGGTTGAGGATATTTACGGAAATTATATAGAAATAATGCTTGATGCATATAATTATAACCGTGTGTTAAAGATAACCGCATCTTCGGGAAGTGTTGTAAACTTTGAGTATAATGATTATGGCTATCTATCTGATATAGTGTATGCTGATGGCGAAGAGAGTAAACGTATAGAGATAGACTATAATAATTATATGGAAGACCATAATAATGGTATAACCGATATAATTTATGCCGATGGCACAAGGGCAAAATATCATTATCACGAGGGTACAAAAAATCTTTCAAAGGCAATAGACATTGACGGTCAGTATATTTATTATGAGTATACAAACAGCTATGTGCCAAAGGTAGATGAAATAGCAAAATATAACAGAAACGGTGACTGTGAAGCATCGGCTGAAATTTCATACAGCGTAACAAGTACAACCTTTGAGGATACTACATATAACCGACAGTATTTGTATACCTTTGCAAGTAACGGCACTCTTAAAAGCGTGGTGGATACCACTCAAAATGACGGTAACGGATACGGTCAATATTATGAGTTTAATAATGGAGACACTACCGAAATTGAGGGTATGAACAGACTGACTTTCATTAGTAAAACTCAGAAAAGTACCGTAAACCTTCTGACTAACCACAGCTTTGAAAACTCAGGGTATGTAAGCTTTACAGCCTTTGATGAAACAGTGCTTTCTGCATCGGGAACATTCAGCAGTGAATTAAGCTTTATTGGTTCAAGGTCGTATAAAATAACAAGACCTCAGGCTAGTGACAGCTCACGTGCCTTTGGATATTTCAGTGCTTATCTTGAAGGCGGTAAAACATATACATTATCTGCTTATGTTAACACTAAAGATATGATATCAGCCGAAAAAGGTGCCAGTGTAGCCGTTATCGGTTCTGAACATATCTATGAAAGTGAGTATATTACGGATTCGAAGGACAGCTGGCAAAGACTGTATGTAACCTTTACACCCTCATTATCAGAAAATGTCAATGTGGGTATGAGTGTGAGCGATGCAACAGGCAGTGTGTATTTTGATAATATTCAGCTTGAAATAGGTGGACTTTCGGATTATAATATACTTGAGAATGCAGGTCTTGAAAACTCAACAGATTTAAATCCTGATTATTGGTGTGAAGTGGCTGAGCATGGAAAAGTTACCACTGCAGATAAAATATCGGGCAGTTGTTCGACTTCACTTATTGGTACACCGAATGAATATTCTCAGTACCGTCAGCTTATTTCTATTCCTAACGGTAAAAAAGGAGATGCTTATGTTGCCTCTGCTTTTGCAAAAGCAACTTCTGCTATAGAGGATTCGTGGAACTTTTCTTTGCTTATACGGTTTATGTATGACGGAGAAAGAGTAAATGACTGCGATGTTGATTTTAATAAATATACAACCGAGTGGCAAAAAGTGTCGGTTGTTGCTAAAGCGGAACAAGATTATGATCAAATACAAATTTGGTTGTTATATTACAGAAACTTCAATACCGCTTATTTTGACAATGTACAGCTGATTAAGGATACTTTCGGTACTGCCTATACTTATGATGATAACGGTAACCTTATAAGTACTGTTGATTTACAGGGCAAGGAAGAATATACCTTTAAATATGATGGCAATAATCAGCTTATAAAAGAAACGACCCTTTCGGGCGGTAAAATACTTTATTCCTATAATAGTAGTAAAGAACAACAACTTGACCTTGTTACCGACGGAATGGGTAGTACCTATTATGATTATGATGAGTTTGGTAATGCTACGGCTTCGGCTACCTACAGCGGCGAACTTGTGGACGGAGCATATTATTACATTCAAAGTATTTATAATTCACGCTTTTTGACTGCCGTAGATTTAGGCTACTCTTACGGAAAAGATGGAAACATTGCAAAATTCGAAGCTGCTTCTTCTCAAAGGTGGAAAATTAACAATAATTCAGACGGTAGCTACAATCTTTCTTGCGAATGTGAGCCTGATAAACTACTCAGCCTTGAATTCGACAGCCTGTATAGTGAAGGGGATTTAATACTTTTCGCACCCGGTGGAAGACAGTACCAAAAGTTTGATTTGGTGAAAAAATACGGTAATGTTTATAGCCTGGTAATATATGAAGCACCTGAATGGGCAGTAGATGCATCAGAATCAGACAGCTATATAAATGATGCTCATTTCGGTGAAATTCAGCAGTTTGCGTTTATTCCTATACAAAACAGTAACACGGCTGAAAATCCTGCAATAATTTCTTCTGCTACATATAGTGATAACGGCGAGTATATGACAAGCCTCACCGATAGCAGAGGTAATACTGTAAGCTATGAATATAATGAGGACAGAGGCTATATCACAGCCGAAACAGATGTTAACGGTGTTGATACTAATTATTCCTATTATTCAAATGAACTGCTTCAAAGAGTCAGCAAGGGTGCTTCTTCGGTAAATTACAGCTATACCGCGTTTAAAGAACTTTCTTCAATAACCTCACCGTCGGGAACTGTATATAACTTTGAGTATGATGCCTCAGGCAGAAATACTGCTGTTAAAATAGGTACTACGACGCTCAGCAGTTATTTATACGACTCTAAAGGACGGCTTGATACATTAACCTACGGTAACGGACACAGTGTTAAATACGGTTATGATGCACTGGGACGGCAAACCTCAACCACCATAAATAACGTACTGAGAAGTGTTATTAATTATGACGGTGCTTTGCGTGTAGCTCAGTTTAATGACCTTATACTTGGTAAAACCGTTAAGTATGAGTATGATATTTTAGACCGTGCGGTTGGGGAGAAGCATATAGATAACAGCACAAAGCTTGTTTATGCACAGCTTATGCTGCGTTATGACGATACAAAGAATCGTCTTGCAGGGTATGATACAACGGTTAAGGGCACAACATATAACATAGATTACCTTTACGGTGAGAACGAAAATTCTCCTGAGGCTGTTACGGGAATAAAGCTTAACGGCACTAAAATTCTCGGATATGATTATGATAGCCTTAACCGACTTAAAACAAGAACTCTTAATACTACTACTCCATTTATAACCGAATATACTTATGTTGCAGGCAGAAACAAGGGCAGTGATACTGATAATACAGCCCTTACTACTACCCTTGTAAAGACGGTTAAAAACGGCAATGATACACTGGAATATACCTATGATAAAACAGGTAATATAACGAGTGTAGCGAAAAACGGAACAGTTACTGACAGCTATGAATACGATAGCTTAAATCAGCTAACGAAGCATACAATGGGTAGTGACGTATATGAGTATACCTATGATAACGGCGGTAATATGCTTACAATGTCTAAAAACGGCACTGTCAAGAAAACCTTTGGTTACAGCAGTGGGCAGTGGAAAGACCAGCTTACCACCTGGAACGGTATTTCTGCCTTTACCTATGACCAAATAGGTAATCCTCTTACCTGGTGCGGTATGACATTCACCTGGACAGACGGCAGAAAATTAGCATCTGTAAGAGAAAGTGGCAATTACCATACCTATACCTATGATGCACAGGGACAGAGAATACAGAAGAATGTAAACGGCTTTGATGTTGATTACTACTGGTTAAACGGACAGCTGCAGAGAGAAGAGGGCTATGATTACAGTATAGATTTCCGTTATGATGAAAACGGAAAGCTTTACGGAATGCGATATAATGCAGGTAGCATTGAACTCGATTTTTACTATGTGTATAATCTGCAGGGTGACGTAATCGCTATACTTGATGACACAGGCGAAATAGCTGCAGAGTACACCTATGATGCCTGGGGTAATATTCTTTCAAAGGTTGACTTATATACAGGCCCTGTTAATGTGGCTGATGAAAATCCCTTCAGATACAGAGGCTATTATTACGATAATGAATCGGGTCTTTACTACTGCAACAGCCGTTATTATGACCCCTCTGCCGCAAGGTTTGTTAATGCGGATGGGTATGTATCTACAGGGCAAGATATAGCAGGGTATAATATGTTTTTATATTGTGGTAACAACCCTGTTAACCGTATTGATCCTACAGGAACATTTTGGAAAGAAATTAGAAACTCATTAAAAAAAGCATGGAATATAGCGACAACATGGGTAAACAATACATTCGGTGCAGGAACAACAACCGTTTATGTAGCAAAACAGGAAACAGAAATTGTTCCTTCAGTTATAAACAAAATTGTTACTATCAAAACCGGAACCAAAGAAAGTAAAACATCATCGGAAAAAGGAAATTCTTCAAAGCCTATCTCAGCATACGCAAAAGGAAGAAAGGACAACATATTGCTATCATCCGCTGGAATAAAAATTAATATAGAAAGTTTTACGCTTGACATAAGTCTAGGATGTGATAATATCGGCATAAGTGGATCAATAAAAAAACTAGAGACGACCGAAACTTTTGGTGTCAAAGCGGATATTTCACAATTTAAAATAGGTTTTGAGAGTTCTTCTACTGTGAAATGGGATGAAAGTACAGATTTTACGAGTTATACCAATTACAGTGTATCTGGTTGGATAATTATTGCTGCATATGGTTATGCAAAATCTGGACAAAGTGTTTCGTTACCACAAAAGCAACTAGCTTTTTGAAATAAAAGGAGATAAATATAATGTTATTTAATTTATCTAGAATTATGTTGTGGCTGATTGTTTCTTTGTTTATTTTTTTTAAAATTAGAAAAACAAAAATTGTTCATAAAAAACTCATCTCTCTTTTGAGTGTTGTTTTGTGTTTAGTTATAATTTGTTTTTCTGCAATGTATCCAATTGAGAATCTTTTTATTAATTTTAAATATCCTGAAAGTGTATTTAATTATGCGAACCATGGTAAAATTGATGATATTTTATACGGAAAAGAGTCTTGTATGGTTATTTACTCAGATCAGAATAGCTCAGGGGGGCACTACATAATACCAAAAGTAAAAAATTGGTATAAAATACCAAACTATTTTATTACAAAAAAAGTGTCTAATAAATTTGACCGCAATGGAAGTTTTGATGTTTATAACGTTTTAGGTACGCAAGATTATTACATTGTTGGAGTTGTTTTATCAAATTTCGATGAACAAAATATTATTGATAAATATAATCAGCCGATTAAGAATATCGTTATTGATATGAATGACACTGAGACAAAAACGGTTATACTATATTCTTATCTTGAAAATTATAGTGATGATTATTATTTTGTTATTAATGGCACAAAAATAACAATTTCCGGATAATGTGACACAAGGGGACGGTTCTTTTGTGACACAAGGGGACGGTTCTTTTGTGTTGATTTTGAGTGCAGAATATGATATACTTTCATTGAGGTGATAAAATGCCAAGACAAGCAAGGCGTTTGAGTAGAACAGGGATATATCATACAATGCTCAGAGGAATTAACCGTC
>CAJGBV010000016.1 GCA_904501755.1 Clostridiaceae bacterium | reverse complement strand
GACAGGCTAGCGTTCTAACCAGCTGAACTACCAGGCCATAAAAATGGTGGGAACAATAGGGCTCGAACCTATGACCCTCTGCTTGTAAGGCAGATGCTCTCCCAGCTGAGCTATGCTCCCACATCGAACCGCTACCCGTGTATTACGTACCGGCGACTTTGATATAATAACACAATGCAATTCGTTTGTCAACACTTTTTTTTAATTTTTTTTAAAAAGTTTTTTAAACCCTTTTTTTATCTGAAATAGCCTTTATCTGCTCAGGCGTAAATACATATTCCTTATCACAGAAATGACACTCAACCTTTATTTCATCCATTTCCTCTGCCATAGAGTCAAGCTCTTCCTTTGACATACTAAAAAGCAGTTTTTTTGTTCGTTCTTTACTGCAAGGACAACTGTATTTCGTATTTTCCTCATACAGTATTTCTGTTTCAAAGCCGCTAAGCATTTCAAAAAGAATATCCTTAACATCCATTCCCTCATCCATCATAGTCGTAACAGGACGGATATGCTTTAAATTTTCTTCAAGCTTATCAATGGTAGCATTATCAGCACCCGGAAGAAGCTGAATAATAATACCTCCGGCCTTACGAACAGAAAGGTCAGGATTTACAAGAACACCCAAAGCACAGACGGTAGGTATCTGTTCACTTACAGCATAATAAGCAGTAATGTCTTCTGCAATTTCACCAGATACAAGCGGAACAGAACCGCTATATGGTTCTTTAAGACCAATATCCTTAATTACATATATAAGCCCATCAGTACCAACGGCACCGCTAACATCAAGCTTACCGTTATCTTTAAGAGGAATTTCAACCCTTGCATCTCCTACATAGCCGCGTACGTCACCCTTTGAATCTGCAACAGCTACCAGAGCTCCTGCAGGACCGTCAGCCTTTATTCTGACAGTAACGGTGTCATTCTGTCCCTTCATCATATTACCCATAATAGATGTAGCGGTTAGAAGCCTTCCAAGAGCAGCAGTCATTACCGCACTTGTTTTATGATACTGTTCAGCTTTTGCAACTATATCGGTAGAATCAAGCGCTGTTGCCATAACAGCGCCGTCACTTGTAATACACCTTATAAGCTTACCCACTTTAGCTTACTCCTTTTTTGTGATATATATATTCCTTTGTGAAGTTTTATTAGGTGCAGAAAACGAATTTTCCCCTACAACCTTTAAAACCTTAAGCCCTGAGGCAGAAAGCATTTTTTCAAGAGTATCTGCATCGTATACCCTCTCACTGAAGCTTTCACCTGTTCTTTGATATGTATTATCATTCTTAATAAAAAAGTCAAGATTAATATCGGTAATACCTACTTTATTATCGAAAAAATTTTGCCATACACAGTAAACATTTTCGGTATCATACACAAAAGTGTTGTTACCTAAAACTTCTTTATGCTTATAAGCGGTATTAACATCAAATATAAACAGACGGTCTTTTTCAAGAAACAGGGATATTTTTTTAAAGAATTTCTGTAATGCACGTTTATCTATTATATGATTTACCGTATCAAGACAGGAAACCGCACCATCAACCGTCCCATAAAGGTCAAGTTCTTCGCCGGATTGATTAAGAAACAATATGTCAAGCCCCTGATTTTTAGCCTTTTGACCTGCTATAGCAAGCATGCTTTCAGACGGGTCAACACCTATTACATCAATACCTCTGCGGGCAAATTCAACAGAAAAACCGCCTGTACCACAGCCCACATCCAAAAGTAATGTAGGTCTTCTGTCATACTTTTCAAACAGCCTTAAAATATGTTCGCATCTGTGAGGGTAATTTACATCCTCAGTTAGCAAATCATAAAACTCAGCAAAAATATCGTAATTCATTATTCCCTTATTTTGTTAAGCAAATTATTAACAGCACCTGTTCCGTCGCTCATCATACGTTTAACACGACTAACGGTAGCCGTACTTGCCCCCGTAACCTTTACAATTTCGCTGTACACCCTTCTCTCTTTTAGCATCTTTGCAACCATTAGTCGCTGTGCTATTGAAAGAAGCTCTTTAGAAGTGCAGACGTCCTCAAAAAAATCGGCACACTCCTGCTGGTTTTCAATGTTTAAAATCGCATTATAAAAAAGCTCTGCTGTTTTTAATTCGGAAGGATTCATACTCTTAATTCCTTTCGGTATATTTTTAAACATTTTAACAGATTAAAGCGTGAAAGTCAACAACTACCCTTATAATAAATAATTTTATTCTTTTTTACCTAAACATACTTGACTTTTGCATAAAAATATTGTATTATTTTTTTGTTGTAAACTTGCCGCTGTGGTGGAATAGGCAGACACAAGGGACTTAAAATCCCTCGGTAGCAATACCGTACCGGTTCAAGTCCGGTCAGCGGCACCAAAAATCCCGTTCACATAAGTGGGCGGGATTTTTACTTCTTACTTCTTACCTCTTCACTCTTACCTCAACCAAAATTCCTTGCGGGATTTTTGGAAAGTAATAAGTAAGAAGTAAGAGGTAATAAGTATGGTGTGGCTTCGCCACGAATTATATACAATGCTCCGCATTGATTTTTATGCTTTTATACTATAATATATCCATAAATCAATGATTGCAAACTACAATCAAATGTTGTATAATTAGATGAATTTATTTTTAAAAGAGGTAAGTTAAATGACTAAGATTGATATTTTTTCAGGCTTTTTAGGCGCCGGTAAAACCACCCTTATCAAAAAACTTTTAAGCGAAGCTTTTTCAAATGAGCAAATCGTTATTATCGAAAATGAGTTTGGCGAAATCGGTATTGATTCAGGCTTTCTTAAGGAAGCAGGTGTTCAGATAACCGAAATGAATCAGGGTTGTATATGCTGTTCCCTTGTTGGTGATTTTGCCACCGCCTTAAAAGAGGTAATTGAAACCTATAATCCGGACAGAATTCTTATCGAACCCTCAGGTGTAGGAAAATTAAGTGATGTAATTAAGGCAGTAGAAGGTCTTAATCTTGATAACATCTGTCTTAACAGCTATATCACTGTTGCAGATGCTACTAAGGTAAAGATATATATGAAGAACTTCGGTGAGTTTTACAACAACCAGATAGAAAATGCCGGTACAATTATTTTGAGCCGTACCGCTAATATAAGCGAAGAAAAACTTGAAAAAGCATTAGAGCTTATAAGAGAGAAAAATCACACCGCTACAATTGTGACTACCGATTGGGATAAAATAGATGGTAAAGCAATCCTTTCTGCAATGGAAAATGCCGATAGCCTTAAAGCCGACATTGAAGAGCTTCAAAAGCACCACCATCACCATACACACGAAGAATGTGAAGATGAGCACTGCGATTGCCACAATCATCACCATGAATGCGACGACGAAAATTGTGACTGTCATCATCACGATGAACACCACCATCATGAGCATCATCACGAGCATGGCGAGGAATGCAGTTGCGGTTGCGGACACGACCACCATCACCACCACGCTGATGAAGTCTTCTCAAGCTTCGGCAAAGAAACGGTTAAAAAATTCTCTATTGATGATATCCGCAATGCTCTTAACCGTTTTGACGAAGAAAGCAAATACGGAGTTATTCTGAGAGCCAAGGGCATTGTTCAATGTGTATGCGGTGAATGGATTCACTTTGACTATGTTCCGGGCGAAATCAATGTAAGAAAAGGGGAAGCCGGCGTTATCGGAAGACTCTGTATTATAGGTAAAGACCTTAATGAAACAGCGATTGAAGAGCTTTTCAATATTTAAGAGGTGAATAATTTGGATATTCCTGTTTATCTGTTCATTGGTTTTCTTGATTCGGGTAAAACCAAGTTTATAGACGAAACCCTTAAAGACCCGCGTTTTGAAAGCAAGGATACCACTCTTCTGCTTCTGTGTGAAGAGGGCGAAGAAGAATACGATGTTACTGCATATAAGGGTGGCAAAATCATAATCGAAACAATAGAAGAAGATGACCTGACTCCGTTTAATCTCACTGTTCTTGCCAAAAAATCAAATGCAAAAAGAGTGGTTGTAGAATATAACGGAATGTGGCAGCTTCAGTCTTTCTATGACGCTATGCCTGATGACTGGATTTTATATCAGCAATTTTTGCTTATGGACGCTACCACCGCAATCAGCTATAACAGCAATATGAGAAGTCTTGTTGTAGACAAGCTAACCGATGCTGAACTGGTTATTTTTAACCGATATAATGATTCAATTGATAAAATGGCTCTTCATAAAATTGTAAGAGGAATAAGCAGACGGGCAGATATTGCTTATGAATATGAAGACGGCAGCGTTGCTTATGACGATATAGAAGACCCACTTCCCTTTGATATTAATGCCTCGGTTATTGAAATAGCTGATAAAGATTTTGCAATATGGTATCGTGATATGACAGAAGAGCTTCCCAAGTATGACGGCAAAACTGTTAAATTCAAAGGCATTGTTGCAAAGAACACCGATATGCCAAAAGGCAGTTTTGTTTTAGGAAGACACGTTATGACCTGTTGTGCTGATGATATCACTTATTCAGGTATTGTTTGCGATTGGACGGGTGCAGAAACCCTAACACAGCGAGATTGGATAATCATAACTGCAAAAATCGAACTTAAAAAGCACAAAATGTATGGAAAGAAAGGCCCTGTTTTAACCGTCAGCGAGGTAATAAGAACCTCCGCGCCAGAGCAAGAACTTGCAACATTTTATTAAAAGCAAAACGGACTCTGTCGAGTCCGTTTTTTGTATGGTATATTAGTTAAGACCTTCCTGAAGGGTATCAACTATTCCCTTCATTGATTCCTCATACTCTTCCTGAGAAGAATTTTTAAAGATAAGGAACTGGTCAACAATAGATGGGTCCTCAAGATTTGAGGGAATTGAATAATCACGGGTTGCAATATATTCATCCCAATGCTCAATTTTCCAGGTATCTCTTTCAGAGTTTCTGTCAATCATTCTCTGTTTACACACCTCAAGGTCGGTCTGAACCCATACAACAGTGAGCTTAGCGCCGTATTCACGAAGCTTTTTACGAAGCGAAATCATATACTCAGTATCTCTGATTTCTCTGGTAAAAGGAGCGTTAATAAGAACAATATTCTCATACTGAAGAGCTTCAAAAGCAAGGTCAATAACAACCTCATACTCAACATTTCTTATATTGTCCTCAAAAAACTGAGAGGAACGGTTGATTTCTTCGCCTGCAACCCTGTAAGCAACGTTAGAAAGAGGAATAAGTGTATCCTTATCAAGATAAACCACATGATCAAGATTGGTTGCCAACATCTTAGAAATATAGGTTTTTCCGCAAGCGGGAGGGGATGTTACAAGTATTAATTTCTTCTTCATTTCAGTGACTCCTATCCTTAACACAAAATACTTCATATTATAATAAACACAATTTAAGATATAATATCACACTCAATCGCAAAATTCAACCTAAAATTATATATTTTTATGATATTTTTTCCAATTTTTTTGGATATTGTAAGCAAATCTTTACATAAAAAATTATTCAATAAATATTATGTCCTGTTACATTCTATTTCATAAACCTGATATTGATAGAACTACAGTCAATATTTACAGATTTTTAATTTTTTTGTAACAAAAATCGCGCTTTTGTTTGGTATTGTTATTTTGTTTAAAGGAGGAAAATTTTATGTACATATTTAAAAATGCACTGAGATGTATAACAAGAAGCAAAGCCCGAAATATACTTATTGGAATTATTGTTTTTATTCTGGCGGTTTCAGCCTGTATCGGACTGTCAATACGTCAAGCGGCAGAAAATGCAAAAAAGGAAACACTTGAAGGTCTGTCAATTACAGCAACAATTTCCTTTGACAGAATGAATAGTATGAACAATATGAGGCAGCCTACAGAAGATGGAGGACGTCAAAATTTTGACCGTGACAGCTTTACTCAGATGATGTCAGGCGCCTCTGCACTTTCCCTTGACGAATATATTAAGTACTCACAGGCAGAAACAGTAGAAGATTTCTACTACAGTGCAGATATTTCTGTTAACGGCGATGATGCCCTATCCCCTGTTTCAAATAATGAAGAAGAAACAAATTCATCTACCGGTTCTCAGGGTTTTCCAAATATGCCTGACAGAAACGGTAAATTCGGCAACCGCGTATTCGGAGCATCCAGTGATTTCACCCTGACAGGCTATAGCAACGAAAAAGCTATGACAGATTTTGTTGACGGAAATGCAAAAATTACCCAAGGTGCAATTTTTGAAGAAGGAACAACAGAATTCAGTTGTATTATCTCAGAAGAACTGGCTATATTTAATTCACTTGCAGTCGGAGATACAATTAATATTTCTAACCCGAATAATTCTGATGAAATATACACATTTACAGTAGTAGGTTTTTATACCGACAGCAGCGCAAATCAAAACAGCTTTTCCTCAATGGGAATGACAGTTAATGACCCCGCTAACAAAATTTATACAAGTTATAATGTTTTAAGCAGTATACTTAAACAGTCTGAGGAAGTATCAGAAACTCTCACAGACAGTAACAGCGGCAGAGAATATAACACCGCATTAAGCCAGACCCTTAACGCAACTTATACCTTTGCAGATGCTGAAAACTATGAGAAATTCTGCGAAGATGTTTATACAATGGGACTTTCTGACTCTTATACAGTTTCCTCAGAAGATATTCAAAACTTCGAAAACAGTCTGACCCCATTAACCACTCTCAGCAAAACAGCCGGTTATTTCCTTGCTGTTATACTTATAATAGGCATTATAATCCTTGTCGTTCTCAATATATTTAACATTCGTGAAAGAAAGTATGAAATCGGCGTACTGACCGCAATGGGAATGAAAAAAACAAAGGTAGCGTTGCAGTTTATCACAGAAATTTTTATCGTCACAATGCTTTGTATGATGTTAGGTGCAGGTATTGGTGCCGTATCAAGCGTCCCTGTAACTAATGCACTTCTGGAAAACCAGATAACTGCTCAACAGGAACGACTTGAAAACGTAGAACAGAACTTTGGCAGACCGACCGATATAAATCAAGGCGGAGGCTTTAACGGCGGCGGAATGAATATGCCTGAAAACAATATGGGCGGATTTGGAGACTTTATATCAGGAATACCCGGAGGAGAAAGCATTAACAACTATATTACAGAAGTAAGTAGTGCTACCGACCTTACTGTACTTATGTATATGCTTTTAATTGCAATAGGTCTTACTTTAGTTTCGGGTGCCGCTTCTACACTTTTCATAATGCGATACTCCCCGCTTAAAATACTTTCTAACAGAGATTAGGAGATAAAATATGTCTATTTTAAAACTCAACAATATAAGCTTTTCCTATGATAAAACTCCTGTGCTTAAAAACATTTCATTTGAATTCGAAAAAGGTAAAATGTACTGTATAACAGGTAAATCAGGTGCAGGCAAAACAACTCTGCTGTCAATTCTTTCGGGACTTGCAAACGCAAATGAAGGCACTATCGAATATGATGGCAAGGATATTTCAAAGCTGGATAAATACAAATTCAGAAGTAATTATATCGGTGTTATATTTCAGAGCTTTAATCTCATTACAAAGTTTACCGCTGCCGAAAATGTTGTTCTTTCAATGGATATTGCAGGTATAAAAGAAAGAAATAAAAAGAAAAAAGCTATAGAACTTCTTCTTAGTGTAGGTTTAAGTGAAGAGGAGGCAAACAGAAGAGTTTTACATCTTTCGGGTGGTCAGCAACAGCGTGTAGCAATAGCAAGAGCGCTATCCCACAACCCTGATATTATACTTGCCGATGAGCCTACGGGAAATCTGGATGTAGATACCCAAAACGAAATCATGAAAATTTTCAGACAGTTAGCACAGCAGAACAAGTGTGTTATACTTGTAAGCCACTCCCCCGATGTTGCAAATATGTGTGACGAGGTTTACAGGCTTCAGAAAAACTGAATAAAAACACGGTAACACTGAGTGTTACCGTGTTTTACTTTACTATGCTTCTGCGTCGCAGTAGATACAGCGATATATTCTTCTTGGCTTATCGGCAAGGATAAATTCATGGGACAGTTCTTGCTCACAGGAAGTAATACATCTTGGATTTTTACAGAAAATTATATCGGTGAGTTTTTGGGGAAGTTCAATTTTCTTCTTCTCAACAATAACCGAATCCTTAATAACATTAACCGTTATATCAGGGTCAACATAGCCTAAAATGTGCATATCAAGCTCAATATCCGCATCAATCTTGATAACGTCCTTTTTGCCCATTTTATTACTCTGAGCATTCATTATCATAGCAACAGGACATTCGAGTTTTTTTAATTTAAGCAGTCGGTAAATTTCCATGCCCTTTCCCGCTTTTATATGGTCAATAACAAAACCATTCTTAATAGAATCAATATTCATAAAGCACCCCTCCTACTTTATATCAAGAAGTTTAAGTATAAGCGCCATACGCATATATTTTCCGTAAAGTGCCTGTCTGAAATAGCAAGCACGTTTATCGTTATCAACAGCTACGCTTATTTCATTAACTCTTGGTAGCGGATGCATTATAACAAGGTCTTCCTTTGCATTTATTAGCTTGTCTGTATTAAGAATGTAGCTATCCTTCAGACGAAGGTATTCCTCTTCATTAAAGAAACGCTCTCTCTGTACCCTTGTCATATAGAGTATGTCAAGACTTGGCATACTTTCCTCAAGGCTTACCGTTTCAACAAAGCTGTGACCAGCATCGGTGATTATATTTTTAACATAATCAGGTACCTTAAGCTCTTCAGGAGAAATAAGCACAAAAGTAATATTCTTGTATCGGGACATTGCACCGATAAGTGAATGTACCGTTCTTCCGAATTTAAGGTCACCGCAAAGACCTATTGTAAGATTATCAAATCTTCCTTTTTCACGGTGAATGGTAAGTAAATCTGCAAGGGTCTGAGTAGGATGATGATGACCGCCGTCCCCCGCATTTATAACAGGAATAGTAGAATTTTTTGCAGCCACAAGAGGTGCTCCCTCTTTGGGATGTCGCATAGCAATTATATCGGCATAGCAAGAAATCATCTTTGCCGTATCAGCAACACTCTCGCCCTTTGCAGCAGAGCTTGAACCTGCATCAGCCATAGTAAGCACATTACCTCCAAGCTCATACATAGCGGCTTCAAAGCTAAGTCTTGTTCGGGTAGAAGGCTCAAAGAAAAGTGTTGCAAGTTTTTTGCCGTCACACTTATGTGCGTATTTTTCAGGACTATCTATAATATCATTTGCAGTAGCCACAAGAGAGTCAAGCTCTTCTACAGACAATTCTAAAATATCAATAAGATGTCTCATTATTCTTTTGCTCCGTTTACACTGAGATATGCTTTAATTCTGTCAACATTTTCCTTATTTTCAGGCTTTTCTTCAAGATATTCAATAATATCGTAAACATCAACAACAGAGTATACAGGGAAGCCGAATTCCTCTCCAACCTCTGCCATAGCGCTTTTTTCTGTCTGTCCCTTTTCTTTTCTATCAACCATTACAAAGGTAGCGGCAACCTTGGTGCCCTTAAGAGAGGAAAGAATAGCCATACTTTCTCTTATAGCAGTTCCTGCAGTAATAACATCCTCAACAATAACAATTTCTTCATTTTCCTGAGGCTTATATCCTACAAATACACCGCCTTCGCCGTGGTCCTTTTCTTCCTTTCTGTTAAAGAAGAAAGGAACGTCAAGACCCTCTTTTGAAAGAGCACAAGCAACCGAAACAGCAATAGGAATACCCTTGTAAGCAGGTCCGTAAAGAACGGTACGCTTGTTTCCTACCTTTTCAAAATATGCCTTAGCATAAAATTCACCAAGCTTAGAAATCTGGTCACCGGTTTTAATATCCCCTGCATTGATGAAATATGGAATTTTTCTTCCGCTTTTAGCAGTAAAATCACCGAATTTAAGCACTCCTGCAGATTCTAAAAACTGTATAAATTCTCTTTTATAAGCTTCCATTTTAATTCTCCTTAATCACAAAATTCTGCTATGCATCTTTCATAAGCGGCAACAGGGTCGTCAGCAGCGGTTATAGGTCTGCCCACAACAATATAGTCGCTACCAATTCTCTTTGCCTGTTCAGGTGTCATAACACGTTTCTGGTCACCAACATCACCATCAGCAAAGCGAACACCGGGGGTAACTGTTAAGAATTTTTCTCCACAGATTTCGTGTACCTTTCCTGCTTCAAGAGGAGAACATACTACACCGTCAAGACCTGCAACAGCAGCATTTTTTGCATAGTGCATAACAACCTTATCAATAGGCTCTTTTATAAGAAGATCGTTTTCCATACGCTCCTGGTCGGTTGAAGTAAGCTGAGTTACAGCAATAAGAAGCGGACGTGTTCCATCAGGACGGGTAAGTCCTTCAAGAGCTGCTTCCATCATACTAATAGTACCTGCTGCATGAAGATTTGTCATATCAACATCAAGTCGGGATAGCACAGCCATACTCTTTTTAACAGTATTAGGAATGTCATGAAGCTTTAAATCGAGGAAAATCTTATGTCCTCTTGCCTTAATGTCCTTAACAATCTGCGGACCCTCAGCGTAGAAAAGTTCCATTCCAATTTTTACAAAAGGCTTTCTTCCTGTGAATTTATCAAGAAAATCAAAAACCTGTTCTCTTGAAGCAAAGTCACAAGCAACAATTACATCCTTACCCATTAGTGAGCACCTCCGATAATATCTTTTAAATCTTTTATCCCGTATTTTTCCATAACTGCGGGTAAATTATTAATTATATCTCTGCAAGCAAAGGGGTCAACAAGGTTTGCAGCTCCTACCTGAACTGCAGTTGCACCTGCAAGCATCATTTCAATTACATCCTCTGCAGAGGAAATACCGCCCATACCAACAATAGGAATTTTCACCGCATCATACACCTGATAAACCATTCTGAGAGCAACAGGCTTAATGGCAGGTCCTGAAAAACCGCCCATTTTATTTGCAATTACAGGCTTTTTGGTTTTTAAGTCTATTCTCATTCCAAGCATGGTGTTTATCATACTTATACCATCTGCCCCTGCTTCCTCACAGGCTTTAGCAATAGACACAATATCTGTAACGTTAGGTGAAAGTTTGATAATTACAGGCTTTTTGGTTACAGCTTTAACTGCCTTTGTAACTTCTGCAGCAGCCTCAGGAGAAGTACCGAAGCTCATTCCTCCGCCATGTACGTTAGGACAGGAAACGTTAACTTCAAGCCAACCCACCTGTTCTTCTTTATCCAACATTTCGCAAGTATACGCATAATCTTCGATAGCAAAGCCACTAACATTTGCCATGACGGGCTTATTAAAACAGGCTTTAAGCTTTGGAAGTTCGTTATTAATCACTGCCTCAACGCCGGGGTTTTGAAGGCCTACGGCATTAATCATACCCGCATCACATTCTGCAATACGTGGGGTAGGATTACCGAAACGGGCATCCTTAGTGGTTCCCTTAAAAGAAAAAGTACCAAGACAGTTAATGTCATATAACTCGGCGAACTCATAACCGAAGCCGAATGTACCCGAAGCGGGAATAACAGGATTATCAAGAGTAATACCGCAAAGCTCTACTTTTGTGTTTACCATATTATTTCCTCCCTAACAAGCACAGGGCCGTCCTTACAGATACGCTTATTGCCGTATTTTGTTTTACAGGAGCAACCCATACAAGCACCAAAGCCACAACCCATTCTTTCCTCAAAGCTATACTGTCCGCTTGTTTTAGCCGTATTCTCAATAGCTTTAAACATCGGCATAGGACCGCAGGTGAAGAAATAAGAATAATCCAATTCCTTAAGCACATCGGTGACAAAACCTTTCGTACCGAAGCTTCCGTCTGCAGTAGTTACGTAAACGTCTGCGCCAAGCGCCTCAAACTCTTCTTTATAAAAAACGTCGACTTTTGAGTTAAACCCAAGTATCACCTGAGCTTTAATACCTTTTTCAGCAAGTTCTCTGCAAACTCCATACATAGGAGGTACACCAACACCGCCGCCGATAAGCACAGGCTTATCCCCTGAAAATGAAGTATCAAAGCCATTACCAAGTCCATTTAAAATATCAAGACTCTCCCCTGCCTTCATTTGAGCCATCTGCTCAGTACCTGTTCCCACAATCTTATAAATTATGGTTATGGTATTTTCATCATAATCACATACCGAAATAGGACGGCGAAGGTATTTACCACTTAACTTTATATTAATAAACTGTCCGGGCTTAGTTAGAGAAGAGGTATCCCCCTCTATAACCATTTTCATTATATCTTTTGCAATACTTTCATTGCTAAGAATTTTTACAATATGCTGTTTCATTTTATCCTCACGCATCAATAGTAGATATAGTAAGTGTTGTTTCCTCAAGTACATCAAGAAGTACCTTAACGGTATCAAGTGCTGTGAATATAGTAACGTTGTTTTCGGTAGCCAACTTTCTGATTTCCACACCGTCGCTTGTTACACCCTGAGAAGCAATATCTTTGGTATTTATAACATAAGCAATATGTCCCTGACGGATAGCGTTGGGGATTTCCTCGCTGTTTTCATTTATCTTAGCAAGAACATGAGTCCGAATTCCGTTTTCCTTAAGGAAATCAGCGGTACCCTTTGTTGCCTCGATATTAAAGCCAAGCTCATAGAAACGGCGGATAAGAGGAAGTGCCTCTTCTTTATCCTTATCAGCAATAGTAGCAAATACAGTACCGTAATTCTGAAGTTTCATTCCGCTTGCCTGTAAAGCCTTATACAGAGCACGATTAAGCTTATCATCATAACCTATTGCTTCACCTGTAGACTTCATCTCAGGAGAAAGATAAGCATCCAGTCCTCTGAGCTTATTAAATGAGAATACAGGAACCTTTACGTACCAGCGTTTCTTTTCTTCGGGATAAAGGTCGAATATTCCAAGTTCCTTAAGACTCTTACCGAGAATAACCTCGGTAGCAATATCAGCAAGACTATAGCCTGTAGACTTAGAAAGGAACGGAACGGTACGGGAAGAACGGGGATTAACCTCAATGATATATACATCATCATTGTCATCAACAATAAACTGAATATTGTAAAGACCTACAATACCGATTCCAACACCAAGCTTTTTAGCATACTGCAAAATAGTACCCTTTACCTTATCGGAAATACTAAAGGTTGGATATACGCTTATAGAGTCACCTGAATGTATACCTGTTCTTTCAACAAGCTCCATAATACCGGGTACAAATACGTTTCTGCCGTCACAGATAGCGTCAACCTCTACCTCTTTACCCTGAATGTACTTATCAACAAGTACAGGCTTATCCTCGTCAATTTCAACCGCAGTCTTAAGATAGTGTTTAAGCTGTTCTTCATTAGCAACAATCTGCATAGCTCTTCCGCCAAGCACAAAGCTGGGGCGAACAAGCACAGGATAACCGATAGAAGCAGCAGCCTGTAAACCTGCCTCAATACTGGTAACAGCCTTACCCTTAG
The DNA here is from genome assembly GCA_904501755.1 of Clostridiaceae bacterium. Taxonomy (GTDB): domain Bacteria; phylum Bacillota; class Clostridia; order Oscillospirales; family Acutalibacteraceae; genus SIG607. Next base: position 35,979 of record CAJGBV010000016.1, on the reverse strand, counting down.
GCTGAGGAATATTAAGCTCGGTAAGAAGCTTTTCAAAGCTGTCACGGTTTTCTGCTCTTTCAATAGCCTCACAGTCGGTACCGATAATCCTTACTCCCCTCTTCATAAGAGGTTCAGCAAGGTTAATTGCAGTCTGACCACCCAGAGAAGCAACAACACCCTCGGGCTTTTCAAACTCAATTATATTCATAACATCTTCGGGAGTGAGAGGCTCAAAATAGAGCTTATCTGCAGTTGTATAGTCGGTAGAAACAGTTTCGGGGTTATTGTTAATAATAATTGCTTCATAACCTGAATTTTTGATTGTAGAAACAGCATGAACTGTAGAATAGTCAAATTCTACACCCTGACCGATACGGATAGGTCCAGCACCAAGAACAACAATCTTTTTCTTGTTAGTAAGCACAGAAGCATTCTCACCTGTGTAGGAAGAATAGAAATAAGGGATATATGCACCTGTATGACAGGTATCAACCATTTTAAATACAGGGAAAAGATTATTTTCTTTTCTGAATTTATAAACATCAAGCTCGTCGCATCTCCACATTCTTGCTGTGTATTTATCGGAGAAGCCCATCTTTTTAGCAGCTTTCAGTACCTCAAGGTCAAATGGATGAGCCTTAAGATTTTCTTCCATATCAATTATGTTTTTAATAGCCTCAAGGAAGAATGAAGTAATTTTTGTTATTTCGTGAATTTCTTCAACCGTTGCACCTCTGTAAAGAAGCTCTGCAATAGCGAAAATGTTATCATCTCTGAACTCAGCAATATACTCTTTGAGCTGTTCATCAGTCATATCATCAAACTTGTGATGATAAAGGTGATTAACTCCGACTTCTAATGAACGGATACCCTTAAGCAGACATTCTTCAAGGTTACTGCCTATTCCCATAACCTCGCCTGTTGCCTTCATCTGTGTACCAAGGCAATTTGAAGCATTTGTGAATTTATCAAATGGGAAACGAGGAAGCTTTGCAATTACATAATCAAGCTGTGGCTCAAAAGCTGCAGTGGTATTGGCAATCTTAATCTCTTCAAGAGCCATACCTAGAGCAATTTTTGCGGTTACTCTTGCTATAGGATAACCCGAAGCCTTAGAAGCAAGAGCAGAAGAACGGGAAACTCTGGGGTTAACTTCTATAAGATAATATTCACTGCTGTTAGGATTCAGAGCAAACTGAACATTACAACCACCCTCAATCTTAAGTTCTTTAATAAGCTTAATAGCAGAATCGTTAAGCATTTTAAGGTCGTGGTCATTAAGAGTCATAATAGGAGCTACAACCAAGGAGTCACCAGTATGAACACCAACAGGGTCAATATTTTCCATACCGCAAATGGTAATAGCGTGGTCGTTAGAGTCACGCATAACCTCAAACTCTATTTCCTTATAGCCCTTAACACTCTTTTCAATAAGCACCTGATGAACAGGAGAAAGCTTGAAAGCATTAAGACCGATTTCAATAAGTTCTTCTTCATTATAAGCGAAACCGCCGCCTGTACCGCCTAAAGTAAATGCAGGACGAAGAACTACAGGATAACCTATTCTCTCAGCAGCAATCTTTGCTTCGTCAAGACTATAAGTGATTTCAGAGGGAATAGTAGGCTCACCAATGGACTGACAAAGCTCCTTAAACAGCTCTCTGTCCTCTGCCCTTTCAATACTCTCTGAAGAGGTACCGAGAAGCTCAACACCGCACTCCTTGAGAATTCCTTTCTTCTCGAGTTGCATAGCGATATTAAGTCCTGTCTGTCCGCCTATACCGGGAACTATAGCATCAGGACGCTCATAACGGAGAATCTTTGCAATATATTCAAGGGTTAAAGGCTCCATATAAACCTTATCAGCAATTGTAGTATCGGTCATTATTGTAGCAGGGTTAGAGTTACAGAGTATAACCTCATAGCCCTCCTCTTTAAGTGCAAGACAGGCCTGAGTTCCTGCATAGTCAAATTCAGCAGCCTGACCTATAACAATAGGACCTGAGCCGATAATAAGTACCTTTTTAATGTCTGTTCTTTTTGCCATTTTCATATTCCTCCGTATATATTAAATATCTTTATATGCTATTTTACCACCGCAAAATGTAAGCTTGCATTTACCGTAAACCTCTTCATCAAGGAAAGGAGTAGCTTTTCCTTTTGATAAAAACTCATCAGGGTTGATTCTATATTTTTCATTTAAATCAAAAACAGTTATATCCGCTCTTTCACCTGTTTTAATTTCAGTGCCGATACCAAAACGCTGTCTTGCTCTTGTGTTTAACAGCTCAATGAGTTTTTCAAGAGTAATAATTCCTGTTTTAACAAGCTTTGTATAACTCACAGCAAAGGCTGTTTCAATTCCTACAACACCCATAAGACTATCCTTTAGTCCTTTTGATTTTTCTTCCTGACTATGAGGTGCATGGTCGGTAGCAATCATATCTATGGTGCCGTCCTTTATACCCTCAATGAGAGCAAGTCGGTCTTCTTCACTCCTGATAGGCGGATTCATTTTAAATCTGCCCTCATCTTTAAGCATCATATCGTTCATGGTAAGATAATGCGGTCCCGTTTCACAGGTAATATCCACACCCTGAGCCTTTGCCTGTCTTATAAGTTCAACGCTTTCCTTTGTTGAAATATGACACACGTGGTATTTACAGCCTGTTTTTTTAACAAGCTCAATATCTCTTTTAATCGGTCCCCATTCACTTTCACTGCAAATGCCCTTGTGACCGTTAATTCTTGCATATTCACCGTCGTGTATATATCCGCCGTTCAGCAAGGAATTATCTTCACAGTGCGCTGAAATAATTTTATCAAGTTTCTTCGCAGTAGTCATAGCAGAGAGCATCATAGCTTCGCTTTGCACACCCTTGCCGTCGTCAGAAAAGCCAACGGCAAATTTACTCATACCGCACATATCAGACAGTTCTTCACCCGCCTGACCTTTAGTAATGGTAGCAAAGGGGTACACATTTATAACGGCATCCTTGTCTATAATATCAAGCTGAGCCTTAAGGTTTTCTAAGCTATCGGGACAGGGCTTTAAATTAGGCATACTGCAAACAGAGGTGTAGCCCCCCCTTGCACAAGCTTTAGAACCACTTTCAATAGTTTCCTTATAAAAAAATCCCGGTTGTCGAAGATGAACGTGAACATCAACGAAACCAGGAAAAACAGTAAGTCCTGTGCAATCAATAATTTCAGCGGATGAAGAAAAAAGAGAAAAGCCGACAGCCTGAATAACGCCGTCAGAGATAATGAGGTCTTGTATTTTAAAAGTGCCGTCCATATAAACTTTTGCATTTTTAAGCAGCATTGACATAAAACAAGAACCCTCCTTACAAAAAAACAACCCCGCCATACCGGCAAGGAAACACGCCAAAGCACATAGCTTTAATATCGACCTGCCGGCATAAGCCGAATCGGTTTTTTCATCTAAGATATAATATCATATCATAAAAGGATTGTCAAGAAAAAACATCATCATTACTAATAATATTAGTAATTTCTTTTTTATCTTGCAACTTATAAGTATATGTAATATAATAAATTTACACTTTTACAGTGTTTTATTTTTATGTTTGGGTAAAATATATATGAGGTTACATTATGACATTTTGGATTATACTGTTAATACTTGCATTATTCATTATAATTGCTTTGCTTTGTCCTCTGCCTTTTTCCATTAATATAGATTACTGCGAAAAGCCTTGCGTCAGTATTAAAATACTGAGCAAAAAGGTGCTTCCTGCAAAACAGCATACAAAACCAACAGCAAAATTAGAATTTAAAGAAATGCTTTGCATACTGTTTGAGGAAAAAAGCAAGGTATGGAGTACACTGAAATTCATTATCAGAAAAACTGTTATAAAAAATTTAAATTTAAATGTTACGGTTGCCGGTGAGGATGCCGCACAAACAGCAATAGCCTATGGTTCTGTATGCTCACTTCTCTACCCCGCCGTAGCTTTTTTAAAGGGGATTACCACCGTTAAAAAAGATAACATCACTTTACTGTGTGATTTTGAAAAAACTTCACCTCAAATCAGCTTTTTCTTACAGGGGAAAATAAGCTATATTTATCTTTTAACCGCTGTTTTCAAAATACTGTCGGTTATTAAAAAAATTGTAAAGGAAGTAAAAAACAATGAACAAAATAGCTGATATAATTTCTGCTGCTGCCGACAAGGCAAATGTTGCATTAAAGGAAAATTCTGTACTGGGCGACCCGATTACTATTGACGGCATAATGATAATTCCCGTATACAAGCTTTCCTTCGGTTTCGGCGGAGGTGGATTGGACGGTACAAAAAATAAAAATGCCGATAGTGTTGCAGGCGGTGCAGGTGCAGGCGTCACCAAAAAGCCTGTATCCTATATAACCATACAAAATGGTGAGGTTTCAATACTTTATGCTGATGATACCACTAAGCAGGACTTTATCAGCAAGATACTTTCTACTATAGCAAAATTAAGGAGCAAATAATTATGAAAAGCCAATTTATAAAAAATACTACATTATCAGCCCTTTTCGCCGCAATAATTTTTGTAGCTACGTTTTTTGTAGCAATTCCCTTGCCTACAGGATATGCTAACCTTGGTGATTGTTTTGTCATTCTTGCAGGTATTATATTAGGGCCTTACGGTGTTGCCGCTGCTGCAATAGGAAGCTGTTTGTGTGACATAATTACCGGAGCTTTTATTATATATGCTCCTGCAACCTTTATTATAAAGGGTATTATGGCAGTTTTGTCTTACATATTATTGAAAAGGAAATACACACTTATCCGTCATATAATAGCGGCTACGCTTTGTGAAATAATAATGGTATGCGGTTATTTTCTTTATGAATTCTTTATTATCGGTATCGGCTCTGCTGCAATAGCATCGGTTGCAGGCAACTGTGTTCAAGGCTTTGTAGGTATTGTTGCTTCGGTAATTTTATACACTTTACTTTCTAAAACAGGGGTTTTAAAACAAATCAAATTATGAGTCTTACAAATAAACCAAAATACATAAAAGAGCCTACAGATTTACAGTGCGGTCAGGCAGTACTTGCTATGCTAACCGACAAAACAGTTGAGGAAATTATTAAAGAATGTGGCACAGACCGAGAAACCACCCTTTCACAAATGAAGGCTGTACTTACCCTTAATGGCATTGACTTTATTAACGAAAGAAAAGAGGCAAAAAATAAAAGCGATTTGCCAGAAGTTGCCATGCTCAGTCTGGAAACCCCTCGTTGTTGGCATTGGTCACTTTATTTTGATGGAACTTTCTATGACCCTGAGCACGGCGTATTAAAGGATTTTCCAAACAGTAACAGAAAATTCTACTGGGAAATAAAAAAAATCGGTTGAACAAAATGTTCAACCGATTATTTTATTTTTTAAAATTCTTTACATAATCTTCAATTTCATCCCAAAATCTGTAAGCAATAACCTGCATTCCATAATCACTTGGATGATTGAATTTACCGTGAGTTTCCTCTAAGACACGCATATCTTCAAGGTTTACAAAGGGGTCGTTATACTTCTTGGCAACAACCTCTTTTTCGGCATCAAGAACGGGGCGAATATAAAATCCCTGAGAATGCATAACAAATACATCTCTGCCGTCAACAAGGAAATTACGAAGATTTTCATAAGCCTGACCAAATGTTTTAGGTGGATTTTCGGTTGTATCATACTCCTTATTTACATTAGCTCCGAAAAACATAATAATAACGTCGGGCTTAAATTCCTTAGCACCCATATAATAATTTTCGGGCTCACGTGTATAAAACTCTCTCTCATAGTTAGCAACCTGAAGAATACTAAAGGCAGCATCGGGATGGATTTCCTTTATTTTAGCCTGAACAAGATGAACATAGTCCTTTTCTATGCTACTGGCAGCCATACCGCAATCGTTGGTCCAACCCATTTCGGGCTTTGGAGCATGTTTGGTGATAGAGTTTCCAACATAAAGCACCTTAATGCCCTCGCCTTTGTCAAACTCATAATAATCAAAAGTATTTTGATTTTTTGAGGATACTATGTTTTCCTGTAAATCTTTCATTTTCATTCTCCTTTAGTTGCCAATATCATTTCTGCCTCATCAGCACTTAAATACCCGTACTCTACCATACTGTCAAGCACCTGTTTTTGTCGCTGATAAGTCAGAGGCGTATTATTTTTAGGTGAGTATACCGAGGGAGCGTTAGGAACCCCTGCAAGTATCGTTGCCTGACTGTCACTAAGTTCAATAGGCTCTACACCATAATATCCCATCGCCGCATCATAAATATTATAATATCCGCTTCCAAAAAATATGTTATTTACATACAGCTCAAAGATTTCGTCTTTATTATAATGCTTCTCAATATCAAATGCAACAAACATTTCCGCAACTTTTCTTTTCAATGTCTTTTTTTGAGAAAAGTACATATTCTTTGCAACCTGCTGTGTTATTGTGCTTCCGCCCTCTGAATATTCTCCATCTTTAAGGTTAGTAATAACCGCCCTAAATGTAGAAACAATACTCACAGCACCATGAGTATAAAAATTGTGGTCCTCGGCAGCAATAACAGCATCAATATATATCTTAGGTAATTGGTCTTTTTTGACAAAGTTTTCCTGTGAGGTTATCTCTTCAACCTTTTCCTGAAGCGGAACCTCGGAAATCACTTTTTTATATTCCTTATAACCTATTACGGCGTAATAAGTGCAAAAGCTAATTACAAAAAGAATTATCAGAGCCAAAACGGTTGCGATTATTTTACGTATCAGTTTTTTCATCTTAGTATTTACGGATAGAAAGTGTTCCGTCGTCCTCTCCTTTTTCAATTCTTTTTATTACTACATCATAGCTTATACCACTATCTGTATTTACCGTAACCTTATCACCTATACTTCTGCCAAAAAGAGCCTTTCCAATTGGTGATTCCTTACTAACAATATTAGACAGTGCATCATGACGTACGGTAGTAACTATCATTACAGTTTCTTCCTCATCATCTTCTTCTATATAATAAGTAACCTTATCATATAGCCCAACCTCATTTTCCAAGGAAGTATCCTCAATAATTACAGCCGTTTTAATCATATTACGAAGAAAACGGATTCTGCTTTCGTTTTTTCCTCTCTCCTGCTTTGCTGCTTTGTATTCGAAATTTTCACTTAAATCTCCGTGGCTTCTTGCAAATTTAACCTCTTCTAATATTTTAGGACGAAGAACACCAATACGGTACTCCATTTCCTCCTGCATTTTTTCAATATCTTTTTTAGTTAGTTCATTGTTCATTCAGAAAACCTCTGATAGAATATTTTTTGTTAAAAATTAGCATCACAAATAATTTCACCAAGAGGTACATTTTTTATACCCTTGTATTCAAACAGTTCACTCAGAGTCACAAAACGATAGCCTCTCTCGTACAGAGATTTGCAAACCTCTTCAATACAGGCACCGGTAGGATTCGCCCAACCGTGACAAAGCACTATAGCTCCGTCATAAGCATTATTAAGTATCGTTGACTTAACCGACTCATCGGTAGATAGTGAATCATAATCCTTGGTGGAAATAGTTTTAGAGCAGTGAATTATAGGCATTTTGAGTTCCCTTGAAACCTCAAAACCTTTATCATCTATATCAAGATAGCCGGGACGAATATATTTCATAGTCACCCCAAGCTTTTCCTCTACAACCTTATTAAGACTGATTATTTCCTCAGTAATCTCTTTTTTACTCAGTTTTGTAAGATAAGGATGTGAGTAAGTATGATTACCAAGCTCAAAGCCACACTCCAAGGCATAATAAAGAAGTGATGTGCCGTTTTTCTCCAAAGCGGTACCCTGCACAAAAAATGTGCCTGCACCTTCATACTTATTTATAGCATCAATAATTGCAACAGTATTGTTGTTGGAGGGTGTACTGTAGGACGGCGCATCGTCAAATGTAAGGGCTATAAGTTTAAAATCTTCAGGGTGATTTCTCCATTCTGCATTCATAATTTTATCCTTCTTTTCCTGCTTTTCTTTTTCAATCTGTTCCATATACTCGCTATAGGTCATAGCTGAGGAAACATTACTAACAGGCTTTTTCGAAGCTTCTTTTTCTTCTTTACAACCGGTGAAAGAAAACACAATAGCAATCACCATTAGAAAAACCATTATTCTTTTCATTATCACACCACCATAACCGCAACACCGTCAGGAATTGCAACAATTTCAGCATTTTCTTTATTCACAATTTCCTTTGCCTTTTTGATTGCTTCATCAATAGAATGAGCAGGTAACATGTGCATCTTCTCAATAATATCATCAGGCATATTTGATACATAAATAACCGTTGCTTTAAGCAAAATTCTGATAAGTATCTGAGATTGCCATTGGTCAGGTAAAGTGTCACCGCGTTTTCGTCCCAAAAAGATTTCCATAGTTTTATTTATGTCGGTTTCACTTGATAGCTGATGATAGAAATGGTCCCCTCCTGTTCCGTCATTGGAGGCGGCAAGCATTATTATTACTCCGCCATCGTTAACAGTAGCCTCTGCCGCAGTCATACCCTTTACAGCCTGATATATATTCTGGTCTAAGGGATAACCACCGTTTGTAGAAATAACTATATCAGCAGGAACAGCATTTACAGCACAAAGCGAGGAAAGAAAATCCGTACCTTTTTTATGAGCCGCCTCAACATCCCCTGCCACAGCATATATAACCTCTTTTTTATCGTTTAAAATAACATTTACTATATAAGCAAGCTTTGCTTTTTTTGCCGCCCACAGCATATCGTTATGTATAGGATTATTTTCAAGATTACCCGTTCTTGAATATGGGCTGTCAATAAACTCACTGCAATGATTTCCCATTACCGTCTGTCTGCCTGCAATACCGGGAAGAACGCTCTTTCTTCCCCCTGAAAATCCGGCAAAAAAGTGAGGTTCAATAAAACCCTCGGCAATAAGCAAATCAGCTTCACAGGCAATTTTATTAATTTCACAGGCACTTCCCGACGGAAGCGTACCAATATTAACAAGCATTTCATTATCTAAGCAGTCGTGAATATAAATATTCTCACTGTTTACAATATCCTCACCGAATTTATCAATTAATTCTTCTCTTGTGGTTCCTCTGTGACAGCCTGTAGCAATAAGTATAGTGATTTTTGCCGTTTTATTCACGCTTCTGATTTCCCTTAGTACAGGAGGAATTATAACTTTGCTGGGTACAGGTCTGGTATGGTCACTTGCAATTATAACAATGTTCTTTTTATCTTTGGCAAGAATACAAAGACGCTCACTTCCCACAGGATTTACCATAGCAGATAAAACAAGCTCCTGTTCACTAAGCTCAGGTACATATTCGTTAATATTCGATTCAAGCACTGCTGAAAGTTTTTCACTGATAAAATCATATTCTATTTTTTCTTTACCGTAAGGAAAAGACACCTTCACAAAATCACCTCATTAAAATTTATGGAACGATATTTTTTATTATCGGTATTTTTTTAAGAACAAAGGTTATAAGGAGAGCTATCAGATAAATAAAAACAGGAGCAGTCATTCTCCACACTGCACCGAAAAAGGTTTCAGGAAGTATAGAATTAAAAAACCTTATGATAATCATATGAATAAGATAAACACCAAAGCTACATCCTGATATTTTAGATAATACCTCTTTTTTATCTCTGAGAAAATTAACCGGCTTCATATATCTTAACATAACAAATACCGCAACAGCCAAAAAGACCGAATAATATTCAGTATAACTGAAAAACATTTTATTAATTACTCCATCACCAACCGACAGAATAACCGTCATGGTATATCTTAAAACTGCACCGAATATACCAAACCCATAAATAACAAGTCGTTGCTTACGGCTTAGTTCTTCTGTGGAAAACAAATAACCCAGAATAACAAAAAGCAGGTATCCGGCTGACATAGGCATATTAAGGTTTGTATTCCAGCTAAGCCCAATATATTTAAAAACAGGAGGCAAAAGCGAAGTCAGAAGAAAAGTGCTACCTGCAAGATACCACAAAATCCTCCTATGATTTTTAAGCAGGGATAATACAGGTAAAGCAAGATACACAGAAAACAGTGGTATAAAAAACCAATATACATTCTCAACAGAGGTTAAAAAACAACGACTGATAAACTGACCAAAACCGATTTCAAAAGGATTTATCCCCTTTAACACAGCGTTTATCAGAGTCCAGAAAACAAAAGGAATAACCGTACGCAAAAAACGCTTTTTGAAAAACTGTGAGGTTGTATAACGTGACCTGTATTCCATTAAGGTCGCACCTGTCAGCATAAAGAAAACAGGAACAGGCCAGTAAAGGAACACTTCAATAAATAAAGCCTGATACCACCCAAGAGTATTAGAGTAGATATGTGCCGTACCGTTGCAGTGCAAGAACACCACACTCAAGGTAGCAAGTATATTGAGTACATCAAAATAAAGCACTCTTGATTTGTCCGTATTAACTGTATTTAAATTTGTCACAGAAGACCCCTCAAAATGTTTTTTGTTATTATAACATAAAGATAAAAATAAATCAATGTGTAGCGAAAAGAAATGATGCATCGCTACGCGATATGATGCATTTGCTTCGCAAATATGATGTTACTCATTTCACTCGCAATGATGCGATGTTTGCTAAGAAAATTAGCGTAAGCGTCATCATTTGCCGAAAGGCAAACATCATTGAAAAAACCTCTTTACTTTCGTAAAGAGGTTTTTTCTGGAGGCACCACCCGGATTTGAACCGGGGCATAAAGGTTTTGCAGACCTCTGCCTTACCGCTTGGCTATGGTGCCGTGTCAACGCTGACAATTATATCACAGCAAATTTCCTTTGTCAAGAATTATTTATAAATAATTTTATGCTTATTATCTCCTTATTATTCCTGCATAACTTTAATTATTATTAAATCTTTTTGTACTCGATTGATTTTTACTTTACATTATAATATAATTCATTTGAGGTATGAGATATGAAATACACAACTTTAAACGAACATTTACGACAAAAATTCGGTTGCAAGGTTTATAAGCTGTCTTTGGATGGTGGTTTTACCTGTCCCAACCGTGACGGTACTATTGGTACAGGCGGCTGTATATTCTGTTCAGGCAGCGGTGAATTTGCCGAAAAAAGCTGCGACAGTGTAAGCGAACAGCTCATAAAAGCAAAAGCACGTGTAGAAAGCAAAAACAAGAACGGTAAATACATTGCTTACTTTCAAGCCTTTACCAATACTTATGGAAATGTAGAACAGCTTCGAAAACTTTTTTACGAAGCCATTAAACCTGACTATATCGTAGGTCTTTCTATCGGCACCCGTCCCGACTGTTTAGAAACCGAAAAAATCGAATTACTTAAAGAAATCAACAAAATAAAGCCCGTAACTATTGAGCTTGGACTTCAGACAATTCACGATTCCACTGCTCAGTACATTAACAGAGGCTATAAAAGCGAAGTATACATTGATGCTGTACGACGGCTTAAAGAGGCAGGTATTGAAACGGTAACCCATATTATTATAGGTCTTCCCTTTGAAAACAAGGATATGATTAAGGAAACCGTCAGACAGGTTGTTAATGCAGGTACAGACGGAATCAAATTTCATTCACTTTATGTTATTGAGGGCACTGCACTTGCCAACGAATACAGGCAAGGAAAATTCAAAACGATAGAAATGGAGGAATATGCTCAAATCCTAAAGGAGTGTATTGCTCTTCTTAACGAAAATATTGTTGTTCACAGAATCACAGGTGACGGAGCAAAAAAAGACCTTATAGCTCCCCTATGGTCAGCCGATAAGAAAAAGGTTCTTAACTATCTTAATAAATACTTAGGAGAATAACTATGAACTACACAAAAAAACTTACACAAAAATATGAAACCGATGTTTTTATTGTCGGTGGCGGTGCCGCAGGTGTTGCAGCAGCCGTTGCCTGTGCAAGACAGGGCAAAAAGGTTTTCCTTGCAGAATCTACAGGTTGCTTCGGTGGTCTTGGCACTTCGGGTATGGTCCCTGCCTTTGCACCCTTTGATGACGGTGTAAACATACTTGCTGACGGTATTGGAATGGAAATAAGAAAAAATGTTTCAAAGCATAAGCCACTTAACTCCTACTGGACGGTTATAAATGCTGAAGAGCTTAAAAGAGAATACGACAGAATAATCACACAGGCAGGAGTAGAATTTTCTTTTTTCACAACACTTTATGATGTTACCGTAAAGGATAATCAAATAGAAAATGTCATACTCGGTTCAAAAAGCGGTTTATTCTCTGTTAAAGCTAAAATTTACATTGACGCCTCAGGTGACGGAGATATGTGTTATTTTGGCGGTGGAGAATATGAAATGGGTGATGAAAACGGAGAGGTTATGCCTCAAACCCTTTGCAGTCTTTGGATAAACACCGACAGAAGCCGTGTTAAATATGCACCAAATCATTTTGTAGAACAAGCTTATAAGGATGGCGTACTATCCAACGAAGACCGTCATATACCCGGTTTTTTCTATGATATAAAGGGTATCGGCAGAGGAAACATCGGTCACACCTTTGGCATAAACCCTGTTGACGAAGCCTCTCTTACCAAGGCAATGCTTGAAGGCAGAAGAATGATGGTAGAATACGATAAATATTTTAAAACATATTTTGAAGGCTATGAGGATATGGAGCTTGTTTCCACAGCAAGTATTCTCGGAGTTCGTGAATCAAGGCGTATTAAATGCGACTACACACTTTCCGTTGATGATTTTATAAACAGAAGTACCTTTGAGGATGAAATCGGCAGATATTGCTATCCTATTGACATTCATGTTAAAAACACCAATAAAAAAGAATTTGAACGCTTTGAAAAAGAATACAATGAAACCTTTAAATACAAACAGGGTGAATCCTACGGTATTCCCTACAGAAGTCTTATTCCTGTTTCCTTTTCCAATGTTCTGGTAGTCGGCAGATGTATGGGCACCGACCAGAAAATGCAGGCATCCATTCGTGTAATGCCGGGTTGCTTTATTACAGGTCAGGCAGCAGGTGTTGCAGCAGCACTATCCTGTGACACCCTTGATACAAGAAAAATAAACATCAAGGATTTACAGTACAGGCTTAAAAAGTTAGGTGCTTATCTGCCTAATTCCTAACATTTTGAACAATTTTTTTAATATTTTCTCAAGTTTACAGTACGAAACGAAGAATATAAATCTCCCTGTTGACAAGAAGTACTACTTTAAATATAATATTAATAATATACTTTTTGTTTTGAAAGGAAGGAAATTATGGCATTTTATTTTGAAGAAGTATCTCATACCTTTAACGAATACCTTTTAGTTCCCGGTTATTCTTCGGAGCATTGTATTCCTGCTAATGTCAGCTTAAAGACTCCCCTTGTTAAGTTTAAAAAGGGTGAAGAACCTGCAATTACAATGAACATTCCTCTTGTAAGTGCTATTATGCAGTCTGTATCGGGCGAACGCCTTGCAGTTGCTCTTGCAAAAGAGGGCGGTGTTTCCTTTATATACGGTTCTCAGTCTATTGAAGACGAAGCCGCTATGGTAGCACGTGCAAAGAATTACAAGGCCGGCTTTGTTGTAAGCGATTCCAATATTACTCCCGATGCTACTCTTGCTGATATAATTGCACTAAAGGAAGCTACAGGTCATTCCACCGTTGCCGTTACCGATGACGGTACCTGCTGTGGTAAACTTCTCGGTATTGTTACAGGCAGAGATTACCGTGTAAGCCGTATGGACAAGGCTACAAAGGTCAGCGAATTTATGACTCCCTTTGATAAGCTTATCTGTGGCGAAGAGAACACAACACTTAAGCAGGCAAATGACATTATATGGGATAACAAGCTCAATTCCCTTCCTATTATAACCAAAGACGGACACCTTAAATATATGGTATTCCGCAAGGACTATGATACTCATAAAGAAAATGTCAATGAGCTTCTTGATAAGGAAAAAAGATATATTGTTGGTGCAGGTATCAATACAAGAGATTATGAGGAAAGAATTCCTGCTCTTATCAATGCAGGTGTAGACGTTCTCTGTATCGACTCCTCCGAAGGCTTTAGCGAATGGCAAAAACGCACCATTGCTTATGTAAGAGAAAAATACGGCGACACCGTTAAAATCGGTGCAGGTAACGTAGTTGACCGTGAGGGCTTTATGTTCCTTGCTGAGTGCGGTGCCGACTTTATTAAGGTTGGTATCGGTGGCGGCTCTATCTGTATCACCCGTGAAACAAAGGGTATAGGCAGAGGACAGGCTACTGCTCTTATTGATGTATGTAAGGCAAGAGATGAATATTTTGAAAAGACAGGCGTATATGTTCCTGTTTGTTCCGACGGCGGTATTGTTCACGACCACCATATGACACTTGCTCTTGCAATGGGTGCTGACTTCCTTATGCTTGGACGTTATTTTGCACGTTTTGATGAAAGTCCCACAAACAAGGTTAACATCGGCGGTAACTACTTCAAAGAGTATTGGGGCGAAGGCAGTAACAGAGCGAGAAACTGGATGCGTTACGACCTTGGCGGTGACAAGAAGTTATCCTTTGAAGAGGGTGTTGACTCCTATGTTCCCTATGCAGGTACTCTTAAGGACAACGTAAATCTTTCACTTATGAAGGTTAAATCCACTATGTGTAACTGCGGCGCTCTTTCCATTCCCGAGCTTCAGCAAAAGGCTAAGCTTACCCTCGTTTCTGCAACAAGTATTGTTGAGGGCGGTGCACACGACGTTATTCAAAAGGATACCACAACAAATAAAATTAAATAATTTATTTTAATAAGCATAAAAAATCGAACTTTGGCACAAAAGTTCGATTTTTTTATATTTTGTATAAATTTCTATTGACAAAACTATACGTTTAGTGTGATAATATATTATAAGTAATTATATATTGGAGTTTTACTATGCGTGTTATTACCGGTTCTGCCAGAGGGACAAGACTTCTTACCCTCAGCGGACAGGAAATCAGACCCACCACCGAAAAGGTTAAGGAGGCTGTTTTCAGTTCTATTCAGTTTGAGCTTGAAAATGCTACTGTGCTTGACCTTTTTGCAGGAAGCGGACAAATGGGTATTGAAGCATTAAGCCGAGGGGCTCTGTCAGCAGTATTTTGTGACAATTCAAAGGAAGCTTTTGAAATCATAAACACTAACCTTGAGAATACAAAGCTCAAAGATAAAGCTAAGGTGCTGAAAACCGACTTTACCTCCCTTTTAAATGTTTCGGGAGAAAGGTTTGATATATGCTTTTTAGACCCGCCTTATTATAAGAACTATTACGAAACCGCCCTTAATGCTCTTCCGAAAATTATGAAGCCTTACGGTAAGGTTATCTGTGAGCATCCAAGAGATGTAGAGCTAAATAATAGCTATGGAAAATTAATAAAACAAAAGGAATATCGTTTTTCCAATATAATTATTTCTAAATACTGTCTTGAGGAGGGTGAAGATGAAATCTAAAACCGCTATTTATCCGGGTAGCTTTGACCCCATCACCCTTGGTCATTTAGACATTATTCATCGTGCCGCTAAGCTTTTTGACAGGCTTATTGTGGTAGTGATGGTTAATCCTGCAAAAAAATGCGCTTTCTCACCTGAAGAAAGAGTTGAGCTTATAAAAAAATGCACAACCGACCTTGATAATATTACCGTTGAATTCTCTGACGGACTTCTTGCCGATTATGCTAAAGAAAAGCAAGCGGGTGCAATTATAAAAGGTCTTCGTGCTCTTTCCGATTTTGAATATGAATTCCAGATGGCACTGACCAATTCAAAGCTTAATCCCGATGTGGAAACCCTGTTTCTTACCACCAAGGCAGAAAATATGTATTTAAGCTCAAGTATGGTAAGACAGATTGCTTCTATGGGCGGAGATGTCAGCGGCTTTGTCCCTGATATTATTCATAAACAAATAATTAATAGACTGAAAGGATAGATAAAAATGAATTTAGAAGAATTACTTGAACAGTTTGATGAGGTTCTTGAGGGCGGTATTAAAATGCCCGGCAAAAAGGTGCTTGTAGACATCGAAAAGTTAAGAGCTGTTATTGACGAAATCCGTCTTAACATTCCTAACGAAATTAAACAGGCACGAGGCATTGTTACCGACAGAGCAAACATTATCAGCAATGCAAAGCAGGAGGCTGACAGTCTTGTTCGTTCTGCTGAGGAACAGGCTAAGGCTAAGGTTGCTGAGCAGGAAATCACCCGTCTTGCACAGGAAAAGGCTCAGGAAATTATTGCAAATGCTCAGGCAAAAAGCCGTGAAATGCGTAAAGCTGCTCAGGACTTTGTTGATGACATTATGCGTAGAGCTGACGAAAATCTTACCGCTAACCTTGGCGAAGTAAGAAAAACCAGAGCTTCTCTTAAAGCTCAACCCCCTGTAAAAAAGGATTAAAAAAAGAGCCGTTTGGCTCTTTTTTTATGCTTTAAAGAAATATTCCTCTGCCGAGGCACATATAGCGTGATACACAGGCAGATGAAGTTCCTGCACCTTAAAGGTTTCGCACTCAGGAACAACAATACTTACATCCGAAAACTCTTTGAGTATTCCGCCTTTACCACCTGTGAGTCCTATAACCTTTATTCCCATTGCCTTTGCAAGCTTTACAGCCTCAGCAACATTTTTAGCATTACCTGATGTACTT
This sequence comes from Clostridiaceae bacterium, assembly GCA_904501755.1. Classification (GTDB taxonomy): domain Bacteria; phylum Bacillota; class Clostridia; order Oscillospirales; family Acutalibacteraceae; genus SIG607. Next base: position 19,320 of record CAJGBV010000016.1, on the reverse strand, counting down.
ATACCTAAAAGCACATCCCCCTCTTTACCAAGACCGAAAAGCTGTTGTGCAAACATAAGGTTAGGGTCAACATCATTTGCAAAAGCGGTGTTAAGTGCAACAAGGTCACTGAGTACCACTGTAGGTAAACCCTTTTGAAGTTTAGACAGAGTATCATCAGAAAGTGATGGTTCTCTGTTTTTCATTTCTGCTTTTTCCTCGTCACTCAATGGACGCATTTTGAGAAAGCCTTTCATAAGCTCACCTGCAATATGATAAGCATCACTGCAGCTTCCTCCGTTACCGCATATAAGAAGCTTGTTACCACTTTCAAAAGCCTTGATAATCATATCACAGGCTTTTTTTATATCAGCTTCACAGCATTTGAGATTTTCATATCTCTGAGTCAGAATTTCAATATGATTCATTTTTATTCCTCCATTTTTGAAAGTGCTATTGCAATAGCTGCATAGTCACCGATTTTTTCACCCAGCTTAGCAGGTAAGATTTTACAGCAATCTGAAGCAAGGGACAGCGTTTCATAACCAATAACCTTGTTCATTGAATCACGCAGTAAATCCTCACAGCGTGTAAAAATACTTCCTATAACAATTCTTTCAAGATTAAGTATATCTATCATAATTGACAGTCCCTCACCAAGCTTGGTGCCGCAAATATCGAAAACCTCAAGAGCCGCCTTGTCACCCTGCCTTGCCGCCAATGCAATATCCTTTGCCGAGGCAACACTATTAGCAGAATAATAAGAGGGTGTTATTCCCTTTTGTAAATATTCCTTAGCAACAGTATCGCCAAGCTGAGCAATACCTGCACCACTGCAAAAGCCCTCGAATGAGCCTCTTTTTCCATAACCTATGGGGCCAAAGGGTGAAAGCCTTATATGTCCAACCTCTCCCGCCATATCGGAAGTGCCGCTATACAGCTTTCCGTCAAGAATAAGTCCTGCACCAAGACCTGTACCAAAGGTCATAAAAGCCATATTGTTACTTCCCTTTCCCGAGCCGAATTTCCACTCAGCCAATGCACAAGCATTAGCGTCATTTTCCAAACTCACAGGACAATCAAAACGCTTCTTTATAATATCAACCGCATAAATCTCGTCCCATCCGGGAAGATTTGGTGGAGAAAGTATTACTCCCCTTTTAGAGCTTAAAGGACCGCCACAGGAAATACCGATAGAATCGGGTTTTCTTCCCCTTAGAAGCTTTTCGGCACTGTCGCACATCCTAAGAAGCATATCTTGGGGGGTTATAGAAAAATCAGTAGGATAACCCTCTTTATTTTCAATTGTTATTTCACCGTTTATATATGTACCTACCGATACGGCACATTTGGTTCCGCCTATATCAAAACCGACTAAAATCATTAAATTTTCACACCATCATCTCTGAGTTGTTTTTGAAGAATACTAACATCAATATCACAGCAGGGTTTATTTTCTTTAACGGAAATTGCAGCCGCTGTTCCTGCTGCCTGACCGGTTAGCACACAGGTACCCTGAATTCTTGTGCTTGAATGTGCAACATGGTCAACCGAAATACATCTTCCTGCAACAAGGAGATTATCTGTATTCTTTGGTAATAAACAGCGGTATGGTATATCATAATAATCTCCCTTAAGAGCACCGCCAACCGCTTTTTTCTTGCCCTGTGGGTCGTGAATATCTATGATATATGAACCCCCTGCAACAGTATCGGGGAATTTTTCGCAAAGAATAGCCTGACTGCCCTTAAGCACATATTTTCCTACAAGTCTACGGGTTTCTCTTACCCCCAGAGTATGAGAAGAAGCCTGAAGATATGAGTTTTCAAAACCGGGTATATAACGCTTAAGAAAATCGCAAAGGTACAGTATCTGCATCTGTGCTTCCTTTTCAGCCCTGCTCAGTTCTTTTGCATCTGTTCCGTCAACACCGATAACTCTGGACATATTAATAAGAGCAGATTTACCTCCCACTCCGTGCTTTACAAAAAGCACTCTACCCTGTGGCAAAGGAAGATATTCTCCGTTATCCTCAAAGCCAACCTTACCAAAGTAAGGAAGCTTCATTACCTCTTCTTTAGTAGTGCCTATATCAGCATAGGTAAGGGTTTTGTTTATATACTGCCCTGCAACCTCACAGTCAACATTTCCCATAGTAAACATTACCGAAACAGGCTGCATAAGACCATCACTTTTATATCCGCCGTAACTTTCGGTTTTGCCTTTTTCAAAATGAATTTTATCAAGGTCACCACTGTATAGTTCGTCGTAAACACCTTCCTCACTGCCCTTGACAAACTCTTCACCCACAAAATTAACAAGGTCGGCATCTCCTGTGGTATCTATGTATTTCTTAGCCTTTGCAACCTCAATACCGCTTTTTGTAGCAAGATAAATATGGCTTATATTTCTGCCGTCCCTCTCGGCACCGATAAGGGAAGCGTGAAACAGAATTTCCACACCTGCCTTAATCATTTTATCAAGAAGAACAAGTCTTAAAATCTCAGGAGCAACCTTTAATAAGAAATACCCTTCACCGCCGTACTCCTTACAAGTGCTTCTTGTATCTTCAACTATTTCCTCAACAATACCGCCAAAGGACTCACCTGTTCGCTTAGTTGTAGCATCAAGAGGTGAAACGTGACCGAGGGTGGCAAGACCGCCTAACATTCCGTCCCTTTCAATAAGCAGGGTTTTTGCCCCATTTCTTGCAGAAGCAAGTGCAGCACCGCAACCCGCAAGACCTCCTCCTACAACGATTACATCCGCTTCATAACTCAGTTGTGCTTTTGATAAAAAAACATATTCCATAATATATACTGCCTTTAACAAGATAAAACTATTTATTATATAATAAACCATATTTACTTATTAAGTCAAGACAATATAAAAATAATCCAAAAAAATGATAATTTTAATAACTTTGTTACAGTAAAATAGATGTTAGTCGTTACTTCCTAAATTTTTAAAAGATGTCGGTGAATGTCGCAAATTTACTCTGTATAATAGTATTTGTCTTAAGACAAAATCATTAAGGAGGTAATAATTATCAAAGAATTTAAAAAGGTCACCGATATGACCGAAGATGAGCTTTGCGACCACGACTTTTTAACATTTATATACAGCGGCAGGGATAAAATCCTTATTGCAAGGGTATGTGAGGAAATTAAGGACAGGGCAAAAAAGCTTGGCTGTCTTTCTAAGGTAAAGCTTCTCTTAAAGCTTTATAAGGAGGATAGCATTAAACAAAAAGCCTGTATCTGCTCTGATATGTATTTGGAAACGGACGAGGACACAAAGGTTAAATGCAATATTAATAATTTTGAAAGAATACTGAGAAACGACAGTCATTTCCATAATCTGCAGAAAAACGAAATGACAGGACTAAACGAAACAGTAAAGGACGGCAAGGTATGTATATGGACTGACGGTGACGACTGCAGTACCTATAGTTACATACAGGAAAACTACGGAATATATTCCCCGTCCATTTGCAACAACGCTCTTACAAATATATTTAACGAGAGAGCCTATCATCCCATTAAGGAAAGGATAGAGGGTATTATATGGGATAAAATTCCGAGAATAAAATATTTTCTTTCCTGTGTCCTCTTATGCGAGGACAATGAGTATACAAGAGAGGTCAGCCGACTTATCTTTGCAGGTGGTATACACAGGATTTACAGTCCCGGCTGTAAGTTCGACACCACCCCTGTGCTTATCGGCAGACAGGGTGAGGGAAAAAGCACCGTTGTCAGATGGCTGAGCTTGTGTGAAGACTATTACACCGATGTTTTCACCATTGAGGGCAAGGACGGTCTTGATTGTATCAGAGGTAAATGGATATGCGAATTCAGTGAGCTTCTTGCCGTTACAAAGGCAAAAGAGGTGGAAGCGGTCAAGGCATTTTTGTCAAGGCAGAGCGACTACTACAGAAAGGCTTATGAGCGAAACCCCACAAATGAAAAAAGGCAGTGCATATTTATAGGCACCACCAACCGAGAACAGTTTTTAACCGACAAAACAGGAAACCGCCGTTTCCTGCCTGTTAAGGTCAATTCAAAGGGAAAAGATATTTATGAAAACGAAAAATACATTAAAGAATATATTGAGCAGTGTTGGGCTGAAGCTTATAGTCTGTACCGAGAGGGTTTACTCTCCCCTGCACCCGATTACAGACTTGAAAAGGAAATAAAAGAAGCGCAGCTCAGCGCAACCGAGAACGATTATAGAATTGAAATGATAAAAAATTATCTTGAGGGCAGAAACAAAACCTGTGTACTTGCCCTGTGGCAAAACGCCCTTGGGGAAAAATACACAAAACCCACCCGAAAGGACAGCACCGAAATAGGTCTTATTATGCAACAAATGAAAGGTTGGGAAAGGGTGAATTATCCATTTTACATTGAAGGTTACGGCAATATCAGAGGGTGGATAAGGAAAAATCAATAACTATGTAGATATTATGTAGATATTATGTAGATATTATGTAGATATAAAAAAACCTTTATTTATAAGACTTTAGATAGATTTCTCTACATTCTCAACATAAAATAGAGAAACTTTTTATAAAATATATTTTTTTAAAAAAAGAAAAATAATAGAAAGTTTTAGAAAAGTATGTTGATGTTGTTTATGTTTAACGGCAAATATTCAATAATATTTACGGTTATTTTATAGAGGCTAATCAACCCTGAAAATCGAGATTGTTTTCATCCTTAAAGGCAATCACTTTTGCAGGCACACCGCCGACTATAGCGTTTGGTGGTACATCCTTTAATACAACTGCTCCTGCTGCTGCCAAACTATTCTTTCCCATAGTTATACCGCCAAGCACCTTTGCACCGCAAGTAACCGAAACATTATCCTCTAAAATGGGACTATGCTCACCTTTATAGCCTATTGTTACCTGCTGATAAATTCTACAGTTCTCCCCTATTTTTTCAGCACTGATAATGGTCGCAAAACCGTGTTGTATGTAAAGACCGCCACCAATATCTTTTGTATAGATATAAAGGCTTTCCATAGGTTTCCAAAGAAGTCTTGTTATAAGATAATGAATAATGGAACGGCGAGGATGTTTAAAGCGGTGAATTAAAAGATTTCTAAACTCCTTATAGTATGTCAAATACCAATTTAATGACTCGAAAAGTCCGAAGGTATTCCCGTTAATCTGATTCCACCTTGCAATATCTTTTATGATTAAATGTTTCTGTTTAGATGTGAGTAGGCACAAAAACACAAAAATAGTTCTTGGGTAGTTTACACACGCCAAAAGTCTTTTACCTAAGGTTGCCATTTATAATTTACACCTCAATTAATTGTTTTTCTTACCCTTACAAGATGAAGAAATAATATATTTAGGTCTTCCTTTAATTTCCTCAAAAATTCGGGCAACATAATAGCCAATAATACCAAGACTAATCATCATTATACTGCCTATGAATATGAGAATCAGTATAACTGTCGTCATACCTTCAAGAGCACGTCCCTGAATTTTATCAACAAAAGCCCAAACTCCAAACACAGCCGTAATAAAAAGCATTATAAATCCTAATACCGTAACTATTTGCATAGGTGCGGTTGTGTATGAAGAAATATTTGAAACAGCATATTTAATAAGCGAAATAAGCGACCACTTTGTTTTCCCCTCGCTTCTTTCATTAACATCAAACTCAACAGTTGCTTTTTTATAACCTACCCAAAAAGAAATTGCTCTGAAAAAACCTTTTCTTTCAGGGATTTTGTTTAATACATCAACAACCTTGCGGTCAAGAAGTTTAAAGTCCGATGCATTAGACATATCAAAACCTACAACCGAACTTATAAGTGAATAAAAACTCCTTGCAGCAAATCCGTGAACCTTATTTTCCTTACCTCTTGTACTCTTAACGCCCTCAACAATTTCAAATCCGTCCTGCCACAAACGATACATTTCAACTATTTTTTCGGGTGGATGTTGTAAATCGCAATCAATTACAACAACACAGTCCCCCGTTGCAGTTGCAAGACCTGCGGAAATTGCCGCCTCTTTTCCAAAGTTTCTTGAAAAATGAAGACCCGACACATTGCTTTCTTTTTCTGCCAATACTTTAATATTTTCATACGTTGCATCCGAAGAGCCATCATCAATGAAAATAATTTCATTCTCTATATCTTCACTTTTCAAAATTTCAGAAATTGCAAAGTAGGCTTTTTCAACTAACAATTCTTCATTATAAGCAGGAATAATTACAGATAACATTTAATTTCCCCCTGAGGTTTCAAGAATTTTTTCAAGGGATGCGACCGACATTGGTTTGTAATAATAAAAACCTTGAAGCAGGTCACATCCGGCCTCAATTACCGCTTTCTCCTGCTCTTTAGTTTCTATTCCTTCACACAGGGTTTTAAAACCTATATCCTTTGAGGTTTGGATGATATTCTTAAGGATTTTGAAGCCGGTTTCGGTAACTGAATTTTGGGTTATTGATTTATCAATTTTTATAATTGAAATATCAAGGGTCTGCAAATCGCCAAAGGTTGTATATCCACTTCCAAAATCATCAAGAAGTATTGAAACACCTTTTTCTTTAAGATTTGATAAATTATCTATCATTTGTTGTTTTGCTTCACCTGTAATATTTTTATCTTCTAAAATTTCTACCGCTAAACAAGAAAATTTAAGGTCGTACTTTTGGGCAATATTCGTAATTCTTTCAACAAACTCAGGTTCGCTAATTGTTGAACGGGAAAAATTTATTGTGTATTTATAGCCTTCACGTTGCTTTTTATCGTTGGAAATCCATTTACAGTTTTTCTCAAAAATATAATAATCAAATTTTTCATTTGCTCCAACCGAATCAACGGCTGACAAGAAGCTTTTCGGAGTCAAAACACCTTCACTTTCCGAATTCAAACGGGACAAAACCTCTGCTCCTATAATTTTCTTTGTCTTTGCATCCAAAACAGGTTGATATTCAAGGAAAAAACGGTTGTTATCAATTTCTTTTTGAATGTTATTTTCAATTTTTATCTTTTTATCAAGTGCCTTCCCACTGCTCGCACTCCACTGTGCATGTGATATTTTTTGGCTTTTTGCAAACATACAGGCTTGTTTTGCTCGAGTCATTGCATCGTCGAAAGTCATTTCTATACGGCTGGCATCGAAAGTGCCAATCGTTGTTCTTACAACATTCACGGCATGGTGTTTTGTAAGAATTTCGTTTAAGTCATCAATACACACTTCAATTTGTTTTTTAATTTCTCCGTCATCCAATGATGTAAGAACAATATAGCTTACATCACCATAAGTCGCAATAAAAGACTCTTCACCATCAGCAAAAATCTCAAGTAATTTTTGTTTTACTTCTAAGAACAACTTATGCTCACTACGTGAAACACGTAAATTATCGGTAGAAAGATTTATATATATAACCGACCTATTAACACAAGATTTACCAAATGTTTTGAAGCAGCGTTCAATTTTACTTATAGAAGTAAACGCTCTCTCGCTTTGTCCGTTAACCGCTTTAATGCCTTTTAAAGCAAAATAAATGCCTATTGACACAAGTATTACCACACCTATAGCCATCATCGCCACTAATATGTATGGATTTTCAAAAATACGCATATTATAACTCCTGTTTATTTATTATCAAAAGTTGGAAACTCAAGTGTACCGCCAACCATTTCAAGACCAATTCTTTCGGCAGCTTCAATACACTTAATTCCGTCTGTTCTTGCCCTTTTCTTGCGTGAAGGAATTTCTTTTATAAGAAAGGGGATTCCAAATGACAACATACCTTTGATAAGGTCAGATTTTGAAATTCCTTTTCTTTTATATTCCGCTAATATTTCAAAAAAGGCATATTTTAAGGCTTCTTTATCAAGTTTTTTTGTTCTATTGTTAGCAGATTTTGCCCATTTAAAAAACTCAATAAATTCCGTTATATTTGTGTTTCTTCTGAAATAAATTCCGTGAATATAAAATTTTTCCTGCTCTTCGGTCATAGGATTTAAAAGGCTGGAAAGATAATTCTTTTGAACATTGATAATCTCTTTTTTCTGTTTATCCAATGTAGTTTCGGTTATCTGTTTATCGTGAAGCCTATATATCATAAGATATTCAGACAAAATCTCTATCCTTTTATCTATTAGAGCAAATCTTGTCCAAAGCTCCATATCTTCGGTACAGGTAAAGTTTTTATCATAGCCGAGTTCCTTTATTACCTCTGCCTTAGCGATAATGCCCGGATGAAGAATTGGATTTGTAACTAAAAGCAAAGCCTTAATAGACAAGTCATCATCTTTGCCGCCGCATCCACCCGAAGAATAAACACCGTTTTTAAGGGTCATAAATCGGCAAGAGGATAAGTCCACATTTGGATTAGCTTCCATAAAATCAAACTGTTTTTGCAGTCTGTCAGGCATACAAATATCATCAGCATCCATTCGGGCAATATATTTACCCTGTGCTAAAGACAACGCTTTATTTAATGATGACGGAAGTCTTAAATTAGTTTCGTTAGTATGTACTTTAATTCTCTCATCCTTTGACTCATATTCAGCCAAAATTTCAGATGTATTATCGGTAGAACAATCGTTTATTATAATAAACTCCCATTCCGTAAAGGTTTGGCTTAGAACACTATCAATAGTTTCAGCCAAATAATCCTCGCCGTTATATACACTCATTATTAAAGATATCTTAGGTACTATATTCATTTTCCAAACCCCTTTATATCTTTTATTTTTTTACATATATAGAGAAAATAAAACGCTAATCTGATTTGCTCTTTCTTTAGCAAAAATATTGCAATTTTGCTTTTTAAAGTAATATTTTCAAAATAAGCTTTCTTGATTTCTTCTTTATGAACAGAGCCTAATATAGCTTGTTTTATACCTTTAATCTCGCCAAAATAACCGTCTTCTGCCGCTACGGCTAAAATAGCAAAGCATAAAAATGCCGAGTAGCGAGAAAGCAATTCTTCAAAATACACAGGTTTTTTAACATCAAGATTTCGAAGATAAGTAATCGCTTGTCCAACCTGTGAAATCTGACTGATTTTAAAGCTTGTTGTAATCGAATCGCCTCGTACGGTATAAAGGTATATAGGCTTTTTGCTCATATAAACTAAATTTGCATCTAAATAGCAAGGTGTTGTACAACAAGCATCCTCACCCATAATAATCGATGTAGGCAAATTCATTTGATATTTTAAAGCAAGTTCCCTCTTTATTGCCTTGCCCCACAAAAAATAAAAAAGATTATGCATATTTTTATTAGATAAAAGGTTAGGATAGATTTGTTCTTCTAACCTTGTTTTATCGTAAAGTCCCTCTTCAGTAAGGTCGTGTACGATTTTTCCGGTTTTTCCATCGGTATAAACCCTATAAGAAAAGGAAACCATATCTGCTTTTGTATCTGATATTATCTGATATGCACTCATTAGTGCATCAGAAGTAATAGCATCATCACCGTCAAGATTAAATATATAGTCGCCTTTTGCTATGCCTATTCCCGCCTGTCTGGCACTGACAAGACCGCCATTTTCTTTGTGAATAACCTTAATTCGAGGGTCTTTTTTTAGATACTCATCGCAAATTTTAGGACAGTTATCAGGAGAGCCGTCATCTACTAAAATAAGCTCAAAATCGGCAAAAGTCTGGGAAAGTACGCTATCAATAGTGCGGCTTAAATATTTTTCAACATTGTATATGGGGACTATTACCGAAAAAAACATATCTATAACTCCTATCTTGCTCTAAATAAAACCATAAGTTTTTGTAAATAATACAATTTATATTTCATCGCAAATGCAAATGCCGCCTGTTTTTTTGGTAAACGATACCAAGGATAATCTTTCAGTGCAACCGACAGCATTTCGCTTTCGCAAATCATTTTCAGTCTTTTTAAAAGACTTGAATATTTTATGCTCTTTTCCCTTGCGTACACTATTTCCTGTGAACATAAAATTCTTCCATAGCCTTGAATAAGTCTGTTTAAATATATACTGTATTCTTCAAATTCGCATACATCTTTAATATGATTTTCCAATTCTTTGATAAAACTTTGCACCAGTGAAAAACGGTCACTTCTATATGATTTAGAAAAAGATTCATCATTTCTTCTATAACAATAAAATGCTCCCCAAATACCGACGGCTTTATCAATATGTTTAATAAAGTCAATCATAAAAATAGCATCTTCACTCATAACCTTGCGTTCAGATAAAAAGTTGATTTTTTTATCTGTAATCACCGAGTGTTTAAAAATATTTTTACAGGTACTCACACCATACCGACTGTCATCAGGCTCTTGCGGTAATGCACCTACTACACCTAAAAGAAGTCGTTTTGCATCTTCCTTTTCGAAAAGAGTTTCATTATCGAAATAATGCTTTTCATCAATTTCCCCACTCTTTCCAAAGGTGTTACCACCAACAAAACAAATACCCGATATTACAAGGTCTGCATCGTTTTTTAAAGCCACCTTGTAAAGTTCATTATACATATCAGGCTTTATATAATCATCCGAATCAACAAATCCTATATATTCACCATTTGCCGCTTCTATTCCGGTATTTCTTGCAAATCCGGGTCCTGCATTTTGTTTATGTATTACCCGAATCCTATCGTCATTTTTTGCTAATGAATCACAAAGGGCGGCACACTCGTCCCTTGAGCCGTCATCAACAATAATGATTTCAATTTCCCTTAGTGTTTGAGAGGTAATAGAACCTATACATTGCTCTAAATATTTCTCTGTGTTGTAAACGGGCACAATAACGCTTACTTTTGGTGCTGCCACTTCTTTTCACCTCTTAACCTATAATTTGCTGATACTTTTGTATTAATATATCGGCGTAATCGCCAACTTCGATTATCTCATCTTTTCTTATTTCACAGTTCTGTTTAAGAACAGAATAGAGTTCTTCATCTTCGAAACATTTTTTTATGGCTTGTGCGGTATTATGGGGAGTTGGCTCATTTATAAGCAGACCTGTTTTTCCATCCTCCACAAGTTCTGCCATACCGCCACTATTCATTGTAATAACAGGAACACCAAAGGAGTGTGTTTCAAGTATATTCAAAGGACAATTTTCATACCATACAGATGGCAAAATCATTACTCTTGCATTAGCAATAAGTGAAATCAACTCATCCCCTGTAAGAAAGCCCTTCATTTTAACATTAGGAATATTTTTAAGGCACTCATCATCAGGTCCATTCCCTGCAATTATAAAAGGAATTTCGGGAAGAAGCTTTGCAGCTTTGGCTAAAATATCTACTCCCTTTTCTATCGAGAGTCTGCTTGCAAAAGCAACATAAGGTTTCTCTGTATCTGTCTTTTCGGGCATAGGTTTCTTTTCAATGAAATTATGTATTGTAAAGGTTTTACCTATATAAAGATTATCTGCACTTAAAAGTTTTTCTTCCAAGAACCTGCTCGGGCAGATATATAAATCAACCTTTTTGTAAGTTTTCAATAATGAATATAATTTTGCCTCTATTGCACCCATAAGGCTTTTAGCCTTTGAGCCGTGGATACAGCCATATTTAAAACAATTCAACTTTGAGCCGTTAATACAACGCTCACAAGGTTTTGTTTCTTTAAGGCTATATAAAAGATGATTAGGACAAATCATCTGATAATCGTGTACCGTTTGTACTAAAGGTATATTACGCTTTTTTATTGCATAAATGATTGAAGGAGTTAACTGAAAATTGATATTGTTCATATGCACAATATCAGGTTTAAAACTGTCTAATACCTTTCCTATTTTTTTAAAAGCCTCCAACGAATATATGATTTTAAAAGGATAAAAAAATCTCGCTATACCGGTAGAGTGAAAATCCATATTAGTTGTGTATAAATTTTCACTATTACCAACTGTATTCTTTTCATCATACATACCGAAAAACTCAATTTCGTGCCCTTTGGCTTTCAGTTCTTCAGAAAGTTTAAGCATATAGGTTTCACAACCACCCCTTGAATAAAGAAACTTATTCACCATTAATATCTTCATAAAATTGAGTCCTCCTTTGCTGATTTATTAACATCAGAAATATGTCCGAATATTTTCATTTCTGTATTTCTGACCTTTTCATCAAATCCATTACCAATCATTAAAATAGCAAGTACGGTTGTAAGTAATGGATAATTCATTGTATTATCAGTCGATGAAACAATAACGAGATAAAGGGTTAGAGAAAATGTTAAAATTGCATTTTCGATATTACCGTTTTTACCAAAATAACAAACCCTCAGAGTTGTCATTGAGGTTAACCATATAATATATCCCCAAAAGCCCAAATCAATAAAATATTGTAAGAAATCATTATGAACAGCACTAACATCTACCATCATACTGGAACTTAACTGAAAGGTTAAAAATCCGATACCATTACCTAAAAATTCGGGTGAAAACTCATAAAATTTATCTACTGCATTATATATAACAGCACGACCGCTTGTATCAACTCCCGCCTTTTCAAGCATTGTGAAAACATCAAGTTTTATAATACCTACATAGCCGATAAGCAATAACACCACTATAACCGACAAAGCAACCGTTAGACGCATAGCAGTATCTTTTTTAAATTTAGCAATAAACTTTAAAAGCCAAGCAAATACCAGAGCTATCGCAATGGCAATAATTCCTATTCGTTTAAAAGCGGCAACAAAGCAAAACAATGTAAGTGCCAAAAGGACAAAAAACACAATGTTTTTCTTTGGTTTATAAAGCATATAGATTAAATATGCCCCAAGACAAAATGCAAGTTCGTGTATTTCTGCTTGAACTATAACATCTCCCGTTTCACCTGCAAATGTTACAATAAGCTTAAAAAATTCGGTAAAAAAGACACCAATACCATTTTGCAGAATAATTGTGCAAATCATTAATATATTGGAAATCAAAATAGCAATAAGGTTATACCATATTCCTTTTTCTCCGAATATATACAAAAATGCAACTGCACCAAAAGAAAAGGAAACCATATTATTATACACAAAAGAACTTGAAAGTCCTCTTGAAATAACCGCCGTATCAACCTGTCCTACAAACCAAATAAATAATGACACTACAATGGTAATAAGAAGAGGCGAAGAATAAACTAAAACTGCCTTTATGGTGGCGGTTCCCCTTGCTATGTTTGGTTTAATCAAGAAACATAAAAGTGCTGATGCAAATAAAAGGAGAGCAAAAGCGTGACGATATGTAATAAACAAGCCAAGATTAATAGTTTGGGTAATGAAATAGTACATAAGCACTGCTACTGCTATAAAATAACCCTTAAAACCTTTTTCTAAAAGTTTATTTTCCATACTTCACGCTCCCCTTTTTTTAATTTACGCTTTAGATAATTTGAGATACAAATTCTTTCTTATTTTTAATTGCTTCAGAAAGCAACTTTCTTGCAGTTTGGTTTTCTTTAAAGGTTTCTGCAATACCGATTTTATATTCAATTCTTATATTTTTGTATTCTTCACGCTCATTAAGTCTTAAACTAAATACTCTTAAAATATCTTCAACAGTAATATAATCCGAATCCTTAACCAAAATCACAAAGCTTCCATTACCGTTATAAATAAACTCGGCAGTTGTCTTTCCAAAGGCTTCTTTCAGGAAAGAAGTGAAAATTTTAATTATATCATCACCAACCTGGCGGTTATACTCGGTATTGATATAAATAAGATTTGAAATATCAACCATTGCATATACTGTTCCATCGTCCAAAAGTTTCTTATCCATTGATTTTAAATATTTATCAAAATATGCACGGTTGTTAAATTCTGTAAGATGGTCGGTATAGAAGATATAGTTTATAATGTCACCTATTCTTCCTAAAACAATGGCACCACCACAACAAAGGAATATAAGGAAGAAAAATGCGATTATTGTATAGAGCGCTACATTTACGCTTGGTTTTACCGAAGCGGATGACAAGACAGAAATATAACTTGCACCAAGATATTGATTATACTCATCATTTGTCTTCATAGTTGTATTATAAAGAGCAGATAAATCAGTAATTAATGACTTAATTTCAGTATCAATTTCTGTTTTGATTGTTTCATAATTTTCGTTATGTATTTCTGTGCAGGTCTTATCTGATGACAAGCACTCGCCGTTATTACATTTGCCTGTGCAGGCCGAGAATGTGTCGATAATATAGTTTGAATACGCAGTATCAATAATCAAATGTTCCTTACTTTCGTTGTGGTCTCTCCAACTGTAGATTAATTCATCATAAGTAACCGTCTGGTCACCGGAGGTCACCTCAAGAAGATTCTTATCGTGTACCGTATCAAGAATATATTCATAGGTAATATTGGTGTTTCCCGACTCTCTCATTTTTTCTACATAAGCATTTATAACATCAACAGTATCATTTATAATACTTTCTTCTTTTACGTTTTGAATGTTGTTATTATCAATTCTTGTTGTATAATCTGCAACCAAAACAGTTTTATTTTTTGTTATTTGATATTTATAAATTTTGGAGAACAAGGATGAAAGTCTAACGCTTCTTAAATAGTTGAAATCATCGGCTAAATCGCTAAAAGAAACGCCTGTACCCGTTGCTCGATAGTATGGATTTTGGTCCATTCTTTGATATAAGGTAGAAAGAGTCTGGTCAACACCTGTATCAATCAATTCTACCAATTCAATATAGTCATAATTTTCGCTTTCTACCTTGTCAATGACATTGTTTGCAGGTGCAACATTAACATATTTTTGGCTATACTCAGCAAAGTAAACATCAAGTGTTTCATCAAGAATTGTTCTGGCAAAAACCGAACCTTCATTGTTTCTTGCCGTAAAAGAAACAATATATGTACTGGGCTCGTAAATATACTCCTCGCCCTCTTCAAGTTTAGCCTCTTTTTGTGCAACCTTATCTGCATCGGGAAGCGGTGTTATAGAAATCCTGGAAATTAAACTATCAACCGAATAAACACCTGTAAGTCCCATTCTTTCAACAACCTTAGACATAATGGCAGATGATTTAATTTCATTAACATCAAGCTTAGAGCCTGTTGGCGTAAGACCTTGTTCGGCAGCAGGGTCGTTATAATGGATAACCTCCGAAGCTACATAAGTATTTGATGATTTAAGTTTATAATTAATAGCATAGGTAGCAAGAACACAGAAAACCACAATAATTGGCAAAAGTTTTTTTAAATATCTCAAGATTTGAAAATTCTTCATTATTTCACCTTCCTATATGGTTTCAAACTTTAATTTTAGGAAACTTTTTAGAGATAGTAAGTACCATTAAAGCGACATAAGCAAGTACTGCAAATACTGCAACAGTTTTAAGTTCCCCGAAAAGAGATGTTCCCGAAATACTAACAGCAATACACTGGTTCATTGTATAGTTAGAATATTCTCTACCCGCTTTTATTGCCTCTGCCGTAAAGTTATCAATACTCCTGTCAATTGACTCTATAAGAGCATCAGCCTGAGCAGTTGCCGAAGGATTGGTTTCTATTGATTTTATTTTTTCAATAACAAGTTCGTTATCCATAATTTCTTTATTATTGGTTGCTACATTATCGCTAAAACCGGTTGCCAACACTGATAATTCATCAACACCGACCTTGGTTCTACCCATATAATATTTTCCGCTACCGTCCCAAGTAGGAACCAAAACAACCCTCGTCATTTCCTCTGCATACATATCAATTGCATCGTTGCAAAGTGTAAATGATACAAAGTTCTTTTGCTTATCAAAATCCGTATTTTTGTTTTGATAAGCAAGTCTGTCTATATAACTTGATTTATCCTTTGCAATACCGTGTTGCAAAATCAAAGACTTTAAATTCTGTTCTATTTGGGTTTCTTTAAACTGATACACCTTTCCTGCAATAGAATTAAATGTTGTATCGTTTTCGGTAACAAAGCTTGAACCCTTTTCTGCCATTCCATACAGATAATTCAAAACAGAAGTAGTTTCTTTACTAAAATAAGTTACGATGTCCATATATTCCATCTGAGTAAAGTCAGGCTTTTCTTCTTGCTGTGTAAGACTAAAATTGTCGGTATATTTTTCTATGTAATAATCCTTATAGGCACTTGATATCAAAGCAATCACATTTTCCGAGTTCAGATGTTCAGTATGCTTTGAAGCATAATATTCTACAACAAACTCAGTAGAAATATGATAGTTTGACTTGTCATTCACATCACCTTGAACATAAGGGTAAACAGATAAACATTCCTTTAATTCCTTAACAGTAACATCCTCTAACGCACCCTTTTCAATGGCTTTTTGGATAACCTCATCACAAATAATTTCAGACATATTGTATCTTGTTCCGTTTGAATTTTGGGCAAGTGAAGCTTCGGAGTAATTAAGGGAAACCACTGCAGAAACAAACTGCTTTGATTTAATATGATTTAAAACTCCAAATACCCCTGTAAATACTACCACCAAAATCAAAACACCAACCTGTAAGAATTTGGTAGATTTTAATATTTTAACAAATTCGGTTTTTGTAACATTCTTTGAACGAAAATATATTGTTAAAGCTCCAACTATCAGCAATATTCCCGCTATTAAAATCGGTATTTTTTGCAAAATTGATATAAGCATATAATAGACTCCTTTAAAAATTAGAATTTATTAATATCTACAATAACAAGTTCAGGTTCGTTATTAAGTCTTAAAAGATTTGAGTTTTCTAGTCCTGAACTAACAATTAAAGGTCTGCCCTGAACATCATATCTACCATAAACATAGTGTCCGCTTCTTGCAGGCAGGATTCCTCCTTCACGGGTGTAAGCCGGTCCGACTATCGGAATTCTGGCAGTTCCTCCATGAGTATGTACCGCCAACATTAAATCGCCCCAAGTATCAGGTGTATATATTCGAAAAACTTCCGGCTCGTGTATTGCCATAATCTTGAGGTTATCTTCGTTTGTAAAAATAAAATCATCAAAAGCTTGTCCGCCATAAGACCAAAAAGCAGAAGGATTAGATGTTAAAACACCGAAAACATCAACGGTAGTTGTACCTATTGTTAAGGTATCTTTACTATTTTTAAGAACCTTAATTCCCGCATTTGTCAGTTTTTCGGTAAGTGAATCTGTAATTTCCAAAAGTTTATCAGGCTCACGGTTATCATTATTAAATCCGAACTTTTCATCTAAAGCATCTTGAGTGAAAAGATTATTATAATACTTTTCAACCTCATTATTTCCGTATATGTAATAGGAGGGAGCAACATTAGCCAATTTAGCACAAAGATTTACCACATTTTGTTCAGAATCGGCGCTTGAATCAATAATATCGCCGGTATAAATGATTAAATCAGGTTCAAGTTTTTGAACCCTATCAATAAGTTTTTCATTGTCTTTGCCAAAGGAGCAATTGTGCAAATCGGAAATCTGAATAACCCTTATTTTATTATTAACTTTAAGACTACTGACAGAATAGAAGATTTCCTTAAAATTTTGATTTTCAAGATAGTTGCAACCTACTATGGTAATAGAAGCTGCAATCCCTATAAAAATCAAGCTTATTATAAAAAATCGTATAACACGTACAGTTTTTTTAGTTGTGTGCTTATTCTTTTTCATAACTTTAGTCCCCTTTCCTTTTATTTTCCAAAACCTTTTTATAAAGGTTTTGTGTTGAGGCTGCCACATCTTGCCAATTATATTTTGAAAGTACGAACTCGTCCACACCTTTTTTAATATTTTGGACTATTGCTTCATCGTCGCACATCATTTTGAGTTTTTCTGTTAAATCCGATACATTGCTCTTTTCAAAGAGAATGGCTCTATCTTCGGTTATAGCGGTATTTTCAGGAATATTTGAGGATAATACCGCATTCCCATAGGAGAGCGCTTCCAAAAGGCTTATTGACATACCTTCAACATCCGAAGGCACAGCAACTATGTAAGCATTACTAAATATTTCTTTTAAAACTTCACCTGAAATGAAACCCGTAAAGATAATATTGGGGTTGCCTGATGCCTTTTGTTTTAAATGACTCACATATTCATCGGTATCACTGGTATCCCCTGCTATAACCAACTTTTTGTCGGTTTTTATATTATTGTACGCATCAATCAGATAATGAATACCCTTTTCAGCAGTAAGTCTTGACACGGTACAAATATATTCACCTTTTAACAAGCTGTATAGTTCTGTGATTTTTTCTGCCTGTTTTATTGTCGGCTTGTCAATTCCATTATGTATAAGCACGGTTTCGCGATTATATGCTTCTTTGAAATAATTCTTTGCACTCTCGCTTAAAACGATAATTTCATCAGCACACTTTACCATCACTTTTTCGCCGAATTTTATATATTTTGAAGCAAAAGAGCCACTCCATTTTTCTCTTTGCCAATCAAGTCCGTGAACCGTTGCAACGCAAGACTTGCCAAAGATTTTCGGAATCCACATAGCAGCACAAGGACCCTCGGCATGAAAATGAATTATATCATAGTTACTAAAAGAAGCAGTAATTGCCGCAGTAAAGGATGCAATCATCGCTGAAAGTCCTCTACCCTTTATTGTAAAGGCTTTTTTTAAGGTCACATTATGATATTTTTTATTAACCACCGTTTCGACATACTCGTTCTCTACCTCATCGGTTGAGCGATTATAACAAGTAACATCTACACCCAAATCGGTCAAAATCGGACAAAGAGTCGTAAGGACATTTTCTATTCCGCCTCTTCTCGAAGGGACAACCTTATGTCCTATCATTGCAACCTTCATTTTTATGCCTCCTAAATCATTAATTTACCTTCCCGTTGCACTGAGCATAACAATTGGTGTTTTAAGCATTATGAGTATATCGCCTGGAAAGGTTCTGTTTTGTATGTAATCTAAATCCATTTCAACCCACTGTTCAAAAGGAATATCATTTCTGTTTTTGCTAATTTGCCAAGTACATGTTATACCGGGTGTCACATGCAATCTTAATTTTTGGTAGTCGGTATAATATTCAACCTCTCTGGGCAGAGGAGGTCTTGGTCCTACCAAGGTCATATCGCCCTTAAAAACATTAAAAAACTGCATAAGTTC
This sequence comes from Clostridiaceae bacterium, assembly GCA_904501755.1. Taxonomy (GTDB): domain Bacteria; phylum Bacillota; class Clostridia; order Oscillospirales; family Acutalibacteraceae; genus SIG607. The sequence continues at coordinate 309 of CAJGBV010000016.1, read as the reverse complement.
ATCTAAAGATAGTTTTCTGAGTATCTTTCCTACCCTTGTAATTCTCGGGTCGTCTTTAATCTTAAAAACAGGGCCTTCCATTTCATTTTTGTCTTTAAGCTCATCTAAAAGTTTTTCTGCATTGGGACGCATTGTACGGAATTTATACATATAAAATTCCTTACCGTGACGGCCCACTCTTTTTTGTTTGAAAAACGGTCCTGCAGTTGGGTCATCAATACATATAACTATAGCTATTATAACCATAAGCGGAAGAAATCCAAGTAAAATAAGAGTTGCAAAAAATATATCAAAAAGTCTTTTCTTCTT
>CAJGBV010000015.1 GCA_904501755.1 Clostridiaceae bacterium | reverse complement strand
GGTTATAGATATTGTGCCACCTCAGAACAGGTTAACAATTCGTCTTTGTATGTAATCGACCCAGACGGACTTGATTATTTTAAAGAACATTACACAGGCAGCAAAAGGATTTGTGCTATTTACATAGACTGCCCTTGGTATACTCGGCTACATAGAATGCTAAAGCGAGGAGATAGTCTTAAAAAAGCGTTTAAAAGAATAGTTCTCGACGCTAAAGTATTTGCCAATTGCGAGGAAAAAGTTGATTTTATTATAGAAAATAAAAACAAGACAAAGGCAATAAATACATTGAGATGCATTATATCTGAACTTGAAACTTACGGTGAATAAAATGAAGATTTTACTTGATTTTGACGAAGTGATAAATACAATGACATATCGTTGGGTATATACTCTAAATTGCGTATATGGTACTTCTGTAAACTTTGAAGATGTTAATGAGTGGGATATGTGTAAAGCATTTCCTACTCTGTCGGAAGATGAAGTTTATAACCCATTGCACCTTCAGGCATTTTGGAACGGCGTTGAGGTGATGCCGGGAGCAAAAGAGGGAATACAAAAACTGTTGTCTGAAGGTCACGAAATATACATAGTTGGGTCTGCCCATCCAGATACAATTAAGTGGAAAGCTGAGTGGCTGCAAAGAGAATTACCCGAAATTCCTTGGTCTCATGTTGTTATAGCAAATAACAAGTCTCTTGTCAAAGGTGATGTTCTTATAGATGACGGGCTTCATAATTTGTATAATGGAAGTTATAAAAAAGTATTATTTGATAAGCCTTGGAATAGAAAAGTGGATGACAGCAAATTAACAGATATAATTCATAGAGTTTATAATTGGGACGAAATAATACAATTAATAGATAAATTTAATAAGGTAGGATAAATTTAATAGTGACTCAAAACATTGGTAATTATGATTGTCCTGTAATGTATACGACAAAAGACTTACAGGAAATTTTAAAATGTGGGAGTAGAACGATTTATAACCTTGTGCATTCAAAAACATTTCCAAGTATTAAGATTGGAAGAAAGTATTTTGTAGAAAAAAATGCACTGGAAAATTGGCTTAATAAATCGAAAGGAAAAGCAATTAATTTTTAGTTATTATAGTCAAATTATAGTCAAATTGATAATCGAAGGCTCAAAAATGACGGTATAATGCGGAAAAATTGCTAAAACATATTAGGTCTCCAAAACCGTTTGTGAGGGTTCGAGTCCTTCTACCCCTGCCAACAAAAAGACCACATTTGTCTACCGGACAAATGTGGTCTTTTTTAATGATGTTTGCCTTTGCCAAATGATGTCGTTTCACTAATGATGACGGCTACGCCCAATGATGTCGCTTCGCTAATAATTTGTGGCAAACATAGGATTATTGCGAATGAAATGAGCAACATCATTATGCGAAGCATAACATCATATCGCAGTAGGCGATGCATCATTGAAAACCCATAAGTTTTATGATATAATAACTAAAAAAGGAGGCGATTTTTATGAAGGAAAATAAGCTTGTTGAACTTTCTATGGGATTTTCTGTGGATATCATAAACCTTGTTAAACATCTGAAATCAAGTCACGAATCTATTATTTCCAACCAAATCGGCAGAAGTGGCACGAGCATCGGTGCAAATATCCACGAAGCACAGTACGCACAGGGTAAGAAGGATTTCATTTCTAAACTCGAAATCGCCTTAAAGGAGGCAAGTGAAACAGGATATTGGCTTGAATTGTTGCGCAGAACAAATTATATTGACGAACAATCATATAAATCCCTCTCTGCAAAGTGTACATCTTTGCGAGTAATGCTGATCGCTTCCTGCCACACCGCAAAGGAGAATGCGAAATGATAAATATTGAGAATTGGATGGACGCCTTTATCGTCAAGCTAAACGACACCTTTGCAAATCGTATTTGGTTTGTTGGCCTGCAGGGCAGCTACGGTCGCGGAGAAGCAACGGAAACAAGCGACATTGATATTGTTGTCATTTTGGATGAATTGTCTGTTGAAGATATCGAATCTTATAACGCGATGTTGGATACCCTTACTAAGCGAGAACTGATTTGTGGTTTCCTTTCAGGTAAGGAGGAGCTTTTGAACTGGGAACCGTCCGACCTGTTCCAATTTTGTTATGATACCACGCCAATCAAAGGGAGTCTTGACGAGGTGTTAACACTTGTTGACGAAACTGCTGTGGATCAAGCCATAAAAATCGGCACCTGCAACATATACCATGGATGCGTACACAATATACTCCACGAAAAAAGCGAGGAGATTTTGCAAGGACTCTATAAGTCTGCTATCTTTGTGGTGCAGGCAATCGCTTATAAGCAGACGGGGCAATATATCAAACAGCAAAAAGTCTTGCTCCCTATCGTTTCGTCCGACGAACAATCCGTTATGGAAACATTTATGAAATACAAGAATGGCCTGACAGTCGATTTTGAAAAAGCCTCAGAAGATTTATTTGCGTGGTCGAAAAAGTGGATCATTAAACACGAATGATATAGTGTACTTTAAGCGTTTCTTCCCTTTTTTGCAGTGGCTGATTTGTACTTTTACGACTTCTCTTACAAAAAAACCGACTTGTTTTCACAAGTCGGTTTTTTGACTATTTCAGTTATAATATCTGTTTTGTGGTACAAATGCCATAAGCAGCAGTAGCAGAAAATAGGGTAAATCAAGAAACGCTTCATTCAGTATATTTTTTGCAAACTCGAAAATCACAAGGAACGGATACTGTGCTGTTTCCATTTTTAGTATCATTTTAACGGTTTCGAGGATTACTGTTACAGGGAAACAGGCAACAAGCAGTCGCATACAAACAAAGGGATAGTTTTTAGAATATGCCCTTTTTGTATGAAAAAGTTTTCCAATGAATAGTAAAATAAGAAACAGTGAAAAGAGCAGACTTTCAATGGCTTTTGAAAAATAAGATACAATTTCATAGTCAGTATAATCAACGTAATCTATCAGGTGATGTATGCTGATAAAAGCAGTATAAAGCTTTACAAACAATAAAACAAAGTCGGGTAATAATAAATAGTGATACTTCACCTTAAGAGCTAAAAGAACCGATACCGACAGATAAACAAGGATACATATTATATCAATGGGAGAAAAGGATAGAGTGAAAATCAAATTGCCGGAATTGTAGAGGGCTGTAGCACCTGACAGAGCTTTTTCAATCACAAGGGATAAAAACATAATAAAGGTTGCGACCCGTAAATCATGCTGATGCTTTGTATTATGAAAATAAATAATGCTCCGTTTTGCTCTCATAAAACACCTACTGAACTAATTTTTATATATTTTACCATATATTTCTTTGTAAAGCAATGTTAAGGAATAAAAAAAACGGAAAAATGCGAATTAATTTCCTTGTTATAGGTTTAATTATGTGATAATATATATTTAGAAAAATATGGAGTTGTAATATGTCTAAAAGAAATGTTTATGTTCTGATACAGCCCAGTGAAAAAGAATTTTTCTGGATTACTAATATAATAAACGGTATGAAGAAGATGGCAGCCCGTCAAGAGTATGATTTACATCTTATCGATTTAAAATACCTTGATAAGCTTGAAAAGGGAGTGCCACTGCTTATTGTCGGTTATACATACCGTTGGGTAAGAAATTCTGTTGAAGAGTCATCTAAAACAGGACTTAATCCTATTGTTGTTGGAGCCTGTCTGCACCCCGAACTAAAGGAAAAGTGTAACGGCATAGAGTTTGAACTTTCTGATGTTGTTAAGTCGGTTTTTTCCTACCTTACAGTTGCAGGATGTAAAAAAATTGCATTGCTTGGTGTTAACCGCAGCTCTATTGCTGACAGGGTTAAGGAGCAGACCATTATTTCCCTCAATAACGAAAGTTCACGGGTTTTTGTTTGCAATGACACTCTTGCCCTTTGTGTTGACGATTTTATTGAAAGCTATGAAAAAGAGCATTTTGACGGAGTTCTTTGTGTAAACGATACTGTGGCGATTTATCTTATTAACCTTTTAAAAACAAGAGGTATACGTGTTCCTGAGGATATTAAGGTTGCGGGAATCGGGAATTCCAATCTCGGTCAGCGTCACGGTGTGCCTATCACTTCGGTTAATTTTGATTATTTTGAAATGGGTAAGCAGGCTATAAGACTCTGGCGTTATGTCAGACGTAATGAGGGAGAAATGCGTGTTACGGTTTCTCTGCCTTGCGAACTTATTATAAGAGGCTCCACAGGACATATTGAAAACTGTGATGAGGACGGCTTTCAGGACACCAGCGAAACCGGAAATGAAGCTTATTATTACGACCCTGATGTACAGAGTATTATCCGTGCTGAAGCCTTTTTAGGTGAATGTGACGAGCTTGATAAGGAAATTTTGTACTGTATTATAAATAATGATACCTATGGAGAAATGGCTGATAAGCTTAAGCTTACCGACCGAGCCATTAAATACAGGGTAGCTAAAATGATAAAAAAATTCGGTGCTGAGGACAGGGAAGAAATAGCGAAAAATATGAAAAATCTTCTCGGTACTGAAGATTAATAAAGGAGAATATATAATATGTTAAGATTTGAAAAGTACATTATCAGAAGTGCTAACACAGGCGTAGAAAATCCGTTGCCGGATATTAAAAATGTATCTTATATCCATGCCGGATTTGATGTTACCGACAAGCTGACCGATGAAGAAAAGGCAGGTCTTGGTAAGGGTAAAATCAACACTCTTTTGCCTTATACAAATCAGGATAACTATGACAGACAGAGAAATGACAGAGCTTTTAATGCCGCTATTCTTGAAAACAAGTATATAAAGGCTGTTTTTCTTCCCGAGCTTGGAGGACGTCTTTGGTCTCTTGAGGATAAGACAACCGGTAAAGAGGTTCTTTATAAAAACTGTGTATACCAGCCATGCAACCTTGCTCTTAGAAATGCTTGGTTCTCCGGTGGTGTTGAATTTAATGTAGGTATAAAGGGACATAACCCATTAACCTGTGCTTCTCTTTTTGCTAAGAAAATTACATACAAGGGCGGAGAAGAAGTTCTCTGTATGTATGAATACGAGCGTAAGAGAGAGGTTGTTTACTCTATTAACGCTTATCTTCCTGAGGATAGCAAGGTTCTCTACATAAAGAACAGAATTGAAAATACAAGCAATGACGACAAGTATATGTATTGGTGGTCCAATATTGCTGTTACTGAGGAAAAGGGAATTAGAGTTATCGTTCCTACCGATGAGTCTTTCCTTTGCTTCTATGATGAGGGAAGATATCTTCTTGATAAGGTTGAGCTTCCAAACTGTCTTGGTGTTGAGGCTACCTATCCTGAAAATCATAATCGTTGCTTCGACTTCTTCTACAAGATTCCAAAAGCAGAGAATAAGTGGATAGCTTCCGCAAATGCAGATGGTAGCGGTCTTCTTCACTTCTCTACAAGTGAGTTTATAGGTAGAAAGATGTTCCTTTGGGGACAGGCAAACGGCGGTAGAAACTGGAATAGTTGGCTTACCGAGGATGACCGTCCTTATATTGAAATTCAGGCAGGTCTTGCTCATACTCAGCTTGAACACATTCCTATGAAAGCAAATGATACCTGGCAGTTTATTGAGGCTTATACTCCTCTTAACTGTGCACCCGAGGATGTACACAACGAGGATTGGCATAAGGCTCAGAATGCTGTTAAAGCTCAGCTTTCTTCTCTTGTTGATACCGAAAATCTTGATAATTATATGTATGACCTTTTCCCCGATGGTGAAATTGTTAAGGAAGAACAGCTCTGGACAGGTTCAGGTTGGGGCGAAATTGAAAACAAGATTAGAGAAATCAAGAAAGAAGCTCCTATCAGTGCTTTTATAAACAATTGGGCTAATACCGATTGCGAACAGGCACCTTGGAAATACCTTCTCGAAAACGGCGAATTCCCTGCATACGATGTTAATACTCGTCCTCATTCATACGTTTCAAATTCTTTCTGGAGAGACCTACTTATTAAGGCCGCCCAGGAGGGAAGTGAGGAACAGCGTTGGTATGCTTATATGCAGCTTGGTGTTCATTACTATATCGCTGAGGAAGTTGACAATGCTGAAGCTGCTTTCAGAAAGAGTATTGAAGCAAAGGCAAACGCTTGGTCGCTCAGAAACCTTGGTATGCTTCTTTACAAAGAGAAAGACCGTCTTAGTGAGGGTATTGAATATATGCTCAAGGCTGTTGATATGTATAAGGAATTCAAGGGACTTTATGTTGAACTTGCTCAGATGCTTCAGGCTGCAGGCAGATATCAGGAGTGGCTTGATATTTTCGATACTATGAATGATGTCTTAAAGCAGGACGGACGACTCAATCTCTTGAAAATTGTTTCCCTTATTAATGTTGGCAGACTTGATGAGGCTGCTGCTCAGCTTACTCCTGATTTCAAGATGGCAGACATTAAGGAAGGTGAGCTTTCTGTATCTCAGATTTGGTTTGACCTTTACACTCTTATTATTAAGCGTGATACAGGCATTACCGATGAAGAGGAAGTTAAGAAGATTCTTCTCGAAAAATATCCTCTGCCTAAGTCTCTTGATTTCCGTATGCACGGATAATTTATTATTTGATTCAAAAAAAGACCGCATCTGCGGTCTTTTTTATGTTTTTTCATAAATTTTATTTATTTGCTTTGCATATTGTCGAGGTGTGGTGTTCATTCGTCTTTTAAATACAAAGCTGAAATAACTTTGTGAAGAAAAACCACATTCAAAGGCAATATCGGTAAGGGATAACTGTGTGGTGATAAGTAAATTTACTGCTTTTTTTATCCGTTGTTCTTCAACATATTCCCTGAGAGTTGAACCTACTGCAACCTTGAAAATATTATGAAAATGCACCTGACTTAAATTGAAATGGAAGGATATTGCCTCAAGACTTAAATCCTCTGTAAGATTTTCTTTTATGTATTTTACGGCGTTTTCAATTACTGTGTAATTACTGCTTATATTTTGTTTGTTCAAATGTTTTTTTGCATCTCTGCTAAGATTATATATAAGCTCTAAGACAAGGCTTTGAAGAATTATTTCGTCATTTTCGTAATGGGTGCCGTAATACTTTTCCATTTTAGTAAAAATATCGTTATATTTTTTTCGGTTTGTTGTTTCAATAAAATCGGGTAAAGAGATTAATGTATCATAAAGTGTACCGCTTTTAACTATAAAATGTATAAAATGGCATTTATATGGAAAAAAGGTATAACGAGTCTGGGATGGTTTTGCACAAATTATGATATTATCTTTGATTTGAGTGCAATGATTATCAATATAAGAAATACCTGTATTATCTATGGGAAGCTCAATTTCAAACATTGTAGCTTTTCTTTTTTTGCTTATTTTGGTATTTTTTCTTGTGAGAAATGAATTGAATATTCCTACCGATACAATTTCGGGTAAAAGCATAATATCACCTGTAATAAGATTTCTAACAAATTTGCAAATATTTTGATATAAATACACTAAAAAATATAATACAATGTAAATGAAAATATGTCAATAAGGAGTGTTGCTTATGACTTTTGATATTAGAAACTTTGGTGCTGTGGGTGACGGTGTTTTTATGAATACCGATTGTCTGCAAAAAGCAATTGATGAATGTTCAAAAAACGGCGGCGGAAGGGTACTTGTTGCAGACGGTGTTTATAAAACAGGCTCTATAATTTTAAAGAGCAATGTAGAATTACATATTTCGGCTACAGGTATAATTTTAGGTTCTGATAAATGTGAGGATTATCCCGAAAAGGAAAATCTTAAGCATGTTATAAGTGATAATCTTCCACGCTACAGAAATGCTTGTCTGATTTTTGCTGAGGAAGAGGAAAATATCTCTATTACCGGTATGGGTAAAATTGACTGTAACGGTACAAGCTTTGTAGTAAAAAAAGAGGGAGATTTTAAAGGTTGGCACTATAATCGTATAGATGCACCAACACCCCCAAGAGTTGTTTTCTTTACGGGCTGTAAAAATATAAGAGTAACCGATATAACTATGGTTAATCAGCCTGCAGGCTGGTCTTACTGGATTCACGACTGTGATTATGTAAACTTTGATAGATGCAATATTTATGCCGAAGTAAGATACCCCAACAACGACGGTATTCATATTAACTCCAGCCGTAATGTAACTATTAGTAACTGTAATATCGAATGTGGCGACGATTGTATTATTGTCAGAGCTAATAACCGTTCTTTAGCCGAAAATAAGATATGCGAAAAGGTTAGTGTAACCAACTGTAATCTGACAAGCTGGTCGGGTGGGATAAGGATTGGCTGGACAAGTGACGGAATTATACGAAACTGTACCTTCTCTAATCTTGTAATGACCGATACCACGGTAGGTATTCACATTTTTCTTCCTGAGGCTAAATGGTGTACAACGGGGGATTATGGCAGAGAATTGACGCTTATTGAAAACCTTTCCTTTAATAATATTATTATGGATGGAATATATGCCCGTCCCGTAAGTGTAATCATACTTCAAAGCGACGAAAGATGTAAGGCTATAAGAAACTTGTATTTCAGCAATATAAAATCCCGTGGACTTGAATTCCCATTGCTTCTCGGTAAAAAGGACTGTAAGCTTCAAAACATTTACTTTACCGATTGCGTTTTTGAAAAGGTTAGTGACAGTGAACTGCCTGATTACGAGCGACACGGTGCAGCAGAGTCAGGAAGAAGAAAGAATGACCAGATGGTTAAATATGCAGAAAACGTTGTGTTTAATAACACTTCGTTTATAGACAAAGGAGAGTAAAAAAATGAAGGTTACCGACATAAAAACCTTTGCTGTGGATTGCTTTAGAACAAACTGGGTTTTTGTAAAGGTCTATACCGATGAGGGTATTGATGGCGTTGGTGAAGCAACACTTGAGTATAAGGAAAAATCCCTTATTGGTGCCGTTGAACATATTAAAGAATATCTTGTTGGACAAAACCCCCTTGATATTGAAAAGCATTGGCACGCCATATACAGAGATGCTTATTGGCGGGGTGGAGCTGTTCTTATGAGTGCTCTTTCTGCTGTTGAAATGGCACTTTGGGATATTTTGGGAAAACACCTAAATGTACCTGTTTATCAGCTTCTTGGCGGTAAGGTTAACGATAAGGTTCGTATTTATGTTAACGGCTGGTTTGCAGGGGCAAAAGAACCGGAGGAATTTGGCGAAAAGGCAAAGATTGCCGTACAGAGAGGCATAACCGCTATGAAGTGGGACCCCTTTGGTAAGAATTATCTTAATATTTCTAATGCCGAGCTTGATAAGGCACTCAGATGTGTTTCGGCAGTAAGAGAGGCTGTGGGAGATAAGGTTGATTTGCTTATTGAGGGTCACGGAAGATTTAATATACCTACAGGTATAAAAATAGCAAAGGAACTTGAACAGTTTAAACCTATGCTGTTTGAAGAGCCTGTTCCACCCGATAATCTTGATGCACTTAAAGCGGTTAAGGATAAATCTCCCGTTGCTATTTCTGCAGGAGAAAGACTTTATACACGTTGGGATTACAAGAAGATGTTCGACCTTATGGCAGCAGATTATATTCAGCCTGATATTTCCCATGCAGGTGGTATTATGGAACTTAAAAAAATTGCTGCCGAGGCAGAATGCAGATATATACCCTTTGCTCCTCATAATCCGTCAGGTCCCGTTGCTAATGCGGCTACATTACAGCTTGCCGCAACCTGTCCTAATTTTGAAATCCTTGAAATTATGTACAGCGATGTCACTTGGCGTAAAGATGTAACTAATGAGAAGCTTGAATATAGCGATGGCTATATGACCATTCCCGATAAGGCTGGTCTTGGTATTGAGATAGATGAAGAAGCCTGTCTTGCTCATCCTTATCAGCCCCATACTTTGCGACATTATACAGGTGCTTTGACCGACATAAGACCAGCAAAATCAGAATTTTATTTTTAAGGAGAATAAAAATGAAGGAATTTAAAGTGGAAAACCATGAGCCGTCATTACTTCCTGAAGGTGAGTGGAAGCTTACCTGGGCAGATGAATTTGACGGTGAAACCTTAGATAAAACCAAATGGGGATTTAGAAAGCATATGTTCCATAAAGAGCATCCCTGTTGGATAGAGGATGAGGGGTTAAGTTTTGAAAATAGTAATATCCATTTCAAACTTGTTGAGAAAGACGGAAAATTTTATTCCTGTCAGCTTCAGACAGGGGAGAACTGGTGCGACCGTCCCAACGAAGTTGAAAGATGGCCTGTTGCAGAACTTAAAGAACCAAAATTCGAGCATAGCTACGGTTATTATGAGTGTCGTTGTAAATTGCAAAAGGGTGATAACTGGTGGAGCGCTTTCTGGCTTCAGTCACCAACAATCGGTTGTCATTATGATGAGAAAAAAGCAGGATGCGAAGTGGATATAATGGAAGGTTTTGTTCACGGAAAGTATTTGCCTCATTTTATTCATTACGGCGGTTACGGAAAAAATCAAAAGTTTGCTACTACCTATCATGAGCATAAATATTGTGGATGGGAAGAACTTATTGATTTAGATGACAAAGACGGTTGGCACAGATTTGGTCTTTTATGGGAAGAGGATGGTTATACCTTCTTTGTTGATGGTGTTCAAAGCGGCAGAAAGATAACAGAAGTTACTTCCCATGCCGAAAACTTTATTCTTATAGGAACCGAGCCTAACGGTTGGCGAGGCTTTATACCCGGTTGGGTTAATGATAATCCTGATTATTTAGAAGTTGAAAACGATGAGTTTATCGTTGATTATGTAAGAGTATTTGATAAGGTGAAATGATATGAGTGCAGTATTTATAACAGGAGCGCAAAGCAATACTGGTTTTGGTATTGCAGAACTTTTTGCAAAAAATGGTTGGGATGTTTTTATTACCAGCCGTAACGGAGCAGAGGCTGAAAGAGCCGCTAAAAAGCTTAGTGAAACCTACGGAGTTTTCTCTAAGGGTTATGAATGTAATATTGGAAGTGAACAGCAGGTAATTGATATTTTCAATGACATTGACTCAACCGGAAGATTCGTTGAAGCAATTGTACTTAATGCTGCAAATTTAGGTTATGGAAGCGACCCGGCTAAAGGTCTTGATTTCTTCACTCAGGATGTTGATGAATTCAGAAAAGTGTTTGAAACAAATCTTGTTTGGAACTTTACTATGATTCGTCAGGCTGCTATCAGAATGAAAGAGCATCATAAAGGCTCTGTAGTATTTTTAAGTTCAAATACCGCCTATAGAGCAATCCCCAACAGAGCCGCTTATTCGGCTTCAAAGGGCGGAATAAACGCTCTCTCTAAGGCTTTGGCGTTAGACCTTGGAAGATACGGAATAAGATGTAACGTTGTACTTCCGGGTACAATTAAGACAGACCGTTGGTATGCTATGGGAAGTAAACAGATTGTAAACGGAACCCTTACTCCTATAGGCGATATTTCGGACTATGAGGACGTAGCAAATGCAGTTTGGTATTTTGCTACCGATATGTCCAAAAACACCACAGGAACCGAGCTTATAGTTGATGGCGGTATGTCTATTCAGCTTTATCCCGAAATATTAACTGAGCTTAAACGAAAACAAATGGAAAATGAGGTCTGAGAGCAATGTGGCACCATCCGTAAGGAAGGTGCCACATTTATATTATGCCTAAAGGCATAAAACGATAGAAGACATCTTCTTTACGAATAGACCTTTTTTATTGACTTTCTGAATTTTGTGTTTTATAATTTTTTTAAATTAATAATTGTTAGCGGGGTAATTTTATGAAAAAGGTTATTTTACTTGGTGACTCTATAAGAGCTTGGTATTCAAAGAGGGTTAAAGAGCTGCTTGAGGGCAAGTGCGAGGTTTATTATGCCGAGGGTGATAATGGAAGATTTACTTATTATTCGCTTTGGCAGTTAGCAAGTCTTTTGGAAACAACGGGAAAGGTTGACCTTGTTCATTTTAATAATGGTTATTGGGATATTGGTAATATGCCATTCCTTAATAGACCGATTTTTTCAACCGAAGAATATACTTACGGTTTAGAGAGAATAATTGAACTTTCCCGAGCAGCAGGTGCTAAGCTTGTGTTTGCTACTACAACGCCTCTTCCGGCAGATAATCATGCAGAGGATAATACAGGTACAGGAGCTGTTTTTTCTCTTGAAAAATAATCGGTTAAAATATATAACGATGCCGCTTTAAAGCTTATGGAAAGAGAAAATATTCCTGTCAATGATTTATATTCTCTTTGCAAACAGGACAAAAGATATTACAAGTGTGAGGATAATCTTCATCACAGTGCTGAGGGAAATGAAATAATAGCACAACAGGTTGCAAAGGTAATACTTGAACAGTTGGGTATTGAATAATAGGATTTACTATGAAAGCGTTAGCATTTGGTGAAATTTTATGGGATATTTTTCCCGATAAACAGGTCATAGGCGGTGCGCCCTTTAACTTTGCTGCTCATTTTGTTAAGAACGGTGGGGAAGCATATCTTCTTTCATCTGTAGGCAATGATAATCTTAAGCTTGATACACTAAGAGAGATTGAATCTAAAGGTGTTATAAGCGATTATGTTTCCACAAATGAAAAGGATACGGGTAAGTGTATTGTAACACTGGACGAAAACTCTATTCCGTCTTATAATCTTTTGGATGATGTTGCTTATGATTATATTAATATAAGTAAAGCTTTAAAGGAAAGCTTTGATATTCTGTATTTCGGAACTCTGTCCCTTAGAGGAGAAGAAAACTTTTCACAGATTAAAAAACTTGTTTCTTTAGGTGATTTTCAAGAAATTTTTGTTGACCTTAATATCAGACAGCCTTTTGCAAGAAAAGAAACTATAGAATTTGGGGTGGAAAATGCAACCATCCTTAAAATAAGCGATGAAGAATTGCCTTTTGTTACAAAAACTCTTTTTGGTGAAGAGCTTGACTTTGAAAAAGCGGCTAAAAAACTTGCTGAAAAATATTCTCTTATTAAACTAATAATTGTTACATTAGGTAATAAAGGCGCTTTTGTTTATGATAGTTTAAATAATAAGAGCTATAGAAATTATGGCAAAAAGGTTGAAGCTTTATCAAGCGTAGGAGCAGGAGATAGCTTTTCTGCTGCTTTTATGTATAACTATATGACTACTAAGGATATTGTTTCTTCCTTGGAAATGGCAACAAGGGTTAGTGCTTTTGTAGTGACGAAAACAGAGGCGATACCCGAGTATAACCCTGAGCAGATTAGAATTATGCCTATGGAGTCTGCAAGACCGAAAACCGATTAATTCCTATCTAAACGCTCCGAAACTTGCTGTTTTTCTCTTTATATATTCAGCTCTAAAAAAAGGCCATAGTGGTCGGATGGAAATTTTCCGTCAAAGGTTTTATCAAGAATTTTATAGCTTACGGCGGTTACCTTACTGTCAATAAAGCAATAATCTATGTGTTGATTATTATTGATTTCGGGATTATAGCCGTGATAGGTAGCACCTTTAAAATTTGCGGTAACGGTGTTCGCATCTGTGAAATATTTGGTGATTTCTTTATAGCCTATACTATCGGGTGTCATATTAAAGTCACCTGTAATAAAGAAAGGATGGTCAGATAATTTTTTTGCGTATTGTGCTATAAGCTTTGAACTTTTTATTTGACAGTTATCACCAAAACCAAAGTGAGTGTTCATAAAAGTGAAACATTTGCCACTGTTCTTGTCTTTCAATATAACATAAGAGCACATTCTGTAGCAGTTGTACTTTTCATCCCAACCCTTTGACTCTTTTTCAGGTGTATCGGAAAGCCAGAAGTTGCCCTTTACTACCAAATCAAATTTGTCCTTTTTCCAAAGAATAGGGGCAGATTCAACGTCAGTGGTTTCATTACGGTATTTATTATATATATCATACTTTTCACCAAAGTATTTTTTTATATATTCTTCCCAAGGAATTCTTATTTCCTGTAAACCTATAACATCAGGGTCAACTTCATTTATTGTGTTATAAAGACGGGGTGCTCTTTCTGCTCTTGTGTGACCGTTTTTATCGTCACAGTTGCGTATATTAAAGCTAACGACCTTTAAGTTCATATAAACGCTTCCTTTCGTTAAAATTATATATCAGAAAAAACAGAAAAGCAAGTCCTCAAACTTGCTTTTCATTTTATAACAATTCTTTTACCACATTGGGAAATGTACGGAAATCGTCAATAGTTAAAAAATTAAAATTCGATTTGTATACCGACTCGTCATTTCCGCCCATACCGTAATCGTCGCCTACAAAAACCACTTCACTGTGTGAGTAACCGTTTTCTTTACAGAAAAGGTCAAGAGCGTAATATTTGTTATAAGGCTTAGGCGCCATGTCAAAGGAGGAGGAACCGCCGACAAAAACACAGTAATCAGGGAAGGCTTCAACCACTTCGTTGTAAATCAGTCTGCGTTTTGTTCTGTCGGGGTCGAAAGAAAGCTTGTCTTCCTGTTTTGCCTTGGTGCCGAGAATGGCAAAGGTAATGCAGCCTGACGGGTGGTATTCAACACTGTCACCCGCAAAGGAAGTGAAACCGTACTTTTCTCTGAAATAGGTTACTTTCTTGTCTATTTCTTCTTTATTACAGGGCAAAGAGTCATCACGAATAATATCAAGGTCATTGGTTTGTGCATTATATTTAGCGTATTGCATACCATAGTTTCCTATTATATCAATAGGGAATTTTTCCATCTGATTGAAAATTCTTCCCACCTGACCTGCACCGACCATAATAAGCTTGTACTTTTTAGAAAGCTCAAGAAGTGTATCCTTGTTAGCTTTTGGAAGATGCTCCTTGTGGTTTGAAAGAGTTCCGTCCAAATCAAAGGCTATAACCTTAATGTCTTTCATAAAACAATCCTTTCGGTGCCGAAAATATCATAATACATCCATAGTGCTGTGAAACGGTCTCTTAAATCCTTTGCAAACAATACGGCTTTGTTTATTGTTTTATTATCATAGGTATCATAAAATTTTTGCATATCAAGTCCGATTTTGCAAAGAAGCTCCTCCATCTCTTTTGCTGTGGGTATCTCACTCAGTACTTCTTTTATTTCCTTTTCTTTAGCAAGGTAAAGAGGTATTCTGTCGGCGGTATAGTTGCCTGATTTTTTCTGAAGCTCGATACATTCATTTGCCGTTTCTCCATAGGCATCGGTAATACCGCTGATGTATTCTTCATCGCTCATAACAAATCTTTTACAGTTAAAATCGGCATTTAATAGTTTTTCCCTTACTGCACAGCTAATAACAGTGGAGTAGGCAACATCGGTTCCGTGGGGGAAATAGTATGTACCTTTTCTTATTCCATTAAGCTCAAAGAAATGAGAGATATGGTGCTCACTTCCCGAAGCGGGACGGGAATTTTCCTGATATGCCATAGCTATTCCCACACCGATAAGTGCTTCGGTCAGGGTTTTGATACTTTCTTCGTCACGACTGAGCAATTTGTCGGCTAAAGGAACAGTAGCGAGAAGCATATCCCTTGTAAGATTATAAATATATTCACAAAGCTTTTCACCGAAAAGTAAATTTGATAACTTCCAATCGTTGAGTGCTGAGTATTTGCCTATTACATCACCATAACCTGATTTAATCATATCAAGAGGTGCATTTTTGATAATAGATGTGTCGGCAATAATCGCTTCGGGTACCTTTGTTATATAGGAAACCTTCATACCCCTGAGAATCATAGCCGCAACTGTAGAGGCGTATCCGTCCATTGAGGGAGCGGTAGCAACGATATAATAAGGAATTTTATCAAAGAAAGAAACATATTTACAAAGGTCCTGTATAACACCTGAGCCAATACCTACGATAAGGTCGGTATCAGCGGTTTTTTCTCTGATTTTATCAATAGCCTCTTCATTTGGTATAAGAACAGTGTCACCCGAAAAAATAACACGGTCAATATTTTTATCCTTTATGTATGCTTCGGCTTTTTCACCGCCTGCTTTATAGGTGTTTTCATCTGCTACTATAAGAATGTTTTTATAGTCCTTGCAAAGTGAAGTAAGATGTTTTACGGCATTGTTTTCCACAGCAATAAAGCCGATGTCACAACTATGGTGTTTTCCACAAGTACAATCCATACCTTTAAGCAAAGTATCGAAATTCATAAAAATACTCCTTTACTTTTTATATTGATTGAATTATACTGAAAAAGTCAGGAATGAGCAACTATTTATATGAAAAATCCTTGAAATAAGGAAAATGAGCAAAAAAATAAATAAATTCACTCAAAAATGAGCAGTTGGTGATTGTATGTTAAAAAACGAAAGAGAAAATCAGATTTTAGATTTGTTAAAGGAAAAAGGTTTTATCAGTGTTGCAGATTTTAGCAAAATGCTTTTTGCGAGTGAGTCAAGTATTAGAAGAGATTTGACAAATTTAGAGAAAAAGGGAATTGTACGGAGAAGCTATGGCGGTGCAGAGCTGATTGTCAGTAAAAGCAATATTCTGCCTTTTACAACCAGAGCTTATTCAAATGTGGAGGAAAAACAGATTATTGCCAAAAAGGCGGCAGAACTTGTAAGTGATGGAGATGTTGTGTTTTTAGACCAATCCTCTACCTGTTATTTTCTTGCTATGGAATTGCTAAAAAAGAAAGGTATTACTATAGTTACCAATAGTCTTATTATCCTGAATTATTTGTCCCTAACAGACCTTAAAGTGATTTCAACAGGCGGAGTGCTGAGCCGAGATGACCGAACCTGCTTAGTGGGTGAGAGTGCAGAAAAAACCTATGACAGTATTTTTGCTGATATAGCCTTTTTTTCTACTAAGTCACTAAGCAGTGACGGAGTTATATCCGACTGCACACAGGAGGAAATTTCGGTTCGGAAAATTATGATGAAAAATTCAAGCAAGAGGGTTTATCTTTGTAACAGTGCAAAGTTTGATACTAAGTCGCCATACATACAGTGTTCTCTTTCGGATGTTGATATTCTTGTGAGCGAAAATTCTGCCCAAAAGTATGAGAAATATTGCGAAATTCTTTAAGATAAGGTCTATTATTTTCTGTTTGCATATTCACTGGGGGTAAATCCCGTAGTCTGCTTGAACATTTTAGAAAAATGATAAATACTTGAATATCCAACACTCTCCGCAACCTGTGTAATGGATTCATAATCTCCGCTCAGCAGTGATTTGGCTTTTTCAATTCTTAGGTTCTGCAGAAAACATCCAATAGAAACTCCGTATAATAATTTGAAAAGCTTTCTGAAATATACGGTGCTAATCGAACAAAGTGATGCCAAAAAGTCATTTGTAATAGTGTTGTCGAAATAATGCTCTGCAATATATAACATAGCGGGTTTTATGATGTTTTGTTTTTCTAAGGGAATATATTCCTTATTATCGGACTTTGCAAAATATAATAGCAGTGAATATAGAGCAGTAAAACACTCCATTTTATAACCGGGATTTTTTAGTGTTAGCTTTTTTTCGATTTTTGCAAAGCTGTTTATGATGAAACTTGTGTCGTTAATACTGAAAGAATATATCATATCTTCTTTTATATCAGCATCAAATTCAATGCCGATACATTCACCCGGTTCTACACATTTCCAAGTATAAGAACAACCCTTTGGAAGTATTACGGGATGTGTGCAGTCAGAAACGATTTCTCTGCCTTGACAGTTGTATACGGTTTTTCCTTTTGTTTTCAGCATAATACCCCAATATTCACGGTTTGTTCTTGTTGATGTCACCGCTATGGGAGAATTAATCAGTCTGTTTGCAGCTATAATATTAGTAGCAGTTATATTAAAAATCGAATGGTTGCTCATACCATCACCTCTGTTATATTCTAACACAGAGGTGTTTTTTTGTAAATAATTAAGTATCATATTTGATAAATAATATCACAAACACCATTTACGCTTTTGCCTAATAATGATATACTTCGTTTATGAGGTGAGCTTATGAGAAAATCTTTTGTTAATACACAGGCACCCATGCTTGCAGGGGTTGTAAAAGAAAATACACCCAAAAACGCAATAGCTACAATTAATAATCTTTTCGTAGGCGGTGCTACCGGAATAGATTTACATCTATCCTGTTTTGAGGAGCAGTACAGAACTATTGAGGCAATTAAATCGGTTGTTAATGCTTCGCGTCTTCCAATTCTTGCACTAAACTATAATCTTTCTTATGATAAAGGAATTTATGAAGATACTGAAGAATCAAGAACAGAGCTTATATTAAAGGCTATTGAGGCAGGAGCGGCGGCTGCCGATATACAGGGATATACCTTTGACCTTGCCTCTAAAACGGGATTTAGGGAAGAATTCTCACATCTTAATTACTCTTTTATAAAGAACAATCCAAAGGAGATTGTAGTGGATAGTAAGGTTATAGATAAACAAATCGAGTTTATTGAAAAGGTGCATTTTATGGGGGCAGAGGTACTGCTTTCAAATCATCCGGGTATTCCTATGACAACACAGCAGGTGGTTGACCTTGCTTTGTTTGTTGAAAAGCGTAAGCCTGATATTATTAAAATCGTAACAGTGGCAAACAACGAGGAAGAAATGATTGAGGGCTTTAAAACAATGGTAGTATTAAAAAAGGAAGTGAAAACCCCTGTAAGTTACCATTGCAGTGGAAAATTCGGCGGACTTACCAGAGTTGTTAATCCGACTCTTGGAGGATTTATGTGCTTTTGTAACGACCGATATACACATAACAGCGATATGAGTCAGCCGTTACTCAGTACGGCAAAGGCTATATTTGATAATCTTAATAAAATAAAGTGAGGAATTGATATGAAAAAGGTTCTTGTTTTAGGCGGTACGGGTGCTATGGGCAGATATGTTGTTCCCCAGCTTATAAAGTTGGGACATAGTGTTGATGTGGTAGCACTTGATGAAATGAAGTCAGAAAGCAGTAATCTTCGTTATATTAAAGGCAATACCAAAGACGACGGTTTCTTAGAGGAATTGCTTAAAAACAGCTATGACGGTGTTATAGACTTTATGACCTATGGCTTGGAGGAATTTAAAAAAATATACAGGTTGTTTCTTGATAATACAGACCATTACATATTTCTTTCTTCATGCCGTGTATTTGCCGATAATCCACCTATAACCGAAGACTCTCCAAGACTGCTTGATGTAAGTGATGATGAACATTTTCTTTCTACTCAGGACTATGCTCTGTATAAAGCTAAGGAAGAAAATCTTCTTATGGACTCACAGTATAAAAACTGGACAATAGTTCGTCCTGCTACTACCTATTCCACAGGTAGATTTCAGCTTGTTACTTTAGAGGCTGCTACGATTATTTACCGTATGCAAGCAGGAAAAACTATAGTTTTGCCAAAGGATGCTATGAAGTGTCAGGCAACGCTCTCCTGGGGCGGTGATGTAGGTAAAATGATAGCACTTCTTCTATTTAATGATAAAGCTTACGGTCAGTCTTATAACGTGGCAACGTCTGAACATCATTCCTGGGAAGAAATAGCACGGATATATAATGAAATTTGTCCTTTTAAATACATTGAAGTCAGTACCGAGGATTATCTCGATATTATAGCACAAGGGGCAGACTGGGCAAAATATCAGCTTATATATGCAAGAATGTTTGAAAGAATTACCGATAACAGTAAGATTCTGAGAGATACCGGTATGAAACAGGAAGAGCTTATGGGATTAAAAGAGGGTCTAAAGCTTGAGTATGAAGCTTCAAAGGACTTTGAGTGGTCTAAATTTGCTGACGATTACCGCAATACAAGAATGGATGAATATTTAAAAGAGCATTATGAGTAGAATTCTTATAAAAAATGGCAAGGTCTTTGACGGCAAGGCTTTTAAGCTTAGTGATGTTCTTATCTTTTGCAATAAAATTGCTGAGATAAAGGAAAATATAAATGAAACTGCCGATTTTATATACGACGCCAAAGGTGACTATGTATCTGCAGGTTTTGTGGATATACATTCCCATATATTTGGGGTAAGCTCAGAAAATTTCGGTACACCGGCAGACAGCAGTTTTTTTCCTTTCGGAGTGACTGCGGGAGTGGATGCAGGTGCCTGTCAGGGAAAGCAAAACATCCTTGACAGCTTTAAAATGAAATCGGGTGTTTTTGTAAGCCTTGGTTTTAATGAGGGAAAACTGAATTTTGACACCACCGAAAAACTGCTTAATAACTATGGTGACAAGGTTTTGGGTATTAAATTTTGCCTTGACGAAAAAAGCTACCCATTCTGTAAAGGTGTGCACTTAAAACAGG
Source organism: Clostridiaceae bacterium (assembly GCA_904501755.1). Taxonomy (GTDB): domain Bacteria; phylum Bacillota; class Clostridia; order Oscillospirales; family Acutalibacteraceae; genus SIG607. Next base: position 33,970 of record CAJGBV010000015.1, on the reverse strand, counting down.
CGGTGGATTTTGCCGAAAAGCAGGGGCATATCCTTATGGTGCATTGCAGTAACACCCCGATTTCTATGGAAGAAATTGTTGATGTACTTCGTAAAGGTGACATTATAACCCACACCTATCACGGCGGTGTAAACAACTGCCTTGTTAATAATTTTACACCACTTAAAAGGGCTAAGGAAAAGGGCGTAATCCTTGATGTAGGTATGGCAGGACATATTCACACTGATTTTAATGTTTTGAAAACCGCAGTTGAACAGGGCTTTAAACCTGATACAATAAGTACAGACCTTACAAAATTAAGTGCCTTTACAAGAGGTGGAAAATACGGTATGACACTTTGTATGAGTGTGCTTTATGAATGTGGAATGAGTGATGAAGAAATCTTTAAGGCAGTAACGGTAAATCCTGCAAAGGCTGTTCTGAAAGAGTGGGGAAGTCTTAATGTAGGAGATAGGGCGGATATAACCGTTATCGCTCTTACAGATATGCCTTTCTGCTTTGATTATGGTAATACTAACCATTTGAGTGGCAAAAGGACATTTGACTGTAAACTGACAATATGTGACGGTACTGTTGTGTATAGAAAATAGGAGTTGATGAAAATGAAAGCAATGCTTGTTGATGAGAACAAAAATTTGGTATGGAGTGACGTAGAAAATCCAAAAATTAAACCCGACGAGGTTTTGGTTAAAATCAAAGCCGCTGCCTTAAACAGAGCAGACCTTTTACAGCGTCAGGGCAAATATCCTTCTCCCGAGGGTTGCCCTGCTTGGATGGGGTTGGAAATAGCGGGAGAAATTGTTGAGGTAGGAAATGAAGTTACAAGTTGGAAAATAGGGGATAAGGTGTGTGCGCTTCTGGGTGGCGGAGGCTATGCACAGTATGTTGCAGTAAAGTATGATATGCTTATGCCTGTTCCAAAGGGTCTTTCTATGGAGGAAGCGTCTGCTCTTCCCGAGGCCTATGCAACCTCATATCTTAATCTGTTTATTGAAGGAAATTTAGAAGCAGGACAGACTGCATTTATTCCTGCAGGTGCAAGTGGTTTGGCAAGTGTAGCCATTCCAATGGCAAAGGCGTTTGGTGCAAGGGTTATAACTTCGGTTTTAAGTGATGATATTGCAGAAAAAATAAAACCATTGGGAGCAGATGTAGTTATTAATTCTGCAAAGGAAGATGTAGCTCAAATACTTGAAAAAGAAGAAATAAACGGCACCCCGGTAAATGTTTCAATGGACTGTTTGAGCGGAGAAACCTTGGGCAAAAGTCTGCCTTATATGGCAAGAGGGGGATACTGGATAGTTATTTCCACCCTTGCAGGAGTTCAAACAAATATTCAACTTCGTCCATTACTTACAAAGGGATTGCACCTTGTTGGTAGTATGCTTCGTAATCGCACCCCCGAATTTAAGGCATATATAATTAAAGAGCTTGTTGAAAAGGTTTGGCCTAAAATTGAAAGCGGAGAAATCAAACCGTCCATATATAAGGTTTTGCCAATGGAAAAGGCAGAAGAGGCACACGCTATTTTAGAACGGGGAGAAAATATCGGCAAGGTTGTTCTAAGTATTGAATAATAGAAATTTTTAGAGGCTGTCACTATAGAAGTGACAGCCTCTTTGTTAAATAGTTATTCGAATAATAGTTTAATAAATAATCCACCCTGAACGGTTCTGTGACGGAAGGCTCTCATTTCGCTTGTATCAGCAAAGAACCAGTCGGTCATTGGAGCGTTACAACGTTGAACATTATAAGCATTCCAAAGAAGCTCGGCAATAAACTCAAAGTCTTGGTCTTGGTCTGCAAGACAGGCTGCCCAAATCATCCAGTCGGATTTTGTGTATTTCTCACGGTTGTCGAGGGGAATACCATAGGGAAGAGCTTCCTTTTTATAACGGGCAATTTCACCCTCATAAAAACTATTGGGGAATAGCTCGGTTTTCCAAAGCTTATCCCATACTGCATTATATTTAAGGGAGAATGTGCCCTCCTTGTCAAAGGCGAGTCGGAAGCTTGAGTCCTTGTTAGCAGCACGTTCTATAAAGGATTGAGCATATTTCTTAGCTATAGAGAACAGTTCTTCGCTGTCCTTTTCTCTTCCAAGCTTGTTATAAATTCTTGCAAGACCTGCAAGACCCATAATAGCTTTTATGGAAAGGTTGCAGTTGTGTGCAAGCCTGCCTGCAAAGTCGTCGGTACAAAGCTGATATTCGGGGTCATTACCATACTGAATGAGATACTTGCTCCATTTATCAAGTAACTCTATGTTTTCTTTTGCAAAGTCACAGTTGCCGTCAACCTCACTGATGGCTGACATAAGCACAAGGATATTACCACATTCCTCAACAGGCATTTGATTTTCAATATTCATACCATAATACTGTCCTGTGACAAAAGGATACTGACCTACATCGTGAGGTGCAAAATCGTATGGCCAGGCTTCCATTGAAGCGTATTTGAAAACAGGGCGAAGCATACCCTTTAAAAGCTCAGTGTTGTAATAAAGATACATAGGAGCGCTTGGGTAGGTTACATCAACGGTTGCTGCACAACCATTGGAGTGACATTCTTTGGAAATGTAAAGGTTGTTACCGTCGTTATCAACAACAAGCTTGTGGGCTGCCATAACCTGACGATAAGCAAGACTAAGTAAGTCTGCGTATTTCTCTCCGCCTTTTTCGGTGGCTTCCTTAATAAGATTATCAGAAAATGCCTTGCACTTTTCGAAAAGACTGTCGTATTCATTAAGTGCTTCTTTGATTGCTTCTTTAATGGTTTTGCCGTCTTTTTTCCAATATGCCTTAAGATTTGTGCCAAAGTATTTTATACTTTCAATGTCATCATAAGCAACAGCAAAAACAGTTTCATTTTTTATTTCTTTTTCAATATAAACACAGTACAGATTATAGTGGCAGATATTACCTACCTTAGCCTCACCTGTTGTTGCGAGATAAAAGCTACCCCAGTCAATACGAATATCATCGCCTCTTTTGCCTAAAACCTGCTGATAGCCGTTACTCATTTTTATACAGGTTATGTCGTTATCCGAAACCTCTTCGGAAATAGCTCTGCCTTCACCTGCTTTATTAAGTACGAATTCCTCAGAAAAAGCAAGATGAACAGACACCTTATGTTCCTTATTATCAATGCTTTCATAAGCAACCTTTATATAGGAAACGGGACGAGAGGAATAATAAAGACTGTCTGCCATTATAGGAGTAGTAAAGGTAACAAAAAATCTTATTCCTGCTCCTTCATACACTGCATAGGTGGATAGTGCATCTGCATCAATAGATACCTGTTTAATAGGGCTTGACGGTTTACTGCCGATAAAACAGTATTTTTCACCGTCTATGGTAACAGTACCTAAAATCGTATTGTTGCTTCCTGTCCAGTGCATAGTGTGATTATTACCGTTTAAATCGCCTTTTTTACCCCAAACCGAAAAATAAGGGTCCACTGTAATAAGCGGAATAGCGGGCATACCCATTTTCATAATATTGTGACCTCCTGCTGTTTTTTTATTAATTATATACCTTTTATTTATATTAATAAAGAGAGAAAACAATTTGAAATATAGAAAAAACAATTAAAAATGTTGTTTTTGGCGTGTATTTATGTTAAAATAATTTTAAAAAATAAGAAAATGGTGATGCTTTATAAAAGAAACTCTTATGGTTTACCACAGGGAAGGGAAATCTGCTATACGGGTTCAGCTAACGGGAATTTCTTATTGTGACGGTAGCTATCATATATGCAGAAACGCTTCCGAAACCACTGTAATCGAATATATAGTAAAAGGAAACGGCTATGTAACGAGGGACGGAGTTGATTATCCTGTTGGTAAGGATGAGGTGTATCTTCTTACTCAGGGTGAAAATCAAAATTATTATTCCTCTGCTGATGAACCTTGGGAGAAGATATTTATTAATGTAGGAGGTGTTCTTCCTCCGATTCTTATTGAGGAATATGGTCTTAAGGGTAAATGGCATTTTGACGGAAGCGGAATGAAGGACCTGTTTTTAAAGGTAGCAGAAATATCTAAAGGTAAAGAGCAGGGTGAATTTAAAGAGGCTTGTGTTGCGGCTATATTTGTTGAAATGCTTGCCCGTTTGTCTAAAAAAAGTCAGCAGACACTTATGAGTAGCGAAATGGCAGAATTAAAGAATTATCTTGAAAGAAATTCAGATAGAATAGTAAGCAATAATGAACTTGCAGCACAGATTTTTCGTTCCCCCGATTACTGTGTCAAGCTATTTATAAAGGAAACGGGAACAACTCCCTATAACTTTCAGATAAACAATAAACTTCATATTGCAAAACGTCTGCTCAGAGATACCTCTCTTTCTGTGGCTGAAATTGCCTATAGAGTTGGCTATACGGATAATTGTTATTTTTCTTCACTGTTTAAAAGAAAGACCTCATTTACTCCCAGAGAGTATCGTAAGCGGTTTGTTGATAATCCAAAAAAACTGTGATTTTTTGATTTGTTTCTAATAATATTGAGTGAAATACCGTTTGCTTTTTGTTATAATTCGAACAGATGGATTTAGAATTTTGTTTATATCCTAAACTTTTAATCCATTGGATATAGGAGGTAAAACGATATGAAATTTATGTTAGGCTGTAACTATTGGGACAGAAAAAACGGCACAAATATGTGGAAGTATTTTGACCCTGAACTTATTGAAAGCGATATTAAGGCACTTGCCGAATACGGTGTGCGTTTTATACGTTGTTTTCCTAACTGGAGAGATTTTCAGCCTGTTGAAAAGATTTATGAGTGGCGTGGTAACGACAAATGCTATGTTGATGTTGAAACCGAACAGCCTCTTGATGATTATGACGGAATTGACCCAAAGCAGATAGAAAACTTCAAAACCTTTGCAGGTATCTGTGATAAATACGGTATTGAGCTTCAGGTTTCTGTTGTTACAGGTTGGATGAGTGGCAGACTCTTTACTCCTCCTGCAATTCACGGTAAGAATCCTATTCGGGACCCTGAGGCACTTATGTGGGAAAACAAGTTTATAAGAGGCTTTGTCGGTGCTGTTAAGGACTGTAAAAATATTGTTATGTGGGGACTCGGTAACGAAAGTAACTGTATGGGCCCTGCTAACGACAGATATGAAGCATATACCTGGACTGCCTTTGTAAGAAATGCTATTAAGGCGGCTGACCCCACAAGACCTGTTTCCTCAAGTATGCATGGTCTTGAACCTAATAACTGGGGTTGGACACTTAAGGATCAGGGTGAAATCTGTGATTATATGTGTAATCATCCTTATGTATCACGTTCACTTAATAATGATATTGACCTTATGAATAAAATGCGTTCCACAGTTTTTCCAACCGTTCAGTGTGCATTCTATTCTGACCTTGCAGGAAAGCCCACTATTCTTGAAGAACAGGGTTCCTTCTCAAGAATGTTAGGCAATCAGGAGGTTGCTGCAGATTTTGAAAGAATCAATATGTTCTCTGCTCTTGCACATGATGTTAAAGGCTATCTCTGGTGGTGTGGTCCTAACCACGTTGACCTTAAGAATCCTCCTTATCCCTGGAGTATGATAGAACGTGACCTTGGTATGCTTGAAGTGGATAACACTCCTAAGCCTGTAGCGAGAGAAATGAAAAAATTCGGTGAGGTTCTCGATAAGCTTCCCTTTGAGGAAATGCCACAGAGAACTACCGATGCTGTTATTATGCTTACAGACGGCGTTGATAAATGGGGTGTTGGCTCTATTGCTTATGTCCTTGGTAATCAGGCAGGTATTGACTGTAAGTTCACTGTAAGTAACGACCCTGTACCCGATAGCAAACTTTACATAGTTCCTTCTCTTGCAGGTTGGTCTGTTATGCACCAGAGAGCTTGGTGGGGTATGCGTGATAAGGTGAGAGATGAAGGCGCTACCATGTTTATTACCTATGATGGTTCTCAGCTTTCTGACCTTGAAGAAATCGTAGGTCTTACTTCATACGGTATTCTTAAAAAGGGCATGAACCATACAGCAAAATTCCCATTCGGTGAAATGCAGTATTGGGTAAATGCTGAGGCTCAGCTTGAATCTGTAGGGGCAGAGGTACTTGCCCGTAACGAAGAGGGTAATATTGTATTCTCTAAACACAAATATGGTAAGGGTTATGTATATTTCCTTAATATGCCTCTTGAAACAAGTCTTGTAGGTAAGGCTTGTGCCTTTGACGATACAGACTATCATAAGTTCTATAAGATTGTTGCTGAAGATATTATTAATGAAAAGGTTCTTGTTTCAAAGAATACTCAGATTTTTGCAACTATTCATCCATATAACGACGGATATATTGCTGTTGCAATGAACTATTCTAACCTTGAACAGAAATGTGATTTTGCTATTAAAGAGGGCTATGAAATAGCCGAAATTATTCACGGAAGTGCCGATTCTATCGACAAGTGTGATGGTGCAATCTACTTTATTAAAAAGAAATAATTATTAAAAGGGTTGTCTGTCAGCCCTTTTAATTATAAAGGAGTATATCTTATGACCGAAAATATCAAAAAACTTCTTTCTTCTCCCATCTTTTTTGAAAAGAACAGGGTGGGCAGAGTATATACAGGCGGTGCTCTTTTTGCCGACTTTTTCGGTGACGACTCAAGTGATGGCTATGAGCCTGAGGAATGGGTTGTTTCCTCGGTAAAGGCAATTAACAAAATTTCGAAAGGCGAAAAAGAGGGCGTATCCCTTGTTAAAGATACTGACATTTATTTTGATGAGCTTCTCACTGAATATAAAAAAGAACTTTTAGGTGATAGGGAAGAATTTGGTGTGCTGACAAAGGTGCTTGACAGTGCCATTCGTCTTCCTGTTCAGGCTCATCCCGATAAAGCCTTTTCAAGAGAGCATTTCTCCAGTAATTACGGTAAGGCTGAGTCCTGGATAGTTCTTGGCTGTCGAGAGGATGCTTGTCTTTATTTCGGCTTTAATAAGCAGTATACAGAAGAACAGTTTAAGGAAGCGATTGCTAAAAGCGAAACCGATATGGAGTCTATGGAAAGGCTTTTGAACAGAATTTCCGTAAAGCCGGGGGATGTTTATTTCGTTCCTGCAAAGCTTGCACATGCTATAGGTAAAGGCTGTCTTATTCTTGAAATACAGGAGCCGTCAGACTTTACCATTCAGCCTGAATATTATTGTGGTGAGTATAGACTCAGTGAAGAAGAAATGTATATCGGTCTTGACGAGGATACAGCAATCGGCGTTTTTGATTTTTCTCTTTACGGAGAAAAGGCTATTGAAAGCGGCAGAAAAACCCCTAAGACTGTCTATAATGAAAACGGGGTTAAAATTGAAGACCTTATAACCTATGAGGATACACCCTGCTTTGCGGTTCAGAGATATATATTGGAAAATGCTCAAACTGTTTTAACAAGTAAGCCTGCAGTATACGTTGTTACTGATGGCGAAGGCAAGGTGTGCTGTAACGGAAAAGAGAAAGAAATTAAAAAAGGAGATTATTTCTTCCTTCCTTATTCAGCCGAGCAAACAATTATAAATAGTGAAGACGGCATAACTTTTGTTGCCTGTCTGCCACCAAAGAAATAATGAAAAGCCCGAAGTTTTTCGGGCTTTTAAAAATTAGCTTTTTTTCTTATATCACGTGGGGTCAAACCCGTGTGTTTTTTTAATATTTTCCTAAAATAAGAAGATGAACTGAAATATAGTTGACTACTTATTTCTTCAACAGATTTATCGGTTGTGAGAAGAAGTTCTTGGGCTTTCGATATAAGAATATTTTGTTTTATTTGTGCAGGAGTTTTATTGAAATTTCTCTTAAACAGTGAATATATATTAGATTCGCTTGTGTTGCAGTGATATGCAATATCAGAAACATTGCAATTTAAATTATTTTTAATGTATTCAACAGCAGTTTTGATTTTGGGATTAATTTTTTCGGGGGAATCTATCTTCATAGAATTTATTATATTACCCAAAAATGAAAATAAAAGACCAATATTAAGACAGTCAACCATTAGATTGGAAGTGATTTTTTCTAATATTGCTTTTGATTTGTCATCAGGATGAAGAATTTGTAATTTATAAGTTGTATTTTCGTTTTTAGGGAATACTTTAAATCCTAACGAAATGAACTGGATTTCGCCGTCATCATCACCGTACCATCGTGATTGATACATAGTTTTATAAGGTATGTAAAAAATATCACCCGCTTTTAAATCAATACTGTCGCGGAGAGTGTTAAGATGAGCAGTCCCTTTTAACAGTATACCAATAAAATGTGATGGGGAACCGGGATATACAAAACGATCAGTAAAACGATATTTCATAAAAGAAATCTTTTGAAATGTAAAATTATTGCAGAAATTTGCGTCATTCATAGCAAAAACACCTTAAATATATGTAGAATTTTACCTGTTAATTTGTAGTATAATGTATTGATATTCGACTTGTCAAGTGTTAAACTGATGTGGGTGATGAATAATGAATGCAAAACAGTTGGTTATAACCGCTCCTTATACTGTGGAAATGATTGATAAATTTATAGAGGAACCAAATGCTGATGAGGTGCAGGTGCGTCTGTCTGTATCTACTATAAGCAGCGGAACCGAAAGAGCAAATCTTGTTGGTGAAATAAATATAAATAGTGCCAAGATTTTAACAGAAGCTTTTTTCCCGCGTTATATAGGGTATAGTAGTTCCGGCATAATAGAAAAAGTAGGTAAAAACGTGACAGAGTTAAAGGTCGGAGACAGAGTGGCTTTGTCGTGGTCAGTGCATGGTAGTTTGCAAAACATAAATAAAGCAAACGTTCATAAAATTATAGATGATACTATACCTTTTGAAGAAGCAGCACTATGGCATATTTCCACCTTTCCAATGGCTGCAATAAGAAAATGTAAATTCGAAATAGGCGAGTCAGCTATTGTTATGGGTGTTGGTGTTTTGGGTATTTTGGGCATAAAACAGTTGATTTCTGCGGGAGCTGCGCCTGTAATAGCGGTAGACCCTAATGAAGATAAAAGAAACCTTGCGTTATCTATAGGTGCTGATTATGCATTTGATCCTTACGATAAGGAGTTTTCTCATAAAGTTAAAGAAGTTACCAATGGTGGTTGTAACGTTGCTCTTGAAGTTACAGGTGTTGGTGCAGGTCTTGATGGAGTTTTGGATTGTATGGCTCCTTTTGGTAGGGTAGCTCTTCTTGGTTGTACCAGAAATTCTGATTTCACAATTGATTATTATCATAAAGTACACGCAAAAGGAGTTTCCTTAATAGGTGCTCATACAATAGCGCGTCCAAAAACCGAGTCATCAAGTGGAATGTGGACTACCAAGGACGATGTTTATTCTATGCAGAAACTATATAAATATGGTAAAATAAATTTATCCTCTCTGGTCGAAGAGATGCATTCTCCTTATGAATTCAAAGAAGTATATCACAGACTTGCTACTCAGCCAAGCTTTCCGATAGTACAGTTTGATTGGAGAAAGTATAATGAATAAAATCAAAATAGCTCAGATAGGTATGGGACACGACCATGCGACCTTAATTTTTAAAAGTCTTTCAAAGCAAAACGATATTTTCGATTTGGTTGGATATGCTGTGCCTCAAGAAGAAAAAGATAGATTTGCTAAGGCTTATGAATGTGCAGATGGTTATAGACAAATGACAGTTGAAGAAATTATGAACGATAAATCCATAGTCGCTGTTACCGTTGAAACCGAAGAAGTTATCCTTACTAAATATGCGCAGATGGCGGCAAATAATCATAAACATATACATATGGATAAACCGGGTGGAACTGTGCTATTTGATTTTGAACAGTTGATAAATACCGTTAAAGCAAATCAGCTTGTATTTCATATTGGATATATGTATAGATATAATACTTACGTTATGGAATTATTAGATAAGGTAAATAAAGGTGAGCTTGGAGAAATATATAGTGTAGAAGCTCATATGAGCTGTACCCATTCTATAGATAAAAGAAATTGGTTAGGAAATTTTAAGGGGGGAATGTTGTTCTTTTTGGGATGTCATTTAATAGACATTATTTATCGGATACAGGGAGAGCCTGATGAAGTTGTTCCTCTCAGTTGTTCAACAGGCATAGACAATGTTACAGCAGAGGATTTTGGTATGGTGGTTTTTAAATATAAAAATGGTGTATCATTTGCTAAAGCCTGTGCTAAAGAAAAAGGTGGTTTTTCAAGACGTCAATTGGTTGTATGTGGTTCTAAAAAAACCATTGAGCTTAAACCTCTTGAGTGGTATACTGATGTAAAAAAAGGTTTACTCTATACATTAAGAAGTGAGAAATTTACAGATAATTGGTGTGATATGGGTGTTGATACCGAATCACAACCTGAAGATAGGTATGATAAGATGATGATGTCATTTGCCGAAATGTGTAGAGGGGAAAAGAAAAATAGTTTTTCTTACGATTATGAGTTGTCATTATATAAATTAATTTTAAAAAGTTGTGGTGTGCAATTCTAATTTTAAGCGGTTTTCGTGTATGAAAACCGCTTTTTTATCTGCTATATTTGGAATTTTTTGTTGTTTTTGCATTGTGAAGGTGATTTACGCTTTAAATAATTAAGTTTCGATAAGTGTTTTTCTCTGTTTTTCTAAAAATGACTTGAAATAACAAGCCAAAAATTTAGAATATGACGAAAAAAGTTAGAATTATGTTGTAATTATTTGGAATTAATGTTAGAATGTGTCTACAAATTTTAACTCAAGGAGGAAATTTATGAAAAAACAGTGTAAAATTCTAATTGCCAATGACAATGGAGAATTCTGTCGTGAATGTATAGAAGCACTTAAAAAATGTGAGTTAGAGGTATATTCTTGTGAAAAGGATGGTCTTAAGCTTATTGAAGCGATAGGAAAGGTTTCTCCTGATATAGTGCTGTCTGATATATTTATGCCAAGTGCAGATATAATAAGCGTAATGCAGACGGTTAAAGTACAGTGTACTAATAAACCTGCATTTTTCGTAATGGCAGGATTTGACAATCCCAGACTTGAAAAGGAAACGATAGCGGCAGGGGCTACCTATTATTTTATAAAGCCTTTTGTTGTAGAAAGACTTATTGAAAGAATTGTTCAGTATTCAGACTACACTTCAAGCAATGCTCTTTCCCGAAACAGAGTGGATAGAATAAGCGAAACCGAGCTTGAACTTATGATAACGGATATTATACATAAAATAGGAATTCCAGCTCATATAAAGGGCTATAACTATTTAAGGGAAGCAATACTTATTTCTGTTAAGGACGGCGAAATGATAAACAGCGTTACCAAGCTTTTGTACCCTACAATTGCTAAAAACTTTAAAACTACTTCATCAAGGGTTGAAAGAGCAATCAGACACGCCATAGAGGTAGCTTGGGACAGAGGCGATATTGAGATTTTACAGGCATATTTCGGTTATACCATACAAAATCAAAGAGGAAAGCCTACCAACAGTGAGTTTATTGCTATGATTTCAGATAATTTAAGACTTAATATGAAACTTATGTAACAAAAAACGCAGTCAATTGACTGCGTTTTTAAGCTTTTCAATATCTTCTTTTGTAGCCTCTCTTTTGTCGTTGAAAGGAAAATTAATTCCTAATTCCTTGTATTTCTCAATACAAAGCTTTCTAAAAGGGAGAAGCTCGATTTTCTCAATACAGCTATATTTATCCTTTAACTTAAAAAGAATTGAAACCGATTCATTGCTGTCGTTGACTGTTGGGATAATAACCTGTCTGAGCCAAGTAGGTTTTCCTACTTGATTAAGATAGGAAAGAAAATCATCAACAGCCGATTTTTTCATACTTGTATATTTAAAATAATCGTCATCGGTTGTGTACTTATAGTCAAGGAGAACAAGGTCACACATATCAATAAGCTTTTTGACGGTATCGTTTAGTGCACATCCGCTTGTATCAAGAGCAACGTGAATGTTTTCTTCTTTAAGCTGTGGAATTAGCTTTAAAAGCGCCTGTGCCTGAAGTAAAGGCTCACCGCCTGAAAAGGTTACTCCGCCCTTTGCACCGAAATATGCCTTGCACCGAAGAATTTTGTGAAGCAGTTCTTCACCGCTTATGATGTTCCCGCCCTTTATATCCCAGGTTTCAGGGTTGTGACAACAATGACAGCGAAGGGGACAGCCCTGTAGAAATACCACAGCTCTCACGCCGGGGCCGTCTACAGTGCCAAGACTCTGAAAGGAACTGATTCTAAAATTTAAATCGGTCATAATTACATACTTTCGTGGAATGTACGGGAAATAACCTCTCTCTGTTGCTCTTTTGACAGCTTACAGAAGTTTACGGCATAGCCCGAAACACGAATGGTAAGGTTAGGATATTCCTCTGGGTTTTCGTAAGCCTTAATAAGAAGCTCACGATTCATAACATTAACGTTAAGGTGATGGGCACAGTTATTAAAATATCCACCCATAATTGCAACGAGATTTTCTATCTGCTCCTGTCTTGTCTTGCCGAGAGCCTCGGGAACAATCGAGAAGGTGTTGGAGATACCGTCCCTTGCATCAAGATAGGAAAGCTTGGAAACGGAATTAAGGGAAGCAATAGCACCGTTTGTTTCACGATTGTGCATAGGATTGGCACCGGGTGCAAAGGCTTCACCGGCTTTTCTTCCGTCGGGAGTGCTACCTGTTTTCTTACCGTACATAACGTTAGAAGTAATGGTAAGGGCAGAAAGGGTGTGAACAGCATCCTTATAGGTTGGCGTCTTTTTAAGCTCTACCGATACATCGTGAAGCAGATCGTGAGCAATAGAGTCAACCCTGTCGTCATCATTACCGAACTTGGGGAAATCACCCTCGGTAATAAAGTCAACTATAATTCCGTTTTCATCTCTTACAGGCTTAACTGTAGCATATTTAATAGCAGAAAAGGAGTCTGCAGCAACGCTGAGTCCTGCAACACCAAATGCCATAAGCCTCTGAACAACGGTGTCGTGAAGAGCCATCTGACTCTTTTCATAAGCATATTTATCGTGCATATAGTGGATGCAGTTCATTGTGTTTACATAAAGGGCAGAGAGCCACTCAAGATAAATATCAAAGCGTTCTTTAACCTCATCAAAGGATAATACATCACTGGAAATAGGCTCCATCTGAGGTCCTATTTTAGTGCCTGTCATATTATCGGTACCGCCGTTTATAGCAAGAAGTAAAAGCTTTGCAAGGTTGGTTCTTGCACCGAAGAACTGCATTTGTTTGCCTACCTTCATAGCCGATACGCAGCAGGCAATAGCATAGTCGTCACCGTAGGAGGTACGCATAATATCATCATTTTCGTACTGAATGGAATCGGTATCAATGGAGATTTCAGCACAGAAAGCCTTGAATGGTTCGGGCAGTCTGTCACTCCACAGAACAGTAAGGTTTGGCTCAGGGGCAGGACCTAAATTCTTAAGTGTCTGAAGAATACGGAAAGAGGATTTTGTTACAAGAGTACGGTTATCCTCACCCATACCGCCGATACTTTCGGTAATCCACATGGGGTCACCGCCAAATAGCTCGTTATATTCAGGGGTACGCAGATGTCTTGCCATACGAAGCTTAATAACAAGGTCGTCAATAAGCTCCTGTGCCTGACTTTCGGTTAAAATACCCTTGTCCATATCACGCTGAATATAAATATCAAAGAATGTACTTGTTCTGCCAAAGGACATAGCGGCGCCGTTTTGCTCCTTGTTAGCGGCAAGATAGCCGAAATATGTCCACTGAATAGCCTCTTTTGCATTTGTAGCGGGTGCCGAAATATCAAAGCCGTACATAGCAGCCATTTCCTTTATAAGAGCAAGGAAAGCAATTTGCTGCGAAACCTCTTCAAGCAAACGGATGTTATCGGCGGTCATAGTGTTTTTGCCGATTTCCTTTTTGTCCTTTTGCTTTTCTTCAATAAGAACATCAATACCGTAAAGAGCAATTCTTCTGTAGTCACCAATAATTCTACCTCTGCCGTAAGCATCGGGAAGACCTGTAAGCAGGGCACAGTGACGGGCAGCTTTCATTTCGTCGGTATATACTCTGAATACACCGTCATTATGGGTTGTTCTGTATTTAAAGGAATTTTCAACATTGTCGGAAAGCTTGTAGCCATAAGCCTCACAGGCAGAACGTGCCATACGGATACCGCCAAAGGGGTTAACGCCGCGTTTTAATGGCTCATCGGTCTGAAAACCTACGATAATTTCATTTTCCTTATCAAGATAACCGGGAGCGTAGGAGCAGATTGAAGAAACGGTATCTACATCAATAGAGAGCACACCGCCGTTTTCTTGTTCCTTTTTCTGTAAAATTCTGAATTTTTCCATTAAAGCTTTGGTTCGGTCGGTGGCAGGGCATAGGAAAGAACTGTCGGCCTCATAGGGCTGATAGTTGTTCTGAATAAAATCACGGACATCAATGGTATCCTGCCATTTTCCGATTTTAAAACCATTCCATTGATTAAAGTTCATAAACATTTCCTCCGAAGTGATAACATTGTTAAAAAAACAACAGATAAATAAGCATAAAAATAAGTAGCTAAGAATAATACTTAACTACCCAGACGGACGGTATAACAAAACATACAGTCTGCACTGTGTCAATTCACATACCCGTCAGCAAACTGATTTCATAAGTATCATACCACAACCTATTGTGTATTGCAATAGAAAAATATCTAAATATGCAATTTTTGTGAAAATGATACTAAAAAATGGTGAGATTTATGTTTTATTTTACTTGACTTGATAAATATTAGGTGTATACTATTATAATAGTATATAATGGAGGTAATCTTATGAAAAATTATAATATAGATACTAAGTGTGTTCAGGGTGGCTACAGACCCGGTAACGGTGAGCCAAGACAGGTTCCCATTATTCAGAGCACAACCTTTAAATATGAGTCCTCAAGCGAGATGGGAAAGCTGTTTGACCTTGAGGCTTCGGGTTATTTCTATTCCCGTCTTCAGAACCCCACTAACGATACCGTGGCTGCAAAGATTTGTGAGCTTGAGGGCGGTACGGCGGCAATGCTGACTTCCTCGGGACAGGCTGCAAGCTTTTACAGTATATTTAATATTGCTTCCTGTGGCGACCACGTAATTGCTTCCTCTGCTATCTACGGCGGAACCTATAATCTCTTTGCCGTTACAATGAAGAGAATGGGAATTGATTTTACCTTTGTTTCCCCCGATATAAGCGAGGAAGAACTTCAGAGCAAATTCAGACCTAATACAAAGGCTGTTTTCGGTGAAACTATAGCTAACCCTGCTCTTGTTGTTTTGGATATTGAAAAATTTGCAAAGGTTGCCCACAAAAACGGTGTTCCTCTTATTATTGATAATACCTTTGCTACTCCTGTTAACTGTCGTCCTTTTGAGTGGGGAGCAGATATTGTTACCCATTCCACAACAAAGTATATGGACGGTCACGGAAGCGGGGTAGGCGGCTGTATTGTTGATTCGGGTAAATTTGACTGGACAAAATATCCTGATAAATTCCCCGGTCTTTGCACACCTGATGACAGTTATCACGGTGTTACCTATACCGAGCGTTTCGGTCTTGAGGGTGCCTATATAACCAAGGCTACTGCTCAGCTTATGCGTGATTTAGGCTCTATTCAGGCTCCTCAGAACGCATATCTTATTAATCTCGGTCTTGAAAGTCTTCATTTAAGAATGCAGCGTCACTGTGAAAACGGTATGGCTGTTGCAAAATTCCTTGAAAGCGACGACAGAATTTCTTGGGTTAAATACCCCGGTCTTGAGGGCAGTGAGGATGAGGCACTTGTCAAAAAGTATCTTCCAAACGGCTCCTGTGGTGTTGTCAGCTTTGGTGTAAAGGGCGGAAGAGAAGCTGCCGAAAAGTTTATGGCGGGGCTCAGCATCGCCGCTATAGAAACCCATGTTGCCGATGCAAGAAGCTGTTGTCTGCATCCTGCAAGTGCAACCCACCGTCAGATGAGTGATGAGGAACTTACCGCAGCAGGTGTACTTCCTGACCTTGTACGCTTCTCCTGCGGACTTGAAAGCAGTCAGGACCTTATAAACGATATTAAAAATGCACTTGATAATATGTAATAAAGAGAGTGAAATAAACTATGCCCATAAGAATACCCAATGATTTGCCTGCAGTAAAGACATTGCTTAACGAGAATATTTTTGTAATGCCTGAAAAACGGGCAGTTACTCAGGATATTCGACCATTAAGAATTTTAGTTCTTAACCTAATGCCAAATAAAATTGCTACCGAAACCCAGCTCTCCCGTCTTCTCGGTAACACTCCCTTACAGGTTGAGCTTGAGCTTATTCATACCGGTACCTATCATTCTAAAAATACTTCTTCTGAGCATCTTCTTGCTTTTTATAAGACCTTTGAGGATGTTAAAGAGCAAACCTTTGACGGTATGATTATTACAGGTGCTCCTGTTGAGAAAATGGAGTTTGAAGAGGTTGAATACTGGGAAGAGCTTTGTGAGATTATGGAGTGGACAAAAACCCACGTTCATTCTACTTTCCATATTTGTTGGGGAGCTCAGGCAGGACTTTACTATCACTACGGCATTAAAAAATATCCTCTTGAAAATAAGCTTTTCGGTGTTTTCGAGCATACTGCAGATTATAAAAATTCAATGTTGCTCCGTGGATTTGACGATAAATTCTTTGTTCCTCATTCCCGTCATACTACCGTAAAGAGAGAGGATATTGAAAAGGTAAAGGAGCTTAAAATCGTTTCCTCTTCAGAAAAGGCAGGAATTTATGCCGTTCTTACCGAAAACGGTAAACAGGTGTTTATTACGGGACATTCTGAGTATGATGCAAATACATTAAACGACGAATATATCCGTGATAAGCAAAGAGGGGATAAAATTGAAATTCCCGAAAACTATTTCCCAAATGATGATGAAACAAAACAGCCTGTTGTTAAATGGCGTTCCCATGCTCATTTGCTTTATTCCAATTGGCTTAACTATTTCGTGTACCAGACAACACCCTTCGATATTACCGAGATTAAAAAATCTAAGTAATATAAAAGAAACCTGCGATTGCTGTGCTGCCTTCGCAGGTTTTAAGATTTTTAAAAAATAATGTTAAAAGTTCTTGACTTCACTACACTGATGTGATAGACTGATGAAGTGATTTGTTTTTTCGGAGGCTTCTATATGTATATAGATGAAAAATTGCTTAAAAATGATGAAGAAACCGTATATAAACTGAGAAAGCTATATAGAGGCTACGGTTACTCAAGATATAAAATGAGTAAGTTTGAGGAATACGACCTTTATGTAAAAAATAAGGACTTTCTTATTTCCGACGGCGTTATTACATTTACCGATACTTCGGGTCGTCTTCTCGCATTAAAGCCTGACGTAACCCTTTCCATTATTAATAACTGTAAGGACGGAGCAGAGCAGGTACATAAGGTATATTATAATGAAAATGTATATCGTATTTCAGGAAGCTCTCATACCTATAAAGAAATAATGCAGACAGGTCTTGAGTGTATAGGAAATATCGGGCTTTATGAGATTTGTGAGGTTATCTGCCTTGCACTTGACAGCCTTGCACTTATTGACAAGAATTATGTAATGCAGCTTTCTCATATAGGCATTTTAAATGGTGTACTAAGTGACCTTAAGATTTTTGATGAAAATAAAAAGGAAATACTCCACCTTATCAGCAGTAAAAATGATGGTGGTATTGAGCTTTTCTGTAAGGAAAAGGGCATTAGTGAAGAAAATGCACAAAAGCTTAAGGCTTTCACAAAAAGCTATCCTACGGTACAGTCTGCCATTACTGCACTAAGCTCTGTTACCGATTCACCTGAGCTTAAAGAATTTGAAGAGATATTAAATGTTCTGATAAAAAGAGGCTATGAGGATAAATTTACCATTGACTTTTCTGTTGTCGGCGGTATGAAATACTATAGCGGTGTTGTGTTTAAGGGTTATATTAATACAATCCCCACAAGCGTTTGCTCAGGTGGACAGTATGATAAACTGATGAGAAAAATGGGCAGAAGCAGTTCGGCAATAGGCTTTGCCGTTTACCTTGACGAGCTTAACCGCTTTAAAGCAGAGAAAAATGAGTATGATGTTGATACACTTCTTATTGAAAACTCTGATATTGCTTTAACTTTGAGTATAGCCCAAAAGCTGTCTGAAAACGGGGATAGTGTAAGGGTATGTAAAAGTATTCCCGATAATATCCGTTTCAGACGGGCAGTGACTATAAAGGATGGGGAGGTGGTTAGCCTTGAAAATGATTAATGTTGCACTTCCTAAAGGAAGACTGGGTGAAAAGGTTTACGATATGTTTGAAAAGGCAGGCTTTTCCTGTCCCTCCATTAAGGAAAACAACCGTAAGCTTATATTTGAAAATAAAGAGGCAGGGGTTCGTTACTTCTGGGTAAAGCCCTCTGATGTTGCAATATATGTTGAGAGGGGAGCCGCCGATATAGGTGTTGCAGGAAAGGATATTCTTCTTGAATACAACCCTGATGTGTATGAACTTCTTGACCTTGATATTGGAAAATGCAGAATGGCTGTTGCCGCTAAAAAGGATTTTAGAGATAATCCCGATACCACACTTAGAGTAGCTACCAAGTTTTCAAATATAGCTGCTAAATATTATAGTGAAAAGTGTAGAGATATTGATATAATTCATCTTAACGGTTCAATTGAAATTGCTCCTATTTTAGAGCTTTCTGATGTAATAGTTGATATTGTTGAAACAGGTAAAACCCTGCTTGAAAACGATTTGGTACCCTTTGAAACCATAGCTGACATAAGTGCAAGACTTATTTCCAATAAGTCAAGCTATCAGTTTAAAAAGGATATTATAGAAAAGGTCAGACTTAGTTTGGCTAAACAAGTGAGTGATAAAAATGATTAGTATTTTAAAATATGGAGAAGTATCAAACAGTGAGATTTTCTCCCGAGGCACTGCCGCAACCGATGTATCGTCAGTTGTTACCGAAATAATTGAGGATGTAAAGAAAAATGGGGATACTGCTCTTTATCGTTACTGTGAAAAGTTCGATAAAGCAAAACTTTCCTGCCTCGAAGTAAGCGAGGAGGAAAAGCAGGAAGCTTTAGACAGTGTAGAAGAGCGTTTTATAGAAATTCTTAAAAAAGCGGCTGAAAATATCAGAGCTTTTCACGAAAAACAGGTAAGAAACAGCTTTATTATTAACGATAAACCGGGCATAGTTATGGGGCAAAAGGTTATTCCTGTTGACAGAGCAGGTCTTTATGTACCGGGTGGTACTGCCGCCTATCCCTCTACTGTGCTTATGGATAGCATTCCTGCAAAAATAGCAGGGGTTAAAGAGGTTTGTATTGTAACACCCCCTATGGCAAACGGAAAGGTTAACCCTGTTATTCTTGCTGCAGCTGTTATTGCAGGGGTTGACCGAGTATTTAAGGTTGGGGGAGCTCAGGCTATTGCTGCCCTCGCCTATGGAACCGAGAGTATACCTAAGGTTGATAAAATTGTGGGACCGGGTAATGCCTTTGTGGCTGAGGCTAAAAAACAGGTTTACGGTACTGTTTCCATTGATATGATTGCAGGGCCCAGTGAAATACTTGTTGTGGCTGACGATACCTGTGAGCCTTCCTTTATTGCTGCTGACCTGCTTTCTCAGGCTGAACACGATAAAATGGCAAGTGCCGTTCTTGTAACCGATAGTCTTTCCTTTGCACAAAAGGTATCTGACGAACTGGAAATTCAGATACCAAAGCTGTCAAGAAGTGAAATAGCAAGAGCTTCTATTGATAATAACGGCAAAATTATAGTAGCACAGGATTTAAAGGTTGCTATCGAAATTGCTAACGAAATTGCTCCCGAACACCTTGAGCTTTGTGTAGATCATCCCTTTGATTATCTTGACTCTATCCGTCATGCAGGAAGTATTTTTATGGGTAAATACTGTCCTGAGGCACTGGGAGACTATTTTGCAGGACCTAACCACACACTTCCCACAAGCGGTACTGCTAAGTTTTCAAGTCCCTTGTCGGTAGATGATTTTGTTAAGAAAACTCAGTATACCTATTATACAAAAGAGGCGCTTGACAGGGTAGCACAGGATGTAGCCTACTTTGCCGAAAAAGAGGGACTTACAGCCCACGCTAAAAGTGCAATAATACGTACGGAGAAAAAGTAATGAGCAAGTTTCTAAAAAACTGTTATGCAAACCTTGATGCTTATGTACCGGGTGAACAGCCAAAGGACTGTGAGTATATAAAGCTTAATACAAATGAATCACCCTTTGAGCCCTCAGAGTCGGTTATAAAGGCTGTAAACAGTGATGAGGTTAAAAATCTTCGTCTGTATTCCGACCCTACCGCTTCTGCTCTTAAAAGCAAAATTTCAGAGCTTTATGGGGTAAACAGTGAAAATGTTTATGTTGCCAACGGTAGTGACGATATTTTAAACTTTTCCTTTATGGCTTTTTCGGGGGAAAGTAAACAGGCTGTTTTTCCTGAGATAAGCTATGGCTTTTATAAGGTCTTTGCCAATCTTTACGGTATCGAGTCTGAAATGATACCGCTTAAAGAGGACTTTTCCATTGATTACAAGGATTATCTTTATAAAAATAAGTTTATAATTATTGCTAACCCCAATGCTCCTACAGGACTGACTCTTTCTGTAAAGGAGATTGAGGAAATAGTTAAAACCAATAAAAACAATGTTGTGCTTATTGATGAAGCTTATGTTGATTTCGGCGGTGAGAGTGTTGTGCCTCTTACAAAGAAATACGATAATCTTCTTGTTTCAATGACCTTTTCCAAATCAAGATGTATGGCAGGGGCAAGACTTGGTTTTGCTATAGGAAATAAAGAGCTTATCAAGGATTTAGAGCTTATAAAATATTCCACAAATCCTTATAATATTAACCGACTTACCCTTGTTGCAGGGGTAGCGGCACTTGAGGAAAACGACTATTATATGGATAGGTGTAAGGAAATAATAAAGAACCGTGAGTATACCGAAAAAGAACTTAAAAAACTCGGCTTTACCCTAACCGACTCAAAGACAAACTTTGTTTTTGCACAGTGTGATTTTATAGACGGCGAAGAGCTTTATAAAAGACTTAAAGCTAAGGGTATTCTTGTCCGTCATTTTTCACTTGAAAAAATTAAAAACTATAACCGTATAACTATAGGAACAATTGAGCAAATGAGGGCGTTAATCAACGCTATAAAGGAAATTAAGGAGGAAGTAAAATGAGAACAGGTTTTATAAAAAGAGATACTGCTGAAACTCAGATTGAACTAAGCCTAAATCTTGATGGAAATGGAAAGGCAGAATTAGACCTTGACTGTGGTTTTCTTACACATATGTTGACCCTTTTTGCCCGTCACTCAGGCTTTGACCTTAAAATAAAAGCAACAGGGGACACCTTTGTTGACGACCACCACTTAGTTGAGGATATAGGTATTTGTCTTGGAAAAGCTTTCAAAGAGGCTCTTTCTGATATGAAAGGCATTAACCGTTACGGCTCTGTGCTTTTACCTATGGATGAAGCTTTAATTGAAACAGCCGTTGATATTTCGGGCAGACCTTATCTTTCCTATAAGCTTGACGGACTTACTGAGAAGGTAGGAAACTTTGATACCGAGCTTGTTGAGGAATTTTTTATAAGCTTTGTGAGAAATGCAGATATAACACTGCATATTATAAAGCGTGACGGAAAGAACACTCACCACATAATCGAGGGTGCTTTTAAAGCTGTTGCAAGGACACTGAGAACTGCCATAAGCATTGACAGCCGTTTTAAAGATGAAATTCCCTCTACCAAAGGAGTTCTCTGATGATAGCAATTATTGATTACGGTGTGGGTAATCTTTTTTCCCTTTGCTCCTCCTTTAAGGCTATTGGAGCCGATATTTGTGTAACAGGGGATAAGGAGATTATAAGAAAAGCCGACAAGCTTATTCTCCCGGGTGTTGGTGCTTTTTGTGATGCCGCTAAAAAGCTTTCTGATTTAGGACTTGACGAGGTTATAAAGGAAGAAGTAAAGAAAGGCAAATGTATTATGGGTATTTGCCTTGGTATGCAGATGCTTTTTGAAAAGAGCTATGAATATGGTGAACATAAGGGACTTGGTCTTTTAAAGGGTCAGGTTATCGGAATGGAAAATACTATTCCAAAAGACCTTAAAATACCACATATTGGTTGGAATTCACTGCATTTTAAAAAGGAAAATCCTCTTTTTAAATACATAAAGAATGGGGACTGTGTATACTTTGTTCATTCCTTTTATGCTTATGGCTGTGATGATAGCCTTATTGCTACTGCAGAGTACGGAAATGAGCTTACTGCTGCTGTTGCAAAGGGTAATGTTTACGGCTGTCAGTTCCACCCCGAAAAAAGCGGAGAAGTAGGACTTAATATTTTAAAAGCGTTTTGTGAGGTATAAAACCTATGATAATTTTTCCTGCAATAGATTTATACGAGGGTAAAGCTGTTCGTCTTTATAAGGGCGATTATAATAATATGACAGTTTATAGCCATAAGCCCGAAGAGGTTGCCCTGTCCTTTAGAAAAAGCGGTGCCGACCATCTTCATCTTGTTGACCTTGAGGGTGCAAGGGACGGCTCTACCCCCAATATTAAAACAATAAAGAAAATAAGAAATACCACCGACGCTTTTATTGAAATCGGTGGTGGTATTAGAAATATAGATACTGTAAAAACCTATATTGATGTCGGTGTAGACCGTGTTATTTTAGGTACTGCTGCTGTTAAGGACAGAGAGTTTCTTTTATCTGCACTTAAAGAATACGGCGACAAAATAGCTGTAGGTGTTGATATTAAGGATGGTAAGGTTGCTATAAAGGGTTGGACTGAAAAGTCAGAGTATGACGGTACTCATTTTTGCTCTGATATGCAAAATATTGGTGTAAAGACAATAATATGTACCGATATTTCTCGTGACGGAGCTATGAAAGGCACTAATCTTCAGCTTTATAAAAGCCTTAAGGAACAGCTTTCCCTTAATATTATTGCCTCAGGTGGTGTCACCGATATGACCGATATTGAAAAACTAACCGAAATCGGCGTATATGGTGCCATTATCGGCAAGGCTTATTATACCGGTGCTATTGATATAGCTAAGGCGGTGGAGTGTGCAAAATGATTACAAAGAGAATTATTCCCTGTCTTGATGTAAAGAACGGAAGAGTTGTAAAGGGTGTAAACTTTAAGGGACTAAGCGATGTTTCTTCCCCTATAGAACTTGCAAAATATTATAGTGATAATGGTGCTGATGAGCTTGTATTTTACGATATAACCGCTTCCTTTGAGGGTAGACAGTTATTTACCGATATACTAAAAGAGGTGGCTTCTCAGATATTTATTCCTCTGACAGTAGGAGGGGGAATTAACACCATTGATGACTTTGACAGGGTTCTTAAATGTGGAGCCGATAAGGTAAGTGTTAATTCGGGAGCTATAAAAAATCCTCTTCTTATAGAACAGGCAGCAAAGAAATATGGTAATCAGTGTGTTGTTCTGTCGGTGGATATTAAAAGGGTGGACGGTGCCTTTCACGTCTTTGCTAAAGGCGGCAGAGAGGACACAGGCATTGAGGCTATAGAATGGATAAAACAAGGCGTTAAAAACGGAGCCGGTGAAATAGTTGTAAACTCTATTGATACCGACGGCGTTAAGGGTGGCTTTGACCTTGAACTGTTGGATATGGTGTGTAAAGCGGTGAGTGTTCCTGTTATTGCTTCGGGTGGAGCAGGAAATATGGAGCATTTTGTAAAGCTTTTTAAAACTCTTCCAAGTGTTGATGCAGGTCTTGCCGCTTCTATCTTCCACTTTGGCGAAGTAAAAATAAGTTATTTAAAGAAAGAACTAAATAATAACGGTATTGTTGTGAGGTTATAATTATGTTTAATATAGATGAACTTAAATTTGACGAAAAGGGACTTATCCCTGCAATTGTAGTAGATGCAGATACTAAAAAGGTACTGACTTTAGCCTATATGAATAAGGAAAGCCTTAAAATTTCTATGGAAAAGGGACTTACCTGTTTTTATAGCAGAAGCAGACAACAGCTATGGCTTAAAGGGGAAACCAGCGGAAACTATCAGCATATTGTATCCATTACTGCTGACTGTGATAAGGATGCTTTAACAGTAGTGGTTAAAAAGGACGGCCCTGCCTGTCATACAGGAAATGATACCTGCTTCTTTAATGAGGTATGGCAGAGTGATGAGCTTTCCGAGTTTTCCACCGAGGGACTTTATAAGCTTCTTGAGGGCAGAAAAAAGGATTTACCCGAGGGTTCATATACTACCTATCTTTTTGAAAAGGGAATTGATAAAATTCTTAAAAAGATTGGAGAAGAATGTACCGAGGTTATTATTGCAGGTAAGGCAAATGATAAAGCCGAAACGATATACGAGGTAGCCGACCTTATGTATCACGTTATGGTTATGATGGTTGAAATGGGAATAAGCGTTGCTGATATTAAAAATGAATTAGCATCCCGCCATGTAATTGATAAAAAGGTAAAACAGGAAAAAATGACAGGAAACTAAAAAAGGGCCGTATGGTCCTTTTTTAGTTAGGGATTAGGGACTAGGATTTAGGGACTAGGGACTAGGGATTAGGATTTAGGGATTAGGATTTAGGGATTAGGGATTAGGATTTAGGGGATAGGGTGTAGGGCTGGGGCTTGCTCCAGCCGTTTTGCTATTATTTATCGTCTTTTCGGTGGGAGTCAACCCCACCAGCTATAAAATATTACTGAACATTCGCATTTAACACAAACAACTTTTATTTCATTACCTTTACAAAATGGAACATTTCGTCAGGACCTTCGTTGTGGTTGTGTTCCTCATCATCAGGCAAATCGATAGTGGGTGCAAAATACTCGCACCAAAACTCGTCAATCTTAAAACCGCATTTATTAACATAAAAATGAATATTACGTTTGTCAAAATACGGTGTGCAGGTTTTCCAAATTACAGTTTCGGGGTGTAGTTTTTCAACCGCTTGCCATGCTCCGTAACCGATACCTTTGCTGTGTTCATCTGGCAGGGTGAAAAGAATTTCGAGTTCGTTGTGGTGTGTTTCCTTGTTAATTTTAAGTATCACACCGCCTACCTTTTTACCATGTGCAACAATTCGATATGTTTCGCTGTTAGGTGCATCAATACAGCGTTCGATAGTTTTGCGAGAAATAATTTCACCATCATCATCAATATGATTATCTCGCTGGCCAAACTCTAAAAGTGCACCGTGCTTAAACGACCATTGATTATCTATTATAAACTGCTCTCTGTCATCTACGGTTAATGGCACAAGCGTTACTTTTGTGTTTTTCATAATTACCTCCTAAAAAGAAAAAACTCCGGTCATTGCACATACAATAACCCGAGCTCACTCGGACACCTAATCCGGCATTTTGAATGCTACGGCACTCCGCCTCCGGTGACCAATATACGTTTTTATTATTATAGCACATTACAAACCCAAAAGCAATTAAATTGGTAGAAATTTTTGTTGAGGTATGGTATAATTAACTTAATCAATAACTACTTCGGAGGAAAAAATGAAAAATACACTTATTGTAGTAGATATGCAAAACGATTTTATAGATATGGCACTGGGTACCAAAGAGGCGGTTGCTATCATTCCAAAGGTTAAGGCAAAAATTCAGGAATATGTAAAAAACGGCGACGAGATTATTTTCACAAGAGATACACACTTTGAAGATTACTTAAATACAACCGAGGGCAAAAATCTTCCTGTAGAACACTGTATTAAAGGTACAAAGGGTTGGGAAATTGCCGACGGACTTTATGTCGAGGGTGCAAAAATCATCGATAAACAAAACTTTGGCTGGCCTCATTGGAATGAGGAGAAATTCGAAAGTGTTGAGCTTATCGGCCTTTGCACCGATATATGTGTGGTTTCAAACGCTCTAATTATAAAAGCGCAGTTCCCCGAGATACAAGTGACGGTGGATTCATCTTGCTGTGCAGGTGTAACTCCCGAGAGCCACCAATCCGCCCTTAAAACAATGCAAATGTGTCAGGTGGAAGTGGTATAAATGATTATTTTAATAACAGGTGCTTCGCACACAGGCAAGACGGCTCTCTCCCAAAAACTGCTTGAAAAATATAAATATCCGTATCTCTCGATTGACCATTTAAAAATGGGGCTTATTCGTAGTAAAAACACCGAACTTACCCCAATGGATGATGATAAATTAACCGAACATCTGTGGCCGATAGTTCGTGAGATTATTAAAACCGCTATAGAAAACAAGCAAAACCTTATTGTCGAGGGTTGCTATGTTCCTGTAACTTGGCAAGAGGATTTCAGTAAAGAATATCTTGAAAACATACGATATTACTGCCTTGTAATGAGCGAAAATTATATAAGATACCATTTTGATGATATTAAGAAATATGCTAATATTATTGAAAACCGCCTTTGTGACGATCTGACAATAGACGGCTTACTACAAGATAATGGACTTATTTTAAACGAATGTAAAAAACATAATTTAAACTTTATACTTATTGAAGATAATTATGAAATTGATATTGAGATAATTTAACGGGGTGCGTTATGACGGTTAAATTGTTTTTGGAGGCAATGCTTAAATTTATATTAGGCATTGCTTTGGTTGGCGTTTTAATATTTTTACCCGCAGGAACGTATTCGTTTTTTTACGGCTGGCTACTTATGGGGATATTGTTTATCCCTATGTTTTTTGTGGGAATTGTAATGATGTTCAAAAATCCCGAACTCTTAAAATCCAGACTTGATGCTAAAGAAAAACAAAAGGACCAAGGTATAGTTGTGAAATTAAGTGGTCTTATGTTTCTCATAGGTTTTTTTGTTGCAGGTTTCGGCTTTCGCTTTAACCTATATATGTTGCCAAAAGGTGTGGCTATCGGTGCTTCGGCGGTCTTTCTTGTGGCATATATTCTTTATGCCGAGGTGCTAAGAGAAAACACATATCTGAGCCGAACAATAAAGGTGCAGGAAAACCAAAAAGTGATTGACACAGGACTTTACGGCATTGTTCGTCATCCTATGTATAGTGCAACTTTACTTTTGTTTTTGTCCATACCGATTGTTCTCGGCTCGATATATTCATTTATTATTTTTCTTGCTTACCCCTTTATCATTGCAAAACGAATTAAGGGCGAGGAGGAACTCCTTGAAAAAGAACTTGAGGGGTACAGTGAATACAAGCAAAAGGTAAAATACCGCCTGATACCGTTTATTTGGTAATAAGGAGTAAATACTATGAAAAAACTTAAAGGACTGATAATAATGCTTTTTATTTCTCTTTCACTATTTGGTTTAACCGGGTGCGGTGGCGATAATAATAACACTTATGAGCAAATTACACCTGAACAAGCAAAGTATATTATGGACACCGAAAACGATTACATCATAATTGATGCACGTACCACAGAAGAATTTGCACAGGGACATATTGAAAACTCAATTTTAATACCCGAATACGAAATAGCAGACCGAGCCGAAAAGGAACTGCCCGACAAAGAGCAATTAATTCTTGTTTACTGCCGTAGCGGTAGAAGAAGCAAAATTGCATCCGAGGAACTTGTCAAACTCGGCTACACTAATGTTAAGGAATTCGGCGGTATTATCGATTGGCCGTATGAAGTTGTGAAGTGAGGACAACTACTATGACCAATTACGACAAGGAAGTAAATAGGCACTGGGGAGAAACCGATGCCTATAAAGAATATGAGCAAAAGACCGCCAATTACACTAATGTTAAATGGCAAGAGGTAAATAACGGACTAATGACCGTGTTTGCAAAATTTGCCGAATGTAAGCAAAACGGCAATACCGCCGACTCAAATGATGCACAGGCACTTGTAAAAGAACTGCAAAATTACATCACCGAAAACTACTATACCTGCACCAAACAAATTCTTGTAAGCCATGGTCAGATGTATGCAGCCGATGAACGCTTTAAAAATAACATTGATAAAAACGGCAACGGCACCGCAGAATTTGTTTCACAGGCGATAGAAATATACTGTAAATAACGCTAAAATATAATAAATAGTAAAGCTCTCTGCGCGACAGAGGGCTTTTTCACTATTTTTTACCTAAGTTGTTCTGTTCTTTTTCGGAAATTATATAAATTTGTCAAAAAAACTAAGATATTGAAAAATTCAAAGTTATATGTTATTATATATATAATTATATATATAACAAATAGGTTTGGGAGAGTGAAACAATGGCAATAACATTTAGACATAAGAAACAAAGGCAACACTATGTTCTTTATACGGTTATTACTACTATTTTATTATGTTCCATTTTTCTTGCTATGGTAGGACTTTTGTATGCGGATGCCAAGAATGAGGCTGAGGAAAATCTTCATATACAAACTAAGCAGATTAAAGATGATATTACTCTGCAATTAATATCTGACCGCGAAAATCTTTCTACAATGGCTAACTTTGCTGCAACGCTTTATAGCGAAGAAGAACGTTATGACATAATGTTCGAATCCTTTAAACCTATTGGATTAATTGAAAATATCGGTATATTAAATCGTGATAATACCTTTGTTACGAGAACCGGAACACTTAATGTAAGCGGTGATTTTTCTTTTGAAGAAGAAGTTAAGAAAGGTTCTTATATAAGTTCAAGGGTAAGCGATGTTACAACTCGTGGAAAAGAAATAGTCAGAAGTGCCGTACCGATAAAGGTTGGCGATGAAATGGTTGGCATTTTATACGGCGTTATTCAACTTGATAAAATTGGTGCTAAATATAAAAAAATGGCTGAAGAGCTTGATGCTCAGTTGTTTGTATATGATAAAGCATCAGGTGACCTGATTATAGATAACATACATAATAACTTAGGGAATATATCTTTTTTGGAAGACCGTAAGTATAACGATGGTTCTTCTTATGAAGAATTTTTGAAAAATGATAAAGGATTTTTATCATTTGAGTCGGCATATAGGGACGAAAATGCATATATGCATTATTCTACCATAGATGAAATTGGTTGGATGATCGCTCTTGTAAGATATGATTCACAGGTATTTGCCGCTGTAAGAGATTTAACACAAATATTATTGATAGTATTCTTTACGATGCTTATTGTTATTTTTGTATATATACTTGTTTTGATGACAAGCGAACAACAGATTAATCAGGTAACGACATCTGCATCTGATATCAGAAAAATCCTTTTGGAAACATCGGGAGAAAAGGATAATATTTTAGAATCATTAAAACAGGTATGCGTTTTTGCAAAGGCAAGAGCTGCTATATTTTATAACACCGACGGTGAGGATTATAGATATATTGCAGAAGGCGTCGCTTTGGATGATGATGCTAAAAAATACATAATGTCAGAATTGTTAAGGTACGTTTCAGAATTGCATACTTTAAAGGGAAAAGTTCTGAATATTCTTTCTATCAGACCAACCAAACATTTGTATAAAACCAATCCTGCATTTTATAAGTTTTTAAAAGAAAACGATATTTTTGATATTTCGCTTTCCGGTACAGTGAGTGGCACAAATCATATTACTGTTTTAGCAGTGTTTAATGCCAAGCACGGAAATCAGGTAAGAATACTTGCTGAGAAGATATCGGCATGTTTCTCTATGGCGTTGTATAATAAGAATTATCTTAACAGAACAAAACTTATTGCAACAACCGACTCCCTTACAGGAGCCTTAAATCGTGTTGCATATAAGAATGATTTACGTATTTTAGAAGATGAAAAGAACACAAATGTAGCATGTATTTATATAGATGTTAACGAATTGCATCTTATTAATAATAAGTATGGTCATGCGGCAGGCGATGAGATGCTGATATACGTAGCAAACACATTAAAAGATGTTTTTTACGGTTATAGTGTTTACCGTATGGGCGGAGATGAGTTTTTAGTATTCTGCAAAAACATTACACCCGATAGTGTAAAGGATAACATTGAACGCCTTAATAAAGAATTAAGTTTGCGAAAATACAATGTTGCAGCAGGTGTTTCTTTCAGAACACAAAATATCGATGTTGAAGAAATGGTCAAAGAAGCCGAAATCAGAATGTATGAGTCAAAGGCCGAGTACTATCAAAAGACTAAAGAATCCAATGACAATAAGCTTAAAAACGAATATGTTCAGTTGCAAACGGGTATACTCGAGATTGATACAATGCTTTCTGTTCTTAAAGAAAATTATAACGGTATATATCGTGTTTCGTTAGATACTGATAAAGCCAGACGAATTTTAATGCCGGCATATTTAGGTTACAACGAAGAGGAAGAGCATTTTTCAAATTTGTTTTCAAAATATGTTTCCGATTGGGTACATCCTGATTATCACAGAGCAGTAATGAGTTTTCTTAATTATGATGCTCTTAACCATCAATTAGCGGAAAACAAAACGCCAAAAATCACGTTTAAGAAAAATAATGGCGAAAGCGTTGTTTTAACCGTTTATAAACTCTGTGAAGGAGAAACCGTAGTCAATACCCTTTGGGTGTTTGCAAAAGCATAAATTTATTGACAAATACGAATCATTGCAATATACTGTTAGTGTAAATATTAGCAAAACCGATGAAAATCGGCGACGCAAAGCAAAGAGGCTAAGGTTTATACTATGCCAGTCCAGCTGCAATGATAAAAGTCATTATTTTGACTTTCTATTATTGCAGTTTTTTGTTTTAATACCAAAATTATATAGTGAGGTAGAAATTAATGGGCAATAAACTTACTGAATCATTTAAGAATGGTGCATCGTACAGTCGTGCATTTCTTAAAGAAAGAAAACTTTTGAAGGAAATTGCAACCGCCTTTGAAAACAATGAATTCCAAATGCACCTTCAGTTTATTGTAGATAATAAAAACAAAAAAATTGTTTCAGCGGAAACTTTGTCAAGATGGGTGAATTCCGCGGGCGAGACGATTTTCCCGGGGACATATATAGGCTTAATGGAAAAATCAGGACTTATAGTAACATTTGACTATTATATGTTCGAAAAGGTTTGTAAAAAACTCAGTGAGTGGAATGGAACTGAATTTGGTAATTTTACATTATCGTGCAATATTACAAGACTTACAATTTCAGAAAAAGATTTTGTACAAAGAATAAAAGAAATAGCGCAAAAATATGATTTTGACAGAAAAAAATTGCTTATTGAAATTACCGAAGATTCTTTAGAGAAAAATTTGGTTACGGCAATGTATAACATCATTAAGGTGAAAGAACTCGGTTTTCGTATAGCTCTTGATGATATTGGTAGCGGATATACTTCCTTTATCAGTCTTTGTGAATATCCTATCGACGTTATCAAACTGGATAGAGAGATTTTACTTTTGACGGGTACGGAAAAAGGTAAAAAACTATTTAAGGGATTAGTTTCTTTGGCACACAATCTTAATCTTACCATTGTGTGCGAGGGTGTTGAGACAGAAGAACAAAATGACTTTGTTTCAAACAGTGATTGTGACTATATTCAAGGTTGGTATTATACCAAAGCGTTGACTGAAAATAAGGCAGAAGCATTTGCAAGAGGGTATATGAACAAGTTTATATAAAGTTGGGGAAAAGTATGGATAACAAATTTTCTAAAGATTTATATAGATATTACGGCGAAAAAGGGGAAACCTTTGCAAAAAGATTATTAAGACCTGTGGAGCTTAAATATATAGCTCTTTTCAGAAAAGCAAACTCTGCCCGATTTAAGCCGTTAAGACTTTATTACACTATAAAACTTAAACTTATGTCTTATAAAACCCATATTCAAATCCCTGCAAGAACGCAGATTGGCGAAGGGTTTTATATTGGTCATAGCGGCAGGGTTATTATTAACCCCGAAGCTAAAATCGGTAAAAACGTGAATATCGCAACAGGCGTTACAATTGGCTATGAAAACCGTGGCGAAAGAAAAGGCGCACCAACGATAGAGGGTAATTGCTGGATAGGTACAAACTCGGTTGTTGTGGGTAATGTGAAGATAGGCGAAGATGTGCTTGTGGCGCCATTAACCTTTGTGAATTTTGATGTTCCCGCACACAGCATAGTAATCGGAAACCCTGCAAAAATCATTCATAAAGAAAACGCTACAAAGGATTATGTAGAAAACAAGATATAAAAAACTTTAAAAGGAGGGAACTTTAATATGGCAAAAAAAGATAACCGAATTAAATATAATTTGGTATCCGGTATTGTTTATCAGGTTATCTTAATCGTTATAGGTTTCCTTCTTCCAAGACTTTATTTAGAAAACTTTGGTTCAGAGGTTAACGGCGTTTTATCAACCATAAAACAAATATTTGTATATATGGCTTTGCTTGAATCGGGTGTTGGACTTGCCACAACACAGGCACTGTACAAACCTGTTGCCGAAAATAATTACGGAAAGGTAAGCTCTGTTATTTCTGCAACCAATAATTTCTACTGTAAAATAGGATTTATTTATGCTGCAATTGTGCTTATTATAGCAACGTGTTACGAGTTTTTTATACCAACAGGTATTGAACGTGGTGTGGTTTTCGGGATAGTAATTTTAACTGCACTTCCGGCATTATTTAGTTATTTTGTTCAGTCAAAATATAGAATACTTTTAGAGGTTGACGGTAGAAAGTATGTAATAACTACCTCTGAAACAGTATTGCAGCTTTTATCTAATATTGGTAAAATACTTGTTTTAATACTATCGAACAGTCTTATTCTTATTCAGCTTGTTTACTGTATTTTATATTTGCTTCAACTGGGATATGTTTATATTCACGCCAAAAGTAGATATAAGTGGCTTGACCTTAAAGCAAAACCCGATTATGAGGCAGTTTCTCAAAGAAAATCGGTACTTGTGCATCAGGTTTCGGGAATGGTATTTAACAACACCGATGTTTTACTTTTATCAATCCTTACCGACTTTAAGGTTGTTAGCGTTTATACGATTTATAATATTTTCTTTTCACAGGTGCAGAACTTTATTACAAGCATTATTTCGGGATTTAGTTTTGCACTCGGACAAATGTTCCATACCGATAGGGAAATGTTTTTGAAGGTATATAATGTTTATGAAACATTTTACATAATGGCAACCTTCATAATCTATACACTTATGGCAGTATTCCTTTTACCCTTAATTCAGATATACACAAGTGGTATTAATGACGCTAATTATACAAATGTTTATCTTGTGATTTTGTTTGTTATTATGAATTTATTAGCTAATGGAAAATTACCGTCAAATCACGTCTTGGAATTTTCGGGTAAATTTGAAGAAACACGCTCCCATGCAATTGTTGAAATGATAATCAATATTGTTGTATCGGTGGTAGCAATTCTTCTTTGGGGAATTTGTGGTGCAATCCTTGGTACAATAGTTGCTCTTTTATATAGAGGGGCTATGATGATTTACTATTCAAACAAAAAGGTTTTAGAAAGAAGTGTTTTTGCTACATATAAATTATGGCTTGTTAATGGAGTTGTTTTTGTAGCAATTATGTGTGTGTTCTTTGTTGATAGCTTTTGTGACCTTTCGTTTGTAAGTCTTTTAATTAAGGGAATTATTCATTCGTTTTGGATTGTGTCTTTATACATAGTAGTGAATTTTGCTTTCTTCAAGGATGCATTCAAAACCATAATAGCACTTAGGAGGAAGAAAAAATGAGTATTCCCAAAGTGATTCATTATTGTTGGTTTGGTAAAGACAAAATGCCAAAACTTGCAAAGAAATGTATTAAAAGTTGGAAAAAATATTGTCCCGATTATGAAATCGTTTGCCACAATGAAGATAATTTTGATTTAACGCAAAACCGTTATCTGAATGAAGCGTATAAAGCGGGTAAGTGGGCTTTTGTCAGCGACTATGCAAGGCTTAAAATAATTTATGACAACGGCGGAATTTATCTTGATACCGATGTTGAGATCATTAAATCCATTGATGATTTGCTTTTAACTGGCGGATT